>JAFAMW010000021.1 GCA_019232985.1 Roseateles sp. | reverse complement strand
AGAGCCCCGTAGAATCTCGATTAACGTTAACGTCAATTCGATCTGGAGAGCTTCGATGAAGGTATTGGTTCCTGTCAAACGCGTCGTGGACTACAACGTCAAGGTGCGCGTCAAGAGCGACGGCACGGGCGTGGATATCGCCAACGTTAAGATGTCGATGAACCCGTTTGACGAAATCGCCGTCGAAGAGGCCGTGCGCCTGAAGGAAAAGGGCGTGGTCACTGAAGTGATCGCCGTGTCCTGCGGCGTGGCCCAGTGCCAGGAGACCCTGCGCACCGCGATGGCCATCGGTGCCGATCGCGCCATCCTGGTCGAGACCCCGGCCGACCTCGAGCTGCAGCCCCTGGCCGTCGCCAAGCTGCTCAAGGCCCTGGTCGACAAGGAGCAGCCCAGCCTCGTGATCCTGGGCAAGCAAGCCATTGACGACGACTGCAACCAGACCGGCCAGATGCTGGCTGCCCTGACCGCCATGCCCCAGGGCACCTTCGCCAGCAAGGTCGAAGTGGCCGACGGCAAGGTGGCCGTCACCCGCGAAGTCGACGGCGGCCTGGAAACCGTGTCGCTGACGCTGCCGGCCGTGGTCACCACCGACCTGCGCCTGAACGAGCCGCGCTACGTGACGCTGCCCAACATCATGAAGGCCAAGAAGAAGCAGCTCGACGTGGTCAAGCCCGCCGACCTGGGCGTGGACGTGGCGCCGCGCATCAAGACCCTGAAGGTCGAAGAGCCGCCCAAGCGCAGTGCTGGCGTCAAGGTGCCCGATGTGGCCACCCTGGTCGCCAAGCTGAAGAACGAAGCGAAAGTAATCTGACCCACCCCCTACGCGCTGCGCGCGCCCCCTCAAGGGGCGGGCCCGAAGGCCCGGCGGAGCCGGATCCTTGGGCCCTGCTTGATCAAGATATTTGTTGCATTGACGAATCGATGCACGACCAGGAGATTGAAATGACTGCTCTTGTTATTGCTGAACACGACAACGCCTCGCTGAAGGCGGCGACCCTGAATACCGTCACTGCCGCTGCGGCAGCCGGTGGTGATGTCCATGTGCTGGTGGCTGGCCACAACGCTGGCGCCGCCGCTGCCGCTGCCGCCCAGGTGGCTGGCGTTGCCAAGGTGCTGCATGCCGACGCCGCCGACCTGGCCGACGGCCTGGCCGAGAATCTGGCCGCGCAAGTGATCGCCCTGGCTTCCGGCTACAGCCACCTGCTGTTCCCCGCCACCGCTTCGGGCAAGAACGTGGCTCCGCGCGTTGCCGCCTTGCTCGACGTGGCCCAGCTCAGCGACGTCACCAAGGTCGTGAGCGCCGACACCTTCGAGCGCCCCATCTATGCGGGCAATGCGATCGCCACAGTGCAGTCGACCGACGCCGTCAAGGTGCTGACCGTGCGCACCACCGGCTTCGATGCCGCTGCAGCCACTGGCGGCAGCGCCTCCGTCGAAAGCGTGGCCGCCGTCGCCAACAGCGGCAAGTCCAGCTTTGTCGGCCGCGAAGTGACCAAGAGCGACCGCCCCGAGTTGACCGCCGCCAAGATCATCGTGTCCGGCGGCCGCGCCCTGGGCTCGAGCGAGAAGTTCAACGAAGTGCTGACGCCTTTGGCTGACAAGCTGGGCGCCGCCCTGGGTGCCAGCCGCGCCGCCGTCGACGCCGGCTACGCCCCCAACGACTGGCAGGTGGGCCAGACCGGCAAGATCGTGGCGCCGCAGTTGTATGTCGCCTGCGGCATCAGCGGCGCCATCCAGCATCTGGCCGGCATGAAGGACTCCAAGGTCATCGTGGCCATCAACAAGGACCCCGAAGCGCCGATCTTCGCCGTGGCCGACTACAGCCTGGAAGCCGACCTGTTCACCGCCGTGCCCGAACTGGTCAAGGCCCTTTGATTCCTTTGATCTGAGGATCTGGCCCTCTTGAACGTGGCGCCCCGGCTGGATTGCAGTCGCGGCGCCTTTGTTTTGCCTGATCGAATTCGCTATTCACATTCCTGGAGAAGTACATGAGCTACCGTGCGCCCGTCAAGGACATGATTTTCAACATGCAGGAGCTGGCCGGCTTGCAGGCCCTGACCGAGCAGATCGCCGACTTCGCCGATTACGGCATCGAGACGGCACAGGCGGTGCTGGACGAGAGCGCCAAGCTCAACGAGAACGTGATCGCGCCGCTGAACTTCGAAGGCGACAAGGCGCCTTCGTACTGGAAGGACGGCCAGGTCTTCACGACGGCCGGCTTCAAGGACGCCTGGCGCCAGTTTGCCGAAGGCGGCTGGCAGGGCTTGCAGCACCCCATGGCTTACGGCGGCCAGGGCCTGCCCAAGACCATAGGCGCTGCTTGTGGCGAGATCGTTAATTCGGCCAACCTCAGCTTTGCGCTGTGCCCGTTGCTGACCGACGGCGCCATCGAAGCGCTGCTGCTGGCCGGCTCCGACGAGCAGAAGGCCACCTATCTGCCCAAGATGATCGAAGGCCGCTGGACCGGCTCGATGAACCTGACCGAGCCGCAGGCCGGCTCCGACCTGTCGCTCGTGCGCACCCGCGCCGAGCCGCAGCCGGACGGCACCTACAAGATCTTCGGCACCAAGATCTTCATCACCTGGGGCGAACACGACATGGCCGAGAACATCGTCCATCTCGTGCTGGCGCGGGTCGCCGGCGCGCCCGAAGGCGTGAAGGGCATCTCGCTGTTCATCGTCCCCAAGTTCCTCGTCAATGCGGACGGCTCGCTCGGCGCGCGCAACGACGCGCATTGCGTGAGCATCGAGCACAAGCTGGGCATCAAGGCGAGCCCGACCTGCGTGCTGCAGTTCGGCGACCACGGCGGCGCGACCGGGTATCTGGTCGGCCAGGAGAACCGCGGCCTCGAGTACATGTTCATCATGATGAACGCGGCGCGGTTCGGGGTCGGCATCCAGGGCATCGCGCTGGCCGAACGGGCTTACCAGAAGGCCGTCGAATATGCGCGCGACCGCGTGCAGTCGCGTCCCGTCGACGGGTCGGTCGCCGCTGCCGCGCCCATCATCCACCACCCGGACGTGCGCCGCATGCTGATGACCATGCGCGCCTACACCGAAGCTTGCCGGGCGATGGCGCTGGTCGCCGCGGCCGCGTTCGACGCCGCGCACGCGCATCCCGATGCCGCCGTGCGCGCCGAGAACCAGACCTTCTATGAATTCATGGTGCCGCTGGTCAAGGCGTACTCGACGGAGATGAGCCTCGAGGTCGCGAGCCTCGGCGTGCAGGTGCACGGCGGCATGGGCTTCATCGAGGAGACCGGCGCCGCGCAGTTCCTGCGCGACGCGAAGATCCTGACCATCTACGAAGGGACGACGGCGATCCAGGCCAACGACTTCGTCGGACGCAAGACGGCCCGCGACGGCGGCACCACCGCCAAGGCCATCGCCGCGCGCATCGAGCCGACCGAACGCGCGCTAGCAGCGTCCTCCAACGCCGACGCGCGCGCCTACGCCGTGCGCCTCACCGCCGCGCGCCAGGCGTTCGTCGACGCGGTCGAATTCATCGCCGCTCGTGCCAAGACCGAGCCGAACGCGGCCTTCGCGGGCTCGGTGCCCTACCTGCTGCTGGCCGGCAACCTGGTCGCCGGCTGGCAGATGGGGCGCGCGCTGCTGGCCGCGGCCGAACAGGCCGCCGCCGGCGTCGACCCGGCGTTCATGACCGCCAAGATCGCCACCGCGCGCTTCTATGGCGACCACATCCTCAGCCGCGCCCAAGGCGCGCGCGACAGCATCGTCGATGGCGCAGCCGGCGTGCTGGCCATGCCCCTGGAGGCTTTCTGATGTCGGATTCCCGTTCGCTGCCCGCGGCGCTTCGCAAGCTGCGCCTGCCCGTCATCGGCTCGCCGCTGTTCATCATCAGCAATCCCAAGCTGGTCATCGCGCAATGCAAGGCCGGCATCGTCGGCTCGATGCCGTCGCTCAACGCCCGGCCGGCCGAACTCCTCGAAGAGTGGCTGGCCGAGATCACCGAGGCGCTGGCCGCGCACGACCGCGCCCATCCCGATGCGCCGGCCGCACCGTTCGCGATCAACCAGATCGTGCACAAGAGCAATGACCGGCTCGACCACGACATGGCCTTGTGCGCCAAGTACAAGGTGCCCATCGTCATCACCTCGCTGGGCGCGCGCACTGACGTCAACGAGGCCGTCCACGGCTGGGGCGGCATCGTCCTGCACGACATCATCAACGACACCTTCGCGCACAAGGCGATCGAGAAGGGGGCCGACGGCCTGATCGCCGTCGCCGCGGGCGCCGGCGGGCATGCCGGGGTCAAGAGCCCGTTCGCGCTGGTGCAGGAGATCCGTCAGTGGTTCGACGGCCCGCTCGCTTTGTCGGGGGCCATCGCCACGGGCAGCGGCGTGCTCGCGGCACAGGCGATGGGCGCGGATTTCGCGTACGTCGGCTCGGCCTTCATCGCGACCGACGAGGCGCGCGCGCCCGACGCCTACAAGCAGATGATCGTCGAGTCCTCCAGCGACGACATCGTCTACTCGAACCTGTTCACCGGCGTGCTGGGCAACTACCTGCGCGGCAGCATCGTCTCGGCCGGCCTCGACCCGGAGAACCTGCCCACCAGCGATGCCAGCAAGATGAACTTCGGCGGCGCCGGCGCGGCCAAGGCCTGGAAGGACATCTGGGGTGCGGGGCAAGGCGTGGGCGCGATCAAGCAGGTCGTGCCGGCGGCGGCGCTGATCGACCGGCTGGCGACCGAGTACGCCGTGGCGCGGGAGCGCCTCGCGCTGCGCTGAAGCCGGCGCACCTTTCGATGGGCGGCTGCGCCGCCCGGCCGCAACGGGCGGCTATCCGCCCGACGGCGGGGCGTGGTCCAAGTCCGCGGCAGGATGCGACGCCTGCGGGCGCTCCACCACAATGCTGCTATCGCAACCGCTGGCCGCCGAGATCCAGCGCAACGCGAGTCGCTGCACGAGCGGCGCGAGGGCTTCGGGCAGCCGGGGCAGGACGCGGCGCGGCTGCGCCGCCAGTCCGCAGCGGTACCGTTGCTCGCCGTCGATCCACAGCAGCGCTTTGCAGGCGCCGAACCGGCGGCCGCTCACGAGCACGCCCACCGGACACGGCTCGGCGGCGCAGCACACGCCGCAGCCATTGCACGGCGCGTTCTCGTCGGGCTTGGCCGGCGCGTAAAGGTGGAGTCGAATGACCTGGGAAGACATGCAACCGTCACTTTGCCGCATCGGCGAGACGCCCGAGGGCGTGAGAAAACCCATGCTTGCGTGGCAGTTCGGCGAACGCACGCGTTCCGGCTAAGTGCTACAGTCCCTTCCTGAACAGTTCTGTAAGCCCTTCTGTGTCCCCTTGCTGGCGAGCTTCCAACAGCAAGGCGGGTCGCAATCCGCCAACCGGTAAAGCCGGGCCGCGGAAGGTTGTCCAACCCATCGGAGCTCCGGAAACCGGAGTCAAAGGTGAGCGAAATGATGGAGCAAAGCAGGTCCAACTCCTACCTGTTCGGCGGTAACGCGCCGTACGTCGAGGAGTTGTACGAGGCTTATCTCGAGAACCCCGGCTCGGTGCCGGATACCTGGCGCGCCTACTTCGACGCGCTGCAGCACGTCCCCGCCGTGGACGGCTCGGAAGCGCGCGACGTCCCGCACGCCCCCGTGATCGAATCCTTCGCGCAGCGCGCCAAGGCCAACGCGTTCGCCGTCAAGGCGTCGTCGGCCGACCTGGCAATCGCGCGCAAGCAGGTCCATGTCCAGTCGCTGATCGCCGCCTACCGGTTCCTCGGTTCGCGCTGGGCCGACCTCGACCCGCTCAAGCGCACCGAGCGTCCGAAGATCGCCGAGCTCGAGCCGGCGTTCTACGATCTCACCGAAGCCGACATGGACATTTCGTTCTCGGCGACGAACACCTATTTCTCCAGCAGCGAAAACATGACGCTGCGCGAGATCCTGCAGGCGTTGCGCGAGACCTACTGCGGCACCATCGGCGCCGAGATCATGCACATCACCGAGCCGGCCGAAAAGCGCTGGTGGCAGGAGCGTCTGGAGTCGACGCGCGGCAAGCCGCAGTTCTCGGCCGACCAGAAAAAGCACATCCTCGAGCGCCTGACCGCCTCCGAAGGCCTGGAGCGCTACCTGCACACGAAATTCGTCGGCCAGAAGCGGTTCTCGCTCGAAGGCGGCGAGAGCTTCATCGTCTCGATGGACGAGCTCGTGCAGCGCGCCGGCGTGAAGGGCGTGCAGGAGATGGTCATCGGCATGGCCCACCGCGGCCGGCTGAACGTGCTGGTCAACACCCTGGGCAAGATGCCCAAGGACTTGTTCGCCGAATTCGACCACACCGCGCCGGAAGACCTGCCCGCGGGCGATGTCAAGTACCACCAGGGTTTCTCGAGCGACATCACCACGCCGGGCGGCCCGGTGCACCTGTCGCTGGCCTTCAACCCGTCGCACCTCGAGATCGTCAATCCGGTCGTCGAAGGCTCGGCCAAGGCCCGCATGGACCGTCGCGGCGACCACGCCGGCGCGCAAGTGCTGCCCGTGATCGTGCATGGCGACGCCGCGTTCGCCGGCCAGGGCGTCGTGATGGAAACGCTGGCGCTGGCGCAGACGCGCGGCTACTACACCGGCGGCACGGTCCACCTGGTGATCAATAACCAG
>JAFAMW010000002.1 GCA_019232985.1 Roseateles sp. | reverse complement strand
GCGGTCGTCTGCAGCGTGTTCTGGTCGACCTGGTTGATGTAGCCGCTGTCGTGACCATGCTCGATGCCCAGGCGCAGCGCCGCCTGGCCCTTGACCAGCGGGATGTTGAGCACGCCCTGGGCGTCGTAGTTGAGGCCGCCGTGCTGCGTGTCCGAAAGAGTGGTCTTGACCGAGCCCCCGAAGGTCTTCAGGTCGGGCTGGTTGCTGATGAACTTGATCGTGCCGCCGAGCGAGCTCGCGCCGTACAGCGTGCCCTGCGGGCCACGCAGCACCTCGACATCGGCGAGGTCGAAGAAGCGCGGCTCGGCCGTGCCCTGGCTGTAGAGGTTGCGCGTCGTCAGCGAGACGTCGTCGAGGTAGACGCCGACCGTCGCCGAGCCGGCCTGCGAGCTGATGCCGCGGATCTCGATCGTCGACAGGCCCGGGCCGCCCTGGCTGCTGAACGAGACGTTCGGGATGTTGCGCGTGAGGTCGGTGATGTCGGTGATCTGGTTGTTCTTGAGCGCCTCGCCGCCGATCGCGCTGACGCTCAGCGGCACCTTGCGCGCGTCCTCGACGCGCTTCTGCGAAGTCACGACGACGGTCTCGAGCGCCTGCGGCTGGTCGGACGGGGCGGCAGGCTTGTCCTGGGCGGAAGCGGCGGTCGCGATCAGGGCCAGGCAGGCCGTGGCAATCAGGTGAGGCTTGAACATGAGCAAACGTGCAGGAGCCATAGTCAAAGGTATGGCATCGTGCAAAGCCCGCGACAATGTGACAAGCGGGGGCACCCCAGGGGTGCGGATGTGTTGGGGCGCCGCCACCGACGCCCCAATGCGGAACGGGTTTTTGCAAGAATCGCGGGCTCAGGCCCGCGGATGGTGCGCCGCGTAAAGCGTCTTCAGGCGCTCGCGCGCGACGTGGGTGTAGATCTGCGTCGTCGACAGATCGGCGTGGCCGAGCAGCAGCTGGACCACGCGCAGGTCCGCGCCATGGTTGAGCAGATGGGTCGCGAACGCGTGGCGCAGCGTGTGCGGCGACAGCGGCACCGTGATGCCGGCGAGCTGCGCGCATTTCCTGACGATCACCCAGAACATCTGGCGCGTCATGCCCTCGCCGCGCGCGGTCACGAACAGCGCGTCGCAGGCGCGGCCGCCGAGCAGCTCGGCGCGCGCGTCCTGCACATAGCGCACGAGCCAGCCATGGGCGACCTCGCCGAAGGGCACGAGGCGCTCCTTGCTGCCCTTGCCCGTCACGCGCAGCACGCCCTCCTTGAAGCCGACGTTGACGCTCGCGAGCTCGACCAACTCGCTCACGCGCAGGCCGCTCGCGTACATCAGCTCGAGCATCGCGCGGTCGCGCAGGCCCAGCGCGGTGCCGGTGTCGGGCGCGGCGAGCAGCGCCTCGACCTGGCCCTGCGTGAGCGTCTTGATATTGCGCAGGCCCTGCTTCGCGCTCTCGAGCTTGAGCGTCGGGTCGGCGTCGACGCGGCGCTCGCGCAGCGCCCAGCGGAAGTAGCGCTTGAACACGCTCAGGCGGCGGTTCGTGCTCGTGCTGCGGCTGCCCGCGTGGCGAGCGATGGCGTAGGCGCGCAGGTCGGCCTCGGTGCACGCGTCGAGGGTGCGGCCCTGTTCCGCGTCGAGCCAGGCCGCGAACAGGCGCAGGTCGCGCTCGTAGGCGGCCAGCGTGTTGCCGGCGAGGCCGTCCTCGAGCCACAGCGACTCGCGGAACAGCGCGACGCCCGCGAGGCTTTCGGCCAGCATCCGGCCTGGCGTGCTGGACACGCCGGGCTCTTCGCCCGGCGTCGGACAGTGCGCAGGCACTGTCCTCGGTCCGGGCTCAGCCCAGCTTGAGCTTTTGCTTCTGGACGACCTGGCGGTAGACATCGAGTTCGGCCTTGACCTGGGCCGTGAACTGTTCGGGGGTGTTCGCGACGACCAGCGAGCCCGTGTCCTCGATGCGCTTCTTCACGTCGGGCAGCTCGAGCGCCTTCTTCGCGGCCGCGTAGACCTTGTCGACGATGTCGCGCGGCAGGTTCCTGGGCCCGCAGATGCCGTAATAGGCCATGCGGTTCACGGCCTCGAAGCCGACCTCCTTGAAGGTCGGCACGTTCGGCAGCACGGCGAGCCGCTCGGGCGCCGCGACGACGATGGGCACGAGCCGGTTTTCCTTGATGAAGGGCAGCGAGGACGGCAGGTTGTCGAACATGATCGGCACATGGCCGGCGACGACGTCGTTGAGCGCCGGGCCCGCGCCGCGGTAGGGGATGTGCAGCACGAACAGGCCCGCGAGGCTCTTGAACAGCTCCATCTGCATATGGCCGACGCCGCCCGTGCCCGAGCTGCCGTAGCTGTACTTGCCCGGCGCGGCCTTGAGCGCCGCGACAAAGCCCTTGAAGTCGCGCGCCGGAAAGCCCGGGTGCACGGCGATCACGTTCGGCGTCGCCGCCATGTTCGTGACGTAGGTGAAGTCGGCGATCGGGTTGTAAGGCGTGTTCGGGTTGATCGCGGGGTTGGTCGCCGTGGTCGAGACCGTCGCGACGCCGAGCTCGTAGCCGTCGGGCGCCGCGCGCGCGACGTCGGCCGCGCCGACGATGCCGCCGCCGCCGGCCTTGTTGTCGACGACGACGGTCTGGCCGAGCAGGCCGCTCATGCGGTCGGCGACGATGCGCGCGACGAGGTCGGTCGTGCCGCCCGGCGCGAACGGCACGACCAGGCGCACCGTGCCGCGCCCGGGGAACGCCTGGCCCCAGGCGAGCCCGCCCGCGCCCAGGCCCAGGCCCGCGGCCCCGAGGTGTACCAGCCAGTCGCGACGCTGCATGATGGGCAATTTCCTAGAAGGGATGGCGCAAGCCTAGCTCAGACCGGCGCGCCCTTGTACGTGGTCTGCCCCAGGAGGCCCGCGCGCAGGCGCTCGTCGCTGACCTTCTCGCCGAGGAAGACCTTGAGAAAAGCCGTGTAGAGGTCGCCGCCGGGCACCGGCTGGCCGTAAACCTTGCCGTTGACGGTCAGCGTCGTGCCGCGCTCGGGCAGGTATTCGATCAGGACCACGTCGCCCTTCTTGACGCTGCCGACCAGGTGCAGGTTCGCGTTGAGGCGCTGGACGCGGTCGCCGAGCGCGGCCTTCTCGGCCTCGCTGCAGTTGCGGCCGACGCCCTTGTCGATCGCCTTCTCGAACTCGGCCGCGTCGATCGACTTGATCGACAGCGTGATGCGCAGCTCCAGGCGTTTGGGGCCGGGTACCGCGTAGATCTCGTCGGGCGTGCGGCCGACCTTGGTCATGTACAGCGCGGCCGAGTAGCCGTGGAAGCCGTAGGCCGCGCGCTCGCCGATGCCCGACAGCACGAGGGTCTTGCCGCCGAGCTCGAGGGTGTCGGGGAAGTCCTGGCCCTGGTAACGCACGGCCTGCGCGGACAGCGCGAGCGTCAGAGCGGCGGCGCCGACCAGGGTCTTGAGAGGGGAAATACGCTTGGGGAAGAAGGCCATCGATCGCTCCAGATTCACGCCCGCACTCTGCCACAGGCCGGGCCGGTGCTTGTTGCCGGCTGTTTCGGCTTCAGCCAGCCCTCAGGTCGCGGCTCGGCTCGCGGCCTGGGCGATCGCCCATTCGATATGTTCGGCGACGAGCGCATCGGCACCCGGCAGCGCCGCGTGCAGCACGCCGAGCAGCGCCGCGTCGGCGCGCCGGCGCAGCGCGTTGCCGCTGACGACGGCGAGGTTGCGGCGCCAGCGCTGCAGGCCGATGCGGCGCATCGCCGAGCCCTCGAGGCGGCGCAGAAACTCGGCCTCGTCCCAGGACCAGAACTGCAGCAGGTCGCCGGCCGAGAGCTCGGGGCGCGCGTCGAAGTCGACGAGCCGGGCCGGCGTCGCGAACTTGTTCCACGGGCAGGCGAGCTGGCAGTCGTCGCAGCCGTACACGCGGTTGCCGAAGGCCGGCCGCAGCTCGGGCGGGATCGCCCCGGCGTGCTCGATCGTCAGGTAGGAGATGCAGCGCCGCGCGTCGACGCGGTAGGGCGCGACGATCGCCTGGGTCGGGCACACGGTGATGCAGGCCGAGCATTGGCCGCAATGGGCGCTCAGGGCTTCGGTCGGCGGCAGCGCGAGGTCGACGAAGATCTCGCCGAGAAAGAACATCGAGCCGCCGTCGCGGTGCAGCGCGAGCGTGTGCTTGCCGCGCCAGCCGATGCCGCTGCGCGTCGCGAGCGCGACCTCGAGCACCGGCGCCGAGTCGGTGAACACGCGGTGGCCGAACGGGCCGACCGTCTCGGCGAGCCGGTCGGCGAGGCGTTGCAGGCGCGTGCGCAGCACCTTGTGATAATCGCGGCCCCGCGCGTAGACCGAGACCTGGGCGCGCGCCGGGTCGTCGAGCCGCTGCCACTCGACGGCCTGCCAGCCCGCCGGCGTGTCGCGCGGCAGGTAGTCCATGCGCGCCGTGATCACGCTGAGCGTGCCCGGCACGAGCTCGGCCGGGCGCGCGCGCTTCGTGCCATGGGCCGCCATATAGGCCATCTCGCCGTGCATGCCCGCGTCGAGCCAGGCCTGCAGCTCGGCCTCGGCGTCGCCGAGCTCGATGCCGGCCACGCCGATCTGTGAGAATCCCAGCTCAGCGCCCCAGGCGCGCAGCTGCGCGAGCAGCGCCGCCTTGTCCATCGCTTGCGAAAGCCCAGTCATTTGCCCATTCTAGAAAGCCGCCAACTGCTCTGGCCCGACGAGGCCGCCTGCGAGCGCTTCGCGCGCGAGCTCGCGCGCTGCCCGGGGCTGATGGACTGCTCGATCGAACTGCACGGCGCGCTCGGCGCCGGCAAGACGAGCTTCGTGCGCCACCTGCTGCGCGGGCTCGGCGTCACGGGCCGCGTCAAGAGCCCGAGCTACGCGGTGCTCGAGAGCTACGCGATCGCGGGCCTCGGCACGGCGAGCCATTTCGATTTCTACCGCTTCGACGACCCGCGCGAGTGGGAGGACGCCGGCTTTCGCGACGTGTTCGCGGCGCCCGGCCTCAAGCTCAGCGAATGGCCCGAGAAGGCCGCCGGCGTGCTGCCGCCGCCCGACCTCGGTCTGCACCTCGAAGCCCTGCCCGACGACACGCGCCGCGTGCGCGTCGACGCCTACAGCACGCGCGGCGTCGCGCTGCTGCGCGGGCTCGAAGGAGAAGAATGAAACCCAGCGCCCCCTCGCGTCGCCGGGCCCTGCGCAGCATGGGCAGCCTCGCGCTGCTGCTGCGCCTGCCCGGCGCGCGCGCCGCCGACGCGGCGAGCCCGAGCATCGTCGCCGTGCGCGTCTGGCCGGCCGACGCGTACACGCGCGTGACGCTCGAGTCCGACCGGCCGCTCAGCGTCACGCACCGCCTGCTCGACAGCCCCGCGCGGCTCGTCATCGACATCGACGGCCTGCAGCTCGACAACCCGCTGCGCGAGCTGATCGGCAAGGTCCGCCCCGACGATCCGTATATCGCGGGCGTGCGCGTCGGCCAGTTCACGCCGCAGGTCGTGCGCATCGTGCTCGACCTCAAACAGGCCGTCGCGCCGCAGATCTTCACGCTCGCGCCGGTCGCGAGCTACCGCGACCGGCTCGTGTTCGACCTCTACCCGCGCGTCGAGGCCGACCCGCTGCTCGCGCTGATCAACGAGAAGGTCCAGCCGGCCAACGCCCTGCCGCGCTCGAGCGCGGCCGCGCGCGAGGTCCAGGACGCGCTCGGCGAGCTGATCGGCCGCATCGACGCGGCGTCGGCGGCCCAGGGGGCGTCAGCGCCCTCCTCCCAGGCTGGCGCGTCGGCGCCGCCGCGAGTGGCCACCGCCCCCGCCTCGGCGCCGTCGACACCCGCCGCGCCCGCACGGCCGCCGCTCAAGGCCGTCGAGCAGGCGCGCCTCGACCGCCTGATCGTGATCGCGCTGGACCCTGGCCATGGCGGCGAGGACCCGGGCGCGACGGGCCCCTCGGGCCTGCACGAGAAGGACGTCGTGCTGCAGATCGGCCTCAAGCTGCGCGACGAGCTGCAAAGCAACCCGAACATCCGCGTGATGATGACGCGCGACGCCGACTTCTTCGTGCCGCTGCAGGAGCGCGTGCGCAAGGCCCAGCGCGTCCAGGCCGACCTGTTCGTGTCGATCCACGCCGACGCGTTCATCACGCCGCAGGCGCGCGGCGCGTCGGTGTTCTGCCTGAGCGACGGCGGCGCCACGAGCGCGGCCGCGCGCTGGCTCGCCGACCACGAGAACAAGGCCGACATGATCGGCGGCATCAACAACGTGACGACGCGCGACGCGAGCGTGCTGCGCACCATGCTCGACATGAGCACGAGCGCGCAGATCAAGGACAGCATGAAGCTCGGCAACGCCGTGCTCACGCAGATCGGCCGCGTCGGCCGCCTGCACAAGGGCGAGGTCGAGCAGGCCGGCTTCGCGGTGCTCAAGGCGCCCGACATCCCGTCCATCCTGGTCGAGACCGCGTTCATCTCGAACCCGACCGAAGAGTCGCACCTGCGCGACCCCGACTACCAGGACCAGCTCGTCGCCGCCCTCGCGACCGGCATCGCGCGCTACTTCGCGCGCAACCCGCCGCTCGCGCGGCACCGCAAGCTCAGCTGAGGGGCCGTGCTCCGGGCACGGCTACCTGAGCGCCTCGATCGGGTTGCCGTACAGCGGCTCGGCGCCGAACTGCGTGCTGACCGCGTAGGCGACGCCGCAGGCGAGCATCGCCGGCACGGTCAGCTGGAACTGGTTGGTCATCTCCATGACCATCACGATGGCCATCAGCGGCGCGTGCGTGACGGCCGCGAGCACGGCGGCCATGCCGAGGATCGCAAGCGCGTGGGGGTCGCCGACGAGGCCGGCGGGCAGCCACAGCACGGCCAGTTGGGCGAGCACGGCGCCGCCGGTCGCGCCGATGCACAGCGAGGGCGTGAACACGCCGCCGATCGCGCCGCTGCCCGAGGACACGGCCGTCGCGAGCACCTTCGCGACGAGCAGCACGACCAGCCATTGCCAGGGCTGGGCGCCGCCGAGCGCGTCGGCGACGAGCGGGTAGCCGTTGCCCCAGACCTCGGGCACCGCCATCGACGCGAGGCCGACGAGCAGGCCGCCGAGGCCGAGCCGCCAGACCGGCGACGCGACGCGCCCGAACACCCGGCGCGCGAGCTCGAGCAGGTGCAGGAAGGCCCAGCCGATCGCGCCGAAGATCACCCCCGCGCACAGCGCGAGGCCGAGGCTCGTCGGCGCGCGCGTGACCGCGGCGACGGTGGCGACCGTGTAAAGCGGCGTCGGCGCGACGAACCAGTAGATCAGCCCCGCCGAGGTCGCCGCGGCGATCAGCACCGGCGCGACGGCGCGCGCCTGCATGAAACCGAGCGCGAGCTCGAGCACGAACACGACGCCGGCGACCGGCGCGTGGTAGGCCGCGGCCATGCCGGCCGCGATGCCGCCGACGAGCAGGCTCGCGCGCTCCTGGTGGCCGAGCGGCAGCACGCGCGCGAGCAGCGACGAGCCCCAGGCCGCGAGCTGGATCATCGGCCCCTCGCGGCCGATCGACGCGCCGCTCGCGATCGACAGCATCGCGCCGAGGCCGCGCACGCAGGTTACGCGGTCGTTGAGGTCGACGCGCTGCTGGCGCGCCGCGTCGATGTAGTCGAGGTTGGCGGCGCCGGCCGGCCCGCGCGCGGCCCAGCGCAGGCCCCAGCGCAGCACGAGCCCGGCGGCGAGCGCGCCGGCCACGCCCACGAGCAGGCGCTCGCCCGGCGCGATCGCCTTCGCGACCGAGACGAGCTCGCCGCTATGCCGGGTCAGCGTCCATTCGACGCCGCGCAGCGCGTAGCGAAAGCCCGTCGTGACGGCCGCGGCGAGCGCGCCGACGACCATCGCCCAGAACCACAGCGCAAGCGGCCGGCGCATGCGCGCGAGCGCCGAGTCCGGCGCCGTGCGCGCCGCCGCGGCGACCGGATCGGCGGCCGCGCGCGCGTCGTTCACGCGCCAGCCTTGCCCGCCGGCTTCGCGCCGCGCGAGCGCAGGCCGCCGACGATCGCGATCACGCCCGGAACCAGGATCGTGCCCCAGACGATGTATTCGAAATGCGCCTTGACCCAGGGCACGTTGCCGAAGGCCAGTCCCAGGCTCGTCACGCCGACGACCCACAGCAGGCCGCCCGTCACGTCGTAGAGCGTGAAGCGCGCGCGGCCCATCGCCGCGACGCCCGCGACGAAGGGGGCAAAGGTGCGCACGAAGGGCATGAAGCGCGCGAGCACGATCGTCACGCCGCCCCAGCGCTCGTAGAACGCGTGGGCATTGTCGAACGCGCGGCGGTTGAACCAGCGCGACTGCTCCCACTGGAACACGCGCGGGCCGACGATGCGGCCGATCGTGTAGTTGCTCTGGTTGCCCGCGATCGCCGCAGCGACGAGCGTCGGGACCGCGACCCAGGGATCGAGCACGCCGGTGCCGCACAGCGCGCCGACGATGAACAGCAGCGAGTCGCCGGGCAGCAGCGGCATCACGACGACGCCGGTCTCGACGAACACGACGAGGAACAGCAGGGCGTAGATCCAGGGGCCGTAGGCGGCGACAAAGCCGGCCAGGTGCTGGTCGACGTGGAGCGCGAACTGGAGAACGGAGACGAGGATTTCCATGGCGCGGGATTATGGGTCCGCGCGCCGTCCTCTCCGCCGTTCCCCGGCCGCGGCGCCGGTTACTTGCCGAGCTCGGTCGGGATCGCCGGCGGCGTCGCCGCACGCACCGGCTGCCAGTCCTTCAGGCGCGCCGTGATGTTCGCGATCGCGGCGTCGAGCTGCGGGTCCTGCCCGGCGTTGACCGCGCGCGGGTCGAGTTCGACCTCGACGTCGGGCGCGACGCCCTCGTTCTCGACGACCCAGTGGCGGTCGGCCGAGAACAGGCGCACGTAGGGCACGGTCAGCGCGCCGCCGTCGATCAGGCTCGGGTTCACGGCGATGCCGATCACGCCGCCCCAGGTCCGCGTGCCGATCAGCGGACCGAGCCCGGTCTTGCGGAACAGGTAGGGCATGATGTCGCCGCCCGATCCCGCGTCCTGGTCGATCAGCATCGCCTTCGGGCCGTAGATGCCGGCCGTCGGCGTGTCGAGCAGCAGGCCGTCGCGGTCCTTCGCGCTCATCAGGTAGTTGCGGTGCAGGGTCTCGATCACGTAGTTCGCGACCTGGCCGCCACCGTTGCGGCGCTCGTCGAGCAGCAGCGCGTCCTTCTGCGCCTGGGCGAAGAACATGCGGTTGAACGCGTTGAAGCCGTCCTCGGCGGTGTCCGGCATGTAGACGTAGGCGATGCGGCCGCCGCTGTGCGCGTCGACATAGCGGCGGTTGTGCTCGAGCCAGTCCCAGTGACGCAGCGCGGCTTCGCTCGCGACCGGCACGACGACGACCTGGCGGCGGTTCTTGCCGGCGGCGTCGTCGGCGACGGTCAGCGTGACCTGCCGGCCGACGGTGTTCGCGAGCTGCTCGAACAGATTGCCCTGGTCGCCACGCAGCTCGACGCCGTTAACCGCGAGCAGGAAGTTCCCGACCTTGACGCCGAGCCCCGGCTGCGCGAGCGGCGCGGCGAGGAAGGGGTTGAAGCGGTCGCCCGCGAGGATGCGCGTGATGCGCAGGCGGCCCTGCTCGGGCGCGAAGTCGGCGCCGAGCAGGCCGACCGGCACGGGGGTCGGCTGGTAGACGTCGCCGCCGCCGACGCGGTCGTGGCCGACCTGGAACTCGGCGATCATGTTCACGAGCAGCTCGTTGAGGTCCTCGCGGCGCTGCACCGACGCGAGCAGCGGCAGGTAGCGCGCGTAGACGCCGGCCGCGTCGAGGCCGTGCAGCTTCGGGTCGTAGAAGTACTCGCGCTCCATCCACCAGGTCTCGTCGAAGATCTGGCGCCATTCGTGGCGCGGGTCGACGCGCATGCGCAGGCCGCCGAGCTCGACCGGCTTCGCGTCGGGCTTCTCGCCCGCGTCGCCGACCTGAAGGCTGTCATGGGCGCCGAGCAGCAGCAGCTTCTTGCCGTCGGCGCTGAGGTTGAAGTCGGCGACGTCTTCGGCGACCGACTTGGCCTTGCGCGCCTCGAAGTCGAAGCGGTAGAGCTCGCTCGCGGGTTCCGTACCGGGCTTGCCCCCGCTCGCACCGGGCTGCTCGCGGTCGAGGTAGAACAGCGCGCCGTCGCCGGCCACGGCGAGCGCCTGGTAGTTGCGCTCGGCCACCGGCAGCGCGACGACGCGCTCGGCGAGGCCGTCGAAGTCGATGCGGGTCGCCTTCTTGTCGTCGGCCTTCTTGTCGTCTGCCTTTTTGTCGTCGGGCTTTTTGTCGTCGGGCTTGCGCTCTTCATCGCCGGCCTTGGGCGCGACGGGCGAGCGGCCGTCGGCCGCGAGCACCGCCGCATAGAGTCCCGCGCGGCGCGGGCGGTCGTTGCTCGACATGTCGAGCGAGGCGTCGGCCACGCCCGCGTTCGTCGACGCCGCGAAGAACAGCAGGTCGCCCTTGGGCGAGAAGGCCGGCGCCGTCGCCGAGACGAGCGGGTCGCTGACATCGTGGACCTGCTTCGTCGCGAGGTCGAACACGCGCACCTGGCTCAGGTAGTTGGCCTGGATCACGCTGTAGGCGAGGTAGCGGCCGTCGGGCGAGAAGCTCACGCGCTCGCCGAGCTGGTCCTCGAGCCGGCGCGCCGCGGCGTCGACATGCGTGAGCGCGCCGCTCGCGATGTCGAGCGCGTAGAGGTTCAGGTGGTTGTCGGCGAGCACGAGCGTCTTGCCCTCGGGCGACCAGGCGAGCAGCGAGTAGTAGCCGGGCTGCTGCAGCGCGATCGTGCGCGGCGCGTCGAGGCCGGCCTGGTCGCGCAACATCAGCACGTGGTGCAGCGCCATGCCCTGCCCGGCCTCGGACAGGTAGGCGATCTGCTGGCCGTCGGGGCTCCACAGCGCGTCGCTTTCGCGCACGCCGTCGGTGTTGGTAAGGTCGCGCACCGAGCCGTCCTTGACCGGCACGCTGAAGACCTCGCCGCGCGCGGTCACGAGCACGCGCTTCGCGGTCGGCGACAGCACCGCGCGCGTGAGCGCCTTGCCGGCGTCCTTCCACTGCACGCGCGTCTGCGGGCCGTCGACGCCGATCGTGACCGGCAGCTCCTGCTCCGGTCCGCCGGCGAGGCTCAGGGTCTTGAAGCGCCCGCCGACCTCGTAGACCACGGTGTCGCCGTCGACGTCGGCCGAGCGCACGTCCCAGACCTTTTCGTGAGTCAGCTGGCGCAGCGCATGCGTCGCCGTGTCGTAGGCGAACAGATTGGCCGCGCCGTCGGCACGGTCCGAGATGAACACGACCTGGCTGCCCGACCAGCGCGGATTGGTGTCCGACGCGTTCACGTGCGGCACCTTGTCCCATTGCTGCTGGGCCGCCGGCGTCGCCGGGTCGATGATCCAGATCGGCGGCGTGTCGCCGCCGCGGTGCTGGCGCCAGCCCGAGGCGCCGGCCCAGGCCGGACCCGTCGGCATATAGGCGAGGCGCTTGCCGTCGGCCGACCAGCTCGCCGTCACGCCGACCGCCTGCATGAGCTTCTTCTCGGGGCCGCCATCGCGCGGGACCTCGTAGAACTGGCTCGCGCGGCTGTTGCCGATCTCGCGCGCCGAGGCGAACAGCACGCGCTGGCCGTCGGCGCTCCAGCCGCAGACCATGTCGACGCCCGGGTGCCAGGTCAGGCGCCGCGGCGCGCCGCCGGCGGTCGGGATCACGTAGACGTCGGTATTGCCGTCGACCGTGGCCGAATAGGCGACGAAGCGCCCGTCCGGCGAGAAGCGCGGCTGGACGTCGCTGCCCGCGTCGTGGGTCAGCTGGCGCGGCTGGCTGCCCTGGCGGTCGGTGACCCAGATATTGCCGCCGTAGACGAAGGCGATCGCGTCCCTTGACAGGGTCGGCTGATGCAGCATCAGCGTCGGTTCGGCGGCGTGCGCGATCGCGCAGCCGGCCAGTGCGGCCAGCAGGGCCAGCGTCGGGCGGAACTTGGACATGAGGTCTCCTCGGACGTCTTGACGAACGAAGGCGCGATCATAGGCAGGCGGGCCACCTAAAATCGCGTGATGAAAGTCACAAGCGCCCTTGTTGCGCCCCGGGAACGCCGGCCGATCCGCGAGCTCCCTGACGAGCTCGTCAGCCAGATCGCGGCCGGCGAGGTCGTCGAGCGCCCGGCCTCCGTCGTGCGCGAACTCGTCGACAACGCGCTCGACGCGGGTGCCGCCCAGATCCAGCTCAAGCTGATGGCCGGCGGCGTGCGCGCCGTGATCGTCGAGGACGACGGCCTCGGCATCCCGGCCGAGGAAATGCCGCTCGCGCTCAAGCGCCACGCGACGAGCAAGATCGCGACGCTCGACGAGCTCGAGTCGGTCGAGACCATGGGCTTTCGCGGCGAGGCGCTCGCGGCGATCGCCTCGGTGTCCGAAACCACGCTGCTGAGCCGCACCGAGGGCGCGGCCCACGCCCACCGGCTCGACGCGCGCACCGGCGAGATCGCCGCGGCGGCGCGCTCGCGCGGCACCAGCGTCGAGGTGCGCGAGCTGTTCTTCAACACGCCGGCGCGGCGCAAGTTCCTCAAGACCGACGCGACCGAGCTCGCCCATTGCGTCGAGGCCGTGCGCCGCCATGCGCTCGCGCGGCCCGACGTCGGCTTCGCGATCTGGCACGAGGGCAAGCTCGTCGACCAGTGGCGCGCCGCCCCGCTCGAGCAGCGCATCGCCGAGGTGCTCGGCGAGGACTTCGCGACCGGCAGCCGCGCCGTCGCCCACCATGCGGGGCCGCTGTCGATCACGGGCCGTGTCGGCCTGCCCGAGCTCGCGCGCAGCCGCGCCGACATGCAGTACCTGTTCGTGAACGGCCGCTACGTACGCGACAAGGTGATCCAGCACGCGATCCGCGCGGCCTTCGACGACGTGCTGCACGGCCAGCGCCAGCCCGCCTACGTGCTGTTCATCGAGCTCGCGCCCGAGCGCGTCGACGTCAACGTGCATCCGACCAAGAGCGAGGTGCGGCTGCGCGACGGCCGCGAGATGCACCAGCAGGTGCAGCGCGCGGTCGAGGCCGCGCTCGCGCTGTCGCGCGCGGGCGCGGCCGGCACGGCGCCGCTCGCGGCGGTCGGCGCGGCCGCGGGCATGCCGGGTGCGCGGGCGGCTGCGGAGGCCGAGGGCGGCGCGAACGCCCCTGCCTGGTTCGCGCCGGCGCCGGCCCTGGCGGGCGGCCTGCCGCGCGCCGAGGAATCCCACGGCGGCGCCGCGGCCTGGCGCCCTCAGCCGATGCCGCAACAGCAGGCGAGCCTCGCGCTCGCCGAGGTCGCCCAGCTCTACGACCGGCCGCTGCCGCAGGCGCTCGGCGGCGCGGCGCCGCCCCTCCCCGCCCCGCTGCCGGCCGGCGCCTGGCCGCTCGGCCGCGCGGTCGCGCAGATCCAGGGCGTGTACATCCTGGCCGAGAACGCCCAGGGCCTCGTGATCGTCGACATGCACGCGGCGCACGAACGCGTCGTCTACGAGCGCCTGAAGCTGAGCCTCGGCGCCGCCCGCATCGAGACCCAGCCGCTGCTGATCCCGGTGACCTTCGCGGCGACGCCGCAGGAGATCGCCTGCGCCGAGACCCAGGCCGAGAACCTGCAGCGCCTCGGCCTCGACGTCGCGCCGCTGTCGGCGCGCATGCTCGCCGTGCGCGCGCGCCCGGCCGCGCTGGCCGGCGGCGACGTCGTCGCGCTCGCGCGCCAGGTGCTCGCCGAGCTCGCCCAGTTCGACGCGAGCCAGGCGATCGAGCGCGCCCAACACGAGATCCTCGCGACCATGGCCTGCCACGGCGCCGTGCGCGCGAACCGTCAGCTCACGCTCGACGAGATGAACGCGCTCTTGCGCGATATGGAGGCGACCGAGCGCGCCGACCAATGCAACCACGGCCGCCCGACCTGGCGGCAATTGACCATGCGCGAGCTCGACGCGCTCTTTCTGCGCGGACGCTGATGGCTACTCTCAAACTCGACAAAAAGAAGCCGGCCGCCGCCGGCAAGACCGCGGCCGCAGCGCCGCGCGCGCCGCTGCGCGGCAAGGGCCTGTCGCGCCCGCGCCAGACGCTCGCCCAGGCCCAGGCCGAGCGGACCGAGCGCCAGCAGCAGCGTGATGCGCAACGCGAGGCGCAGGAGCGCGAGCGCGGCGGCTTCGACGCGCGCGGCCCAGGCCGCGGCACGGCCAAGCCCGCCGCCAAGCGGGCTGGCACGGGCCCCGGCAAACCCACGTCCTCCTTCAAGACGGAAGGCCCGGGCCCAGCCAGACGCGCCGATCCGGGCGCCCGCTCCGGCAAGGCCGGCGCCTTCCAGACCGGCGAGGCCTACGCCAGACCGGCGGGCCCGAAGCGCGCGCCCGCGCGCCCGGCCTCGCCCCAGCCGCGCTTCGAGCGCGCGCCGGCGCGCCGCGACGACCTCCCCTACGCCGACGCCCCGCGCCCGCCCCGCCCGGCGCCGACGCCGCGCACCAACCCGACCGAGGGCGAGCGCCTGTCCAAGCGCATGAGCGACCTCGGCCTCGCCTCGCGCCGCGAGGCCGACGACTGGATCGCCGCGGGCTGGGTGCGCGTCGACGGCCGCGTCGCCGAGATCGGCGAGCGCGTCGGCCCCGCCGCGCGCATCGAGGTCGACCCGGCCGCGCGCCACGAGCAGGCGCAACGCGTGACGATATTGATCAACAAGCCGATCGGCTATGTGTCCGGCCAGGCCGAGGACGGCTACGAGCCCGCCGCCGCGCTGATCAAGGCCGCGACGCGCTGGAAGGACGACCCGGCCGAAACGCGCTTCAACCCGGCCCAGCTGCGCGGCCTCGCGCCGGCCGGCCGCCTCGACATCGACTCGACCGGCCTGCTCGTGCTGACCCAGGACGGCCGCATCGCGAAGGCGCTGATCGGCGACGACTCGCGCGTCGAGAAGGAATACCTGGTCCGCGTCGAATACCTGGGCCAGGCCGGCCACCCGATGGAGCACCTGCCGGCCGAATCGCTCGCGCTGCTCAACCACGGCCTCGAGCTCGACGGCGTGACGCTGAAGCCGGCCAAGGTCTCGTGGCAGAACGAGGACCAGCTGCGCTTCGTGCTGCGCGAGGGCCGCAAGCGCCAGATCCGGCGCATGTGCGAGCTCGTCGGCCTCAAGGTCGTCGGCCTCAAGCGCGTGCGCATCGGCCGCGTCAACCTCGGCCACCTGCCGCTCGGCCAGTGGCGCTACCTCGCGCCCTGGGAACGCTTCGACTGATGATGCGGCTTGCCGGACCGATCTGCCTGGCCGGCCCGACCGGCTGCGGCAAGACCGCGGCCGCGCTCGCGCTCGCCGAGCGCCTGCCGGTCGAGGTGATCAGCGTCGACTCGGCGCTCGTGTACCGCGGCATGGACATCGGCACGGCCAAGCCGACGCCGGCCGAGCGCGCGGCCGTGCCGCACCACCTGATCGACGTGATCGAGCCGACCGCGGCTTACTCGGCCGCCGAGTTCGTCCGCGCGGCACGCGCGCTCGCGGCCGAGATCGCCGCGCGCGGCCGCCTGCCGCTGCTCGTCGGCGGCACGATGCTTTACTTCAAGGCGCTGTTCGACGGGCTCTCCGCCCTGCCCCAGGCCGACCCGGCCCTGCGCGCCGAGCTCGACGCGCGCGCGGCGCGCGAGGGTTGGCCGGCCCTGCACGCCGAGCTCGCGCGGCTCGATCCGGCGACGGCCGCGCGGCTCGCGCCGAACGACGCGCAGCGCATCCAGCGCGCGCTCGAGGTCTGCCTGCTCGCGAGCCGGCCGATGAGCGCGCTGCACGCCGAGCCGCGCGAGGCCGGCGTCGACTGGCCGCTGCTCTCGCTCGAGCCGCTGAGCCGCGCGTGGCTGCACGAGCGGCTCGCGCGGCGTTTCGAGCAGATGCTCGCGGCCGGCTTTCTCGACGAGGTGCGCACGCTGCGCGCGCGCGGCGACCTGCACCCGGAGCTGCCGTCGATGCGCTGCGTCGGCTACCGCCAGGCCTGGGAGGCGCTCGACGCGGGCGACCTCGGCCCGCTGCCCGAGCGCGGCATCGCGGCGACGCGCCAGCTCGCGAAGCGCCAGCTCACCTGGCTGCGCGGCATGCCGGCGCGGCGCGTGATCGCGTGCGACGGCGCCCAGCCGCTCGCCGAGCTGCTCGCCGTCGTGCAACGCCTCGTCGGCGCCTAGAAAAAAGAAAACCCGCCGTCGTCGCGACGGCGGGTCCTGGCTCGGCGACCTCGCCCCCGCTCAGTGCGCGCCGCCCGCGTCGGCCGCGGCGCCGCCGCCGCCCGCGGCGATCTTCGGCGGCCGCTTCGTGAACCAGATCGTCACGACGAGCAGCAGGAACAGCAGCGCCGAGGCGTAGAACATGTCGGTCGCCGCGTTCGTGAACGCCTGCTGGTCGACCAGGCGGTTGACCATCGCGAGCGCGCCGCCGGGCGCGAAGCCCGCGCTGCCGAGCTGCCCCAGCGTCTCGCCGAGCACCGGGTTGCCGAGGCTCAGCTGCTCGACGAGGTGCTCGTGGTGCAGCGTCGCGCGGTTCTCCCACAGCGTCGTCATGATCGAGGTGCCCATCGCGCCGGCCGTGATCCGCACGAAGTTCGACAGGCCGGCCGCGGCCGGCAGGCGCTCCGGCTTGATGCCGCTCAGGATGATGGTCGTCAGCGGGATGAAGAAGCTCGCCATCGCTGCGCCCTGCAGGATCGTCGGGATCATGATGGTCCAGAGGTCGGTCTGCGGCGTGAACAGCGAACGCATCCAAAGCACCAGCGCGAACATCAGGAAAGCGATCGTCGCGAAGCGGCGCGGGTCGAAGCGCGCGATGTTCTTGCCGATGACGGGCGACAGGATGATCGCGAGCACGCCGACCGGCGCGAGCGCCCAGCCGGCGTCCGTCGCCGTATAGCCCATCCACTGCTGCAGCCACAGCGGCAGCAGCACGACGTTGCCGAAGAACAGGCCGTAGCCGACCGAGATGCTCAGCACGCCGAACGCGAAGTTGCGGCCCGCGAACAGGCGCAGGTCCACGACCGGATGGTCGTCGGTGAGCTCCCACACGACGAAGAACAGGAAGCCCACGACGGCGAGCACGGCCAGGACCTGGATCAGGCCGCTATGGAACCAGTCGAGTTCCTTGCCCTTGTCGAGCATCAGCTGCAGCGAACCGACCCACAGCACGAGCAGCGCGAGGCCGATGCGGTCGATCGGGCGCTTGACGGTCGGCGTCTCGCGCTTCGAATAGATGCTCCAGGTCAGGAAGGCCGCGAGCAGGCCCACCGGCACGTTGATGTAGAAGATCCACGGCCAGCTGAAGTCGTCGGTGATCCAGCCGCCGAGCAAGGGCCCGGCGACCGGCGCGACGAGCGTCGTCATGCCCCATAGCGCGAGCGCCGTGCCGGCCTTGTGCTTGGGGTAGCTCGACAGCAGCAGGGTCTGCGACAGCGGGATCATCGGCCCCGCGACAAAGCCCTGCAGCGCGCGGAACAGCACGAGCATCTCGAGCGAGGTCGCGAAGCCGCACAGCCACGACGCGACGACGAAGGCGAGCACGCTCGACGTGAACAGCTTGACCGCGCCGAAGCGCTGCGTGAGCCAGCCGGTCAGGGGCACCGAGATCGCGTTCGCGACGCCGAAGCTCGTGATGACCCAGGTGCCCTGGATCGGGCTCACGCCGAGGTCGCCGGCGATCGCGGGCAGCGACACGTTCGCGATCGACGAGTCGAGCACGTTCATGAAGGTCGCGAGCGACAGCGACAGCGTGCCGAGCACCAGCGCCGTGCCGTGCAAAGGCTGCTCGTGCGCGGGGGTCTGCGCTTGAGTGGACATCAGGCGATTCCTAAGGACGGATGGCTGCGGCTCAGGCGCGCTTCGCGGCGGCCTTGGCCGACACCTTGGCCGCGGCCTTCGCGACCGGCGCGGACGCGCCGAGGTTGGTGCGGATGATGCGCGCGACCTCGTCGTCGGCGGCCTTGTCCATCGCGTCGTAGACGCTGGTCTGCGAGGCCGGCGCGGCGCGCTCGGCTTCGGTCAGCATCTTGCCGCTGCGGTCCTGGACGCTGACGGTCGCGACCATCGAGAGGCCGACGCGCAGCGGGTGCGCGGCGACTTCCTTGGGGTCGAGCTCGATGCGCACCGGCACGCGCTGGACGATCTTGATCCAGTTGCCGGTCGCGTTCTGCGCGGGCAGCAGCGCGAACGCCGCGCCGGTGCCGGCCGACAGGCCGACGACATGGCCGTGGTACTCGACCTTGTCGCCGTAGACGTCGGCGGTCAGCGTCGTCGCCTGGCCGATGCGCAGCTTCGCGAGCTGGCTTTCCTTGAAGTTCGCGTCGACCCAGGGCTGCTGGAGCTGGGCCAGGGCCATCAGCGGGCTGCCCGCGGCGACGCGCTGGCCCACCTGGACGCTGCGGCGCGCGACCCAGCCGTCGATCGGCGCCGGCAGGTCGCTGCGCGAGAAGGCCAGGTAGGCCTCGCGCACGCGCGCCGCGGCGCGCTGGACATTGGGATGCTCGGACGGCGTCGTGCCCTCGGTCAGCGCGCGGCTCGAGTCGAGCTGCTCGCGCGCGGCCTGGACGGCCTGCTCGGCCGCCGTGACGGCGCTCTTCGCGGCCGTGACCTGCGACTGCGCGTGGTCGAGTTCTTCCTTGCCGACCGCACCGCTGCTCAGCAGCGGCGCGCGGCGCTGGGCGTCGCCCTGGACGCGCGCGAGTTCCGTTTGTGCCTTGACGAGGTCGGCCTCGCGCAGCTTGAGCTGGGCCTCGAGCGTGCCGTTGTTCGCGTACAGCGTGCGGACCTCGCGGACCGTCTGCGCGAGCGCACTCTCGGCCTGGTCGAGCGCAACGCGCGCGTCGGCCGGGTCGAGGCTCACGAGCTTCTGGCCGGCCTTCACGTAGTCGGTGTCGTCGGCGTAGATCGCGCGCACGGTGCCGCCGACGAGCGGCGTGATCTGCACGACGTTGGCGTTGACGTAGGCGTTGTCGGTCGACTCGTAGCGGCTCGCGACGAAGCCCTGGTAGCCGAAGTAGCCGATCAGGCCCAGCGCGACGACGATGCTGAGCGCCGTCAGCGCGGTCTTGCGCTTGCTGCCGTTGCCGTTGACGGGGGTGTTCTCGTTGCTCATGGTGTTCGTTCTCTGCTCTCGAATTCGTTGATCTGCGCTTAGCGGGCCGACGCGGTGCCGGCGGCCGTCTCGGACCAGCCGCCGCCGAGCGCGCGCATCAGGTTGACCTGGGCCTCGACCTGCAGGCCGCGCAGGTCGAGCGCCTGGCGCTGCTGCGCGACCACGTTGCCCTGGGCGGCGAGCAGGCCGAGGCGGTTGCTCAGGCCAGCGTCAAAGCGCTGCTTAGCAAGGCTCTCGCTCGCCGTCGCGTTGGCGAGCTGGCGCTCGACCTCCAGCTGCTGGCGATCGAGCGAGCGCAGCGCGACGATCTGGTCGCCGGTGTCGCGCACGGCCTCGAGCACGGCGGCGTTGTACGACGCGACGGCCGCGTCGGCCTGCGCGGCCGTGCCCTTGAGCTGGGCGCTCAGGTGGCCGGCGTCGAACAGCGGCAGGCGCAGCGAGGGGCCGAAGCCCCATTGGCCGCTCTCGGACTTGAGCAGCTTGTTCAGGCCGATCGAGTTGAAGCCGGCGAACGCCGTCAGGCTCACGTTCGGGTAGAACTGGGTGCGCGCGACCTTGACGTCCTGCGTGCTCGCCTCGACGCGCCAGCGCGCGGCGACGACGTCGGGGCGGCGGCCGAGCAGGTCGAGCGTCAGCGCGTCCTGGTTCTGCAGGGCCAGCGGCGCGGGCAGGCTCGGCGCGAGCTCGGCGAGCGCGGCGGGCGGCTGCGCGCTGAGCTGGGCGAGCTGGTTGCGCAGCTGGTCGGCCTGGGCGCTCAGCTGGGCGGCCTGGCGCTGCAGCTCGGGCAGCGGCGCCTCGGCGCTGCGGCGGTCCTGCTGGTTGTCGAGGCCGGCCTCGACGCGCCGGCGCACGAGCGCGAAGGCCTCGCTGCGCAGCGCGATCTGCTGCTCGAGCAGCTTGGCCTGGTCCAGCGTGCGCGCGAGCTCGAAGTAGGCGTGGGCGACCTGGCTCGACAGCATCAGGCGCGCGGCGGCCGCGTCGGCCTGGGCCGCGCGCTGCTGGCCGAGCGCCGAATTCAGCTCGGCCTCGTGGCGGCCGAAGAAGTCCCAGTCGTAGCTGAGGCCGACCTGGGTATTCGCCATCGTCAGCACCGCGCCGCCGAGCGGCGGCGGGTAGATCGAGGTCTCGGTCAGGCGCTCGCGCGTGACGTCGGCCTCGAAGCCGACGTCGGGCTTCGCCGCCGCGGCGGCGTTCTCGACGCCGGCCGCGGCGCGCGCCACGCGGGCGCGCGCCGCGGCCAGGCTCGGCGACTCGGCGAGCGCGCGCTGTTCGAGCGCGTCGAGCGCGGCGTCGTGGTACGCCGCCCACCAGTCGGCGGCGAATTCGGCGGGCGCCGTGCCGGCGTGCAGGCCCGCCTGCTCGGGCGCGATCGGCCTGGCCGCTTCGTGCAGCGTCGGGACCGGTGCGCACGCGACGAGCAGGCCGGACAGCGCGAGCGCGCCGATGAGGATTCTTGGTTTCATGATTCTTCTTGATGGGAATGCGGGGCGTGGGGGTCGGCCTCACGGGCCTCGCGCAGCGCGTCGCCGTTGGCGATGAAGCGGCGCAGCAGGTCGACGAGCATGCGCCATTCGGCGTGCGTGAAGCCTTGCAGGTGCGCGTTGAACACGTCGGACAGCACGGCCGTGAGCTCCTCGGTCACGCGCGCGCCGGCCTCGGTCAGCGAGACCATGACGACGCGGCGGTCGCTGTTCGAGCGCTCGCGCCGGCACAGGCCCTTGGCCTCGAGCCGGTCGACCAGGCGCGAGACCGCGCCCGCGTCGATGTCGAGCGCGCGCACGAGCTCGGCGACCGGGCTCGGTCCGTGCAGGTGCAGCGTCAGCAGCGGCACCCATTGGGCGTGGGTCAGGCCATGGTCGGACAGGCGTTGGTCGCATTCGGCCCCGATCGAGGACTTGGCGCGCATGAACAACCAGCCCAGGCTTTCGTCGCGCCGGTACTTGTCGGGGTGGTAGAAGCGGTTGACCATGGCACGCAAATTTATTTGCCACGACAATCATTGTCAAGGCAATAATTTGAATTACACAATAACCGCAGGTGTATTCCGAGGGCCCCATGACCG
>JAFAMW010000042.1 GCA_019232985.1 Roseateles sp. | reverse complement strand
CTTCGGATTCGAGCAATGCGAGGCCCGCGGCGCCACTCTCCGCGAGCAGGACGCGATAGCCCTCGGGACGGAACAGGCGGCGCAATGCGCTAAGGATCGAGGGTTCGTCGTCGACGAACAGGACCACGGATTCATCTGACGAGACGGCGGTCATGAGTACCCCTAGGCATCCAGCGGCAGCTGGTTGATCGCAGGCCAGGAAAAAGCCCGCCTGGCGCACCACGTCGCGCTCCTCGCAAGACGCCGCGGCGATGGCGACGGGGCGGCGCCGCGCCGGGCATCGCCCCTGGTGGCGGAGAACTCCTGGGCGCCATCGACGAGCGGCATCTTGAAATCGAGGCACGCGAGCCGCGGGGCGCCCCTGCACCACGCGCGCGTGGCCAGCGCCGCGTCGGGCTGATCGTCTTCGACCAACAGGAATTTCAACGCGCCCCCCTGAGCTTCATGCCCGAGCAATCGGCAGACGCAAGCAGGCGGCGACGCAAAACGCCCTACCGACAGGGAGTTGAAGCGGGCGACGCGGTCGCGGGGCCTCATCGAGTCCCGAACGTCGCCTCCCTGTGGCCCGCCTGAGAGCCTCTGACGCTTATGCGCTTGATCCTCCGTCAAGTCGTCGGCGCGCGCAACCTCCACTTCGCGCGCACCAAGGGGCGAATTTCACTACGGCAACCGCGGCGTCTTAGCCATGTGCGATTGGCGAACGCGGCCACCTGCTGACGCACACACCCGGATGATTTGCCAGCTCGGCGGACTTCGGTCGCAGGGGCGAGCGAACCCGGCGTTACGGCTTGCCAACGCGCTTTGGGGCTTGTACCCTGCCGAAAATCGGGTGTAGCCAGAAACGTCAACCCTTCCCGACGCGCGTCGTCTCGGAAGTTGGTGGGCGAGGGAGATCTAGATGCACGCTCCGAATCTGTCCGGCGTGATGCGTCGTCGTGCCCTGCTCGGCGCCGGCGCCGCTGGCCTGCTGGCGCTCTTTGGTGGATGCGGCCGTCGCGAGAACGCCCACGCTGCAGAGCGTGCGACTCTGCGCCTCGCCACCCCTCTCGTGCCGCATTCGGGCCTGGTCGAGTTGGCCGCGAGCCAGGGCTTCTTCCAGGATCAAGGCCTCGACGCCGCTCTGCTCCCCGAGACCCACGGCAAAGCGGCGCTGGCCCGGCTGCTCGGCGGCCAGGCCGACCTTGCTGTCGCCGCGGACGTTCCCGTCGTCGTCGAGGTGCTCAAGGGCACCCCCCTGTGCATCGTCGCTTCGGTCGCCAGCGCGTCAAATGAACTCGCCGTGCTCGGGCGCGTCGACCGTGGCATCCGAACCCCCCGCGACCTGTCCGGACGGCGGGTCGGCGTGACCCTGGGTACCAGCGGCGAGTATTTTCTCTGGGCCTTTCTTGTGCGGCATCGCATTGCGCCCGAGTCCATTGAGCTGAGCAATTTGGCACCCGCGGAGCTGGTCCGCTCGCTACATGAGGGCCGGGTTGACGCCGTGGCGGCCTGGCAGCCCGTGCGGCACGAGGCCGAGCTTGCATTCGGCGACGCCATCGTCTCGCTCCATGCGCCGGATGTTTACGCGCAGCGCTATGTTCTGATCGGTCTGCGCGACTACGTGCAGGCGAAGCAAGCCGAACTGAGCGGCCTGTTGCGCGCGCTGGTGGCGGCCGAGGCCTTTGCCCACGCGCAGCCGGAACAGGCCAAAGCGAACCTCGCGCGGCTCATCCGGCTCAGCCCCGCGACCCTCGATCCGTCCTGGCGGGAAATGAGCTTCGAGGTCGAGCAGCAACAGGCTCAGTTGGTCACCCTCGAGGACATCGCGAGCTGGGCGATGGCACGAGGCTACGCCCAGGTCCAACCCATGCCCAATTTCCTGTCTTACCTGGACCTGGACGCCCTGCTCGCGGTCGGCCCGGATCGGGTGACGGTGGTCCGATGAAGATCAGTAGCAAGGCCAGGCTCGCCGCGACGCTGTTGCTCGGTGCGATGGTGCTGATCGCCACCAGCATCGGCTGGGCATACGCCCAGGTTCGCGCGGCCGTGGCCGAGCAGCAGCGCTGCGTTGAGATCGCCGGGGCGCTCAACAATATGCGCATGGTCACTTTCGAGTACCTGCTGAATCGGCGCGAACGCGCACGATTGCAGGAACAGGCCGCCTGGCAAAGGCTCGAGCAGCTGTTTGCGGCCCCGGTCCCGCTCGACGCGACGGCCGCGGGCATCCTCGCCAACCTGCGCGGCCAGGGCGAAGCCGGCCACCGCCTGTTCAGCGAGGTCGACGCGGCCAAACCTGGCACGAGCGCCGTCGACGAGGTCCAGCGTCGCTTCGAAGCGCAACTCTCGAGCCGAATCCTGATCCTGCAGCAGAACAGCCTGGTCGGCGCAGAGCAGCTGATCGACGACGCGGGTGAACGCATTGGCGCGACACAACGCCGCGTCGTCCTCATCACGGCAACCGGTCTGGCTGCGATGGCCATCCTGATCGGCGTCGCCGCATGGCGATTTCTCCGCGACGTGCTCGCCCCGATTTCCCGACTCGAACTCGCGACCCGCGAAGTCGCCGCCGGCAACTGGTCGTTCGAGCTTGACACGGGCAGCGCCGACGAACTCGGCGACGTGGCTCGTCACTTCGACGCGATGACCCGGGCGCTGCGCGATTCGTTCGGCCGGCTCGAGGTCAGCAACCGGGACCTCGTCGCCCTGAACAAGGAGCTCGAATCCTTCAGCTATTCGGTTTCGCACGACCTGCGCAGCCCCCTGCGCAGCATGGACGGCTTTTCCCTCGCGCTGCTCGAGGACTACGGCGACAAGCTCGACGAACAGGCCCGCGACAGCCTGCAACGCATCCGCGGCGCCAGCCAGAGAATGGGCCGGCTGATTGACGAACTGCTCGGCCTCGCGCGGGTTACACGCGCCGAGCTGAAGATCCAGGAAGTCGACCTCAGCGCAATCGCCGAGGAGATCGCCGCGACTCTGACGCGCGCGCAGCCCGAGCGCCGCGTGCGCTGGGACATCGAGCCTGGAATCGTCGTCCGCGGCGACCAGCAGTTGATCTCGATCGCGCTTCAGAACCTGCTCGACAACGCATGGAAGTTCACGAGCAAGGTCGGCGAGGCCGTCATTCGGGTCGGCACGCGACACGAGGACGGCGGACCCGTGTACTTTGTCGCCGACAACGGCGCCGGCTTCGACATGGCCTATTCCTCGCGCCTGTTCGGCGCGTTTCAACGGCTGCATCATGAGACCGACTTCCCGGGCACCGGGGTCGGGCTGGCCATCGTCCAGCGCGTCATGCATCGGCACGGCTGGTCCTTGCAGGCCGATGCGGCAATCGGCCGTGGCGCGACCTTCTACTTCCATCCAACGGAACGAACGGAGCGAGAAGATGATCGAAGAGAGCAAGACCATCTTGCTGGTTGAGGACAATCCCGACGATGTCGCGCTGACGATGCGCGCATTCAAGCGCAGCCATCTGATGAATCCGGTCGTCGTTGTTCGCGACGGCGTCGACGCGCTCGACTATCTGTACGCCCGTGGCGAGTACGCCGACCGGGCCGGCGCTGCGCTGCCGACGCTGATCATCCTCGATTTGAAGCTGCCCAGGCTCGACGGGCTGGGCGTGCTCAAGGCCTTGCGCGCGGACCCGCGCACCGCGCTCCTGCCGACGGTCGTTCTTACCTCGTCCAAGGAACAGCAGGATCTGGTCGACAGCTATTCGTTCGGCGCGAACAGCTACGTCCGCAAGCCCGTCGATTTCGTCGAATTCGTCGAGGCCGTCAAGGTTCTCGGCCTCTATTGGCTCGCCCTCAATCAATTTCCATCGCGGTAGGCACCATGCACGAGCGCCCAATCAAGGTCCTTGCCGTCGAGGACTCCGAAAACGACTTTCGCCTGGCCGTGCGTCAACTCCGGCTGGCCGGATTCTCGCCGGAGTGTCGACGCGTCCAGGATCAGGCGGGCTTGCAACAGGCCCTGCTGGAAGGCCCGTGGGACGCCGTGATATCCGACTTCAGCATGCCCGGCTTCAGCGGGCTGCAGGCACTCGAAGAGTTTCGCAAGACGGGCATGGACATCCCGTTCATCTTCGTTTCCGGAACGATCGGCGAGGAAACCGCCGTCGCGGCCATGCGTGCCGGGGCAAACGACTACGTGATGAAGGAGAACATGAGTCGCCTGGGCCCGGCACTCGAGCGGGAAATGGACCACGCGGCACGGCGCGCGTCGCACCGGCAGGCGGAAGCGGAACTCAGCCGCTTTGAGGCCCAACTCCATCAAGCCCAGAAAATGGAGTCGGTTGGCACGCTTGCCGGAGGGATCGCACATGATTTCAACAATATCCTCGGCGCGATCCTCGGCAACCTCGAGCTCGCCCGGGCCGACCTCGATGCAGCCCACCCTGCGCAGGCCGCACTCGCGGAGGTTCAAACCGCAAGCCTGCGCGCCCGAGACTTGGTCCGGCAGATCCTGACGTTCAGCCGCCGACGACCGCAACAACTGCTGAACATTGCGTTGAAGCCCGTCGTCGAAGAGACCTTCAGGCTCCTGCGCGCCACCCTGCCAGCGGGTGTCGAGCTCAAGCTGGTCCTCGACGAAGCGCCGGTGTACGCGAATGCCGATGCGACCCAGCTGCAGCAGGTGCTGATGAATCTATGCACAAACGCATGGCATGCGCTGCAAGGCGGGAAAGGCCAGGTCGTCGTCGGCCTCAACGAAGCGCAATTCGATGCGGTGGCGGCACGAAGGCGAGGCCTGGCCGCGGGGCCGTACGTACATCTGTGGGTAATGGACACGGGCTCCGGGATGGACTCGGCCACGCTCGAGCGAATTTTCGAACCGTTCTTCACGACCAAGTCGGTGGGCCAGGGGACGGGGCTCGGACTGTCCGTCGCCCATGGCATCGTCGTCGGTCATCTCGGCAGCATCACCGTGGACAGCGAGCTGGGCCTGGGCAGCACTTTTCATGTCTATCTGCCGGCGGCCTCGCCTCCGTTGGCCGCGCAGCCGACATCGAAGCCGGCAGCCGCATCGGACAAACCTGGTCACGGGGAGCACGTGATCTATCTCGACGACGACGACACCGTAACGCTTCTGATGGTCCGAATCCTCGAGAAGGCCGGCTATCGTTGCAGCGGCTTCCGCGACCCAGCGACGGCGCTGGCCGCCCTCAGGGACCCATCCCGCCGTGTCGACGTGCTAGTGACCGACTACAACATGCCAGGTCTCTCAGGACTCGATGTTGCCCGCGAGGCGGCCCTGATCCGACCCGGCCTGCCCATCGCCATCAGCTCCGGACAGATCACCGACGAACTCTGCGAAGCGGCTCGGCGGCTGGGCGGACTGACCGTGATCGAGAAGGTTGACGCCTTCCGGGAAATCGTTCCACAAGTCGTTCGTTTGCTGGCCGGCACTACCCGGCGGCCTGCGTCGTGAACCGAAGGCACCCGACCCCAGCCGGCGGAGCCCCGACCGCAGCGCAACTACCCATCGCCGGCAGCCGGAGCACGCGCCAGCGAGGCAGGCAGCGCGCGCCGGGCCCGCAAGCTCGCGCATGTCCACTGCCACGACCGGCGCCACGGCACGGCCCGCGAGATGATCAATGCAATGCCGGCGTCGATCCTTAGACGGATAGGCAAAAGTCCCGCGCACGGGCTGCGCGACGGGCAAGAAAAAAGCCCCAGCGCGTCGCGCTGGGGCTTCTCTTGTGGCGGAGAGGGTGGGATTCGAACCCACGGTACCTTGCGGTACGCCTGATTTCGAGTCAGGTACATTCGACCACTCTGCCACCTCTCCTGAAAAGTGTTCCGAGTGAAGCCCGCGACTATAGCAGAAAAATTCAGGGCTTGAGAAATTCCAGGCCGCCGAGGTAGGGGCGCAGCGCTTCGGGCACCGTGACCGAGCCGTCGGCGTTCTGGTAGTTCTCGAGCACGGCGACGAGCGTGCGGCCGACCGCGAGGCCCGAGCCGTTGAGCGTGTGCACGAGCTCGTTCTTGCCCTGCGCGTTCTTGAAGCGCGCCTGCATGCGGCGCGCCTGGAAGGCCTCGCAGTTGCTGCACGAGCTGATCTCGCGATAGACGCCCTGCGCGGGCACCCAGACCTCGAGGTCGTAGGTCTTGGCCGCGCCGAAGCCCATGTCGCCGGTGCACAGCAGCATCACGCGGTACGGCAGGCCGAGCTTTTGCAGGATCGCCTCGGCGTGGCCGACCATCTGCTCGAGCGCCGCATCGCTGTGCTCGGGCTGGGTGATCTGGACCATCTCGACCTTGTCGAACTGGTGCTGGCGGATCAGGCCGCGCGTGTCGCGCCCGGCGCTGCCCGCCTCCGAGCGGAAGCAGGGGCTGTGCGCGGTCAGCTTGATCGGCAGCGCCGCGGCGTCGAGCACCTGCTCGCGCACCGTGTTCGTCAGCGAGATCTCGCTCGTCGAGATCAGGTACTGCTCGGCCTGCTCCTCGCTGCCGCCGCGCAGCACCCAGAACATGTCTTCCTTGAACTTGGGCAGCTGGCCCGTGCCCTCGAGCACCTCGCGGTTCACGATGTACGGCGTGTAGCACTCGGTGTAGCCATGCTCGCCCGTCTGCACGTCGAGCATGAACTGCGCGAGCGCGCGGTGCAGGCGCGCCATCGGCCCCTTGAGGAAGGAGAAGCGCGAGCCGCTGAGCTTGGCGCCGGTCTCGAAGTCCAGGCCCAGCGGCTCGCCGAGGTCGGCGTGGTCCTTGACGGCGAAGTCGAACGCGCGCGGGCTGCCCCAGCGACGCACCTCGACGTTGCCCTGTTCGTCGGCGCCGACCGGCACGCTCGCCTGCGGCAGGTTGGGCACGCTCATCAGCATTTCGCCCATCTCGGCCTGGATCACCTCGAGGCGCTCGGCCGCCTGCTTGAGCGCGTCGCCGATGCCGCCGACCTCGGCGAGCACGGCCGACGCGTCCTGCCCCTTGCCCTTGAGCATGCCGATCTGCTTGGACAGGCTGTTGCGGCGCGCCTGCAGCTCCTCGGTGCGGATCTGCTGGGTCTTGCGGTCGGCCTCGAGCGCGGCGAAGCGCGCGGCGTCGAGGAAGGGCTGCGGGTTCTTGCGCGTCGCCAGGGCGGCGACGACGGCGTCGAGGTCCTTGCGCAGAAGATTGATGTCGAGCATGGGAGTGTTTCTTTCTCTCTCGCGTGAGAAACGAAGTCGGTCGGGGGCGGGCCCTAGGCCCGCCGAGCGGGGGCGCGGCGCGTCGTCAGCGTCACGATCGCGACGCTGCGACCTCGGCCATCGACTTGTCGCCGAGACCCATCGGCAGCGGGAAGCGCACATGCTCCTCGACGCCGGGCAGCGTGCGCACGCTCGTCGCGCCGAGCTCGCGCAGGCGCGTGATCACGGCCTGGACGAGCACGTCGGGCGCGCTCGCGCCGGCCGTCAGGCCGACGCGCTGGAGCGGGCGATCGGCGGCCTGGAACCATTCGGCGCGCAGGTCGTCGGCGCTGTCGACCATGTGCGCGGGCGTGCCGAGACGCTCGGCGAGCTCGCGCAGGCGGTTGCTGTTCGAGCTCGTCGGGCTGCCGACGACGACGACCACGTCGACCTGCGGCGCGAGCACCTTGACGGCGTCCTGGCGGTTCTGCGTCGCGTAGCAGATGTCCTGCTTCTTCGGTTCGCGGACCTGCGGAAAGTGCTTGCGCACGGCCGTGAGGATCCCGGCCGTGTCGTCGACGCTGAGCGTCGTCTGCGTGACGACGGCGAGCTTGCTCGGGTCCTTCACGCGCACGTGGGCGACGTCGGCCGCGTCCTCGACGAGGTAGATGCCGTCGCTCAGCTGGCCCATCGTGCCCTCGACCTCGGGGTGGCCCTTGTGGCCGATCATGATGAACTCATAGCCCTCGCGGCGCAGCTTCGCGACCTCGACGTGGACCTTGGTCACGAGCGGGCAGGTCGCGTCGAAGATCTCGAAGCCGCGCGCGGCCGCCTCCTGGCGCACCGCCTGGCTCACGCCGTGGGCGCTGAACACCAGCGTCGCCCCGGCGGGCACCTCGGCGAGCTCCTCGATGAAGATCGCGCCCTTGGCCTTGAGGTCGTTCACGACATAGGTGTTGTGCACGATCTCGTGGCGCACGTAGATCGGCGCGCCGAACTTGACGAGCGCGCGCTCGACGATCTCGATCGCGCGATCGACCCCGGCGCAGAAGCCGCGCGGTTCGGCCAGCAGCACTTCCTGCGTCATTCAGAGCACTCCGATCACTTGCACTTCGAAGCTCACCGGCTGGCCGGCGAGCGGATGGTTGAAGTCGAACAGCAGCGCGTCGGCGCCGACTTCCTGGACGCGGCCCGCGTAGCCGCCGCGGCCGTCGGGCGTCGGGAACTGCACGACGTCGCCGACGTGGTACTGCTCGTCGGGGTCGCCGAGCTCGCGCAGCAGCGCGAGCTTGACGCGCTGGAGCAGCGCGGGGTTGTGTTCGCCGAAGGCCTCGCCGGGGGCGAGCTCGATGGTCGTGCGCGTGCCCTCCTCGAGGCCGATCAGGCGCGCCTCGATCGCGGGCGCGAGTTCGCCGCCGCCGAGCGTCAGCGTGGCGGGCTTGTCGGCGAAGGTGTTGACGATGTCCTCGCCCTGCGGACCGGCGAGGCGGTAATGCAGGGTCAGGAAGGAACCGGGCGCGATGCGGGGATTCATGGGGCGGCAACTGGCTAGACTGGCGGCAATTTTAGTCTGTGCAGTCCATGGCCCTCGCCGACCTCCCGCCCGCCGCGCGTCCGCGCGAGAAACTCCTCGCGCGCGGCCCCCAGGCGCTCGCCGACGCCGAGCTGCTCGCGCTGCTGCTGCGCACGGGCCTGCCCGGCCGGCCGGTGCTGCAGCTTGCGCAGGGCCTGCTCGACGCGTTCGGCGGCTGGCCCGGCCTCCTGCACGCGGACCCGGCCGCGCTCGCCGGCGTGCCCGGCCTCGGGCCCGCGAAGCGCGCCGAGATCGCCGCGGTGCTCGAGATCGCGCGGCGCGCGCTCGACCACCAGCTGCGCGCGACGCCCGTGCTCGACTCGCCGGCGGCCGTGCGCGACTACGTGAACCTGCACCTCGCACGCCACGGCCACGAGGTCTTCGCCGTGCTGTTCCTCGACGCCCAGATGCGCCTGCTGCGGCTCGAGCCGATGTTCCGCGGCTCCTTAAGCCAGACCTCGGTCTACCCACGCGAGGTCGTCAAGCGTGCGCTCGAGCTCGGCGCAGCGAGCGTGATCCTCGCCCACAACCACCCGAGCGGCGTCGCCGAGCCCTCGCGCGCCGACGCCCAGCTGACCGCGCGCCTGCGCGACGCGCTCGCGCTCGTCGAAGTGCGCGTGCTCGACCACCTGGTCGCAGCCCAGGGCCAGACCGTCTCGATGGCCGAGCGGGGGCTGCTGTGAGCGGCAAGCCCGTCAAAGACTTCGGCGACCTCAAGGCGCTTCAGCGCGAGCTCCAGCTGCGCGAGCGCCAGGCCGCCGAGCAGCGCGAGCGCGCGGCCGCCGCCGCACGCCTGGCCGAGCGCGAGGCGCGGCTGTTCGAGCTCAGCGTCGGCGCGGTCACGAAGCTGCCCGACGCGGGCCGCGCCGTGCACCGGCGCGCGGCGCCCGAGGCCCTGCCGCTGCAGCGCGAGGCCGACGAGCAGCAGGTGCTGCTGCAGGCGCTGTCGGACGACTTCGACGTCGAGTCCCTGCTCGAGACGGACGAGACCTTGTCCTACCGCCGCGCCGGCATCGCGCTCGACGTCGTCAAGCGCCTGCGCCGCGGCCACTGGGCGCTGCAGGCGCAGATCGACCTGCACGGCCTGCGCCGCGACGAGGCGCGCGAGGCGCTCGGCGCCTTCGTCCACGACGCGGCGCGGCGCGGTCTGCGCTGCGTGCGCGTGGTCCACGGCAAGGGCCATGGCTCGCCGGGCCGCGAGCCCGTGCTCAAGGGCCGCGTGCGGCGCTGGCTCGTGCAGAAGAACGAGGTGCTCGCCTTCGTCCAGGCGCGCGCGAGCGACGGTGGCGCGGGCGCGCTGATCGTGCTGCTCGCGGGCTGACGCCGCGGCGCGGTCGCGACAGCCTCGAGCTGATTCAGGATTGACGCGCACGCCGCGCCGGCTTAGCGTCGGCTCAAGCTTGCGGTACCAGGTTCCCCACCCCAGGAGCGTTCATGGACTCGATGGCAGCTTTCCCGCACGGCAAGGGCTCGCGCACGGCCGGCATCGGCGTCGTCGTCGGCGTGCACGTGCTGGCGCTGATCGCGATCGGCAGCGGTCTGCGCTACGTCAGCACGCCCAAGCCGCCCGACGAGACCACCGTGAAGATCGACAAGGCGCCCGATCTCCCGCCGCCGCCCCTGCCCAAACACGTGGTGGCCACCGCGCCGCAGTGGCCGCAGCCGGATCCGATCCCCATCCCGATGCCCGATATCCCGATCGCGGCGGCGCCGTCGCCGCTGCAGACCGTGCCGATCGAGCAGGCCGTGCCGCGCAGCGAAGGCCAGCCCTTCAGTACCGGCGCGGTCGCGCACGGCGAGCCGGCGATCCAGTCGGTCGGCGTCGCGTGCAGCCGGACCCAGGCGCCCGAGCTGCCGGTGCTGGACTGGAGCGGCGACGCGCTGTTCCGCATCGTCGCGGGCACGACGGCCGGCCGCGTGACCGAGGTCGAGGTCCAGGCCCTGCGCGCCGGCGGCATGGACGCGCGCGCCCAGCGCAAGGTCGAGGCCGCGATCGAGCGCGCGCTGCGCGACGGCTATGTCTGCCCGGGCAAGGTGCGCTTCACGCAGGAGTTCGAGGTCCACGTCGACTGAGGCGACGCGCCGCGTCCCGCTTGGGGCGCGGCGACCGCTTCAGACGTTGCGCATCCAGTCCGCCGTGCCGGCGAAGGATTCGCGCAGGCGCGTCTGCAGCGCCGCGTCGACGCCGCAGTCGCTCATCGCCTCGGCCATGCAGGCGAGCCATTCGTCGCGCTCGCGGATGCCGATGCGGAACGGCAGGTGGCGCGCGCGCAGACGCGGGTGGCCGAAGCGCTCGATGTAATGATCGGGGCCGCCGAGCCAACCGCACAGGAACCAGAACAGCTTGTCGCGCGCGGCGTCGAGGCTCGCGCCATGCGCGGCGCGCAGCGCCGCGAACGCGGGCTCGAGATCCATCAGGTCGTAGAAGCGCTCGACGAGCGCGCGCACGCCCGCCTCGCCGCCGAGGCGCTCGAACGGCGTGGGCCCCGGCGCGGCGGCGCCGCCGTCTTCGTCAGTGGGCATCGGGACCGAGCAGGCGGCCGGCGAGCGCGCGGATCGCCTGGGCCGCGTCGCTGCCCGGGTAATGCTCGAGCAGCAGCTGGCGCTTGAGCACGGCCTGGCGCACCGAGATGTCGGCGCGCACCTCGCCGAGCAGCTCGAGCTTGAACGGCTCGGTCGGGCTGCCGCCGCCGTTCGCGACGAAGCGCTGCAGCACCTGCTGGAGCTGGCCGCAGATCAGGCGGCCTTCGCCGACGCGGTTCGCCTGGTTGATCAGCAGGCCGATCTGGCGGCGCTCCTGCTGCATCGCGAGCACCTTGATCGTCGCGTAGGCGTCGGTCAGCGAGGTCGGCTCGGGCGTCGCGACGACCATGACCTCGCGCGCGAGCGAGATCGCGTAGAGCACGACGTCGGAGATGCCCGCGCCGGTGTCGAGCAGCACGAAGTCGAAGCGCGGCTTGACGACGTCGAGGATGTGCAGCAGCTTGTCGCGCACCTCGGGCGTCAGGCGCGAGTACTCGACCATGCCCGAGCCCGCGAGCAGCACCGAGAAGCCGCCCGGCGCCGGCAGGATCGCCTGCTCGAGCGAGCAGCGCTCGGTGAACACGTCGTGCAGCGTGAGCTTGGGGTACAGGTTGAGCACGACGTCGAGGTTCGCGAGGCCGAGGTCGGCGTCGAGCACGAGTACCTTGTAGCCGCGCGCCGACAGCGCCGCGGCGAGGTTGGCGGTCACGAAGGTCTTGCCCACGCCACCCTTGCCGCTGGTCACCGCCAGCGTGCGGGCGAGCACGCGCCCGGGCGGCGCGGCGGCGGAGGCGGGGGTGGTCATCATTCGGATTCCTGTGGCAAATCTTGTTGCGACATGGCGAACAGCATGCCTTTTTCCTCGGCGCTCACGAGCGCCTCGATCTGCGGTTCCATGCAGGCACGGTTGCGGCCTTCGGCCTTCGCGCGGTAGAGCTGGCGGTCGGCGCGCTCGGTCCACAGCAGCGGCGGCGAGCGCACCCACTCGGGCGCGAACGCGCCGCCGACGCTGGCCGTGACGGCGATGTCGCGCCCCGGCGAGATCTGGATCTGCAGCGCCGAGACGCTGCGGCGGATGCGTTCGGCGACGGTCGTGCCGTAGGCGCTGCCGCAGTTGGGCAGGATCACCGCGAACTCCTCGCCGCCGACGCGCGCGACCGTGTCCATCGGCCGCACCGCATGCGCGATCGCGACGGCGACGGCCTTGATGACTTCGTCGCCGGCCGTGTGGCCGTAAGTGTCGTTGACGTTCTTGAAATGGTCGATGTCGAGCAGCAGCAGCAGCGCCGACTCGCCGGCGCGCGCCGCGCGGTCGGCCTCGCGCGCGAGCGCCATGTCGAAGCTGCGCCGGTTCATCAGGCCCGTCATGCCGTCCTTGCTCGAGAGGTCGCACAGCGCGTCGACGATCGCCTGCAGCCAGGGCTCGCCGCCGGGCTCGACCGCGGGCAGCGTCGCGCCGGCCTGCTCGAGCAGGTGCAGCGCATGTTCCAGCCGCAAGCGGCGGGTGTCGACGAAAGCGGGTGATGGAACGGAGTTCAAGGTGCGCGGGCTGCGAAGCGGCTGACGCCAGACACAAAGCCGGGCATTTGTCAGCAGTCTAGCAGTCGACCCGCTGTCGCAATGCGGCGAAAGTGCGACCTCTTTCCGCCCTTTCTGCAGCTTGTGCGTGGCGCCGCGGCCAAATTGCGTCGCGTAGCGACAAACCGGTACACAATCGGCTGACCGCGATAAGGCCGCCTTTCAGAGTGCCCGTATGCCCCCAGTGTCGAGCGCTGCCGCGCCGGAAGTCGTCGATCATGAATTCTCGTTCAGCCGCTCGGACTTCGATCGCGTCCGCGGTTTGATCTATCGTCATGCCGGCATCAGCCTGCACGACGGCAAGCACGCGATGGTTTACAGCCGGCTGTCGCGCCGCTTGCGCGAAACCGGCCACCAGGCATTCTCGCAATACCTCGACTGGCTCGAGGCCCTGAGCGGTCCGCAGGGCACGCACGAGTGGCAGGAGTTCGTCAACAGCCTGACGACCAACCTGACCTCGTTCTTCCGCGAGGAGCACCATTTCCATTCGCTCGCCGACGACCTCAAGCCCCACGCCGGCAAGCCCGTGCGGATCTGGTGCTGCGCGGCGTCGACCGGCGAGGAGCCCTACTCGATCGCGATGACCTGCCACGAGTCGCTGGGGCCGAGCGCGAACATCCAGCTGACTTGCAGCGACATCGACACCAATGTGCTGAACACCGCGCGCCGCGGCGTCTACAACCTCGAGTCGCGCGGCCTGAGCCAGCAGCGGCTCAAGCAGTTCTTCGACCGCGGCACCGGCGCAAACGCCGGCAAGATCCGCGTCAAACGCGAGTTGCAGCGCGGCATCGAATTCCGCACGCTCAACCTGATGGACAACAACTGGCAACTCGGCGAACCTTTTCAGATGGTGTTCTGCCGCAATGTCATGATCTATTTCGACGCGCCGACGCAGCGCAAGGTACTGGAGCGCATCCATCGCGTCATGCGTCCGCAGGGCCTGCTCTACGTCGGCCATTCGGAAAACTTCACCGAGTCCCGCGACCTGTTCCGGCTGCGCGGCAAGACGATCTACGAACGCGTCTGAGGAGCGACCCGATGGCCAGCAGCCCCGCCTCGTCGATCGCGCCCCCGGGCGGCGCGCTGTCCGCCTCGGCCCAGGCCGCGGTGGGCGCCGCGCGCGTCGCCCAGCTCAAGACCGTGCCGCGCAAGAGCGGCGAGGCCTCGTTCTTCTTCTACGACGCGCATTTCAAGAACGCCGCCGTGAAGATCCTGCCCGGCGAGTATTTCGTCGACAACGAGGACCTGCTCGTGATGACGACGCTCGGCTCGTGCATCGCCGCGTGCCTGTGGGACCGGCACGCGCAGATCGGCGGCATGAACCACTTCATGCTGCCCGAGGGCACCGGCGACTCGGGCCGTTACGGCTCGTTCGCGATGGAACTCCTGATCAACGAGATGATGAAGCGCGGCGCGTCCAAATCGCGCATGGAGGCCAAGATCTTCGGCGGCGGCGCCGTGATCTCGGGCATGAACACCATCAACGTTGGCGAGCGCAACACCAACTTCGTGATGGACTACCTGAAGACCGAGCGCATCCCGATCGTCTCCAAGGACGTGATGGAGGTCTACCCGCGCAAGGTCTGCTTCCTGCCCAAGAGCGGCAAGGCGATGGTCAAGCGCCTCGCGCCGACGAATACCGACGCGCTGGTCCAGCAGGACCGCGCGGCCGCGCAGAAGGCCCAGCCGGTGGTCTCGACGGGCGGTTCGATCGACCTGTTCTGAGCGCGCGCCGGCGGCTGAAGAAGAAGAGACGGAAGAGACGTTTGAAGAGAGTATCGATATGGCCAAGACCCGTGTAGTAGTGGTGGATGACTCGGCCCTGGTGCGCAACATCCTCGCCGAGATCATCAACCGGCAGACCGACATGGAATGCGTCGGCGCGGCGGCCGACCCGCTCGTCGCGCGCGAGATGATCCGCACGCTGAACCCCGACGTGATCACGCTCGACGTCGAAATGCCCAAGATGGACGGGCTCGACTTCCTGTCGCGCCTGATGCGCCTGCGGCCAATGCCCGTGGTGATGGTCTCGACGCTGACCGAGCGCGGCGCCGAGGTCACGCTCAAGGCGCTCGAGCTCGGCGCGATCGACTTCGTCGCCAAGCCCAAGATCGGCGTCGCCGACGGCATCCGCCTGCTCGCCCAGGACATCACCGACAAGGTCCGCGTCGCGGCCAAGGCCCATATCCGCCGTGCGCCCGCGCCGCCCCCGGCGGCAGCCGGCAGCGCCGCGGCGGCGCCGGCCCCGGCGACGACGCTCGCGTCGATCGGCCGCATGTCGACCGAGAAGATCATCTTCATCGGCGCATCGACGGGCGGCACCGAGGCGACCAAGGAGGTCCTCGTCAAGTTGCCGGCCGACTGCCCGGCCGTCGTGATCACCCAGCACATGCCGCCGGGCTTCACGACGAGCTACGCGAAACGCCTCGACGGCCTGTGCAAGATCCGCGTCAAGGAAGCGAGCGACGGCGAGCGCATCCTGCCCGGTCACGGCTATATCGCGCCGGGCGGCCTGCACCTGTCGGTCGAGCGCTCGGGCGCGAACTACATCGCACGGGTCCAGGACGGCGACCCGGTGAACCGCCACAAGCCCTCGGTCGAGGTGCTGTTCCACTCGGCCGCGCGCGTCGTCGGCCCGAACGCGCTCGGCGTGATGCTGACCGGCATGGGCGCCGACGGCGCCAAGGCCATGAAGGTCATGAAGGACGCCGGCGCCTTCAACATCTGCCAGGACGAGGCGAGCTGCGTCGTGTTCGGCATGCCGCGCGAGGCGATCGCCGCGGGCGCGGCCGACGAGGTGCTGCCGCTGCAGCAGATCGCAGCCAAGCTGATCGAGCGCCTGCGCAGCACGGCCGGCATCTCGCTGAACCGGATCTAGGCCCGGGAGGGCGCCGCGCCCGCGGCGGCGGCCGCGATTCGTGACCTCTGTCACGCCGCGGTCATGTGTCGGTGCGATTGACCTGCCGCTGTCACATTCGCTTGCGATGCTGTGGCGGCCCATGACCCGCATCGCCCTCCCCCTTGCCGCGCCGGCGCCGAGCAGCGCGGCCGATGTCCTCAAGCACCGGCTGCTGCGGACCGTCTTCCAGCCGATCGTGCGGCTCGACAGCGGCCAGGTCTTCGGCCACGAAGCGCTCGTGCGCGGCCCGGCCGGCTCGTCCTTCGAGCTGCCCGACGCGCTGTTCGCCGCGGCGCGCCACGAAGGCCTGTCGGTCGAGCTCGAGCAGCAATGCGCGCTGCAGGCGCTGACCGACTGGTCGCGCCTGGGCCTGCCCGGCAAGCTGCTGATCAATATGAGCGCCTCGGCGCTCGCCGAGACCTTCACGGACGCGCGCGCCGACCGCAATATCGCGCTGCTCACGGCGCTCGAGATCGAGCCCGTGCGGGTGATGATCGAGCTGACCGAGCACGAGCGCGTGACCGACATCCAGCTGCTCGGCCGTGCGATCCTGCGCCTGCGCCAGCTCGGCTTCGGCATCGCGCTCGACGACTTCGGCGACGGCCGCAGCTCGCTGCGCCTGTGGTCGGAGATCCAGCCCGACATCGTCAAGATCGACAAGTACTTCACCCAGAGCCTGCCCGACCACCCGGGCAAGCTGCAGACCTTCCGCGCGCTGCTCCAGCTCGCCGAGACCTTCGGCGCCCAGCTCGTCGCCGAGGGCATCGAGCACGCCGAGGAGCTGCGCGTGCTGCGCGACCTCGGCGTGAGCTTCGGCCAGGGCTGGTTTCTCGGCCGGCCGTCGCCGGGCGGCATGCGCGAGCCGCTCGCGCCCGCGCGCGCCGTGCTCGAGAGCCAGGACATCGCCGTGCTGCCCGAGCTGCGCCGCGCCGCCGTCGGCGGCGTGCGCGCCGAGCACCTGTGCCTGAACGCCCCGGCGGTGCGCGAGCAGACGTCGCACGAGCAGCTCTATCGCCTGTTCGCGACGCACGAACACCTGCACGCGGTCGCCGTGCTCGACGCGGCCGACAAGCCGGTCGCGCTGGTCGACCGCGCGCAGTTCATCGCGCGCTGGGCCAAGCCCTTCTTCAACGACCTGTACGCCAGGCACAGCTGCCTGCTGTTCGCGAACACCGCGCCGCTCGTCGTCGACGCCGAGACCGGCATCGAGGCGCTGACCTCGGTGCTGACCTCGACCGACCAGCGCTACCTGCGCGAGGGCTTCGTGATCACGCGCGAGGGCCGCTACCTGGGCCTGGGCACCGGCGAGCAGCTCGTGCGCTCGGTCACCGAGGCGCGCATCGAGGCGGCGCGCCACGCCAACCCGCTGACCTTCCTGCCCGGCAACATCCCGATCAGCCAGCATATCGGCCGCCTGCTCGCGAGCGGGCGCGCGTTCGTCGCGGCCTACGCCGACCTCAATCACTTCAAGCCCTTCAACGACGAGTACGGCTACTGGCGCGGCGACGAGATGATCCGCCTCGTCGCGCGCGTGATCGGCAGCCACTGCGACACCCAGCGCGACTTCATCGGCCATGTCGGCGGCGACGACTTCGTCGTGCTGTTCCAGAGCGACGACTGGGAGCGCCGCTGCGAGGACATCGTCGTGCGCTTCAACCAGCTCGCGCGCGGCCTGTTCGACCCGGCCGCGCTCGAGGCCGGCGGCATCATGGCCGAGGACCGCCACGGCGAGCGCCGCTTCCACCCGTGCACGACGCTGTCGATCGGCGCGGTGCGCATCGCCCCGGGCAGCCCGCTGCGCTCCGAGGACGTCGCGAGCGCCGCGGCGCTCGCGAAGCGCCACGCCAAGCATGGCCAGCTCGGCGTTTATGTAATGGCGGCTTGAATGGAGCCCCTCGCCCGGTCTGGCCGCTGAACGCGGGCCGGCGCCGGCCCGAAATGCCAGCCGTCGCGCGGCGTCAGAGGAAAAGTTGTTGTAAGTCGCTGAGGAAGTCGAAGCCGCGCGGCGTCGCCGCGAGCCGTGCCGCGTCGTCGACCATCAGGCCGCGTTCGCGCGCGGCGGCGAGGCCCTTCGCGAGGCTCGACGGCGGCAGGCCCGTGCGGTCGAGGAACTGCTGCATGGGCACGCCGTCGACCAGGCGCAGCGCGTTGAGCATGAACTCGAACGGCAGCTCGGCGCGCGCGACCTCGTGCTCGTTCGACACGGCCTGGCCCTCCTGCGCCTTCGCGAGGTAGGCAGCCGGCTCGCGCCAGCGCACCTGGCGCAGCACGCGGTGCGGGAACGACAGCTTGCTGTGCGCGCCCGCGCCGATGCCGAGGTAGTCGCCGAAATGCCAGTAGTTGAGGTTGTGTGTGCAGCGGTGGCCGTCGCGCGCGAAGGCCGAGACCTCGTAGCGCGCGAGCCCGGCCGCGCCGGTGCGCGCGGCGATCAGGTCGAGCATCTCGCTCGCGAGGTCGGCGTCGGGCAGGTCGGCCGGCGGCCGGTTCGCGAACACCGTGTTCGGCTCGATCGACAGGTGATAGATCGACAGGTGCGGCGGCGCGAACGAGAGCGCCGCGTCGAGCTCGGCGTCGAGCTCGGCGAGGGTCTGGCCCGGCAGCGCGTACATCAGGTCGAGGTTGAAGGTCTCGAAGACCTCGGCCGCCTCGGCGAGCGCCGCGCGCGCCTGGGCGCTGTCGTGCACCCGCCCCAAGGCCTTGAGCTTGGCGTCGTCGAAGCTCTGCACGCCGACCGACAGGCGCGTGACGCCGGCCGCGCGGTAGCCCTTGAAGCGCTCGCGCTCGAAGGTGCCCGGGTTGGCCTCGAGCGTGATCTCGCAGGCCGGCTCGAGCGGCAGGCGCGCGCGGAGGTCGGACACCAGCTCGGCGATCTGCTCGGGCGCGAACAGGCTCGGCGTGCCGCCGCCGATGAACACGCTGACGACGCGCCGGCCCCAGATCAGCGGCAGCGCGGCCTCGAGGTCGGCGCGCAGCGCCGCGAGGTAGGCCGCGGCCGGCAGCTCGCCCTTGGATTCGTGGCTGTTGAAGTCGCAGTACGGGCATTTGCGCAGGCACCAGGGCAGGTGCACGTACAGCGACAGCGGCGGCAGCGCCGGCAGGCGCAGCGTGCCGGCGCGCATCATGGCGAGGATCTCGGCCAAGCTGCCGCCTTTCAGCCCAGATGCCAGGCCGCGCGCATCTGCGCGAGCAGCTCCTGCGCGGCGAGCGCGCGGTGGCTCACGCGGTTCTTCGCGTCGGCGCCGAGCTCGGCGACGCTCTTGCCGAGCGCCGGGATGAACAGCAGCGGGTCGTAGCCGAAGCCGCCTTCGCCCTGCGCCTGCTCGAGCACCTCGCCCTCCCAGCGGCCCATCGCGATCAGCGGCTCGGGGTCGGCGGCCGAACGCACGGCGACGAGCGCGCAGACGAAGCGGCCGCGACGATCCGCCGCGCCGGCGAGCTTCTCGAGCAGCACCGCGTTGTTCTCGGCGTCGCTCTTCGCGCGGCCGAACAGCGTCGCGTAGCGTGCCGACAGCACGCCGGGCGCGCCGCCGAGCGCGTCGACCGCGAGGCCCGAGTCGTCGGCGAGCGCGGGCAGCCCGCTCGCGCGCGCCGCGTGGCGCGCCTTGGTCAGCGCGTTCTCGACGAAGGTGTCGAAGGGCTCCTCGGCCTCGGGGATGCCCAGCGAGCCCTGGGTCACGAGCTCGACGCCCAGCGGCGCGAACAGCGCCTGCAGTTCGACGAGCTTCTTCGCGTTGTTCGACGCAAGAACCAGCTTCATATCGTTCAGGCGGCCAGCGCCGCCTTCTGCGCCGCGAGCAGCTCGCGAATGCCGCTTTCGGCCAGGTCGAGCAGCGCGTTCATCTCGGCGCGCGTGAACGCGGCGCCCTCGGCCGTGCCCTGCAGCTCGACGAAGCCGCCGCCGCCGGTCATGACGACGTTCATGTCGGTATCGCAGCCCGCGTCCTCGGTGTACTCGAGGTCGAGCAGCGGCGTGCCGGCGACGATGCCGACCGAGATCGCGGCGACCGCGTCCTTGATCGGGCTCTTCGCGATCCTGCCCTGGGCGATCAGCCAGTTCACGGCGTCGACGGCCGCGACGTAGGCGCCCGTGATCGCCGCCGTGCGCGTGCCGCCGTCGGCCTGGAGCACGTCGCAGTCGAGCGCAATCGTGCGCTCGCCGAGCAGCGCGAGGTCGAACACGCAGCGCAGCGAGCGGCCGATCAGGCGCTGGATCTCCTGCGTGCGGCCGCTCTGCTTGCCCTTCGCGGCCTCGCGGTCCGAGCGCGTGTGCGTCGCGCGCGGCAGCATGCCGTACTCGGCCGTGACCCAGCCCTCGCCCGAGCCGCGCTTGTGCGGCGGCACCTTCTCTTCGACCGAGGCCGTGCACAGCACCTTGGTATTGCCGAACTCGACGAGGACCGCGCCCTCGGCGTGGCAGGTGTAGCGGCGCGTCAGGCGCACCGGACGCAGTTGCGCGGCGGCGCGGCCGCCCGCGCGTTGATAGTCAGCAGACATGGGGATCAGGGCTTTCTTTAGATTCGGTTCTTGGCCGACTGGCGGATGGCGTCCTGGACCTCGCGCACATTGCGCTCGATCTCGGCGTCGTCGAGCTCGACGCCGCCGCTCTGGCTTGCCTGGATGGTCGACGCGAAGCCGCTCTCGTCGAGGGCCGAATCGGCGTCGGCTTCGCCCTCGCCTTCCCATTCCATCGCCAGCACCGTCGTATTGTCGCAGCGCGGCCCGCCCTTGCGCAGCGCCTCCTCGACGAGCTCGGGCACCGCCGCGCTGAGCGGCAGGTGGCTGAGCACCGCGACGATCTCGTCGTCGCCGAGCGAGCCCCACAGGCCGTCCGAGCACAGCAGCACGCGGTCGCCGGGCTCGTGGCGGATCGGGCCCTGGATGTCGATCATCGGCTTGCCCGGGCTGCCCAGGCAGCTGAACAGCACGTTGCGGTTGAAGCGCGACACGCCGGGCATTTCCATGCTGCCGTGGCGCGCGAGCGCCTCCTGCAGCTCGAGGTAGGAATGGTCGCGCGTGCGTGCGATCAGCTTGCCCGCGCGCACCAGGTACAGGCGCGAATCGCCGCAATGGACCCAGTGGCTCTGGCCGTCCTGCAGCACGCAGGCGACGATGGTCGTGCGCGGCGTGTCCGACAGCTGCTTGTCGCGCGCGTAGTTGAGCAGCTGCTGGTGGGCGATCTGCACGGCGTCGAACAGATAGCCGTGCGGGTCGGCGAGGCGCGGCTTGGCCTGGCGCTGGAACAGCGCGGCGAGCGTGTGCAGCGCGAGCTGCGCGGCGACCTCGCCCTCGGGGTGGCCGCCCATGCCGTCGGCGAGCGCGAACAGCCCGGCCTCGCGCGTGTAGCAATAGCCCATGCGGTCCTCGTTCTTCTCGCGGCCGCCCTTGCGGCTGACCTGGAAGACGTTGAACCTCATCGCGAACTCCGGCGCCGCCGCGTCAAGCCTTGGCCCCGGTCTTCAGGTTCTCGAGCTGGAGCTTGAGGCGTTCGCTGAAGCTGAGCTTGGTGTAGCGGCGCTCGGTCTCGCGCGCGAGCTCCTTCTGCAGCGCGAACACGCTCTGCGGCCGCGCAAGCGGGTCGAGCGACATGCACCACTCGGTCACCTCGATCAGGTTGTCCGAGTAGACGTTGCGCAGGCGCGAGAGCGACAGCGCAAGGCGGTCCTTCTCGAGGCGCTGCGGCGCGTCGTTGGGCGGGTAGCCCTGCATGCAGGCGTAGATGCACGCGCCGATCGCGTAGATGTCGGTCCACGGGCCCAGCGAGCCGTCGCGGCGGTACATCTCGGGCGCGGCGAAGCCGGGCGTGTACATCGGCCGGATGAAGTTGCCCTCCTTGCTGAGCACCTCGCGCGCGGCGCCGAAGTCGAGCAGCACGGCCTTGTTGTCGTTCGTGATGAAGATGTTCGCGGGCTTGATGTCCAGGTGCAGCATCTTGTGCTGGTGGACGATGCGCAGGCCCTTGAGGATCTCGTCGAACAGGCTGCGGATGGTCGACTCGCGGAACACCTTGTCGCGCTTGAGGTCGCGCGCGGTCACG
>JAFAMW010000010.1 GCA_019232985.1 Roseateles sp. | reverse complement strand
ACGAAGACGAATTCCTCTTCGCCGTTGTCCGCGCGCTCGATACGGACCGCGCCCGGCTTGATGCGATTGATCAGCGGTGTGTGGCGCAGCAGGATGCCCAGCTCGCCGCTCTCGCCCGGCAGCGCGACGAACTTCGCCTCGCCGGAGAAGATCTGCTCTTCGGCCGAGACGACGTCGACGTGAATGGTGGCCATGGTAGGGGTCCTTGGTCGGAATGCTGCGGAAGACGGTCAACGGGGCGGGCGGTGGCCTGTCGCGCGGCGCGGCCTGCGTGGCCGGACCGTGCGGCGGGGTCACCGCCAGCGCACCGCTTACTGCATCTTCTTGGCCTTCTCGAAGGCCTCGTCGATCGTGCCGACCATGTAGAAGGCCTGCTCGGGCAGGTGGTCGCACTCGCCGTTGACGATCATCTTGAAGCCACGGATCGTTTCCTTCAGCGGCACGTACTTGCCCGGCGAGCCGGTGAACACTTCGGCGACGTGGAACGGCTGCGACAGGAAACGCTGGATCTTGCGGGCGCGGGCGACGGCCAGCTTGTCTTCCGGCGCGAGTTCGTCCATGCCCAGGATGGCGATGATGTCGCGCAGTTCCTTGTAGCGCTGCAGCGTGGCCTGCACCGAACGGGTGGTCGTGTAGTGCTCTTCGCCGACGACGTTCGGGTCGACCTGGCGCGAGGTGGAGTCGAGCGGGTCGACCGCGGGGTAGATGCCCAGCGAAGCGATGTCACGCGACAGAACGACGGTGGCGTCCAAGTGGGCGAAGGTCGTGGCGGGCGACGGGTCGGTCAAGTCGTCCGCGGGAACGTACACGGCCTGGATCGAGGTGATCGAGCCGACCTTGGTCGACGTGATGCGCTCCTGCAGGCGCCCCATTTCCTCGGCCAGCGTCGGCTGGTAGCCCACCGCGGACGGCATGCGGCCCAGCAGCGCGGACACTTCGGTGCCGGCCAGCGTGTAGCGGTAGATGTTGTCCACGAAGAACAGCACGTCGCGGCCTTCGTCGCGGAACGACTCGGCGATCGTCAGGCCGGTCAACGCGACGCGCAGGCGGTTGCCCGGCGGCTCGTTCATCTGGCCGTAGACCATCGACACCTTCGAGTTGCCCAGGTCGTCGAGGTCGACGACCTTCGAATCGGCCATCTCGTGATAGAAGTCGTTGCCTTCGCGGGTGCGCTCACCGACGCCCGCGAACACCGACAGGCCGGAGTGGGCCTTGGCGATGTTGTTGATCAGCTCCATCATGTTGACGGTCTTGCCGACGCCGGCGCCGCCGAACAGGCCGACCTTGCCGCCCTTGGCGAACGGGCAGATCAGGTCGATGACCTTGATGCCCGTTTCGAGCAGGTCCTGCGACGGGCTCAGCTCGTCGTAGGCCGGCGCGGGACGGTGGATCGCCGCGGTCTGCGCGTGCGAGACCTCGCCACGCTCGTCGATCGGGTTGCCGAGCACGTCCATGATGCGGCCGAGCGTCGCGGTGCCGACCGGCACGCGGATCATGTCGCCGCTGTTGTAGACCTCGGTGCCGCGGCGCAGGCCGTCGCTCGATCCCAGCGCGATCGTGCGGACGACGCCGTCGCCGAGCTGCTGCTGCACTTCGAGGGTCAGGGCCGTGCCCTCCATCTTCAGCGCGTCGTAGACCTTGGGCATCTGGTCGCGCGGGAATTCCACGTCGACCACGGCGCCGATGCACTGAACAATCTTGCCCACTGCTTGGGTGTTAGCCATTTTGAAGTTCCTTAAATTCCAGTGATTCCTGCTGACCGATCAGCCCACGGCTGCGGCGCCGCTGACGATTTCCGAGAGTTCCTTCGTGATCGCGGCCTGGCGGGTCTTGTTGTAGACCAGCTTGAGCTCGCCGATCAGCGTGCCGGCGTTGTCCGTCGCGGCCTTCATCGCGACCATGCGCGCGCTCTGCTCGGACGCCATGTTCTCGGCCACGGCCTGGTAGACGAGCGCCTCGGTGTAGCGCAGCAGCAGGTCGTCGATGACGGCCTGAGCGTCGGGCTCGTAGATGTAGTCCCAGGCGTGGGCGTCGGCCTGCTCGCGCATGCCGTTCGCGTCGAGCGGCAGCAGCTGCTTGACGACCGGCTCCTGCTTCATCGTGTTGATGAAGCGCGTGTAGCAGAGGTAGACGGCGTCGAGCTTGCCTTCGGCGTACATGTCGAGCAGCACCTTGACCGGGCCGATCAGCTGCTCGATATGCGGCTGGTCGCCGAGCTGGGTGGCCTGCGCGACGACGGGGGCGCCGACGCGGTTCATGAAGCCCAGGCCCTTGTTGCCGATCGCGACGACCTGGGCCTGCTGGCCGGCCGATTCGAGCTCGCGCAGCTTGGTCGTGGTCGCGCGCAGCAGGTTGGTGTTGAGGCCGCCGCACAGACCCTTGTCGGTCGTGACGACGACGAAGCCCACCTTGCCGCTGCCGCTGTTCGCGACCATGAACGGGTGCTTGTACTCGGGATTCGCGCGCGCGAGGTTGCCGGCGATGTGACCGATCTTCTCGGCGTAAGGCCGCGCGGAACGCATGCGTTCCTGCGCCTTGCGCATCTTCGAGGCCGCGACCATTTCCATGGCCTTGGTGATCTTCTTGGTGTTCTCGACCGACTTGATCTTGCCGCGAATTTCCTTGCTTGATGCCATGATTTCTCCTGTTCGGGCCGGGCAGTACTAGAACGCGTTCAGCGCTGCCCGGTCATGGTTGATCAAGCGAAGGACTTCTTGAACGCGGCGATCGCGTCCGTCAGCTGGGCCTCGGCGTCCTTGTCCATGGCGCGGTCGTTCTCGAGCTTGGCCAGCAGCGCGGCGTGGCTCGTCTTGAGGAACTGGTGCAGGCCATGTTCGAAGGCGAGGACCTTCTTGACGTCGATGTCGTCGAGGAAGCCCTTGTTCGCGGCGAAGATCGACGCGGCCATCAGGCTGATCGACAGCGGCTGGTACTGGGCCTGCTTGAGCAGTTCGGTCACGCGCGCGCCGCGGTCGAGCTGCTTGCGCGTGGCGGCGTCGAGGTCCGACGCGAACTGCGCGAAGGCCGCGAGTTCACGGTACTGCGCGAGGTCGGTACGGATGCCGCCCGACAGCGACTTGACCAGCTTGGTCTGGGCCGCGCCACCGACGCGCGACACCGAGATACCGGCGTTGATCGCGGGACGCACGCCGGCGTTGAACAGGTTGGTTTCCAGGAAGATCTGGCCGTCGGTGATCGAGATCACGTTGGTCGGCACGAAGGCCGAGACGTCGCCGGCCTGGGTTTCGATGATCGGCAGCGCCGTCAGCGAACCGGTCTTGCCCTTGACTTCGCCCTTGGTGAAGGCCTCGACGTAGTCGGCGTTCACGCGCGCGGCGCGCTCGAGCAGACGGCTGTGGAGATAGAACACGTCGCCGGGGAATGCTTCGCGGCCCGGCGGGCGGCGCAGCAGCAGCGAGACCTGGCGGTAGGCGACGGCCTGCTTGGACAGGTCGTCATAGATGATCAGCGCGTCCTGGCCGCGGTCGCGGAAGTACTCGCCCATCGTGCAGCCCGAGTAGGCCGACACGTACTGCATGGCCGCCGATTCCGACGACGACGCGGCGACGACGATGGTGTAGTCCATCGCGCCGGCCTGTTCCAGAGCGCGCACCACGTTCTTGATCGACGAAGCCTTCTGGCCGATCGCGACGTAGACGCAGGTCATGTTCTGACCCTTCTGGTTGATGATCGCGTCGATCGCCACGGCGGTCTTGCCGGTCTGGCGGTCGCCGATGATCAGCTCGCGCTGGCCGCGGCCGACGGGCACCATCGTGTCGATGCACTTGAGGCCGGTCTGGACCGGCTGGTCGACCGACTGGCGCGCGATCACGCCCGGCGCGACCTTTTCGATCACGTCGGTCATCTTCGCGTTGATCGGGCCCTTGCCGTCGATCGGCTCGCCGAGCGCGTTGACGACGCGGCCGATCAGCTCGGGGCCCACCGGCACTTCGAGAATGCGGCCCGTGCACTTGACGGTGTCGCCTTCCGAGATGTGCTCGTAGGCACCCAGAATCACGGCGCCGACCGAGTCGCGCTCGAGGTTCAGCGCGAGGCCGAAGGTCTGCGAGCCGTCGGCCGCGACCGGGAACTCGAGCATTTCGCCCTGCATCACGTCGGACAGGCCGTGCACGCGCACGATGCCGTCCGAGACCGACACGACCGTGCCTTCGTTACGGATGTTGGCGTTGACGCCAAGGCCTTCGATGCGGCTCTTGATGAGCTCGGAAATCTCTGCGGGATTGAGTTGCATGACTCTTATCCTTCGTTAAGTTGGGTACCGGGGCCTCAGGCCGCCAGCGCCACTTTCATTTGTTCAAGACGCGCCCGCACGGAGAGGTCGAGGACCTCGTCGTCGACGACCACGCGCACGCCGCCGATCAGCTCGGGATCGAGCGCGACCTGCAGGTTGAGCTTGCGGCCGAAACGGCGTTCGAGCAGCGTGCCGAGCTCGGCCAGGCGCGCGCCGTCGATCGCGAACGCGCTGTGCACGACCGCGTCGGCCGCGCCGCTTTGGGCGTTGACGAGGGCATGGAACTGCGCGGCGATCTCGGGCAGCGCCGCGAGGCGGCCGTTCTCGAGCACGGTGGCGAGGAAGTTGTTCGCGCGCGCGGGCAGCGCCGTGCCGGCCGCCGCGGTCAGCACGCCGAGCAACTGCTCGGGCGTGACCTTGGGGTTGCCGGCCAGCGACAGCAGCTCGGCGTTGCCGGCGACGGCAGCGACGGCGCCGAGCCAGGCCTGGTCGGCGGACGCTTGCGCGCCGCTCGCTTCGAACAGCGCTTCGGCGTAGGGTCGGGCGATGGTGGCGATTTCAGCCATGGCGTCCCCCGACTCAGAGCTCGGTCTGCAGGCGGGCCAGCAGATCGGCGTGCACGCCGGCGTTGACTTCCTTGCGCAGGATAGCTTCAGCGCCCTTGACGGCCAGCGCGGCGACCTGCTCGCGCAGGGCTTCGCGGGCCTTGACGGCCTGCTGGTCCGCCTCGGCCTTGGCCGCGGCGATGATCTTGTTGCCTTCTTCGGTCGCGCGGGCCTTGGCCTCTTCGACGATGGCCTGGGCGCGGCGCTCGGCGTCGGCGAGACGCGTCGCGACGTCGTTGCGCGCCTGGCCGAGCTCGGCCTCGACGCGCTTGTCGGCGGCGGCGAGGTCGGCACGGGCCTTGTCGGCGGCGGCGAGGCCGGCGGCGATCTTCTGCGCGCGCTCGTCGAGCGCCTTCGCGATCGGCGGCCAGACGAACTTCATCGTGAACCCGACCAGGGCCAGGAACACGATCAGCTGGACGATCAGTGTTGCGGTAATGCTCACGGCTTCACCCTCTCTTTGGAATTGCCGGAACCCGCGTGCGTTCGCACGCCGCGGGCTCCGAGGAGATGGCTAGGAGTCCGCTTAGTGCGCAGCGATGGCGGTCAGCTGGGCCAGGAACGGGTTGGCCGTGGCGAACCACAGGGCGATACCCGCGCCGATGATGAAGGACGCGTCGATCAGGCCGGCCAGCAGGAACATCTTGGTCTGCAGTTCGTTCATCAGTTCGGGTTGGCGGGCAGCCGACTCGAGGTACTTGCTGGCCATGATGCCCATGCCCACGCAAGCGCCGAAAGCGCCGAGACCGATGATCAGGCCAGCGGCCAGGGCAACAAAGCTGATGACTTCCATGATGACTCCTAAAGAGAGAAACGAGGGTTGGGAAAGGAACTACGAAAAATGGGGGGCGGATCAGTGGTGCTCGTGCGCCTGGCCGATATAGACCAGCGTCAGCATCATGAACACGAAGGCCTGGAGCACGACGATCAGGATGTGGAAGATCGACCAGGCGAGGCCCAGGAACACGTGCAGCACGCCGAGCGTGAGGCCGCTGGCCGACGCCGTCGCGGCGCCGCCGAGCAGGGCGATCAGCAGGAAGATCAGTTCGCCGGCGTACATATTGCCGAACAGCCGCATGCCGTGCGAGACGGTCTTGGCGACGTACTCGACGAGCTGCATGAACAGGTTGGCGACGCCGAGCAGCAGCGCGAACACCGGGTTCTTGCTCGTGCCGAACGGCGCCGTCACGAGCTCGTGCATCCAGCCGCCGAAGCCCTTGATCTTGATGTTGTAGTAGAAGCAGATCAGCAGCACGGTCACGGACATGCCCATCGTGATCGACAGGTCGGCCGTGGGCACGACGCGCAGGAAGGCGTGATGGTCGCCGCTGGCGCCCTGCCAGATCGCGGGCAGCAGGTCGACGGGCAGGAAGTCCATCGAATTGAGCAGCACGATCCAGACGAAGATCGTCAGCGCGAGCGGGGCCACGAACTTGCGGCTCGTCGCGTTGTGGACGATGCCCTTGGCCTGGCCGTCGACCATCTCGACGAGAAACTCGACGGCGGCCTGGAAGCGGCCGGGCACGCCCGAGGTCGCCTTGCGCGCCGCGCGCCACATGAAGAAGCAGCCGAGCACACCGAGCAGGATCGAGAAAAAGATCGAGTCGATATTGAAGACCGTGAAGTCGGCCGTACCTACATGGCCCGGAACTTGCAGCGCCGTATCGCGCTGAAAGTGGTGCAAATGGTGGCTGATGTATTCGCCGGGTGTCAGGCCTTGCTCTTCTGCTGCCATGCTCGGGTTCCGTCGGTCAATGCTGATTCTTTACCCGGCCCCGCCGAAGCAGGGCCAGCCAATGTGCTTTGAGGCACAAGACCAACCCGGCCAGCATTGCAGGCCAGTGCAGGTCGTGCACCCGGATGACCACCGCCACCAGCATGGCGATGCTCATCGAAATCTTGATACCCTCCCACAGGAACAGCGAGTGCACTTGCATCGCCGCGATCCGCGAGGAGCGCCGGGTCAGGCCCCACGCCATGACGGCACCGGGCAGGACCACCGCAGACGCGCCCCAAAAAGCCGACCACGCGACGCGCCCCGGGCCCAGCAGGGCCGCGAGCGCAACGCACAGCACGCCGGCGAGCGTCTGCGCGCCGACCACGGCCCAGGGCGACAGCTGGGGCAGCCAGGCCCGCAATTCGTCCGCTTGCGCGGGCGTCAAAGGGGGCCGGTCCGCCTCGGCGTCCTTCCAGTCGTCATCCCAACCGAGCGGCGGGACTGCATGTGTCGTCTCGCGCGTCGTCGGTTTGGTCACGGCTTGGGGGCTGCGGTCAGCAAAGCCGGCGGATTATAGGGGGAATCGGCGGACCCCCTTTACGGCGACTTTACGGTCCGCTTCAGCGCGCGTTAAGCGCGGGTCGCGCGGCCGCGAAGCCCGCGCGCGCTGACGCCGTTCAGCCGAAGGGCAGACGCGCGGCCGCGGCCGGCAGGCCCGGCACGTCGACCTCGATGCGCAGCACGCAGCCAGCCCAAGGTTGTGCATCGAGCTCCTCGCTGGGGCGGCCGTTGCGCGCCGTGGTCACGAACAAGGTGCGCAGGTCCGGTCCGCCGAAGGTCGGCATGGTCGGGCAACGCACCGGCAGGCGCAGCTCGCGCCGCACCGAGCCATCGGGGGCGAGGCGCAGCAGGCGCTGGCCCTCGAACAGCGCGACCCAGTAGCAGCCCTCGACGTCGACGGCCGCGCCGTCGGGTCGGCCGCCGTAGGTCTCGAGCGGCGCGCCGGCCGCGCGCGGCTCGAACGCGGCGAGGCGCCGGCGCGGGCCGACGCTGCCGTCGCGCGCATCGAAGTCGAGCGCGTAGATCTCGTGCGCCTTGGTGTCGGTCCAGTACAGCCTGCGGCCGTCGGGGCTCCAGGCGAGGCCGTTCGACGTCGTGATGCCGTCGGCGACGCGCGTGACGCCGTTCGCGTCGAACCGGTACAGCGCGGCGTCGGGCGCGCGCGCGTCGTCGATCGTGCCGACCCAGAAGCGGCCGGCCGCGTCGGGCTTGCCGTCGTTGAAGCGCTGGCGCGCGGGGTCGAACGGCGGCGGCGCGAGCGGGGTCAGCGCGCCGCTCGCGGTGTCGAAGCGCGCGAGGCCGGCGCGGCCCGCCACGAGCAGGCCGGTCGGGTCGCCTTCGATCAGCGCGATGCAGCCGGGCTCGTCGGGCAGCGGCCAGCGCGCGAGCGCGCCGCTCGCGGGGTCGAGCCGGCGCAGCTCCTTGCCCGGGATGTCGACGTGATAGAGGCAGCCCGCGGCGGCGTCCCACAGCGGCGATTCGCCGAGCAGGGACGGCTCGGGATGGGCGAGCGTGACTTCGAACAGCGGCGCGGTACTCATGGCGCGAGCTTAAACGCGTACCGCGATGTAATCGCGCGCCCGCGCCGTCACGGTCGCGCGAGCCAGACCGCGCCGGCGGCGCAGGCCGCGAACAGCGCGAGCGCGAACAGGCGCGCGGCCAGGTCGTCGCGCGAGGGCGGCGGCAGCGGCGCGACGGCGTCGACGCGCTGGTCGCCATGCCACATCGCCGCGACGATCGCGCGGCCGCGCAGCGTGTAGACGAGCACGGCGACGAGGTGCAGGGCCACGAGCGCGTAGATCAGCCAGGGCCCGTAATGCTTGTGCCAGCCGGTCGCCGCGTGCGTGACCGAGTCGGCGACGAAGCGCGCGAGCGGCCCGGTCGTCGCGACCTCGTCGTCGGCGACGAGGCCCGTGCCGACCTGGGCAAGCAGCACCGCGAGCATCGCGAGGATCGCGAGCGCGCCGAGCGGGCTGTGGCCGACGTGCACTTCTTCCCGGCCGCGCACATAACGCCACAGCGCAGCGGGCGCGACGCGGAAGCGCCGGAAGCGCGACCAGCGCCCGCCGACCAGGCCCCAGACGAGGCGGAACGTCAGCAGCGCCGCGCTCGCGAGGCCGCAGCGCACATGCCAGTCCATCGCGCCCGCGAGGCCCGTGCCGACCGCGCCGCCGACGTTGACGATCAGCAGGCCGTGGAACACGCGCGTCGGCAGGTCCCAGACGCGCAGGCCTTGTGGTTTGTCGGCAATGTTCATGAGACGCGCACCATAGCGCAGTCATCGACATGCGGTTATGGTCGCGCCTGTTCGTTCACCGCATCCCAACTGGAGCCCCGATGAAAGTCCGCCTGTTCGCCGCCGCTGCCGGCCTCGCGCTGAGCTTCGCCGCCGCGCTGCCCGCCCACGCGCAGTTCGCCAAGCCGTCCGACGCGATCAAGTACCGCCAGGCCGCGATGCGCCTGATGTCAACGCATTTCGGCCGCGTCGCGGCGATGGCGAACGGCAAGGCACCCTACGACCCCAAGGTCGCCGGCGAGAACGCCGACCTGTTCGCAATGCTCGCGAAGCTGCCGTTCGACGCGTTCGGCCCGGGCACCGACAAGGGCGGCGACACCGACGCGAAGCCCGAGATCTGGAAGGAAGCCGACCACTTCAAGAAGCACACCGACGAGCTGCTCGACGCCGCGGCCAAGCTGCCGGCCGCCGCACGCTCGGGCGACCTCGCCCAGCTCAAGGCCGCGACCGGCGCGGTCGGCAAGACCTGCAAGGCTTGCCACGACCACTTCAAGAACGATTAAGGATCAGGGCGTCGGTTCCTCGACGCGCTCGAGCTGCTCGCGCAGCACGCGGCCGAGGATCGCGACGCCGTCGCGGATCAGCTCGGGCGTCAAGGTCACGAAGGACAGGCGCAGCGTGCGCGGGTCGGGGCGCTGCGCGAAGAACGCGGCGCCCGGCACATAGGCGACGCCGGCCGCGACGGCCGTCTCGAGCATCGCCATCGCGTCGAAGCCCTCGGGCAGGCGGATCCAGAAGAACATGCCGCCCTCGGGCGTCTGCCATTCGCAGCCGGCCGGCAGGTGCGCCTGCAGCGCCGCGGCCATCGCGTCGCGGTTCGCCTTGTAGCGCGCGCGGATCGTCGGCACATGGCGGTCGAGGAAGCCGTCGCGGATGACCTCAAAGACGACGCGCTGGTTGAAGCCCGGCGTGTGCAGGTCGGCCGCCTGCTTGGCCTGCAGCAGCTTCGGGTAGAGCTCGCGCGGCGCAACGATGTAGCCGAGGCGGAAGCCCGGCGTCAGCACCTTGGAGAAACTGCCCAGGTAGAGCGAGCCCTCGGGCCAGCGCGACGTCAGCGCGGCCGGCGGCGGGGCGTCGAACCAGAGGTCGCCGTAGGGGTTGTCCTCGACGATCGGCACGCCGGCCGCCTGCGCGGCGACGATGACCGCGTCGCGACGCGCGGCGCCCATCACGCGGCCGGTCGGATTCTGGTAGTTCGGCAGCAGGTACGCGAAGCGCGTGCCCGGCGCGTCGTGGCCGAGGCGCGCGAAGCTCTCGGGGCGCACGCCCTCGGCGTCGCTCTCGAGGCTCGTGAACAGCGGCTCGTAGGGCGTGAAGGCCTGTAGCGCGCCGAGGTAGGTCGGCGTTTCGACGGCGACCGGCGCGCCCTGGTCGCACAGGATCTTGCCGACCAGGTCCAGGCCCTGCTGCGAGCCGCTCGTGATCAGCACCTGATCGGGCGCGGCCTCGATGCCGAGCTGCTTGACGCGCGCGGCGACCCATTCGCGCAGCGGCGCGAAGCCCTCGCTCGACGCGTACTGCAGCGCTTCGCGCGGCGCGTCGGTCAGGACCTTGTCGCAGGCCGCCTTGATCGCCTCGACCGGGAAGGTGTCGCTGCTCGGCAGGCCGCCGGCGAGCGACAGGATGCCGGGCTTCTCGGTGACCTTGAGGATCTCGCGGATGATGGACGGGTTCATGCGCGCGGCGCGGCGCGCCTGGGTAAACGGGGACGTCATTGCGACTGCCTTGTCTCTTTGTGGTGCCGCGGCTGCGGGCATGGCCGCAACGATAACGCCGAACGCTGACGGGGCCCCATGCCCATTTGGCATGCCGCGCTAGCCCGCGCTCATGTCGGCCGCGGTCAAGCTCGCGTCAGCCCCAGCTGTCAGAGTCGGCGGCATCGCCCCTCGGGGCACTGTCCGCCACGCCGCCCGCCATGTCGCACCAGGACTCGTACCGCAGGAAGCTCCGCACCGCCGACGCCGCCCTCGAGCTGCTGCGCGACGGCGACTTCATCGTCGTGCCGACCGGCGTCGGCGAGCCGCCCGCGCTGCTCGACGCGCTGTCGGCGCAGCGTCGCGAGTTCCGCGACGTCAAGGTCGGCCAGATCCTGCCGATGCGCAAGTTCGGCTATTTCGACGCCGAGACGGCCGAGCATGTGCGCCATGTCGCCTACTTCTTCGGCCCGGCCTCCCGCGCGGGCGGCCAGGCCGGCTGGGTCGACTTCATCCCGAGCTATTTCTCCGAGATGCCCGAGCTGATCCGGCGCGGCCTGATGCCGGCCGACGCGGTGATGAGCCTCGCGTCGCCCATGGACGCCGACGGCTATTTCTGCCTGAGCCTCGGCGCCGACTACACGCTTGCGGCCATCGAGCGCGCGCGCGCCGTCGTGCTCGAGGTCAACCCGCGCGTGCCGCGCTGCCACGGCAACTGCCGCGTCCATGTCTCGCAGGTCGCCGCGCTCGTCGAGAGCGAGGCGCCGATTCTCGAGGTCGGCCTGCCCAAGATCGGCCCGGTCCAGCAGGCGATCGGCGCCCATGTCGCCGAGATGATCGAGGACGGCTCGACGCTGCAGATCGGCTACGGCGGCATCCCCGACGCGGTCGTCATGCAACTGACGAACAAGCGCGACCTCGGCGTGCACACCGAGATGATCGGCGACGGCATCCTCACGCTGATCGAGGCCGGCGTCGTCACGAACGCGCGCAAGAACTACCTGCCGTGCCGCAGCGTCGCGACCTTCGCGCTCGGCTCCGCCAAGCTGCACCGTTACATGGACGACAACCCGGCGCTCGAGATGCACCCGGTCGACTTCACGAACGACCCCTACCTGGCCGGCCAGAACGACCGGCTCGTGACGATCAACGCGACGCTGCAGATCGACCTGCTCGGCCAGTGCGGCTCCGAGAGCCTGGGCCCGGCGCCGTACTCGGGCACCGGCGGCCAGGTCGACTTCGTGCGCGCGGCGAACCGCTCGCGCGGCGGCAAGGCGATCATCGTGCTGCCGTCCACGGCCAAGGGCGACAGCATCTCGCGCATCGTGCCGACGCTGACGCCGGGCACGCACCAGACCACGAGCAAGAACGACATCAACGTCGTGGTCAGCGAATACGGCGTCGCGCAGCTGCGCGGCAAGTCGGCGCACCAGCGCGCGCAGGAACTGATCAATATCGCCCACCCGGACTTCCGCGCCGAGCTGCGCGCGCAGGCGCGCGCGCTCAAGCTGCTCTGAGTCGAGCCGCTACGATGGCGGCATGAGTTCCTCTCCCTCCGCACTCGCCACCGCGCTGGCCGCCTGCTGGCGCGACGGCAGCCGCCTCGACGCCGCCGACTGGGCTATCGCCGACGAGGCCGCTTGCGCGGCCGTCCACGCCGAACTCGCGGCCGAACTCGGCTGGCTGCCGGCCGGCCGGCCGCAGTTCTGGAAATGCGGCGGCAGCGCGCGCAGCGGCCCGTTCGGCCACGCGCCGCTCGCGCCCCACGGCGTGCGCGAAGGCGCCGGCCCGATCGACCTCGGTGACCTCGGCCTGATCGGCGCCGAGGCCGAGATCGCGCTGCGCCTCGCGCGCGACGTCACGCCGGCCGCCGCGCAGGCGCTGCGGCTCGGCGCAGGCGCCGACCTGATCGACGCGTTCTGCGTCGCCGTCGAAGGCCTCGCCTCGCGCTGGCAGCAGGGCATGGCGGCCGCCCCCCTGCTCAAGCATGCCGACAGCCAGTCGAACGGCGGCCTCGCGCTCGGCCCCTGGCAGGCCTGGCAGCCCGGCCACGACTGGGCGCGCCAACCCTGCACGCTGCAGATCGACACGGCCGCACCGCAGGACGGCATCGGCGGCCATGGCCTCGACGATCCGGCCTGGGTCCTCGTGCCCTGGCTGCAGGCCGCGACGCGCCACGGCGCGACCATCGCGGCCGGCAGCGTCGTCACGACCGGCTCGTGGCGCGTCGCGCTGAAGCTCGGCGCGGGCCAGCGCGCGGTCGCGCGCTTCGCGGGGCTCGGCGAGCTCGCCGTGCAGCTGTAGCAAGGCGCGAAACCGGCATGAGGCCACGCATCGGGTACGCGCCGCTGCGCCTGTTCGCCACCGCGGTGCTGGGCCTGGGACTCGGCACCGGTGCAGCCGCCCATCAAGACCGCGTGATCGGACTGGCCGCCGACGGCAGCCTGCAGGGCCTGCCCGCGGCCTACGCGCCCGCGCGCCTGCGGCTGACCTTCAGCGCGGTCGGCGATGCACGCCGCCTGACCGACCTCGAGCTGCGGCTCGGCGCGGCCCATGTGCGGCTGCCGACCTGCGTCCTCGGCCTGATCCACGCCGACGGCACCGGCCGGCTCCGCCTCAGCGCGTCGTGGGAACACGACGAGGCGATCCTGCCGCATTACCTCGCCGCGCGCTTCGCCGAGCCCGACGACGCGGGCCTCGCGTTCACGCTGCTGTTCGACCTGCACACGGCGCAGCTGATCGAAGTCACGGCCGACCTGGCCCATGGCGACGGCGCCGAGCCGCGCTCGCTCGCGCTCGACCTGCGCGCGCGCTGCGCGGCCGACGAGCTCGACGGCGTTCTCGCGCCGCGCTGACGGCGCCGCGATCCGCCCGGTTTCAGCGCGACTCGAGCCGCTCCCAGCGCTCCATCAGCGCGAGCAGCTCGGCGTCGATCGCGCTCGCGCGCGTCGTGACCTCGGCGATGCGCGCGGCGCCCTGGGCGTAGAGCTCGCTGCCGTTGATCAGCGCATTGAGCTGCACCTGCTCGGCCTCGAGCGCGGCGATGCGGCCCGGCAGCTCGTCGAGCTCGCGCTGCTCCTTGTAGCTGAGCTTGCGCCGCGCGGGCGCGGGCGCGGCGACGGGGGCGGGGGCGGGCGCCGACGCGGGCTTCAGCGCGGCCGCGCGACGGCTCTGCGTGAGCCAGTCCTCGACATTGCCCTCGTACTCGCGCCAGCGGCCCGCGCCCTCGCTGACGATCGTGCTCGTCACGACGTTGTCGAGGAAGCGCCGGTCGTGGCTGACGAGGAAGACCGTGCCGTCGTAGTCGGCGAGCAGCTCCTCGAGCAGTTCGAGCGTCTCGATGTCGAGGTCGTTGGTCGGCTCGTCGAGCACGAGCACGTTGGCCGGCCGCGCGAACAGGCGCGCGAGCAGCAGGCGGTTGCGCTCGCCGCCCGACAGCGTCGACACCGGCGAGTCGGCGCGCGCCGGCGAGAACAGGAAGTCGCCGAGATAGCTCTTCACATGCTTGCGCTGGTTGCCGATCTCGATCCACTCGCTGCCCGGGCTGATCGTGTCGGCGAGCGTCGCGTCGAGGTTCAGCGCGTCGCGCATCTGGTCGAAGTAGGCGACCGAAAGCTTGCTACCCAGGCGCACCGTGCCGCTGTCGGGCGCGAGCTCGCCGAGGATCAGCTTGAGCAGCGTGGTCTTGCCCGCGCCGTTCGCGCCGACGAGGCCGATCTTGTCGCCGCGCAAGAGCGTCGCCGTGAAGTCGCCGACGATGGTGCGGTCGCCGTAGCGCTTGGACACGTTCTCGAGCTCGGCGACGATCTTGCCGCTCGCCGACCCCGTGTCGATGTCGAGCCGCACCTTGCCCTGGACGTCGCGCCGCGCGGCACGCGCGTCGCGCATCTCGTGCAGGCGCGCGACGCGCGCGACCGAGCGCGTGCGGCGCGCCTCGACGCCCTTGCGGATCCAGACCTCCTCCTGGGCGAGCAGCTTGTCGAAGCGCGCGTTCGCGAGCGCCTCGTTCTCGAGCTCGTACTGCTTGGCGGCCTGGAAGGCCGCGAAATTGCCGGGGTAGCCGCGCAGCTGGCCGCGGTCGAGCTCGACGATGCGCTTGACGACGTTGTCGAGAAACGCGCGGTCGTGCGTGATCAGCAGCAGCGAGCCCTTGAATTCGCCCAGCAGGCCCTCGAGCCAGGCGATCGCGTCGAGGTCGAGGTGGTTGGTCGGCTCGTCGAGCAGCAGCACGTCGGGCTGGGCGACGAGCGCGCGCGCGAGCGCGACGCGCTTCCTGAGGCCGCCCGAGAGCTCGCCGATGCGCCGCGCGCCGTCCAGGCCCAGGCGGTGCAGGGTCTCGTCGACGCGCTGCTCCCAGGTCCACGCGCCGATATGCTCGATGCGCTCGAGCACGGCGTCGAGGTCGTCGGCCGGGTCGTGGCGCTCGTAGCGCTCGCGCAGCGCGCGCGCCTCGGCGACGCCCTCGCTGACGACGTCGAAGATCGTCGCCTCGGCGCGCAGCGCGGGCTCCTGCGGCACGTAGACGCTGGTCAGGCCCTGCTGCAGCTGCAGCAGGCCGTCGTCGAGCTTCTCGATGCCGGCGAGGATCTTGAGCAGCGAGGACTTGCCGGTGCCGTTGCGGCCGATCAGGCCGACGCGCTCGCCCGTTTCGAGCGCGAAATCGGCGCCGTCGAGCAGCGGGACATGGCCAAAGGCCAGGTGGGCGTTGGTGAGGGAGAGGACAGCCATGGGCCGATTGTCCCCCGAGCGCGGGGCACGCCCGCGACGGCGCCTGCGCCGCTAGCTAGCCGAGCTGCACCGCCACGTGGTTGAACAGCCGCGCCTCGCGCCGGATCAGGCGCAGCCGGCGCAGCATCCACGGCGTCAGGTCCTGCTGGCCGATGTGCTCGGGCCAGGCGCCGGCCTGCGGGTCGTGGGGCTCGTCGTCCTCGGGCGTCGGCAGGTCCTGGCCCGCCTGCAGCGCCTGGGCGGTCGCGCGCAGCGTCACGGGCAGCGCGGCCTGGGCGCGCACCGGGTCGAGCCGGTCGGCGCGCCGCGAGAGCTGCTGGTGCACGGCGCCGAGCAGCGCGAGCAGGCGGTAGCCATGGGTCAGCAGCGCCTCGATCTCGGCGTCGGCGACGCGCACATGCTCGGGCTCGACGCGGGTGCGCTGGCCGGCCTCGGCGAGCGCGCCGAGCGCTGCGTAGGCCTGCTGGCGCGACAGCCGCGCGGCGACCTGCTCGGCGTGCGTCGGCCCCCAGCGCAGCACGTTCGCCGCGTGCGCGGCGAGCACCTTGCGCGCGAGCGGCAGCAGGTCCTTCAGCGAGCGCCGCTCCCACGAGGGCAGCACGTAACAGAACGCCCAGGCGAGCAGCGCGCCGAGCACGGTGTCGCCGAGCCGCTCGGCGATGGCCGGGTGCGCGCCCGGCGGCAGCAGCATCAGCGGCTGCACGAGCGCCATCAGCGTCGCCGCGGTCGCCGCGACGAAGTAGCGCTTGTTCACGTAGGCGTGCGAGGTGCCGACCGCGGCGACGAACACGCCGCCGAGCAGCCAGCGCTGCGGCACCGAGGCGAGCGCGAGCACGATCAGGCAGCCGAGCAGCGTGCCGCGCACGCGGTCGTTGCGGCGCGCGAGCGTCTGCGCGAGGTTGCCGCGCAGCACCACGGCGACGCTGAGCAGCAGCCATTGCGGATGCGAGGCCCAGGGCAGCAGCAGGCCGAGGCCGTAGGCCGTCGTCAGCGCGAGCATCGAGCGCAGCGCATGGCGCAGCACCGGCGAGCGCAGGCTCAGGTGGTTGCGCAGCGCCGCGAGCGGCCAGCCCTGCGGCGACACGAAGTCCTGCAGCTGCGCGGGCGTCCAGGCCGCCGCGCTCGGCGTCGGCGCACCGAGCTGGACGTCGAGCATGTGGCCGACCTCGTCGAGCATATGGCCGAGCCGCACCTCGAGCGCATTGGCGAGGTGGCGGCGCGGGTCCGCGGCGTCGGCCGGCACGGCGGCGAGCCGCGCGCTCAGCGCCGCGCGCAGCTGCGCGGCGTCGGCGGCCGGCGCGGGCGCGCGCACGCGCAGGTGTCCGGCGAGCGCGGCGAGGCGTTCGGCGAGCTCGCGCAGCGTCGCCGCGAGCGCGGCGCGCCAGGCCCGGCCGGCCTCGTCCGGGCCGAGCAGCTCGATGTCGAGCCGGCTCGCGAGCAGCATGTCGCGCAGCTCGATCAGCGCGAGCAGCTGCTCGGTCTCGCGCAGCGCGCGCGGGTCGCGCGGCAGCGCGAACACGAGGTCGCGGGCGTGCTGGATCGTCTCGGCGAGCTGGACGTCGTCGGCGATGGACGCGCGCATCGTCGCCTGCTCGGGCGTCACGCTGCCCTCGACGCGCGCGGCGCGCGAGCGCAGGCGCCGCGCGCCCATGGCGAGCGCCGCGGCGAGCGCGAGCTCGGCGTAGCGGCCGCGCAGCACGCGCGCGAGCAGCAGGCCCCAGGCCACGTAGAGCAGCGCGCCCAGCAGCGTCCACGCCGCGTGCGCGCCGGCGCCCGCCACGCTGAACGGCTCGCGCCAGGCGGACGTGAAAACGAGCGCGAGGATCGCGACGAACGCGAGCGGCCCGGCGCGCTGGCCCCAGGCCATGCACATCAGCGACGCGAAGCTGATCGCGGCGACGAGCGGCAGCATCAGCAGCGCGTGCTCGCGGCACAGCGCGACGAGCAGGGTCGCGAGCGTCGCGAACAGCGCCGCCGGCAGCAGGCGCGGCAGCGCGCGCGCGACCGGGTTCGGCAGGTCCATCATGCTCGTGCAGACCGCGCCGGCGACGGCCGCGAGCCCGGCGTTGAGGCCGAACCGCGCGGCGACGACGGCGTGCGCGATCGCGACGCCGAGCGCCGTGCCGACGCCGCTGAGCTGGTTCGCGTCGAGCCGGCGCCAGACCGCCAGCGCGCGGGCTCCGGCCATCAGGCCGCGGCGCTGGCCGCTTCCAGCGCGTCGACGAACAGCGCCGCGACGTCGCAGCCGGTCTGCTCGGTGATCTCCTGGAAACAAGTCGGGCTCGTCACGTTGATTTCGGTCAGGCGGTCGCCGATCACGTCGAGGCCGATCAGCAGCAGGCCGCGCGCGGCGAGGCGCGGCCCGATCGCCTCGGCGATCGCGCGGTCAGCGGGGCTCAGCGCCTGGGCGACGCCCTTGCCGCCGGCCGCGAGGTTGCCGCGCACCTCGCCGCCCTGCGGGATGCGCGCGAGGCAGTAGGGCACGGGCACGCCGCCGATCACGAGCACGCGCTTGTCGCCGGCCGCGATCTCGGGGATGAAACGCTGGACCATCACGGTCTGCGCGCCGCCCTTGTTGAGCGTCTCGACGATCGCGCCGAGGTTCAGGCCGTCGGGCCCGACGCGGAAGATGCCCATGCCGCCCATGCCGTCGAGCGGCTTGAGGATGATGTCATGGTGCTCGGCGTGGAACGCGCGGATCGCGGCCTCGCTGCGCGTGACGAGGGTTGGCGCGATGTGCTCGGGGAACTCGAGGATCGCGAGCTTCTCGGGGTGGTCGCGCAGCGCCGCGGGCTTGTTGAACACGCGCGCGCCCTCGCGCTCGGCCTGCTGGAGCAGGTGGGTTGCGTAGAAATACTCGCTGTCGAACGGCGGGTCCTTGCGCATCAGCACGGCGCCCGCGTCGGCGACCGCGTAGTCGCGCTGCGCGGCGACCGTGAACCAGGCCTGGGCGTCGCCGGTCAGCGCGATGCGGCGCGCGCCCTGCGCGGTCACGCGGCCGCCGCGCTGCCAGACGAGCTGCTCGGGCCCGCAGGCCCAGATCGCGTGGCCGCGGCGCGCGGCCACGCGCATCATCGCGAAGGTCGTGTCCTTGTAGGTCTTGAAATGTTCGAGCGGGTCGGCGACGAAGAGCAGGTCCATGGCGGAAATCGCAAAAGCTGGGCGAGGGCATAGCGTAGCGGCATCCGGCGCGTTGTGGATGTCGACGGTCTTTGCGCCGCGCGCCGGCCCGTACGATGCGGCCTCCTGAAATTTGCTGCGGGGGGATGGATGCGCGGGTTTCTCACGAAGGCGATCGTCGGCGGGCTGCTGCTCGCGGGCCTGGCCGGCCCGGCCGCGGCGGCGCAGATCCGCGCTGGCTTTCTGATGGGCGAGAGCCAGATCTTCGGCCGCTTCGACGCCGACGACATGAAGGACCTGCGCAAGACCTTCCCGCAGGGCCTCGATCGCCCGCTGCTGCTCGACGTCGACCCGCTGCACAGCGCGCCCGACGCGCTGCTCGCGCTCGGCGCCTGGCTGCGCGCGCAGCGGGCCATCCTCGACGTCTACAAGGCCTGCGTCGGCGACTGCGCCTGGCTGCTCGCGAACAGCGGCCGCGCGATCGGCGTGCGGCGCGACGCCGTGATCGCGTTCGACACGGCCAACCGCTTTGCGCTGATCGACGCGCTGCGCGACAAGATCGAGGCCGGCGAGCTGTTCGCCGACGCGTCGGCCGCGTCGCGCGAGCGCTTCATGGCGCGCTACAAGCCGCTCCTCGACATGGCCGCGGCGTTCGGCGCGCGCACCCGCGAGACCTGGCCCGCGCCCATGCTCGCCTTCGTCGCCGCGCTGCGCGGGCCGCTGACCGAGCCGCGGCTGGCCTTCACCGACACCGACTTCTCGGCCACGCTGCAGGGCTCGCCCGGGCGCTGCCTGTGGTGGGTGCCCGACGCCGAAGGCCTGCGCCAGATCGGCCTCGAGGTGCCCGGCTACGTGCCGCCGCCGCTCGACCGGCTCGCCAAGCTGCTCGACGCGCCGGCCGCGCAGATCTACGTCGGCCCGCTGCGCGACGCGGTGCCCGACGACGGGCTTTGCGGCAAGCCATAAGTCCGAGGCTTGACGCCGGGATTTGCGGTGCGCGGGAATACGAGCTACACCACCCGCATGCACAAGCCCCCGCATCCCGGCGAAGTCCTGCGGGAATACCTCGGCGACATCACCATCACGGATGCCGCCAGGTCGCTCGGCGTCGGGCGCGTGACGCTGTCGCGCGTCGTGACCGGGGCCGCCGGCATTTCGCCCGACATGGCCTACCGCCTGAGCGCGGCCTTCGGCACCAGTCCGGAGCTGTGGGCCGGAATGCAATTGCAATACGACCTGTATCAGGCGAGCAAGCTCAAGCGCCCCAAGATCGAGCGCCTGGCCGCCTGACGGCGCTAGATCTCGACTTTGGACCCGAGCTCGACGATGCGGTTCGCGGGCAGGTGCAGGAAGTCGGCCGCCGCGGCCGCGTTGCGGTGCATGCTCGCGAACAGCTTCTCGCGCCACGGCGCCATGCCCGAGGCGACGCGCGCGGTCGGCATGACGATGTCGCGCGACAGGAAGTAGCTCGTCTCCATTGCGTCGAGCTGGACGCCGCGCCCCTCGAGCAGGCCCAGCGCCTCGGGCACGTCGGGCTCGTTCTTGAAGCCGAAGTGCAGGGTCACGGCCCAGCAGTCGTTGCCGAGCGGCTCGACCACCGCGCGCCGGTCGAAGCCGATCCAGGGCACCTCGTGGTGACGCACGCTGACGAACAGGTTCTGCGCGTGCAGCACCTTGTTGTGCTTGAGGTTGTGCAGCAGCGCGTTCGGCGTCACGCCGGCCTCGGCGGCGAGGAACACGGCCGTGCCCGGCACGCGCAGCGGCGGGTTCGCGAACACCGCCTCGAGAAAGCTCGGCAGCGCGATCGCCTCCTCGCGCAGGCGCTGCGACAGCAGGCGCCGGCCCTGCATCCAGGTCAGCATCAGCGTGAACATGCCCGCGCCGATCAGCAGCGGGAACCAGCCGCCCGAGACGACCTTGAGCAGGTTCGACGCGAGATAGGTCACGTCGATCGCGAAGAAGAATGCGGTCGCGAGCAGCGCGAACACGAGCGGGTAGCGCCAGCCGAAGCGGATCACGAAGAAGGTCATGATCGTCGTGATCGACATGTCGATCGTGACCGCGATGCCGTAGGCCCCGGCGAGCTTGCCCGACGAGCCGAAGAGCGCGACCGCGAGCACGATGAACGCGAACAGCCCCCAGTTGACGAAGGGCACGTAGATCTGCCCGACGTCGCGCACCGAGGTGTGCAGGATGCGCAGGCGCGGCAGCAGGCCGAGCTGGATCGCCTGCTTGCTGACCGAGTAGGCGGCCGTGATCAGCGCCTGCGACGCGACGATCGCGGCGAGCGTCGCGAGGGCGAACAGCGGCACCTCGGCCCAGTCCGGCGCGAGCAGGAAGAAGGGGTTTTTCACGCCCTCGGGATGCTCGAGCAGCATCGCACCCTGGCCGAAGTAGTTGAGCGTGAGCGCCGGCATCACGACGCCGTACCAGGCGATGCGGATCGGCTTCTTGCCGAAATGCCCGAGGTCGGCGTACAGCGCCTCGCCGCCCGTCACGACGAGCACGACGGCGCCGAGCGCGACGAACGCGACCCATTCGTGGCGCGAGCAGAACTGCCAGGCCCAGGCCGGGTTGATCGCCGTCAGCACATGGGGGTTCTCGGCGATATGCGGCACGCCGAGCAGCGCGAGCGCGACGAACCAGACGAGCATCAGCGGCCCGAACGCGCGGCCAATGCCGCCGGTGCCGAAGCGCTGGACCGAGAACAGCAGCGTCAGCACGACGAGCGTCAGCGGCAGCACGGCCTGGTCGTAGGCCGGCGCATACACGTCCAGGCCCTCGACCGCGCCGAGCACCGTCATCGCCGGCGTGATCACGGCGTCGCCAAAGAAGATCGCCGTGCCGAACATGCCGACGAGCAGCAGCGCGCGGCGCAGCCGCGGCCGGGCGCGCACCGCGCCGGTCGCGAGCGCGAGCATCGCGATCAGGCCGCCCTCGCCGTTGTTGTCGGCGCGCAGGATCAGCAGCACGTACTTGAGCGAGACGACCAGCGTGAGCGTCCAGAACAGCAGCGACAGCACGCCGAGGATGTTGGCCTCGTCGACGCCGACATGGCCGCCGTGGAACACCTCCTTGAGCGCGTACAGCGGGCTCGTGCCGATATCGCCGTAGACGACGCCGAGCGCGCCGAGGCTCAGGCCGGCGAGCACGCGGCGGCTGCGCGCCGGATTGGAGGGGCTCACGGGCGCGGGGGCTCGCTCAGGCGTAGTTCTCGGCGTCGGGGTCGGTCGCCTCGAGCTCGTAGGCGGCCGCGAGCATGGCGAGCCGCGCGATCACGCCGTACATGTAGAAGCGGTTCGGCGCGCTCGCGCCCGGACGCTCGCCCGGCCGCGGCAGGTGCGAGGACTCGGCGAATGCGAGCGGCACGAAGCTCGAGCCCGGCGCGTTGAGGTTTTCGTCGCTGCCGCGCTCGGCGTGGATGCGGTAGAAGCCGCCGACGACGTAGCGGTCGATCATGTAGACGACCGGCTCGGCGACCGCCTCGTGGACGCGCTCGTAGGTCGGCACGCCCTCCTGGATGATGACCTCGCCGAGGTCGCCGAAGGACGCGAGCTCCTTGAGGTCGCGCAGCGTGCGCACGTTGCGCCCGCTCGTGCCCGCGTCGGCCTTGACGATGAGGAACGGCCGTTCCTGGATGCCGAACTCCTTGTACTTGCGGCGCAGCTTGCCCATCAGCGTCTCGGCCTGGGCGTGCAGGCTCTCGGCGTCGGTCGCGTGGGCGTGCATCGGCGTGATCAGCCAGGGGTCCATGCCGAGCAGCTTCGCGAACTTCTTCGCGACGTCCTCGTAGGCCTGGAAATGCCGGCTCTTGCGCCGCACGCCCCAGCCCGCGTGCAGCGGCGGCAGCAGGTACTGCTCGTGCAGGTGCTCGAGCACGCGCGGCGCGCCGTCGGCGAGGTCGTCGTTGAGCAGGATCGTGCAGGGGTCGAAGTCCTTCAGGCCGAGGCGGCCGCGCGTGCGCACGAGCGGCTCGAGCGTGAGCTCGCTGCCGTCGGCGAGGCGCAGCGGCCGCGGCGCGTCGAGCGTCGGGTCGAGGCTGCCGAGCCGCACGTTCAGGCCCGCCTGGGTGAACACGCGCACGAGCGTCGCGAGGTTCGCGTAATAGAAGCTGTCGGCGCGCGCGGTCTGCGGCACGACGAGAAGGTTCTTGGCCTCGGGGCAGATCTTCTCGATCGCCGCCATCGCCGCCTGCATCGCGAGCGGCAGCATGTCGGGCGTCAGGTTGTTGAAGCCGGCCGGGAACAGGTTGGTGTCGACCGGCGCTAGCTTGAAGCCCGCGTTGCGCAGGTCGACCGAGCTGTACAGCGGCGGCGTGTGCTCCATCCACTCGAGGCGGAACCAGCGCTCGATCGCCGGCATCGACTCGAGGATGCGCTGCTCCAGCTCGTTGATCGGGCCGGTCAGGGCGGTGATGAGGTGCGGGACCATTGCGGGGGGACTCCTGGGCGGGCTCGGGCATTCTAGGAGGGTGCAGGTGGGGGCTCCTGACCGGGCCGCAAGGCGGCCGCGCAAATAAAAAAGCCGCCCCGAGGGGCGGCTTGCGGATCGAGACGGCTCGCGTGGCTCAACCGTGGTACGCGGTCTCGCCGTGCGAGGTGATGTCGAGGCCTTCGCGCTCGGCGTCTTCGTTGACGCGCAGGCCGATGACCATGTCGACGAGCTTGTAGGCGATCAGCGAGACCACGGCCGACCAGACGATCGTCACGCCGACGGCCTTGGCCTGGATCAGGAACTGGCTCCAGATCGAGTAGTCCGCGGCCTTGGTCGCGGCCATCGTCACGTAGTCGGCGACGGTGCTCGGGCCGCCGAGCTGGGGCGCGTTGAACACGCCGGTCAGCAGGGCGCCGCAGATGCCGCCGACGCCGTGCACGCCGAACACGTCGAGCGTGTCGTCCGCGCCGAGCAGCTTCTTCAGGCCGGTCACGCCCCACAGGCAGGCGAAGCTGGCGACGGCGCCGATCACGAGCGCGCCGATCACGCCGACGTTGCCGGCGGCCGGGGTGATGGCGACGAGGCCGGCGACCGCGCCGGACGCCGCGCCGAGCATCGAGGCCTTGCCCTTGAGCAGCGCTTCACCGACGCACCAGGCCAGCACGGCCATCGCGGTCGCGACGAAGGTGTTCATGAACGCGAGGCCGGCCATGCCGTTGGCTTCGAGCGCCGAGCCGGCGTTGAAGCCGAACCAGCCCACCCACAGCAGCGCCGAGCCGACCATCGTCAGCGTCAGGCTGTGCGGCGTGAACGCTTCCTTGCCGAAGCCGATGCGCTTGCCGACCATGAACGCGCCGACCAGGCCCGCGACGGCGGCGTTGATGTGCACGACCGTGCCGCCGGCGTAGTCGAGCGCGCCCCAGGCGTTGAGCAGACCCGCCTTGTTCGTCATCGCGTCGACGACGGCCGGGCTGGAGAACGCGTCAGGGCCTTCCCAGAACCAGACCATGTGGGCGATCGGCAGGTAGCTGAACGTGAACCACAGGGCCAGGAAGGCGAGCACGGCCGAGAACTTCATGCGCTCGGCGAAGGAGCCGACGATCAGGCAGGCGGTGATGCCGGCGAAGGTCGCCTGGAACGCCGCGTAGACGATCTCGGGGATGTAGACGCCCTTGCTGAAGGTGGCCGCGTTCGCGAAGTTGCCGCTGACGTTGTCCCAGATGTCCTTCAGGAAGAAGCGGCTCGTGCCGCCGATGAACTGGGTCGTGGCGCCGCTGCCCTCGGTGAACGCGAGGCTGTAGCCGTAGATGCACCACAGCACGACGATCAGCGAGAAGCCGACCATCACCTGCATCAGCACCGACAGCATGTTCTTGCTGCGCACCAAGCCGCCGTAGAACAGGGCCAGGCCTGGCACCGTCATCATGATCACGAGCAGGGTCGAGACCAGCATCCACGCCGTGTCGCCCTTGTTGGGCACGGGCGCGGGCGCGGCGGCCGCCGAAGCCGCATCGGCCGGGGCCGAGGCCGCCGCGGCAGCGGGTGCCGTGGCCGAGGCCGCGGCGACGGGCGCCGTGGCGGCGCTGGCCGCGGCCGACGCCGCGGAATCTTGCGCCCAGGCCGTGGGCGCGAACACCGCCGCGGCCAGGGCCAGCGAGGCGAGTAGTTTTTTCATCGCTTGTTCTCCAGCTTTCGTTGTCTTAGAGGGCGTCCTGGCCCGTTTCACCGGTGCGGATGCGCACCACCTGGTCGAGCGGCGAGACGAAGATCTTGCCGTCGCCGATCTTGCCGGTGCGCGCGGCGGCCTCGATGGCCTCGATCACGCGCTCGACCACGTCGTCGCCGACGGCGGCCTCGACCTTGACCTTGGGCAGGAAGTCGACGACGTACTCGGCGCCGCGGTACAGCTCGGTGTGGCCCTTCTGGCGGCCGAAGCCCTTCACCTCGGTCACGGTCAGGCCCTGCACGCCGATGGCGCTCAGCGCTTCGCGCACCTCGTCGAGCTTGAAGGGCTTGATCACGGCAGTGATCAGTTTCATGGCTTATCTCCTTGCGAAAGAAAAGGTCAGAAGGTCTTCTTGACCGCGACGACCAGCGCGGTCTTGCCGAGGAACTTGTCCGTCGGCGCGTAGGTGTAGGCGGCCTTGTTGGCGTTGGTGCCGATGACCTGGGCCGACCAGGTGAAGCCCGCGTAGTCCTTGGCCGCGGTCAGCGAGTAGTTGCTGTACGAGGCGGTCGGGTTGTCGTGCACGGTCTGGTGGGCGATGTCCGGGGTCAGCGTGACGCCGCCGCCGACGTCGAAGTTCGCCGACACATCGAGGTAGTCGGAGCCCTTGGAGTCGGCAAAGCCGAACAGGTTGGTCAGGCTGTGCGAGAGCTTGGCCGTCACGGGGCCGAAGCTCAGGGCGCCGTAGATCTCGAAGGTGTTGGCGCTCGGGTTGAGCTTGTTGTGGACGTATTCGTACTGCAGCACGCCGACGTCCAGCGTCAGGCCCTTGGCGACCTCGGTCTTGTAGCCGCCGTAGATATCCCATTCGACCGGGGCGTCGCCGCCCGCGTCCTTGATCCACTTGATCGTCGACAGCCAGGTGCCGACGTACCAGCCGCTGTCGGAGGCGTAGTCGGCGCCGCCCTGCAGTGCGGGCTTCAGGCGGGTCTGCGAGATGCCACGGTAACGGTAGTCGCTCGTCAAGCTAATGTTGAAACTCAGCGGATCGGCGGCCGGCGCGTCAGCGGCAGGCGCAGGCGCGGGGGCATCGTCGGCGAAGACCGGTGCAGCGGACAGGGCGAGGGCCAAGGCAAGCAAAGAGTGAGTCGGCTTCATTGATGAGTCCTTTTTGTGAATGACGAAAACAGGAGTCGCCGGCACTACTTGCAGCTTCCGTGCCAGCGCCGCAGCCCTGGTAGCGGTCACGCTGCAGCGCAGCATTTCCCTAGGCACATAAGGGCATAACCTCAGGAGGCGCACCAATCTGGG
>JAFAMW010000062.1 GCA_019232985.1 Roseateles sp. | reverse complement strand
GGCGGGGCTTTATGGCATCGCCTTCGCCGCCACCACCATGCTGGCGTTGGCTGGCATGATCGTTGCCCTCGACGCCTACGGCCCGGTAACGGACAATGCCGGCGGCATCGCCGAGATGTCCGAGCTGCCCGACAGCGTGCGCGCGATCACCGACCCGCTGGACGCCGTCGGCAACACGACCAAGGCCGTCACCAAGGGCTATGCGATCGGCTCGGCGGGCCTCGCCGCGCTGGTGCTGTTCGCCGACTACACGCACTCGCTCGAGTCGCGCGGCATGCACATCGACTTCAACCTCAGCGACCCGAAGGTCATCATCGGCCTCTTCATCGGCGGCCTGATTCCCTATCTGTTCGGCGCCATGGCGATGGAGGCGGTGGGCCGCGCGGCGGGCTCGGTGGTCGTTGAGGTGCGGCGCCAGTTCGCCAGCATCAAGGGCATCATGGAAGGCACGGCCAAGCCCGAGTACGGCCGCGCGGTCGACATGCTGACCTCGGCCGCGATCAAGGAAATGATCGTGCCGTCGCTGCTGCCGGTCGTCGTGCCGGTGCTGATCGGCATGCTGCTCGGGCCCGAGGCGCTCGGCGGCCTGCTGATGGGCACGATCGTCACGGGCCTGTTCGTCGCGATCTCGATGTGCACGGGCGGCGGCGCCTGGGACAACGCGAAGAAGTACATCGAGGACGGCCACCATGGCGGCAAGGGCTCGGAGGCGCACAAGGCCGCCGTGACGGGCGACACCGTCGGCGACCCGTACAAGGACACCGCCGGCCCGGCCGTGAACCCGCTGATCAAGATCATCAACATCGTCGCGCTGCTGATCGTGCCGCTGCTGCCGCTCAAGGCCTCGAGCCAGGCGCCCGCGGTGCCCGAGCAGGCACCGACCGCGGTCGTCGCGCCGGCCGCTTCCGACGCCGCGAGCGCCGCGACGGCGGCCATGCCCGACAGTCTGCCGGCCGCGCCATCGGCGCCGGCTTCGGGGGCTTCGCAGTCCTGAGCGAATCCGGGAAAGCACTGAAGACCGGGGCCCCCATGTGGGGCCCTTTTCTTTGCTTCGGCGCGGGCCCGCGGCCGCACAATATGGGGCCATGACCTCCATGGCGATCGAGAAACTGGACCTGGCTCGTCGGCGTGCCCAACTCGCCGACCTGCGCCACTACCTCGACGCCCAGGAGCGCGAGTTCGCGACGCGGCGCGCCCAGCTCGAGGCCTTCGCGCAGCGCTACGCGGGCCAGCTCGAATCGCTCTACCTCGAGCTCGACGCGCTCGAATCCCAGCTCCACGGCACGACCTGCCGCCTGATCGAAGGCCTGCGCCGCCAGGGCGTCGAGCTGCCCGCGCCGCGCGCGCCGCAGGCGAGCACGCTGCCGCTGCTGCCGGGCCTGCCGGCCGGCGCCGCGCTGCCGGCCGAGCCGCAGCACGCCCTGATAGAGCTCGAGCCGCCGTCGCTGAAGACCCTGTACCGGCGCGCGGCCAAGCATCTGCACCCGGACCACGCGGGGGACGACGCCGAGCGTGGCCTGCGCGAGCAGCGCATGATGGCCGCGAACCGCGCCTACGAGGCGTCGGACCGCGCGACGCTCGAGCGCCTGCTGCTCGAGGCCGGCGCCGCGCCGATCAAGGTCCAGGGCGGCAGCACCGACGCCGCGCGCCATTGGCTCAAGCGCTGCGAATACGCGGTCCAGGCGCGCCTGCGCGTCGTGCGCGCGCACCGCGCGCTGCTCGAGACCCATCCGGTGCGTACGCTGCACGACACGGTCGTGCAGCGCGAGGCGCTGGGCCTCGACCCGTTCGGCGTGATGGCGACCCGGCTGCGCGGCCTGATCCGCGAGCGCCGCCAGGAGCTCTATATCGGCGAGCGCCTGCGCCCCGAATCGACGCTCGCGCGCGACTTCGTCCAGCGCTTCATGGCGCGCGACCACGCGGCGAGCCGCGGGTCGTTCGCGTGGCATTGAATCGGGCTTAGGGCGCGCTCAGCGCATTCGTGACTTCGCCGGCCAGCCGCTCGCACGCGGGTGCCGCCGCGGCGGCGAGCCCGGCCGCGTCGGGCGCCGCGTCGACGCGCACGTCGACGCGCGCGGCCCGCGCCTGCCCCGCGACCTCCCAGACCACGCTCGCGTGCGCGTGCAGCTGGCTGCGCCCAGGCGCGGCGAACGCCTGCTCGAACGCGAGCAGCTCGACGTGGACATCGCTCGTCGCGCCCGGCGCCACGACGCTCGGCGCGAGGCAGGCGCGCAGCAGCTGCGCGGGCGACGCGACCCAGCGGCTGTCGCGATAGGCGAGCACGGCGCGCGGGTCGGTGTAAAGCAGGCGGTAGCGCATCGCCGGCGTGTCGACGTCGTCGGCGGCCGTGATGTGCAGCACCACGCTCGTAGCGGTCGACGGCGCCCCGCCCGATGCAGTGCCGGCCGCGGCGGCCGCCCCACCCTCGGCCGCGCCGACCGCGTGCGGCATCGCCAGCGGGCCGAAGTCGAACAGCCGCGGCGGCGGCGCGACCGTCGGCAAGGAGCAGGCGGCGAGCGTCAGCGCCGCGGCGAGCGCGAGCGTGATGGGGGCGTGGGTCGTCTTCATTGCTTCGGCGCCTTGAAGCCCGCCTCGCCCGGCCCCGGCGGCGTCGCCGGGTGGCCGAGCAGCAGGCTTTGCGGTTCGGCCGAGAGCTGCTCGGCGCTGTGGCGCACGGCCTCGGCCGCGTGCGCGAGCTCGTCGATCAGCGGCCGGTCGGCATGGTGCTCGGGGCCGACGAGCGCGGCGTCGAGCCGCGCGACCGTGTGCTGGAGCTGGGCCGACGCGGCCGCGAGCTGGTCGAGCGCGCTGGCCTTGGTCTCGAGCGTCGCGACGAGCTCGGTCGACTGCGTCGCGAGCTGGTCCACATGACCGAGCGACGCGTCGGCGTGAGCGATCAAGCGGCGGCTGTCGCCGGCCAGCGGGGCGAGTTCGGCCGCGGCCGGGCGCAGCTCGTGGGCGAGCGCGGCGACTTCGGCGGCGGCCTCGTCGAGATGACCGAGCGCCTGGCCCGCGTGCTGCAGGTTGGCGTCGTCGAGCAGGCGGTCGAGGCGGTCGGCCGCGTCGGCCGCGCGCGCGAGCAGCTGGGGGCCGGCCTCGCCGAGGCGGTCGAGCAGCGAGGCGCGCAGCTCGATGCGCGCGCCGTCGGCAAGCGCGCCGCGCGGCTTGGTGCGGTCGTCGGTCAGGTCGACGAAGGTCAGGCCCGTGATGCCCTGGTAGCCGAGCTGGGCGTAGGTCGACTGGTTCAGCGGCGCCTCGTCGACGACCGAGATGTCGACGAGCACCTGACGCGCGTCCTGCGGGTCGAACTCGATGTCCTCGACCTTGCCGATCTCGACGCCCTGGTACTTGACCGGCGCCTTGAGGTTGAGCCCCGGCACGCCCTGTTTGGCGACGACGGTGTAATGGGCGAACGACACATGGCCGCCGCGAAACCACATCGCGACGCCGAGCAGCGTCGCGCCCATCAGCAGCACGAAGAGTCCGGTCGCGAGCGCATAAGAACGGTTTTCCATCGCGGCCTCATTCTGCGGCAGAAGCGTCGGGCACGCGCGCGAAGGTGTCGCGGAATTCCCGCAGCGCCTGCTCCTCGCAGCGCCATTGCTGGCCGAGGAAGAACTCGCGCACGAACGGGTGCGCGGACTCGACGACGCGCGCGAGCGGCCCGAGCGCGACGATCTGGCGATCGGCGAGCACGGCGACGCGGTCGGCGAGCGCGAGCAGGGTGTCGACGTCGTGGGTGATCATCACGACGGTCAGGCGCAGCTCGGCGCGCAGCGTCTCGATCAGGCGCACGAACTGCTTCGCGCCCATCGGGTCGAGGCCGGCCGTCGGTTCGTCGAGGAACAGCAGCTGCGGGTCGAGCACGAGCGCGCGCGCGAGCGCGACGCGCTTGACCATGCCGCCCGAGAGCTCGGCCGGCATCTTCGGCCCGTCGCGCGGCGCGAGGCCGACCTGGGCGAGCTTTTGCAGCACGAGCGCCTCGACGATGTCGCGCGGCACGCCGCCGAGCTCGCGCAGCGGCAGCGCGATGTTGTCGAACACCGTCAGCGCCGTGAACAGCGCGCCGCCCTGGAACAGCACGCCCCAGCGCTGCCGCACCGCGTGCAGGTCGCCCTCGCTGCAGCCGCCGAGCTGGCGGCCGAACACGCGCACGCTGCCGGCGCTCGGCTGCGTGAGGCCGAGCATCAGGCGCATCAGCGTGGTCTTGCCGCTGCCCGAGCCGCCGATGATCGCGAGCACCTCGTCGGCCTGCACGCGCAGGCTCACGTCGCGGTGGATCGTCACGCCGCCGAGCTGGGTCGAGATCTTGTCGAGTTCGACGACCGGACCGTCCATCAGATGCCGACCTCCGAGAAGATCACCGCGAACACCGCGTCGACGACGATGACCATCGTGATCGACGCGACGACCGCGTCGGTCGTGCCCTCGCCGAGGCTCTGGCTGTTGGGCTTGATGCGCAGGCCGTAATGGCTCGCGATGAACGCGATCAGAAAGCCGAACACGCCGGCCTTGCCGAGGCCCAGCCACAGATTGGCCTTGGGCACCGCGCGCGGCAGCGCGTGCAGGAACTGGACGTAGTCGAGGCCGAGGATGCTTTGCGCCGCGAGCATGCCGCCGAGCAGCGTCGCGAGGCTGGTCCACAGGGACACGAGCGGCATGGACACGCACAGCGCGAGCACGCGCGGCCAGACCAGGCGGATCGTGTGCGAGATGCCCATGACCGACAGCGCGTCGAGCTCCTGCGTCACGCGCATCACGCCGAACTGCGCGGTCAGCGCCGAGCCGCTGCGGCCCGCGACGAGGATGGCCGCGAGCAGCGGCCCGAGCTCGCGCCACACCGACAGGCCGAGGATGTTGACGATGAAGATGTCGGCGCCGTAGCTCTTGAGCTGGCGCGAGGTCAGGTAGGACAGCGTGACGCCGACGAGGAAGCCGACGAGCGCCGTGATCGCGAGCGCCTGCGCGCCGGTGCGGAAGATCTGCGCCGAGATGTCGCGCCACGCGATCAGCGCGGGCTTGCGCACGAGCGCGAGCGCGTCGAGCGCGAGCTGGCCGAGCAGCTGGGTTGCATCGATCAGGTGCGCGGCGAGCCCCGTCAGCGGCGGGCCGAGGCGCTCGCGCACGCGCCGGCGGCGCTTCTGCAGGCCCTGCGCGGGCGCGGCGAGGCGCTCGAACAGCGCGGCCTGCTCGGGCAGGCAGTCGAGCGCGGCGGGCCGCGCGCGGCCCCAGGCCTGCCACAGCAGCATCGCGCCCGCGTGGTCGATCGCGCGAACGCCGCGCAGGTCCCAGCGCGTGCTCGCGCCCGCGCATTGGCGGGCCGCGGCCGCGAGCGGCTCGAAATGGTGGCTCAGCGCGAGCACGGTCCAGTCGCCGTGCAGGCGCACCGTGCCGCCGTCCTCGCGCGCGAGGCTCGGCGTGGTGTCGTGGTTCGGGGGGGCCGCGGGTGCTGTTGTCATCGGCACCGTGGCAGGGCTATATGCGGGCTGGCTGTGGCAGCGCGGCGATCCATCGCGGGCTCCTCGGACGCCGACGCGGCGCCCGAGGGCCATCGTAGCGGCTCAGTCACTCGTCGGGGACGAAGATCCAGAGCAGGATGTAGAACAGAAAACCGGTCCCGGCGCAGAGCACGAGCAGCGTGAACATCAGGCGCCAGATCCACGAGGCGACGCCGGTCATCGTCGCGATGCCGCCGCACACGCCGCCGAGCCAGCGGTCGTTGCGGCTGCGGCGCAGCGTGTTGACGGCCTCGGTCGCGGGCGCGCCCGCGTAGCTCGCGCTGCCAGCGCCGCCGAGCACGCGCTCCTTCGCGCGCGCGAATTCGTCGTCGTTGAGGACGCCGCGTTCGTGCAGGTCGGCAAGCTTCGAGAGTTCTTCTGCGTTCGACATGATGGCCTCCTTTGCCAAGATCGATGGACGCAGCTTAACGACGCGGCACGGGGTCGAGCCACAGGGATGTGACAGACGGTCGCGAGTGCGGCACAGGGCCGCAAAAGCCGCACATGGCCGGCGTCGGCGCTACGTCGCCGCGTTGTCCGAGCCGCCCGAACCGCCTGCGACGACGCTCGCGCGGAACACGCGCGCGTAGTTGCCGCCGAGGATGCCGCGCAACTCGTCGACGCCGAAGCCGCAGCGGCGCAGCGCGTCGGCGAGCGCGGGCAGGTCGCGGTAGGAGCGCAGCGCCGACGGCCCGACGAGGCCGTTCATGTCCGAGCCGAGCCCGACATGCGCGGCGCCGACGACGTCGGCCATGCGCGCGATGCCCGCGGCGATCGCCGCGAGGTCGGGAAAGATCGCGGTCGGCGGCCAGATGCCGATCACGCCGCCGGTGCCCGCGATCACGCGCGCATGGTCGGGCGAGATCAGGCGGCTGCGCGGCTTGGGCGCTGCCGCGAGCGAGGTATGCGAGATCACGAGCGGCTTGTCGGTCAGGGCCGCGGCCTGGCGCACGAGTTCGTAGGTGCCGTGCGCGACGTCGACGACGACACCGAGCCGGTTGCAGCGCCGGATCACCGCGGCGCCGGCCGGCGTGAGGCCGCCGTGCACGGGCGCCTCGGTCTGGATGTCGCCGAGGTCGTTTACGCGGTAATGGGTGAGCTGGAGATGGCGCAGCGCCCAGCGCTCGTAGGCTTCGTCGAGGGCCGCGACGCTGCCCTCGAGGAAGTCGCCGCCTTCGGCCGTGACGACGATCGCCGGGTCGCTGCCGCGCGCCGCGTCGAGCTCGCCCGCGGCGCGCACGACGCGCAGGCCCTGGTCGCGCGCGAGCTCGTGCACGCGCGCGAACGACTGCTCGGCGTAGGCAAGCAGCTCGCCGGGCGCCGGGTCGCGGAACGGCCGGATGCGCTGGTCGGCGGTGACATGGGGGGTCGGCGAGTCCGACGCGATCGCGAGGCACAGCACGGCCATGCCGCCGTCGCGCATCGGCGCCGCGACCGGCAGGAAGGCGCCGCCGTGCCGGACCCGGTCGACCCCGATCACGTGGCCCGCGTGCGTGTGGATGTCGACGCTCGCGAAGGTGTCGAGCAGGCGGCGGGATTCATCCGATGCGGGCGCGGGCTCGAGTTCGGGCATCGCGCTCGCCCAGCCTGGCCGCGTCGCCGCTGCGGCGGCCGCCCACGCAAGCGTGCGCAACGCGTCGCGCCGCGTGGTTTGTTCCTGCAGGGTCGCGGAGTCGGTGCGTTTCATGGGTGCTGGCGTATTGACGACCCGCCGGATCCTAAAAGCAAAAAGCCCGGTACCTTGCGGTACCGGGCTCGTGCTATTCAATGGTCGGGGTGGCGGGATTCGAACTCGCGACCCCTTGCACCCCATGCAAGTGCGCTACCAGGCTGCGCTACACCCCGACTGAAGCTCGCTAGTATAGCGTAGTTTCCCGGGCCTCAGAACAGCAGCTGTTCGCGGATCGAGCGCAGCTCGGCGCGGACCTGGTCGATCGTGAGCTTGGCGAGCGCCGTGTCGGCGCGCTCGAGCACGGCGAGGTCGCCGTCGTCGAGCAGGTCGTCCTCGTCGATGAACTGGGCCGCCTCGGCCTCCTGGCGGAAGCTCGCCGTGACTTCGCCGCGCACGACGGCGCCCTCGGTCAGCTGGTTGCGCGCGCCGCTGATCGTGAAGCCCTGGTCGTAGAGCAGCTCGCGGATGCGTCGGATCAGCAGCACCTCGTGGTGCTGGTAATAGCGCCGGTTGCCGCGCCGCTTCATCGGCTTGAGCTGCGTGAACTCCTGCTCCCAGTAGCGCAGCACATAGGGCTTGACGCCACAAAGCTCGCTGACCTCACCGATCGTGAAGTAGCGTTTGGCAGGGATGGGCGGGAGCGCTTTGTCCATTCAAAACAAGAGGTTCTGACGGGAGTTGGAGACTCTACTCGAAGTCTTCCCCGAGGTTTGTATCGCCTTGCACAAGCGCCTTGAGCTTGTGGCTCGCATGGAACGTCACGACGTTGCGCGCGGCGATCGGGATCGACTCGCCGGTGCGCGGGTTGCGCCCCGGGCGCGAGGCCTTGCGGCGGATGTTGAAGTTGCCGAAGCCCGACAGCTTGACGTCGTCGCCGCGTGCGAGCGTCGCGTGGACGATGTCGAAGAAGGCCTCGACCATGTCCTTGGACTCGCGCTTGTTCAGGCCCAGACGATCGAACAGCAGCTCGGAGAGCTCGGCCTTGGTCAGCGTCGGCGTCTCGAGGCTCGGCAGCAGCACGGGCGCGGCCTTGGCTTCGGGCTGGTCGTCGTCGATCATCGTGATCTTCTCCATTGCGAGTCGTCGTCAGGCGCGCAGGCGTGCGCCGAGTTGCGTCGTCAGGGCCTCGACGAGCGCGGCCATCGTCGCGTCGATGCGCTCGTCGGTCAGCGTCGTCTCGTCGTCGAGCAGCTCGAAGCGCAGCGCCATGCTGCGCTCGCCCTCGCGCAACTCGCCGCCCGGCTGGGCCGGCTTGAACACGTCGAACAGGCGCGCCGAACGCACGAGCGGCTGGCGCGCGGCCGCGACGGCCGTCATCAGCGCGTCGTGCGTCACATGCTCGCCGACGATCAGTGCGAGGTCGCGCTGCGCGGCCTGCTGGCGCGGCACGCCCTGGCCCTCGGGCAGTTCGCGCGCGAGCACCGCGTCGAGCGCGAGCTCGAACAGGATAGGCGCGCCGGGCGCGGCCGGCAGCTCGTAGGCCTGGCGCCATTTCGGGTGCAGCTCGCCGACCACGCCGACGTCAACGCCGTCGAGCTCGACGCGCGCGCTGCGGCCCGGGTGCAGGGCCGGGTGCGCGGCCGGCACGAAGCGCAGCTGGCGCGGCGCGAACAGCGCCTCGAGGTCGCCCTTGACGTCGTAGAAGTCGACGGCGCGGTCGCGCTGGCTCCATTGCTGCTGCTCGGCCGGGCCCCAGGCGAGGCCCGCGACGCGCATCGGCTGGGCCACGCCCGCGATCGACGTGTCGCTCGCGACGACGCTCGCGTCGCGCAGGAACACGCGGCCGATCTCGAACACGCGCACGCGCGGCGCCTTGCGCGCGAGGTTGTTGCGCAGCACCTGGACCAGGCTGCCGAGCAGGCTCGTGCGCATCACGGCGAGCGGCGCGGCGATCGGGTTCAGGAGCTTGATCGGGTCGGCGTTGCCGGCAAGCTCATGCTCCCAGCGCGCCTCGACAAAGCTGAAGTTGATCGTCTCGAAGTAGTCGCGGCCCGCGAGCAGGTGGCGCAGCGCGTGCGTCGCGCGGCGCGATTCGCTCGCGACCTTCGCGACCACCGGCGCGAGCGGCGGCGTCGCCGGCAGCGTCGGGTAGCCGAGCACGCGGATCACTTCCTCGATCAGGTCTTCCTCGATCTGGAGGTCGAAGCGCCAGCTCGGCGGCGTGACGGTCAGCGTGCCCTCGCCTTCGCTGAACGCGAGGCCCAGGCGGCGCAGCACGCCCGCGCATTGGGCCTGCGTGAGCGGCATGCCGATGATCTTGGCCGCGCGCGCGACGCGCAGGGTCACGGGCTTGCGCTCGGGCAGCGCCGCAATCTGGTCGTCGAGCGGGCCGGCCTGGCCGCCGCAGACCTGCTGGATCAGCGCGGTGATGCGCTCGATGTGCAGGGCGGTCTCGGCCGGGTCGACGCCGCGCTCGAAGCGGTGGCCGGCGTCGGTCGAGAAGTTGTAGCGGCGCGAACGGCCCATCACGGCCTTGGGCCACCAGAACGCGGCCTCCACGTAGATGTTGGTCGTGGTGTCGCTGACGGCCGTTGCGTCGCCGCCCATGATGCCGGCGAGCGATTCGACCTCGCGTTCGTCGGCGATCACGCCGACCGTCGCGTCGACCTCGATCGTGTTGCCGTTGAGCAGCTTGAGCTTTTCGCCCGCCTCGCCCCAGCGCACCACGAGGCCGCCGTGGATCTTGTCGAGGTCGAAGATATGCGAGGGCCGGCCGAGCTCGAACATCACGTAGTTCGAGATGTCGACGAGCGGCGAGACCGAGCGCTGGCCGCAGCGCGCGAGGCGGTCGACCAGCCATTGCGGCGTGGGCACCTGCGTGTTCACGCCGCGGATGATGCGGCCCGAGAAGCGGCCGCACAGCTCGGGCGCGGCGATCTTCACGGGCAGCTTGTCCTGGTGCGCGACCGGAGCCGGCGCGATCTCGGGCGCCTTCAGCGGCGCGCCGGTCAGCGCCGCGACCTCGCGCGCGATGCCGTAGACCGACAGGCAATGCGCGAGATTCGGCGTGAGCTTGAGCGTGAACAGGGTGTCGTCGAGCTGCAGGTGGGCGCGGATGTCCTCGCCGACCTTGGCGTCGGCGGCCAGCTCGAGCAGGCCGCCGTGTTCGTCGCTGAGCTGGAGCTCGCGCGCCGAGCACAGCATGCCGAAGCTCTCGACGCCGCGCAGCTTGCCGACGCCGATCTTGAACGGCTTGCCATCGGCACCCGGCGGCAGCTCGGCGCCGACGGTGGCGAGCGGCACCTTGATGCCGGCGCGCGCGTTCGGCGCGCCGCAGACGATCTGCAGCGGCTCAGGGCCGCCCGCGTCGACCTTGCACACGCGCAGCTTGTCGGCGTTCGGGTGCTGCTCGGCCTCGAGAATCGTCGCGACGACGATGCCCGTGAACGGCGGCGCGACCGGGCGCAGCTCCTCGACCTCGAGGCCGGCCATGGTCAGCGTTTCGGCGAGCTGCTGCGTGTTCAGCGCGGGGTCGCAGAAGCTGCGCAGCCAGGATTCAGGAAATTGCATGACGTTTGACTTGAACTGACTACTTACTTGAACTGGCTCAGGAAGCGCAGGTCGCCGTCGAAGAACAGGCGCAGGTCGCCGACGCCGTAGCGCAGCATCGCGAGGCGGTCGATGCCCGAGCCGAACGCGAAGCCGACGTAATGCTCGGGGTCCAGGCCCATATTGCGGATCACCTGCGGATGCACCTGGCCCGAACCCGAGACCTCGAGCCAGCGGCCCTTGAGCGGGCCCGCGCCGAACATCAGGTCGATCTCGGCGCTCGGCTCGGTGAACGGGAAGTAGCTCGGGCGGAAGCGGATCTCCATGTCCGTCGTCTCGAAGAACTGCTGCATGAAGTTCAGGTAGACGGACTTGAGGTCCTTGAAGCTGATGTTCTGGCCGACCCACAGGCCCTCGACCTGGTGGAACATCGGCGAATGCGTGGCGTCGCTGTCGACGCGGTAGGTGCGGCCCGGCGCGATCACGCGGATCTCGGGCATGGGCTGGCCCGCGTCGATCAGCGCGCGGTGCTTCTTCACGTGCTGGACCGCATAGCGGATCTGCATCGGGCTCGTGTGCGTGCGCAGCAGGTGCCCGCCTTCGACGTAGAAGGTGTCGTGCATCGAACGCGCCGGGTGGTCCTCGGGCGTGTTCAGCGCCGTGAAGTTGAACCAGTCGTTCTCGATCTCGGGGCCGTCGGCGACGTCGAAGCCCATCGAGCCGAAGATCGCCTCGATGCGCGCCATCGCGCGCGTGATCGGATGCAGGCCGCCGCTGCCGCGCTGGCGGCCCGGCAGCGTGACGTCGAGCGCCTCGGCCTCGAGCTGGCGCTCGAGCTCGGCGTCGGCGAGCGCCTGGCGGCGCGCGCCCAAGGCGGCCTCGATGCCGGTCTTGAGCTGATTGATCTCGGCGCCGCGCGCCTTCTTGGCGTCGATGTCGAGGCCGCCGAGGCCCTTCATCAGCTCGGTCACGCGGCCGGATTTGCCAAGATAGCGGGCCTTGGCGTTTTCGAGTTCGGCCGGCGTCGGCGCTTGCGCGAAATCGCTTTGGGCCGCCTGCAACAGGGCGTCGAGATCACTCATTCGGAATTTGCAAATAAAAAGGGGCCGACCCGATGGGCCTGCCCCCGAACAGATGCGGACCCCGGCGGATCGCCGGGGCGGAACGCAATCAGGCGAGCGCGGCCTTCACCTTCTCGAAGATGCTGGCAAAGCCGGCAGGATCGTTGACGGCGAGATCGGCCAGGACCTTGCGGTCGATGTCGATCTGGGCCTTCTTCAGGCCGGCCACGAACTTGCTGTAGGTCAGGCCCAGACCGCGGCTGGCCGCGTTGATACGGGCGATCCACAGCTGACGGAACACGCGCTTCTTGGTGCGACGGTCACGGTAGGCGTACTGGCCCGCCTTCATCACCGCCTGCTTGGCGATGCGGAAGACGTTCTTGCGACGACCACGGAAGCCCTTGGCCAGAGCCAGGACCTTCTTGTGACGGGCACGAGCGGTAACACCACGTTTAACGCGAGGCATAGGTTTCTCCTTGAGTTAAATGGTGGGGTTACAGACCGGACAGGGGCAGCATCTGAGCGATGTGGCCCATATTGGTCTCGTGGACGTTCAGCGAGCCGCGCAGGTGGCGCTTGTTCTTCGTCGTCTTCTTCGTCAAGATGTGGCGCTTGAACGCCTGACCGCGCTTGACGGTACCGCCCGGACGGACGCGGAAGCGCTTCTTCGCGCTGCTCTTGGTCTTCATTTTGGGCATGACATGCTCCTTTTTAGATGTCGGCTCAGGCGGTTGCGACGCAACGCTTTCGGGGCCCGGTCCGACTAATAAGGCTCGCTGACGACCAATCAACGAGCCCGAACTTCAAAACCTATACCGGCTCAACGCTTCTTCGGCGCCAGCACCATGATCATCTGGCGGCCTTCGAGCTTGGGCATGTTCTCGACCACCGCCACGTCGGCCAGTTCGTCGCGAATGCGCTCGAGCAGGCGCATGCCGATTTCCTGGTGGGTGATCTCGCGACCGCGGTAGCGCAGCGTGACCTTGCCCTTGTCGCCGTCCTCGGCGATGAAGCGGCGCAGATTGCGCATCTTGATCTGGTAGTCGCCCTCGTCCGTGCCCGGACGGAACTTGACTTCCTTGATCTCGATGATCTTCTGCTTGGCCTTGGCTTCCGCCGCGCGCTTCTGCTCCTGGTACTTGAACTTGCCGTAGTCCATCAGCCGGCAGACCGGCGGATTCGCGGTGGCCGAGATCTCGACCAGGTCGACGTCCATGTCGCCCGCCATGCGCAGGGCTTCCTGGATGCTGACGACGCCGATGGGCTCGTTTTCGGGCCCGTTCAGACGAACTTCGGGAGCAGTAATTTCGCGGTTGAGCCTGTGCTTGCGCTCAGGAATCGCCCGACGATCAGCAAAAGTAGCGATGGTGCGTACCTTTCAATGGCCTCCAAGGCGAGAAGAAGCCGAAAAAAGCAAAAGCGCGCCCTGGAGGCCGATCGTTCAGACCTTGTCGCCGATCGCCCTGGTGATTCTCTCTTGGAAGTCCGCCAAAGCCATGACGCCGAGGTCCTGATTGCCACGGGCGCGCACCGCAACGGCCCCGTTCGCCTTCTCCTTGTCGCCTACGACAAGGATGTACGGGACCTTTTGCAGGGAATGCTCGCGGATTTTATACGTGATTTTCTCGTTGCGCAAATCAACATGGGCCCTAAGCCCTTGTTTTTGCAGCGAATTCACGATCTCCTGGGCGTAGTCGGCCTGGGCGTCGGTGATATTCGCGACGACGACCTGCACCGGCGCGAGCCAGACCGGCAGCGCGCCCGCGTGCTGCTCGATCAAAATCCCGATGAAACGCTCGAGGCTGCCGACGATCGCGCGGTGCAGCATCAGCGGCGTGTGACGGCCGCTGTCCTCGCCCACGTACTCGGCGCCGAGGCGCTCGGGCATGTTCGGGTCGACCTGGATCGTGCCGCACTGCCATTCGCGACCCAGCGCGTCCTTCAGCGTGTACTCGATCTTCGGGCCGTAGAACGCGCCCTCGCCCGGCAGGTAGGTGAAGTCGCAGCCCGACGCGCGCAGGCCCTCGGCGAGCGCGAGCTCGGCGCGGTCCCAGCTTTCCTCGCTGCCGAGGCGCTTGTCGGGGCGCGTCGACAGCTTGTAGATGATGTCGCTGAAGCCGAAGTCCTTGTAGACCTTCTGCAACAGGGCCGTGAAGGCCGTGACCTCGGCCTGGATCTGGCTCTCCATGCAGAAGATATGGCCGTCGTCCTGGGTGAAGCCGCGCACGCGCATGATGCCGTGCAGGCCGCCCGTGGGCTCGTTGCGGTGGCATTGGCCGAACTCGCCGAAGCGCAGCGGCAGGTCGCGGTAGCTCTTGATGCCGTGCTTGAAGATCAGGATGTGACCCGGGCAGTTCATCGGCTTGAGCGCGTAGTCGCGCTTCTCCGACTCGGTCGTGAACATGTTCTCGCGGTACTTGTCCCAATGGCCCGTGGCCTCCCACAGGCTCTTGTCGAGCAGTTGCGGGCCCTTGACCTCCTGGTAGCCGTTGTCGCGATACACGCGGCGCATGTACTGCTCGACCTCCTGCCAGACCGCCCAGCCCTTCGGGTGCCAGAACACGACGCCCGGCGCGTGCTCGTCGATGTGGAACAGGTCGAGCTCGCGGCCGAGCTTGCGGTGGTCGCGCTTCTCGGCCTCCTCGAGCATCACGAGGTATTTCTGCAGGTCGTCCTTGGTCGCCCAGGCCGTGCCGTAGATGCGCTGAAGCTGCTCGTTACGGTGGTCGCCGCGCCAGTAGGCGCCGGCGACCTTCATGAGCTTGAAATGCTTGAGCTTGCCCGTCGACGGCACGTGCGGGCCGCGGCACAGGTCGGTGAACCCGCCTTCGGCGTACAGCGACACGTCCTCGCCGGCCGGGATGCTCGCGATGATCTCGGCCTTGTAGGCCTCGCCGATGCCCTTGAAGTAGGCGACCGCCGCGTCGCGCGGCAGCACCGAGCGCGTGACCGGCTCGTCCTTCTTCGCGAGCTCGGCCATCTTGGCCTCGATCGCGGCGAGGTCCTCGGGCGTGAACGGGCGCTTGTACGAGAAGTCGTAGTAGAAGCCGTTGTCGATGACCGGGCCGATCGTGACCTGGGCCTCGGGGAACAGCGCCTTGACCGCGTAGGCGAGCAGGTGGGCCGTCGAGTGGCGGATCACCTCGAGGCCGTCGGCGTCCTTGTCGGTGACGATCGCGAGCTGGGCGTCGCGCTCGATCAGGTGGCTGGTGTCGACGAGCTGGCCGTCGACGCGGCCCGCGAGCGCGGCCTTCGCGAGGCCGGCGCCGATCGACGCGGCGACCTGGCCGACCGTGACGGGCGCGTCGAACTCGCGCTTGGAACCGTCGGGGAGTTGGATGGCGATCATGATGAACAAAATCCTTGCATGCTGAAAAACAAAAAGCGCGGCCAGTGCCGCGCTTCTTGTCTTGGGAACGGAATGGACGTGAGCAGGCCGCGGCGACTAAACCCGAGTGGGGGTGGTCGTAGTTCGCGGTGTCATAACCATCGTGCCTTTCTCGCCCTTGTGGATTGCAGGAACGGCCATTGTAGGGGGAAGAACGCCGTTCAGGCCCCGTCGCCGAGCTGCTGGCGTGCGTAATCTGCACCGGAGCCCTTGGGCGCGAGCTCGAGATAGGTCTTGTAGGCGTCCTTCGCGTGCGCGGCATCGCCGCCCTTCGCGAGCGCGTCGCCGAGGTTCAGGTAGGCGATCGCGCGCGACGGGTCGAGCGTGATCGCGTTGTGGAACCAGCGCGCGGCCTCGGCGTATTTCTCCTGCTTGAAGTAGACGAAGCCGAGGTTGTTGGCCGCCTGGGCGAAGTCGGGGCGCAGCTTGAGCGCCTCGGTGAAGCCGGCCTCGGCGTCGGCGTAGCGCTTCTCCTTGTACGCGAGCAGGCCGCGGTCGTTCGCCTGCTGGGCCGCCTGGCGCAGGCTCGGCGCGGCGAGCACCGGCGCCTTGATCGTCTGGTCCTGGCCCGCGAGGTCCTTGACGACGACCGGCGCGACCTGCGCGGGCCGCCCGGGCGCGCCCGGCTGCACGGCCGGCTCGGCTGCCGCGATCTTCGCGTTCAGCGCGATCGCCGCGCCGCCGAGCTGGGTCGTGTCGCCGCTGATGAACTCCTGCTGCGCGGGCAGCTCGAACACGAAATCGCCGCCCTGCGAGCCCGGCAGGCTGCCGAAGCTCGGCGTCTGCAGCGACACGCTCGCGACGGCCGGCGCCACGTAGGCCGCGAGCTCGGTCGCCGTGATCAGGCCGTCGCCGTTCAGGTCGGCCTTGCCCGCGAGGCCCTGCAGCAGCGTCCACGTGAACACCGAATGGCCGTCGGGGCCGTCGTCGGCGACCTCCTGGTCGGCGCCGCCGGCCGTGAGCATCTGGCGCGCGGTGCGCCGGGCGTTGTCGCGCAGGTAGTTGCCGGCGCCGCCGCGCGTGAGGCCGAGGCCGCTGAAGCAGGCGTCCATCACGAAGAACACGTGTTTCGCCTCGAGGCTCTCGGCGACGTTCTGGACCTCGCTCATCGAGATCGCGTCGGTCGCGGTGTCCTGCGGGTCGGCGTCGACCGGCACGATATAGCCGACCTCGCGGCCCGAGGGGAGCTGGCGCGTCGCGCCATGGCCCGCGTAGTAGACGAACAATCGGTCGTTGCGCTGCAGCTTGCCGTCGCCGAAGCGCTCGTGGAAGGTGCTCAGGATGCCGTTGCGCGTCGCGTCGGCGTTCTTCAGAAGCACCACGTGCGAGGCGTCGAAGCCGAGCCGGTTGACCAGGGCGTCGCGCACGCTCTCGGCGTCGTGGACCGCGTGCTTGAGCTTCGGCCACTTCGCGTAGTCGTCGATGCCGATCACGACGGCCCAGGACTCGGCGTAGCCGCTCGTGACCGGTGCGGCCGCGGCCGTCGCGTCGGCCTTCACGCTGAAACCCTGGCCGTCCCAGGCCGCGAAGCGGTAGCCGTCGGCGACGAGGCGGTCGAGCACGATCGGCAGGGCCTTGATCGCCTGCGGGTGGATGTCGTGGAACAGCACGATGCCGCGGCCCTGCTTGGTGACCTCGGCGAGCACGCGCGCGGCGACCGAGCTCGGCACCGGGTCGGCCCAGTCGAGCGAGTCGACGTTCCACATCACCGAGCGCAGCTTGGCCTCGTCGAGCACCTTGAGCCCCTCGGCGTTGCGCGCGCCGTAGGGGAAGCGGAAGATCGGCGCGCGCCGCGCGTCGACCGCGCGCAGCAGCGCGTCGGTCTGCAGCACCTCGGCCTCGAGCGCCGCGCCGGTCTCCTTGTTCAGCTGGGCGTGGCTGAAGCTGTGGTTGCCGACCGCGTAGCCCTCGTCGACGAGGCGCTTGCTGACGGCCGCGGCCGGCAGCAGGTGGGCGTGCTGCTGGGCGTCAAGCGTGCCGAGGTTGCGGCCGACCTCGAAGAAAGTGCCGGGCACGCCGTACTGCTTGAGGATCGCGACGATCTCGTCGGTGTAGACCGGGTGCGGGCCGTCGTCGAAGGTCAGCGCGATCGTCTTCGGCGGCAGGCCGTTGCCGAAGATCTCGGCCGGCGTGTCGTCCTGCGGCAGGTCCTTGGGGTCGTAGGGCACGATCACGCCGAACGCCTTGAGCACCTGCTCGCGCGAGATCAGCCGGTTCAGCTTGGCCAGGTAGTCGTCCCATTTCTCGCGCTTGAGCACGATGCCGCGCTGGTCGAGGCCCGCGAAGCTGCGGCTGATTTCCTTGTCGTAGTTGCGCTCGATCTCGTCGAGCGCGTCGAGGTCCTCGCCGATGCGCTTGTGCAGCTTGATCGCGGGCAGGCTCGCGTCGCCGGCGAGCGCGGCGCGCAGGCTCACCAGGGCTTCGCGAAACGCGAGCCGGTCGGCGTCGAACAGATCCGGCGCCGACTCCATGTAGTCGAGCGAATCCTGCAGCGGCGCCAGCCCCGCGCCGCCCTGCTTCGGGTCGAGCAGGGTCTGGGCGCGCGCGGCGACGCGCGCCTCGACGTCGAGCTTGTCGTGGAACAGCGCCTGGCCGACCGCGAGCACCTGTTTCGCCTGCGCGGGCGCGAGCGCGTCGCGGCCGTTCATCAGCACGACGATCTGGCGCTGGCGCAACAGCAGCTCGCGCAGGTCGGCCTGCAGGCCCGCCGCCTGGGCCGCGGCCTTCGCGTCGAGCGGCGCGGCAGTTGCGGGGCCAACCCGCCCTGCCCCACGGTGCTGCCACCACCAGCCGCCGCCGGCCAGGGCCGCGAACAGCACGGCCACGCCGGCTCCCAGGACGATGCGCTTGCTCGAACTCAATCGGTGCTCCCTGTTTTATGCGGACGCAAGATTAGCCGAGCTTTGCGGCCCGGCCCGCCTCATGCGTCAAAGCGGCAGCGCGTCGATCGACGGCCGCGCGCAAGCCGCCGCGAACTCGTCGGCGAGGCGCTGGCCCTCGCGCACCGCGCGCAGCCAGTCGCGCGCGCGGCCGTCGAAGTCCTCGCCGTAGCGCGTGAAGTCCTTGCGGTCGGGCAGCTTGGCGTTGGGCAGGGTCGCGACCCAGGCCGGGTTCGGCGCGAGCACGACGACGTTGTCGAGGAAGGGCGTCGCGCGGTGCCGCCCGCGGAAGGGCTTGTCGAGCCAGCCCGGCACGACCTGCTGCTGGAAATGCGGGTAGAGCACGAGCGCGTCGCCGGCCATCGCCGCGTAGTCGAGGTGCAGGTGATAGTCGGTGATGCCGCCGTCCCAGTAGGCGCCGCGCGGCGCGCCCGGGATGTCGTGGACGGCCTGGAGCCAGAACGGGATCGAGCAGCTCGCGAGCACGCTGTCGAGCAGGTTGTCCTGGCTGAGCGTCACGACATGGCTGCGGTAGTCGTGCAACGGCACCGGCAGCTTCGCGCGCGGGTCGCTGAACACGACGCGCTCCAGCCAGCCGCCCAACGCGCGGCGCGCGAGCGCGTTCGCCGCGAACGCGCCCGTGTAGCCGAGCGGCGTGCGCAGCCGGCCCTCGCGGCGCAGCACATGGCGGCCGCGCGTCGTGAACACGTGCAGGCGCAGCTGCGGGTGCGACAGCACCGCGGCCTCGTGGCCCTTGAAGACCTCGTCGAGCTTGGCCTTGAAGCCGCGCGTGACGGTCGCCGCGTCGGGGCGCGTCTTGCTCGAGCGGCGCCCGTCGTCGTCGTAGCGCTGGTGCGCGTACTCGGTCGCGAGGCGCTCGAACTCGTGGCGGACCTCGGCCGGGCTGCGCGTCAGGCAGGCCGTCGCCATGCGCCACGCGCCGATCGACGCCCCGACCAGGTGGACCGGCTGCGCGCGGCGCGGCAGCCAGTCGGCGAACAGGTACTGGTCGAGCGCGTTGAGGACGAGGCCCTTGGGGCCGCCGGCCGCGGCCGGGATCACGGCGACGTCGGCCGGCGCGAGGCCGCGCTCGGCCAGGCGCGCCCGCGCGCGCGGTCCCGCAAAGATCTGCAGCGCCCTCACCTCGCCTTGCGTCACAACTTCATCTCCATGGAAATGCCGAACTGGGTCCGGCCGTAGCTCTCGACACCCGAGTAGTAGCCGCTGCCGAGCAGCGTCGTCGTGTTGGTGTCGACCGGCTGGAGATTATTGGCCGAGACGCGCAGCGAGCTCGTCTTGCTGAGCGTCCACAGCAGGTAGGCGTCGAAACCGCGGCGGCGCGACTGGATCACCGAGGTGTCGGCCGTCTGCGTCGTCGTGTAGCCGGGCGTGAAGGTCAGGCTCGAGCCGAAGGCGAACGGCTCGCTGCGCATGCGGTAGTCGAAGCCGAAGGTGCCCGACCAGGGCTGCTGGCCGTCGAGCCGGTTGTTCGGGCCCGGCAGCGTCTCGACGTCGGAGCGGTAGACATTCAGCGAGGCGCGCAGGTTCAGCGGCAGGCGCGGGTCGAACCAGCGCGGCATCAGCTCGCCGGCCTGGCCCTTGAGCTCGAGCTCGAGGCCCGTCGCCGTCGCCTTCGAGAAGTTCGTCGGCGCGGCGATCCAGCGCTGCACCGGCGACCAGGACACCGTCTCGAGCGAGGTCACGGTGCGGATCAGGTTGTCGACGTCGCGCCGGAACAGGCCGATCGACATCACGCCGCCCGAGGGCAGATAGGTCTCGTACGCGAGGTCGAGGCCGGTCGCGAGCTCGGGCTTGAGCGTGGGATTGCCCATGTGGTCGGGCGAGATCTCGGTGTTCGGCTGCGTCGGGTCCGGGTACAGGCTCGACAGCGCCGGGCGCGCGAGCAGCGCGCTGAGGTCGGGCACCTTGTAGCTGCGCGTGAGGCTCGCGCGGATCAGGTCGCGGCCCTTGGGGTCGAGCTTGTAGTTCAGGTGCAGCAGCGGCGTCGTCACGCTGCTGACGTTGCGCGTCTCGCCGGTATCGCTCGCCGCGCTCTCGGTCACGATGCGCTCGCTGCGCAGGCCGAGGTAGGCCGACCATTGCTTGCTGATGTCCCATTCGTCCTGGGCCCACAGCGCCTGGCGGGCTATGCGCGCCGAGAACGGCAGGCCGTCGATGCCGGGCAGCTGCGGCACGCCGGCGATCTCGACCGCGCGCTCTTCGTCGTGGCGGCGCCATTCGAGCTCCCAGCCGACCGAGACGCTGTGCGCGTCGCCGACGAGCTGGGCGAACTTGCCCGACTGCGTGAGGTTGCGGTCGCGGTTCGTGCCGCTCGAGGTGCGCGGCGGCTCCGACGCCGTGACGTTGTCGAAGCCGCCGCGCGCGTCCTGCACGCCGGCCTTGAGCTCGACGCGCTGGGTGTCGCTGAACTGGTTCTGGTACTGGACGTTGCCGCGCACCATCTGCCAGGTGCCGAGGTTGTTCGCGTTCGCGTCGAGGCTCGGCGCCCCCTCGATGTCGCTGTACGCGTAGCGGCTGTTGCTGTGCCACTGGCCTTTCTGCAGAAAGCCGAGCAGCGTCAGCGTCTGGGCGTCGTCGATCTTCCAGTTCAGGCGCGGCGTCGCGTTGAAGCCGGTGCCGTAGTTGTCCGTGACCTGGTGCTCGGTGACCAGGGACGGCCGGTAGTCGGTGCCCGGCGAATAGCGCGTGATGTCGCTGACGTTCTGGTTGCGCCAGCCGAAGACCGACAGCGGCAGCAGGTAGGACAGGCCGCCGGCGCTCGAGCCGTAGGTGTAGGTACCCGACGCGCTCGGCCGCACGGCGCTGTAGCCGACGCCGACGCGCAGTTCGCGCTGGGTGCGCTTGGGCGGTTCCCTGAGGATGATGTTGATCGTGCCGGCGACGGCCTGGGCGCTCTGGTCGGCCGTCGGTGCCTTCGAGACCTCGATGCGCTCGACCTGGGCCGGGTCGAGCTGGCTCAGGTCGAAGCCCGGCGGCGCGGGGTCGCCGTTGAGCAGGATCAGCGTGTAGCCCGAGCCGAGCCCGCGCATGACCGGCGTGCTGCCGCGCATCGTGACGCCGGGCAGGCGCTTGAGCACGTCGGCGACGTTGGTGTCGCCGTATTTGTCGAGCTCCTCGCGGCCGTAGAGCTGCTTGGCGACGCGCGAGCGGCGGCGCATGTCGGCGTCGCTCTGCGGCTTGGCGGTGACCTCGACGCGGTCGAGCTTGGCCGGCGTTTGCGTCTGCGCGTTGCCGGTCGGCGGGCCGTCCTGGGCCCGGGCCGGGACCGCGGACAGGGTCAGCAGGGCCAGCACGGCGCCGGCCAGGGGGGCGAGCTTGAGATCCATGTAATGCGGGAGCAAGGCAGACGACAAAGCCGCGGATCATGCCGCAGGCGCGTGACAAGCGTCGAAAGTCACTACATCGTGCGATTTATGGGCCGTCGGGTGGGCCGATCGCGACTTTTCATCCGAGCCACGGCCTTGTCGCGGCGAGAATGCCCGCGCCTTGCGCAAGCGCGCACATGAGTTGCGGTTATGGGAGGGTGCATGGATTTCTCGACATTCGTCGGGGCCTCGGTCCACGACATGAAGAACTCGGTCGGCGTGATCACGGCCTACCTCGAGGACCTGCTCGCCCAGGCCGGCGGCGCCGAGGCGCCCCTGCTTCAGCAGACGCTGCACGAGACCCAGCGCGTCAACGGCAACCTCGTCCAGCTGATGGCGATCTACAAGATCGAGCGCGGCCTGTACCCGTTCAACCCCGAGGAGATCGACTTCGCCGAGCTCGCCGCCGAGGTGCTCGGCCGTGTCCAGCCGCTCGCGCGCATCCGCGGCGTCGCGCTGCACACCGAGCTGCCCGGCGACGCGCCGGCCTGCTACTGCGACCGCGAACTCGTGCTCAGCGTGCTGACCCAGGCGATGTTCAACGCGCTGCGCTACACGCGCTCGCGCGTCGTGTTCGGCGTCGCCGTGACGCCCGAGGGCCTCGCGATCCGCGTCGACGACGACGGCGCCGGCTTCCCCGCGTTCATGCTCGCGAGCGACTACCCGCAGCCGGGCATCGACACGGCGACCGGCAGCACGGGCCTGGGCCTGTACTTCGCGCGCCATGTCGCGGCGCTGCATCGCCACAAGGCGCGCGCGGGCCAGACCCGCATCGAAAACCTGGCCGAGGGCGGCGGACGCTTCGTCCTCGTCCTGCCCTGAGGCGCCACCACCATGCAGGACATTTTCGGTTCGCGCAAATTCCTCCTGGTCGAGGACTTCGAAACCATGCGCAGCGTGATCCGCGGCCTGCTGCGCCGCTGCGGCGCCGAGCGCGTCGACACGGCCGCGTCGGCCGACGAGGCGAGCAAGCTGCTCGCGCGCGAGCGCTACGACGTCGTGCTGTGCGACTACAACCTCGGCGTCGGCAAGAACGGCCAGATGCTGCTCGAGGAGTCGCGCTTCAAGCAGTGGACCTCGCCGACGACGGTCTGGATCATGATCACGGCCGAGAAGAACTCGGACATGATCTTCGTCGCCGCCGAGCACGCGCCCGACGACTACCTGCTCAAGCCGATCACCGAGGGCACGCTGCAGACGCGGCTGCAGCGCCTGCTCGCGCGCAAGGCCGCGCTCGCCGACATCGTCGCGGCGATGCAGGCGAAGGACTATGCGCGCGTCGTCTACCTGTGCAACCAGCGCAAGCCCGAGGGCAAGAACCTCGCCGACCTGCTGCGCCTGCAGGCCCAGGCCTACGAATTGAGCGGCGACGCCGAGCGCGCGATCGCGACCTACCACGACGTGCTCGACCGCGCCGACATCGCCTGGGCCAAGCTCGGCATCGCGCGCATCAAGGCGGCCAAGGGCGACGAGGCCGGCGCGCGCGCGCTGCTCGAGGAGATCGTCAGCGCCCACCCGCAGTACCTCGAGGCCTACGACGGCCTCGCCCAGCTGCTCGAGCGCCGCGGCGAACTCGACCGACAGCTCGAGATCCTGCAGCGCGCGACCAAGCTGTCGCCGAACTCGGCGGCCCGCCAGGCCGCGCTGGGCCAGGTCGCCGTGCGCAGCGGCCAGCTCGAGCTCGCGGGCCAGGCCTTCTCGCGCTCGATCAAGCTCGCCGAGCACAGCGCGATGCGCACGCCGGCCGCGCAGCTGGGCCTCGCGCGCGTGCAGTCCGAGACCGGTTCGCCCCAGGACGCCTTGCAGACGCTCGCGGCCGTCGAGCGCGACTTCGACGCGCCCGAGGCGCGCCTGCTCGCGAAGACCGAGGCGCTGCGCGCCCATGTGAAGGCCGGCGACGAGGCCGCGATCCAGGCCGCGCAGGCGCAGCTGCTCGCGCTGACCGTCGGCGCCGCCGAGGCCGTGCCGACCGAGGCCGCGATGCAGGTCGCCGAGACGCTGATGCAGCTGGGCCGCCAGAGCGTCGCGACCGAGCTGCTGCAGTTCGTCGCGCGCAACAACCACGAAGACCAGTCGGTCGCCGAGCGCGCCCAGCGCGTGTTCGAGTCGGGCGGCATGGGCGACGCGGGCCGCGAGCTGCTCAGCGCGTCGCGCAAGCAGGCCGCCGAGGCCATGAGCGAGGGCGTGCAGCTGCTCGGCCAGGGCAAGCTTCCCGAGGCGCTCGACAGCATGCGCCGCGCACGCGCGCTGATGCCGCAGAACAGCCGCGCGCTGCTGAACCTCGCCTACGTGGCCGTCGTGAGCCTCGAGAAGACCGGCTGGGACGCGACGCTCGGCGCCGAGGCGCGCGCGGCGATCGCGCTCGCGCAAGGTCTCGCGCCCGGCAACGCGCGGGCCGCCGAGCTGCACGGTCGACTGCAGAAGGTCGCGCCCGCGCATTGAGCGGATCCTCGCGGGCTCAGCGCAACGCGAGCGACGCGCCGGTCCACGCCGGGTCGGCCCAGCGCTGGAACACGCCGAGCTGCTTCGCGTCGCCGGCCTGGTGCAAGGGCGCGAGCGTCGCCAGCTCGAGCTGCTGGAAGCGCCGGCTCGCGTAGCGGCCCTCGGCGCGCGACTCGCTGACGACGAGCAGCTGCTTACCGCCGGGCACCCAGCCCGCGAACTCGACGTAGCCGAGGCCCGGCGCCGCGAGCGTCGGCGGCAGCACGTCGACGGTCCAGCCGCCCTGCCCAGCGCGCAGCACCCAGAGCTCGCGCCAGCCGTCGAGCGGCTGGACCGCGATCGCGAGCGCGTTGGCCTCGCGGTCCAGCGTCGCCGACGCGAGCATCACGGCGCCGACGCTGCAGCGCGCGACGAGCGCGTCGCCGTTCGCGTTCGAGAGCGTCAGGCAGCGCTCGCCGACGCCGGCCCCGTCCTTCAGCGTCAGGCGCAGGCCCTGGGCGAACTGGCGCTCGGCCGGCTGCTCGAGCGCGAGCCAGCGCATCGCATTCACGCGCATCGCCGTGTCGTTGGCCTCGGGCTGGTCGTCCTCGGGCAGCTCGGTCGGCTCGACGCGCGCGAAGTCGGCGAGCGCGGCGCGCGCGAGCGCCGCGTCCCGCGCCGCGAACGCGCGGCTCGCGCCGACGCTCGCGCGGCGCAGCAGCAGGCGGTTCTTCAGGTAGCCGGGCAGGCCGTCGAGCGGCGCATGCGCGAGCACCTCGGCGCGCCACGCGTCGCTGGCCTCGCGCTGGCTGGCGGTGAGCGCGGCCGGGCGGCATTCGGCGCGCGTGAGCGCGAGCGCCGCGCGCGCCTTGGCCTCGGCGCTCGCGGGCAGGCTCAGCACGCGGCGCCAGGCGTCGCCGTCGTAGCAGGCGAGCATGCTGCCGTCGGCCTGCTCGAAGTTCTCGAAGCGCAGGCCGTAGCGCGCCGCGACGTCGAGCAGGCCCGCGCGCTGGCGGCCCGTATTCGCGGCGATGCGCGCGCCGAAGTCGCCGAGGTCGGCGAGCACCTCGGCGCCGTCGGGGCCGGCGAGCTCGGTCTTGCTCGCGGCCTGGATATAGGCAGCCGCGAGCGCGACGCCGAGGCCTTCGCTGCCGTCCTGCGCCGCGGTCACGCGCAGCTGGGCGAGCAGCGTCGCGGGATCCGCGGCGAGCGCGAGCGTCTGCGCGCGCCGCACATAGCCGCCGCGCTCGCGGCCGTAGTCCCAGACCTGCAGCCAGTCGAGCCGCTCGGCGCGGACCTCGAGCGCCTCGCCGCGCAGCAGCTGGGCCTGCTGCGGGCTCGAGTCGCGCGCGGCCGCGCGCAGGCTGGCAAGGTCCTGCAGCACGAGCACGACGGGCTTGGGCGCGTCGGCCGGCGCGGGCGACGCAATGGCAGCGGGCGTCGCGGTCGGTGCGGCCTCGGCGGCGGCGGCGGCGAGCGCGAGACCCATGAGCAGGGCAGGCGTGGTCTTCTTCATGACGTTCACTCCTGCGCCTGGGCTTGCGCCGGGTTCGGCGCGGGCGCGGCCGCGGCCTGGCTCTGGCCAAGCAGCCCAGCACCGATGAACGCGCCGCTCGCCGACGGCGGTGCGATGATGACCTGGACCTTGTCCGAGAGCTTGTCGGCGAGCGTCTTCTGCACGAGCAGCGGGTGCTGGGTCAGCAGCGCGCCCTCGCGCGCCATGCGCTCGGCGTCGACCTTGCTGATTTCGGCGAGTCGGTAGGCCTCCGCGTCGGCGAGACGCTGACGCGCGCGGGCTTCGGCCTCGACCTCGATCTGGCGCGCCTTCGCATTGCCCTCGGCGAGCTTGACGCGCTCGGCGTTCGCCGCGTCGGCCTCGAGCGCGCGCTGCTGGATCTGCTTTTCCTTGAGCGGCAGGATGTGCTGCATCGCCTCCTCCTGCGCGCGCGGCGATCACCTGTTCGCGCTCGGCGGCCTCGGCCGCGATCTCGCGGCGCGACTTGTCGGCCTGCGCCTCGAGCTCGGTCTGCTTGACCTGCTGGGCCTTGAGCGCGAGCGTGTACTGCATCTTGTCGGCCGCGAGGCCCTCGGCGAGCAGACCCTCCATGCCCGCGCGGTAGTCGGCCGGCAGGTCGATATGGCCGATCTGCACGCTGCGCAGCTCGATGCCCTGGGCCGCGAGCTTGGCGCGCAGCGCGGCCGTGATCGCCTGCTCGATCGGGGCGCGCTGGGTCGAGAAGATCTCGCGCACGCTGTGCTGGGCGACGACCGGGTAGACGCTCGCCTGCAGCGCCGGGTCGATCAGGTCGCGCTCGATGTTCTCGGGCAGGCGCGCGGCGAGGCCCGGCAGCTGACGCTGGTCGATACGCCAGGCCAGCGTCAGGTCCATGCCCAGCGACAGGCCCTCGAGCGACTGCAGCGCGCCGGCGCCGTCGGCGCTCGCCATGCGGCTCGCGTGGTAGATCTGGTCGCGCGCCGGCAGCACGCGCACCTCGTAGACGCCCGGCAGCAGCAGCAGCCGGCCCTCGGTCGCGGCGACCGCGCGGCCCGTGAACAGGTCGGTGCGCACCGCGACCTCGCCCGCGTGCACGGTGTAGAGCGGCGGGTGCTTGGCGAGGCCCCAGGCCGCGCCGCAGGCCAGCGCGACGGCGCCGACGCGCAGCGCCACGCGCGGCGCGCCGCGGCGCACCGCGGCGCTGGCCGGTTGCGCCGCGTGCAGCCAGGCGGCGACGCGCGACGGGATGGTCTTGAGGGCTTGCGGGAGCTTCATGGCGGCCTCCTGAGGGCGCTTCGTTGGGGTGAACGCATGATTCCGCGCCCCCGGGGAAGCCTCAATGCCGCGGCCATGCCGCTTTGCTCCGCGACGCGGAAGAAATCTTCCGGGAGCCGGCGCGACGCGACTTCCATAATCCGCCCATGACGCGCATCGCCCTGATCGAAGACGACCGCCCGACCAGCGACCAGCTCGCCGGCTGGATCCGCGCCGCGAAACCCGAGGCCCAGGTCGACCAATGGTTCGACCGCGACACGGCCGAGGCCGCGCTCGAGCGCGAGACCTACGACCTCGTGCTGCTCGACATCGAGCTCGGCCGCGAGCGCCACGCGGGCGTCGCGCTGATCAACGCGATCAACAAGCGCCGCCAGGGCACGCCGGTGCTCGTCGTCTCGGCGATGCCCGCGGCGATCTACCGCGGCATCATGAAGGCGCTCGACGCCTGGGACTATCTGCAGAAGACCGCGTTCGACGAGGCCGAGTTCGTCGAGACCTTTCTCGACATGCTGCGCGCGGCCCGGGCCGCGAAGCGCGCCGAGCCCGCGACATCGGCGGCGGCGCCCGCCGCGAGCGCGCCCGAGCTCCAGCTCGACCCGCTGTGGCAGCGCTCGGCGGTCTGGCGCGGCCAGCGGGTGAACCTGCCGCTGACCGCGCAGCGCATCCTCGCCACGCTGTACCAGCGCCGCGGCGAGGTCGTCAGCTACGAGGAGCTGTTCGACGTGGTCAAGAGCGGGCGCAGCCGCGACAACGTGCGCAAGCATGTCGCGACGATCCGCGAGGCCTTCCGCGACGCCGACCCGGGCTTCGACGCGATCGAGAACGTGCCGATGCGCGGCTTCCGCTGGGCCGCATCTTGAAGATCAAGCTGCCGCGCTTCGACCTGACCTACCCTCGCCTCGGGCTCGCCGCGTGGCGCAACCGGCTCGTGTTCCACGGCGTGTTCCTGCTGCTCGCGCTCGCGACCGTCGCGCTCGCCGTGACCCTGCTGCGCGAGGAGAAGCAGCGCGCCTACCAGCGCTACGCCGAGGGCTTCGGCCGTTCGCTCGCGACGCTCGGCGCGAAGCTGCGCCACCCGACCGGCCAGCTCGCGCTGCTGAACCCCGCGCAGGACGAGGCGCGCGGCGCGACGCCGCTGCTGCTGCCGTTCGCCGCGATCGACTTCGACGACCCGCAGAAGGCGCGCAGCGCCGTCGAGATGGCCGGCTGCGCGCGCCAGTACGCGAACGGCGCGAGCCTGTGCCTCGCGGTCGGCAGCAACGCCTACGCGGGCGGCTTCGTCTACGCGGTCGGCGCGCTCGGCGCCGGGCCGCTCGTCGCGCGCGAGCGCGGCCGGCTCGAGCTCGGCGGCGTCGACCGGGCGCGCGTGCGCCTCGCCTACCGCGGCGAGGTCCAGCAATGGCTCGCGCCGTTCGAGGCGATGGCGCCGGAAGGCTTCGCCCAGCGCGGCCGGCTGACCGGCTTCGCGACGGCGGCCGACGACCTGCTCGCGCACGGCACGCGCCCCGACCGCGACTTCAGGGGCTGGCTGTGGCGCGAGGGGCCCTGCCTCGGCGGCGGCAGCGATCCGGCGACCTGCGCGCGCCGCACGATGTTCTCGCTGCGCCTGCCGGTCGCGGCGCTGCGCGACGCGCTGATGCGCGGCGGCCAGGTGGTCTGGCCGCCGCCCGACCTGGCGCTGATGGCGCTGCGCATCACGCTCGTCGACGCGGCGGGCCGCACGCGCTTCGACAGCGCGGCCGAGGCGCCGCAGGCGCCGCTGACGCTGCAAGGCCTCGTGGCCGAGCTGCAGGGTGGCGAGGTGCTGCGCATCGAGCGCGACGGCCGCCTCGTCGCGGCGCTGCGCGGCGAGGCCGAGCCCGAGGGCCTGCCCTCGCCCTGGCTCACCCGCCTGATCGCCAGGCTGCCGCTGCGCACCGAGCTGCCGCCGCGGCTCGTCGCCCACGACGCCGTCGACACGCCGCTGGGCCGCTACGAGCTCACGCTCAGCGGCGACCCGCGCAGCGTCGACCAGGCGCTCAGCGCCGTCGCGACGCGCGTGAGCTGGCTCGTCGGCGGCATGCTGCTCGCGATCTTCCTCGCCTGGCTCGTGATCGCGCTGGGCCTGATGCGGCGCATCGCCCGGCTCACGCGGCGCGCCGCGGCGGTCTCGTACAACATCCAGCCCGAGCGCCTCGACGCGCAGAGCATCCAGCGCCTCGGCGAACTCGACGTGACCGACCTGCGCGGCCGCGACGAGCTCGGCATCCTCGCCGGCACGATCGCCGACCTGCTCGCGCGCGCCAAGCTCGCGCTGCGCCGCGAGCAGCTGCGCGCCGAGCACGAGCGCGACATGTGGCACGCGGTCGGCCACGAGATCATGTCGCCGCTGCAGGCCCTGCTCGCCCTGCACGCCGACGCCGACGCGCCGAGCCGGCGCTACCTGCTGCGCATGCAGCAGGCCGTGCGCGTGCTCTACGGCACGGCGAGCCCGAGCGAGGCGCTCGCGTCCGCCCAGCTCGCGCCGACCCGGCTCGACCTCGTCGCCTTCGTCGCCGAGCTCGCGCGCAACGCGGCCTACGCGGGCATCGATGACGTGGTCCTCGCGCCCGGGCCCGAGGGACCCGTGTTCGTCCACGCCGACGCCTACTCGCTGGAGGACGTCGTGACCCATGTGCTCGCGAACGCCGACCGCCACCGCGCGCCCGGCAGCCCGATCACGCTGCGCGTCGCGCGCGACGGCGCGGGCGCCGAGCTGCGCATCCACAACCGCGGCGCGCCGATCCGCGCCGACATGCTCGAGCGCATCTTCGACTACGGCGTCAGCGGCGACGCGGCGCCCGACGCTGCCGCTAGCGGCGGCGTCGCGTCGAGCGAACACCGCGGGCAAGGCCTGTTCGTCGCGCGCAGCTATTTGGCCAAAATGGACGGCCGGATCGCCGCCGTCAACGCGGACGGCGGCGTCAGCTTCGTGATATCGCTGACGCCGAGCTAGCGAGGACCCCATGCCCAGAGATACCCGCCCCGACCCGCGCCGCCCGCAACGCCGGCCGCAGCCGACGCCGCTCGGCGCGCCGGGCGGCCTGCTCGCGATCCCGCTGTTCGTGCTGCTGTTCTGGGGCGCCGACCTGCTGTGGAACGCGCCGCCCTGGGGCTGGATCGTCTACGCGGGCGCGAGCGCGCTCGCGTTCATCGCCTACGTCGTCGACAAATGGGCCGCGCGCGCGGGCGCGTCGCGGATCTCGGAGTCCGCGCTGCTGACGCTCGGGCTGCTGTGCGGCTGGCCCGGCGCGCTGCTCGGCCAGCAGCTGCTGCGCCACAAGACGGCCAAGCCCGGCTACCTCGCGGTGTTCTGGGCCAGCGTCGTGCTCAACGTCGCGGTGTTCCTGTTCTGGGTCTCGCCGCTGAGCCCGCGCGTGGTCGGCGAGCCCCCCGTGGCCACCGAGGCCGAGACCGACCTCGCGCCGATATCGAGTTCGCCGCCGGGCATGCCCGACGCGGTCGCGTCGGGGGCTGCGAAGGCGGCCGTCGCCCCGGGGCCCGGCGCGTCGGCGCCGCATCAGTAGGCGCGGCGCGCCGCGCTCAGCCGAGCAGCGCGTGGACCGCCGCGTTGATCAGCGCGCCGCCGCCGATCAGCCAGCCGAACAGCAGGCCGGCCAGGGCCAGCGGGCGCAGGCCGGCCGCGCGGATCGCCGACGCATGCGTCGTCAGGCCCAGCGCGGCCATCGCCATCGCGAGCACGCTCGTGTCGAGGTCGGTCGCCGCGTGGGTCAGCGCCGGCGTCAACAGGTGCAGCGAGTTGAAGCCGGCCATCGCGACGAAGCCGAGCGCGAACCAGGGGATCGTGATCGGCGCGCGCCGGCCCGCCGGTGCGGGCGTGCCGGCCGCCGGGCGCGCGAGGAACAGCGACAGCGCGAGCAGGAAGGGCGCGAGCATCATCACGCGGACCATCTTCGCGATCACGGCCGTGTCGGCGGCGGCCTGGCTCACGCCCTGGCCCGCGGCGACGACCTGGGCGACCTCGTGCACGGTCGAGCCCGTATACAGGCCGAAGGCCTGCTCGCCGGCGCCGAAATGGGCCGCCGCGAAGTGGTACAGCGCCGGGTACAGGAAGATCGCCGTGGTGCCGAACACGACGACCGTCGCGACCGCGACGGCGACCTGATCGGGCCGGCCCTTGACGACCGGCTCGGTCGCGAGCACGGCCGCGGCGCCGCAGATCGAGCTGCCGGCGCCGATCAGCATCGCCGTCGTCCGGTCCATGCCGAACCCGCGCGTGCCGACGAAGGTGGCGATCGCGAAGGTCGAGCCGAGCACGAGCGCGTCGATCGCCACGCCGGCGACGCCGACATGGCCGATGTCCTGGAAGGTCAGGCGCAGGCCGTAGAGCACGATGCCGACGCGCAGCAGGCGCGCCTTGGCGAAGCCGACGCCCGCGTGCGTCGACGGCAGCGCCGCGTGCAGGCCCGCGCCGAGCATGCCGAGCACGATCGCGAGCGTCAGCGCGCTGATGCCGTGGTTCGCGAGCCAGGGCAGTTGCGCGCCCCAGCTGCCGGCCGCGGCGACCAGGCCCGCGAGCGCGAGGCCCGGCAGGTGTTCGCGCAGCCAGGCGTCGAGCGGGGCGAGGGTTGCGGTCTGGGGCATGGTCGGGCTGTTCATGATGGTCGGCCGGGTCGCGCGGCGCAGCGGCGCCGCTTCTCTGGTCCGCACTGTGAGGTTCGCGCAAAAACCTGAAAAGCGAATTGTTTTGTTAATATCAACCCAAATTACGGGTAGATAAGCCGATGCGACTGACGCTGCGCCAGCTCGAGGTCCTGCTCGCCGTCGCCGACCACGGCAGCACGACGGCCGCGGCCGCGGCGATTTCCTTGTCGCAGTCGGCGACGAGCGCGGCGCTGCTCGAGCTCGAGCGCGCGCTCGAGGTCCGGCTGTTCGACCGCGTCGGCACGCGCCTGCTGCTCAACGACGTCGGCCGCGCGCTGCTGCCGCAGGCGCGCGCCGTGTTCGGCGGCGCGCAGGCGCTCGAGCGCGAGTTCACGGGCGGGGCGCGGCTCGCGCCGATCCGCGTCGGCGCGAGCACGACGATCGGCAACTACCTGCTGCCGAGCCTCGTCGCCGGCTACCTCGCCGCCGAGCCGCGCGCCGAGCTCGAGGTCCGCGTCGCGAACACGGCCGACGTCGTCGCCGCGGTCGGGCGGCTCGAAGTCGACGTCGGCTTTATCGAAGGCCCCTGCCACGACCCCGAGGTCGCGGCCGCGCCGTGGCGCGAGGACGAGCTCGTCGTCGTCGCGGCGCCGCAGCACCCGGCGCTGGCCTCGGGGGCCAAACTCGGCGTCAACGCGCTGCGCGCCGCGCGCTGGCTGCTGCGCGAGCCCGGCTCGGGCACGCGCGAGGCCGTCGAGCAGGCGCTGCTGCCGCACCTGAAGCAGCTGCGCGAGGGCCTGCGCTTCGGCGACACCGAGGCGATCAAGCTCGCCTGCGCCGAGGGCCTGGGCCTGAGCTGCCTGTCGGCGACGACCGTGCGGGACTGGCTCGCGAGCGGCCGGCTCGTGCGCGTGCCGACCCCCCTGCCCCGTCTCGTGCGGCCGCTCTACCTCGTGCACCAGCGCCGCCGCGAACCCTCGCCGAGCGTGCAGCGCTTCGTCACGCATTGCCGTCAGAATGGTGCCCCGTGAACCAGGCCCTGCCCCGACGCCCGAATCGTGCCGCCCGCCTCGTCCCGGCGCTCGCGGCGCTGGCCCTGCTATGCGGCGCGCCGCCGGCCCGCGCGTTCGAGCTGCGCGTGCCGCCGCACCCGGGCGCCGACGCGCGCTGCGCGAAGCTGTGGCAGCGCCTCGGCGCGCTGCTGCCCGAGCTCGTCGTGCGCGAGACCGGCGACCAGCCGACCGCCGCGCGGCGCGACCTGCTGCTGCGCGACGGCACGCTCGACGCCGACTGCGGCACGCTGCCGACGCCGGGCGGGCTGCGCTATTCGGCGCTGCCGGTCTACAGCGTGCATGTGGTGCTCGTCGCGCGCGCCGACGATCCCGTCGAGGTCCGCGACGCGGCCGCGCTGCGCCGGCTGAGCCAGGACGCGCCGATCCTGCTGAACCGCGGCTCGCCGCTGCGCGCGCTGCTCGAGCGCCTCGGCGTGACGGCCGTCGACGACGCGGGCGCGCACACCGACCGCAATATCGAGAAGCTGCTCGCCGGCCATGGCCGGCTGTTCGTCTACCGTGAGCCGGGGCTCGACAGCAAGCTGCGCGAAGCCGGCCTGCAGGGCCGCGTGCGCGTGCTCGCGTGGAGCCCCGGCGACCTCGCCTACCACCTCGCGTATTCGCCGCGGCTCGACGCGGCGGTGGTCGCGAAGATCGAAGGAGCGTTGAGTCAGCTTGCGCGCAATGGCGAGCTCGGCCCTTAGTTGTCGTCCCGCATCTGCGCGCCCTTCGCGATCGGCCCGAGGCGGGCCGCCTCGCCGGCGAGGAACTTGCGGAAGTCCGCGCGGCTGCCCCCCGTCGGCTCGATCGCGAGCGCGCCGAGCTTCGCGCGCAGCTCGGGGTTCTTCAGCGCCTGGTTGACGGCCGCGTTGAGCCGGTCGAGCACGGCCTCGGGCGTGCCCTTGGGCGCGAACACGCCGGTCCAGTGACCGATGAAGATGTCGGGGAAGCCCTGCTCGGCCGCGGTCGGCAGGTCGGGCAGCGCGGCGATGCGCTGGTTCCAGGTCGACGCGATCGCGCGCAGCCGGCCGGCCTTGATCTGGCCGAGCACGACCGGGCTGCCCTCGGACGTCGCGTCGACCTGTTTGCCCGCGACCGCGGCGACGCTGTCGCCGCCGCTGCGGTACGGGATGATCTGGAGCTTCGCACCCGAGTGCAGGCGCAGCATCTCGGCGACGAAATGCGGCGTGCTGCCGGTGCCGGCCGTCGAGAAGTTCAGCCCCGGTCCCTGCTTGGACGCGGCGACGAGGCCCTTGAGGTCGCGGATCGGCGAATCGGCCGGCACGATGATCACCGACGGGCTCACGGCCATCATGACGACCGGCACGAGGTCGTCGGCGCGGTAGTTCATGTGCGCGCGGATCATGAAGTTCGTGATCACGCCGGCGGCCGGGGTCAGGAAGGTGTAGCCGTCGGGCGCCACGTGGGCGACGAAGCTGTTGCCGATGTCCGAGCCGGCGCCGGGCCGGTTGTCGACGACGATGGCCTGGCCGAGCACCTTGGACGTCGCGTCGGCGACCGCGCGCGCGACGATGTCGTTCGCGCCGCCCGGGCCGAAGGGCACGACGAAATGGATGGGCCGGTTCGGCCACGCGTCGTCGGCGCGGGCGGGGCCGGGCAGCAGGCTCGCGGCCAGCACGAGCGCGAGGGTCAGGCGGCGGTGCATCGATGGGACTCCGAAACGTCGGGATGACGGAAGGCTTAGCGTAAGCGAGCAGCGCTCAACGCCCATCGGTAAAAGCGCGGCTCGCGCGCCGCGCGATCAAGTCGAGACTTCAAAGCTCCGGGCGGCGCTTCGCCGCGACGAGTCCCATTTGTCCCATTTATCAGCTTCGTAAAAAAAACAAGGAGCGGCGACCAGACTATTGCTACGGACCTTACCAAAGCGGAGTCGACCAGTGATCTCGCACACCTCCCCAGATTCCAGGGCAAACGCGATAAGTCGTCGCACGAAGATGCGGTCGATTATTTCAACAATGCTCGCCATGTCATTTTGCCCAGATGGCGACACGATGGAAACGCCCCCACCGTCCATATAAACGGTCAGCGATATTACCAATGGATCGGCTACCTCCCCCCGAGCTTTCCCAGCACCGTCGCCACCGGGGGCATCGCCGTTTCCAGGCCATGAACTGCTCGTATAGGGCGTGACGCAATACGACTACTCATCGGACGTGCGCTGCACCAACCATGGAAATATTACGTCGCGCGATGGAGTTGAAGAACGCTGGTTGGCAGCTGAAGCCGTATTCAGAAACATAAGGCAATACATTTCACTTTTCGATCGAATAGTTGGAAAGACACCCTACCGGAATGGAATACTGCATGTCACTTACGCAGACGGTGGGACTGAGGATTGGCCTGTCTTGGAGCCATATTTCTCCGCGGCCTTGGGCGGTGCCCCAATTCCAGGCACGCTGAAGGCAGAAGACGGCGTCGCCAAGCCGCATCCGATTTGCAACAAGTAAGCACATATGAGGAAGTACTCAGTTGCGACCATCGCGGCGATCGTCGCCCTGCTATTGGCGGCTTGGTCGTATCGTGATTCGGGGGCGCCAACCGCCAACGGCCGGGCGATAGCGCTTGCGCCTTCGCAGGACAGGCCGCCCCCACAGTCTGCTCCAATGCCTGCAGAGCAAGTGGCCTCGGACCCAGTTCGGCCTCGATCGACTCGAAACGGGCCTTCAAGAAAGGTCAACCTGCTGTTTGCAACGGCACGCGACTATCGGGTCGCGTTCGAGGAACTTCTGCAGCGGCAGCAAGAAGGTGGCGGCTTCTATGCCCGCAATATATTGAGCATATGCAGTGGCCTGCGCGATTTGACTTCGGATCTTGCAGGTTCTGAAGAAATAACCGGCGCACAAGCCGCCGCCAGGCAGTTGCTGAAAGATCGCTGTTCAGGATTTACGCCGGAAGAAATCTCCGAGGCCCGAAAGCGGGGGCTCTTGACCGACACTCGACTGAAAGACGACCCACTTATCTTAGCCCAGCGCGTCTGGAATCAGGAATCACCCGACCCACAAAACCGGGCGGCGGCTCTTTCACAGGTCCTCGCGACAAAGGACCCACTCCTGATAGAGGGGGTCCTGGCCAGCGTGATATTCATCCCCGACCCGGGGGGACTGTATTTCAATGGGAATTCATACAGTCAGACCAACGCCAGGCAGGTCATGAGCATGGCTGTGCTGGCGGCTACTTGCCAGATCTACGACGACGCATGCGGAGCGCTCGACAGCTATGTCGTCACGGCCTGCGCCATGAAGAACAGCTGCTATTCAAGTCGCATGCAGCTGTTCGACGCCGCCGCGACCGAACAGTTTGGAAGCGCAGGCCACGCCCTCTATACGGAACTGGTTCCGAAGTTGACCCTTGCAATCAATTCCGGGGATGCCCGGGCGTTCATCCGCCGATAGGATTGTGCGAATCCGCAAAGCGCCCGCACTCGGGCGCACTGCGGTTCAGTACGAACAATTGTCTGAAGCCCTGGTCAATTGCGCTTGAGCTTCGCGAACGCCGCGGCCATCGCGCCGCCGCCGGCGGGCTCGGGCGCGCGGCCGCCGCCGCTGCGCTCGCCGCGCGCGGCCGGGCGGAAGCTGTTGTCGGCGCCGCTGCCCTTGCGCGGGGCCGGCGCCGCGTCGAGCTTCATCGTCAGCGAGATGCGCTTGCGCGCGAGGTCGACCTCGAGCACGCGGACCTTGACGATGTCGCCGGTCTTGACGACCTCGCGCGCGTCGCTGACGAACTTGTTCGCGAGCTGGCTCACGTGGACCAGGCCGTCCTGGTGGACGCCGAGGTCGACGAAGGCGCCGAACTGCGCGACGTTCGAGACCGTGCCCTCGAGCAGCATGCCCTCGCGCAGGTCCTTCAAGTCCTCGACGCCGTCGTTGAAGCGCGCGACCTTGAAGTCGGGGCGCGGGTCGCGGCCCGGCTTGTCGAGCTCGGCGAGGATGTCCTTGACCGTGATCGCGCCGAAGCGCTCGTCGGCGTAGGCCTCGGGGCGCAGCGCCTTGATCACGTCGCTGCGGCCGATCAGCTCGCCGATCGGGCGCCCCAGCGTCGCGAGGATGCGCTCGACGACCGGGTAGGTCTCGGGGTGCACGCCCGAGACGTCGAGCGGGTTGTCGCCGCCGGGCACGCGCAGAAAGCCCGCGGCCTGCTCGAAGGTCTTGGGGCCGAGGCCCGTCACGTCGAGCAGCTGGCGGCGGTTCGCGAAGCGGCCGTTCGCGTCGCGCCAGCGCACGATCGCGTTCGCGACGCTCGCCGACAGGCCCGCGACGCGCGCGAGCAGCGCGCTCGACGCGGTGTTCAGGTCGACGCCGACCTTGTTCACGCAGTCCTCGACGACGGCGTCGAGCATGCGCGCGAGCTCGGCCTGGTTGACGTCGTGCTGGTACTGGCCGACGCCGATGCTCTTGGGGTCGATCTTGACGAGCTCGGCGAGCGGGTCCTGCAGGCGCCGCGCGATCGAGACCGCGCCGCGCAGCGACACGTCGAGCTCGGGCAGCTCCCTGGACGCGAACTCCGACGCCGAGTAGACCGACGCGCCGGCCTCGCTGACGACGACGCGCTGGATCTCCGGCCGGTCGGGGCCCTGCAACAGCTTGATCAGCTCGCCCGCGAGCTTGTCGGTCTCGCGGCTCGCGGTGCCGTTGCCGATCGCGATCAGGTTCACGCCATGCTTGACGCACAGCGCGGCGAGCTCGCGCAGCGAGCCGTCCCAGTCGCGCCGCGGCTCGTGCGGATAGACCGTGCTCGTCGCGAGCACGCGGCCGGTGTCGGCGACGACGGCGACCTTGACGCCGGTGCGGATGCCCGGGTCCAGGCCCATCACGACGCGCTTGCCGGCCGGCGCGGCGAGCAGCAGGTCGCGCAGGTTCTCGGCGAAGACCTTGATCGCGACGGCCTCGGCGCCCTCGCGCAGGCGCGCGAACAGCTCGCGCTCGAGACTCAGCGAGAGCTTGACCTTCCAGGTCCACGCAACGGTCTTGCGCAGCAGCTCGTCGGCCGCGCGTGTCTCGTGGCGCCAGCCGAGATGGTGGGCGATGCGGCCCTCGGCGAGGCTGGGCACGCCGGGCTGCGGCTCCTCGTCGAGCGCGAGGCGCGCGTCGAGCAGCTCGAGCGCGCGGCCGCGGAACACCGCGAGCGCGCGGTGCGAGGGCACGCGCGCGATCGGCTCGGAATAGTCGAAGTAGTCGCGGAACTTCGCGGTCTCGGCGTCGTTCTCGTTCTTGCCCGCGGCGAGCTTGGACACGAACAGGCCGGTCTCCCACAGCCATTCGCGCAGCGTCTTGATCAGCGCGGCGTCCTCGGCCCAGCGCTCGGACAGCAGGTCGCGCACGCCGTCGAGCACGGCCGGCGCGTCGGCGAAGCCGGCCTCCGCCAGGGCGGGCCAACCGCCCTCCAGGGCGGCCGCGAACGCGGCCGCCTCGGCCGTCGGGTCGAGCGTCGGGTCGGCAAAGAGCTTGTCGGCGAGCGGCTCGAGGCCGGCCTCGCGCGCGATCATGCCCTTGGTGCGGCGCTTGGGCTTGTACGGCAGGTACAGGTCCTCGAGCTCCTGCTTGGTCGGCGCGGCGAGCAGGGCCGCGCGCAGCTCGGGCGTGAGCTTGCCCTGCTCGTCGATGCTCTTGAGCACCGCGGCGCGGCGCTCCTCGAGCTCGCGCAGGTAGGCGAGGCGCGCCTCGAGCTCGCGCAGCTGCACGTCGTCGAGGCCGCCCGTCGCTTCCTTGCGGTAGCGGGCGATGAAGGGCACGGTGGCGCCGCCGTCGAGCAGCTCGACGGCCGTGGCGACCTGGGCGGGGCGCACCGAGAGTTCGGCGGCGATCTGCGCAACGATTTGCGCGAGCAGGGAGGGAGCGGTCTTATCCAAGTCGACGACGCGGGCGGCGGGTGCGGCCTCGCGGGAATACTTCAATCGGGCAGGCAGTTTGCCATAGCGTGCCGCAGCGTCCGCCAGCGCTCACCGGGCCCGGCGGATCTCGGCGACCAGGGCCGGGCTTGCGATGTCCTCGAGCTCGCGAAACGCCCCTTCCATCTGGCTCAGCAGCTTCGCGTCGGCCCCGCAGGCCTCGAACGCGGTCTTCCATTGCCGCACTTCGCCCCAGACGCGGCGCACCAGCGCGACGGCGTCGGCGCGCGCGGCCGTGAACGCGGCGAAACGACTCAGCGCGTTGTCGAGCGTCGCGAGCTTGCCCTGGTCGCCGACCTCGAGGTGCAGCATGCGCTCATGGGCATGGCCGGGCCGCGGCACGACGTCGTACAGCGGGCTCAGCACCCAGCCGCCGAGCCTGTGGTCGTATATGAAGCCGTGGTTGCGCAGGTGGTCGTCGTCGTTGCTCACGAAGATGTTGAACACCATGCGCGCGAACAGTTCCTCGCAGGCCGCCTTGATCGACGGCGCGTGCACATGCCTGCGGATCGCGGCGGCCAGGTCGACGTAGCCCTGGGTCCGCGATTCGAATTCCGAGCAGCCCACCAGGGTCAGCCCGCTTGCAAACGGGATCCGGCCCTCGAGCAAACCGACGCCGGGTCGGCTGTCGTGCAGCGCGACGCCGGGAGGCGGCGCCGCGCCCGCGGGCGCCCAATAGCGGTCGAAGCGCCGGATCAGCATGACCGGCCTGTCGCCGATCGGCAGGTAGCGCAGCTCGGGAACCGTCAGGCCGCAGCGCCGCGCAAGTTCGAGCGTGCAGGCCTCGGCACGGGCCACGTCGAAGCTGTCGCCGCGCGCCGGGAACTTGGCGAGCCACAGCGCGCCCTGCTCGTCGCGCACCGAAGCTTTCGGGCGCGCGCCGCCGGCCGAAGGGCCGGCGCCGAGAAAGGCCTCGAGGTTCGCGGGCAGCGGCAGGCCCTGGTCGACCGCCTCGGCCGCCTGCAACACGTACGCGAGCGAGTGCAGGTCGCCGGCCGAGGAGCCGGCCGCGCTGTCGCGGCTCGGCCGCACGTCGAGCGCGCCGACCCGGTCGCCACCGGCCTCGAGCAGGTACTCGGCCTCGGACAGCGTATTCGCGGGCACCTTGCGGCGCGCCTCGACCACGCGGCGCCCCCAGGCGTCGGGCGCCGCGTCGCGGATGCCGCCGAACTCGCCGAGGCCGTTGATCGGGAACAGCTGCTGGGCGCGGATCGCCGCGCGGTCCGCGAGGCCGAGGCTGACCGGGTCGACCTCGACCGCATCGGGCCGCTCGAGATAGCCGAGGCCATAGGCGAAGCGCGACGTGAGCTCACGGTTCTGCGGGTTCGCACCGACGCGCTCGGTCAGCACCAGCAGGCCGGCCGGCACGAAGCGCGCGGCCGACGGCAGCCAGGCAAAGACCGTCAGCTCGCGCGTCTTCGCGGTGGCCATCAGAAGTCGAGCTTGCGAAGCTCGTCCTGGCTCAGCGGCCGGACGCGCCGCGTGACTTCGCGCGCGCTGAGCGCCTGCAGCGACGGGTCGGCTTCCTGCAACAGCGCGAGCAGCGTCACGCCCGGGGCGATCGCCTCGAGATAGCGCAGGATCTGCGCCTGGGTCCGGCCCAGATCGCCTTTTTCGATCAGCGCGGCCGTCGAACGTGCGAGCCCGGCGCGTGCCGCCGCGTCGGCCTGGCGCAGCCGCCGGGCCATGCGCAGGCGCGCGAGCTTGGCGCCAAGCTCGCGCGCCTCCTGTACGCGCGCAGGGCTTAGCAATGGAGATTCGTCGCGCTTCATGTCCGCAATCAGCTACGCAAATGATTTTAGGCCCGTGATTGCGGACATATTAGTCAAAAGCCAAGCGGCGATCAAGTCCGCAATCACGGACGCTAATGCGATAGTGGCCGATGTTGCGGACCAATGACAAAGGCGCCCCGCGGGGCGCCTTCTCGAGCCGGGCCGGTGGCAGCACTCAGAACTTCATCGAGCCCTCGACCGCGACCGAACGCGGCGGCGTGACCCAGGCGGTCGGCGCGCCGACCGCCTCGCCGATCGAGCTCACGTAGCCGACGTACTGGCGGTTGAACAGATTGGTCACGACGAGGTTGACGCCCCACTTGCGCGACGGCGCCTCCCAGCCGAGGTTCAGGTCGGTGCGCGTCTCGGGCGCGCCGACGCTGAAGCCCGGGTAGTTGCCGCACTCGTACTTGTAGCTGGTCTCGTCGTTGCAGCGCTGCCCGCCCGTGTACACCCAGTTCGCGGTCATCGTGCCGGTGCCGCCGAGCACGCCGTAGCGTGCGTTCACGCCGAGCGTGCCCTCGAGCTTGGGCGTGCCCACGGGCTCGCCGTCCATCACGAACGTATGCGTGGTGTCGGGCTGGTAGCTGTAATGCTTGTAGGTCTGGTTGATGTACTCGGCCGCCGCGTTGAACGACCAGTGGCGGTCGAGCTGCCAGTGCAGATCGAGGTCGGCGCCGTCGGCCTTCTGGTCGGACACGCTGACAACATAGGTCAGCACGCCCGACGCGCTGTGCGAGGTGCTGATCGACTGCAGGTTGTTGAAGTCGTAGTGGAACAGCGAGGCCGTGTAGAACAGGCCCGCGCTCTTCAGCCCGCCCTTGATGCCGGCCTCGTAGCTCGTGATCGTCTCGGGCGAGAAGGTGCTCACGCCGGACTTGTAGATCGCGTTGAAGCCGCCGGCCTGGTAGCCGCGCGTCACCGACCCGAACAGCATGGTGTCGCGGTCGAGGTGGTGGTCGAGCACGAAACGCGGGCTCGTGTTGTTCCACGACACGCTGTTCGACAGCACGGCGTTCGTCGCCTCGGGGCTGTTGAAGTTCACGTTGGTCGTCGACAGCGCGTAGAGGTCGTCGCCGAGGTTCGGCGACAGGCCCGCGCCGACCAGCGCCCCCTGCAGCTGCGCGTTCGTCAGGCCCTGCGACGCGGCGATCGCGGCCTGGTTCGCGTTGACGCCCTGGTAGAAGCCGCCCTGCGCGAGCGCGCCGACGGTCGCGTCGATGGCCGGCGCCGTGCGCGGCGGGTTGTACCAGGTGAAGGTCTTCGCGTCGTGGGTGAAGCGCACGCCGACCGTGAAGTCGGTATCGGGCGTGAGCTTCCAGATCACGTCGCCGTAGATCGCCGCGGCCTTGTACTTGCCGGTGTTGTACATGGACTCGGTCCACGTCATGTTCGTGAAGTTGATGCCGGGGATGCCGAACATCGTCGCGAGCTCCTCGGTCATCGCGAAGGGCTTGAGCAGGCCGCCGCTCGCGCCGCCGAACACCGTGTCGAGGGTCTGCGCGTTTGAGTACAGCGCGGTCTGCTGCGCGGCGTCCTCGTAGTAGCCGGAAAGGCCGACGACCCAGTCGAGCTTGTCGGTCGCGCCATTCAGGCGGAACTCCTGCTGCCAGTTCCGGCTGCTCTCGAAGTTGCCGGTCGAGAAGTAGCTGGTCGGCACGTCGGAGCCGTCGTTGTCCTGGACGTTCTGGGCGTGGAACTTCTTGTACGAGCTCAGGCTCGTCAGCGTCGCGAACTCGAGGTCGTGGGTGAGCTTGAGCGTGACCGAGTCGTACTTGCGCGCCTCGAGCAGGTTCGCGCCGTCGTTCGCGAAGGTGTTGCGGATCGGGCTGACCCAGCTGTTCGGGTCGATCGGGAACGGATTGGTCGCGAGCTTCGTGTCCGAGGGCAGCGCGATGATCTCGCGCGGCTTCTGCGCCATGTCCTCGTGCGACCAGCTCAGCAGCGCGGTCGTGTCCTCACCGTGCCAGCGCAGCGACAGACGCGTGCCCCAACCGTTGTCGCCGCCGAACTTCGAGCCGTCGAAGGTGTTCGTGATCCAGCCGTCCTTGTGCTCCTTGACCGCCGAGAAGCGGATGTCGGTGCTGTCGTTGAGCGCGTTGTTGTAGAGCACCTCGCCGTGGTACTGCCCGTCGTTGCCCGCGCGCACGAGCGCGCTCGCCTCGTACTTGGACGTCGGGTCGTTCTGGACGATCGAGATCGCGCCGCCGGCCGAGTTGCGGCCGAACAGCGTGCCCTGCGGGCCCTTGAGCACCTCGATGCGCTTGACGTCGTTGAAGGTCAGCAGCGCGCCGCCGGTCTTGCCCGAGTACACGCCGTTCAGGTAGACGCCGACCGGCGCGTCGGTGCCGATGCCGAAGTCGCCGGTCGAGATGCCGCGCATCGTGTACTCGGGCTGGGTGGCCTCAGAGTAGTCGACCGACAGGCCCGGGATCAGGCCGTCGAGGCCGCCCATCGTCGTCGCGCCGCTCGACTTGATCGCGTCGGCGCCGACCACGCTCATCGTGATCGGCACGACCTGGAGCTGCTGGACGCGGCTCTGGCCGGTCACCTCGACGACGCCGAGGTTCTGCGGCTGGTCGTCGTCGGCGAGCGCCGGGCGCGTGGCGAGCGCGGCCAGCGCGGCCAGCGCGAGCAGGGTCAGGCGGGGCGGTTGCGTTTGCTTCATCGAGGTTCTCCGTGCTGTTGCTATCTCTGGTTCGCGGCGCGGACGCGTCACGGGTGGGCGGCGACACAGCCGCCCGACATCGCCGCGACCCAGGCGCGGATCAGCGCCAGGCCCTCGCGGTGCACCGTCGTGCGGCCGAGCTCGGGCATCATCACGCCGCCCTCGGTGGAGGCGAGGCGGTACAGCATGATCGATTCGTCGGGCGCGCCGGGAACGATGTCGAACAGCCGGTCGCCCGTGCCCTTGCCGGCCGCGACCGGCGGCTTGCACAGGCCCAGGTGGGCGTCGGGCGCGAGGAAGGGCTCGAGGTTCAGCGCCGTCGTGTTCGCCGGGCCCGTCGGGCTGTGGCAATGCGAGCAGTTGACGTCGAGGTAGGCACGCGCGCGCGCGTCGAGCGGCGCCTTCGGATCGCTCCAGTCGGCGTTGCGCGGCAGCGCGTCGAGCTCGGCCTGGGTCAGCGTCGCGTTCGGGCCGGCCTGCGCGCCCGGCACGCCCGTCAGGTAGCCGACGCGGATCAGGTGGGCGAGCTGGTTCTCGTCGTGCTCGCCGTCGGCCGACACGTAGCGGAAGTCGCGGTTCAGGTGGCGCGCCTTCGGGCCGATCGGCGCGAGCTTGCGCGACTTCACGTCGAGCATGTGGCAGCTCGCGCATTGGTTCTCGTTCGGCACGACGTAGGCGAAATGGCTGGCCGCGCCGTTCGCGGCGGCGATGTCCATCGGCACGACGTCGCCGGTGCGCGCGAGCTCGGCCTCGGTCTGGTCGGCGTTCCACACATAGGGCAGCGCGACCCAGCCCGACTCGCGGCGCACGAGCAGGCGCGTCTCGACGAGGCGGTAGCGCGCCAGGTCGAGGCGGCCGGCCTCGATCTCGTGGCTGCTGTCGGCCTTGCTCGCGACGACCTGGCCGCCCTGCCCCTTCGGGTAGTAGAAGGTCTTGGAGATGACCGTGCCGACGGGGAAGTCGAAGGTCGCCCGGTCGGCGTAGGCCGCGGCCTGGCCGGCCGGCATCCAGATCGTGCGCAGCTTGTGCGCGTAGTCCGAGAACAGCGGCGTGTTGAGGTCGTAGGGCACGACGCCGGTGCCGAGCTCGAGGTGCCGGCCGTCGCTGTGCAGCACATGCCAGTCGCTCAGATGCTCGGGCTTGCCGTCCTGGATGAACTTGACGGCCTCGGGCTGGCGCTCGCAGCCGCCGAGCAGCAGCGGGGCGACGCAGGCCGCGGCGAGCGCCGCGGCTGCAAAGACCGGCGCACGCAGGCGCCGGCCGAAGCGGAAATGAACGGACATCACCGGGTCATGTGGCGCTGGCGGTCTTGGTGGCGGCAGCGCTCGGCAGCTCGACGGCCGGCAGGCGCGGCAGCGTGCAATCGTGCAGCTGGGTTTCGATCTTGGGGCTCTTGTACTTGTCCGGGCCGTCGGCGTTGAGCACGCCGCTCGCGCCCTTCACGCAGATGCGGTCGTCGGCGACGCCCGCGCTCTTGGGGTCGGCGTAGCCGTCCCACAGCACGTCGGGGAAATGGCCGCTGAGGCCGAACATCACGGTCTTGAGGGTCTTCAGGTCGAGGCCGTCGGGCGTGTCGCCGCCGCCCTTGAAGCGGTTGTCGACGACCAGGATCGCCTTCGGGTAGGGGTCGTAGCCGGGCTCGACGCCGGTCGTCGTCGCGTAGCCGGTCGAGTAGTAGCTCGACACGATCACGTTCGCGGTCTGGTTGTCGGCGACGTCGTTGTCGTAGATCTCGACCTTGCTGTTCGAGTTGATCACGATCCCCGAGCCCGCCGGCACGCTGGCCACGGCCGTGCCGCGCGCGCCGAAGTTGGCCTGGTTGTTCGCGACCGACTGGTTCTTGTAGACGCGCGTGCCCCACCCCTTCTGCGACAGGTTGGGCATGTTGAACACGAGGATGCCGCCGGTGTTCGCGGTCGCGGTGTTCTCGTAGACGTCGGCGTGGACGGTGTTCTCGATCTCGATGCCGGCGACGTTCTGCTCGGCGTGGCAGCGCCGCACGACGACGTTCTCGGACTGGCCGACGTAGATGCCCGCGTCGGACGCGCCCCAGGCCTCGGAGTCCTCGACGAGCACGTTCCTGGTCTTGACCGGGTAGATGCCGTAGGCGCCGTTGCCCGTGCTCGGGCCGCCGGTCCAGCGCACCCGCACGTCGCGCACGACGATGTTCTCGCCGTTGTTGATCTTCAGCGCGTCGCCCTTGGTGTCCTCGATCGTCAGGCCTTCGATCGTGAAGTTGCTGCCGTAGACGATCAGGCCCTCGGGGCCCGCGACCTGGCCGCGGAACGAGACGATGGTCTTGTCCTTGCCCGCGCCGCGGATCGTCACGCCGTCGGCGCGCAGCGACAGGCCGCGGTCGAAATGGTGGACGCCGGCCGGGATCTCGACGACGTCGCCGGGCTTCGCGTCGAGCAGCTTCTGCTGGATGGTCTTGAGCAGCTGGGTGTCGACGGCGCGGTCGCCGGCGCCGTTGCCGGGCTGGTCGTTCTTGCCGCAGGCGGCGAGCAGGCCGCAGGCGGCCAGGGTCAGGGTCAACAGCGCGAACGGGCCGATGTGGCGGCCCGTCGTCTTCGAGCACAGCAGGTTCATCACGTCTCCATAGCACGCCTTCTGCGAGGCATGGCCGGAAATGTAATCAATGCTCTGATCGAGACAGGCCAGGGTTTGCCCGTTCGGTGCAAACACCGGCCCGCACGTCGAGATCGGCCGTTAGCGCCGATGGCGACTGGGTTTTCGCGCGACGCGCCGAAGGGCGCCCGCGTGAAGATCACACGCGGTCGGGGCGGTGCACGCGCACGAGCTGCTTGCCGAAGTTGCGGCCCTTGAGCAGGCCGAGGAAGGCCTCGGGCGCGTTCTCGAGGCCGTCGGCGACCGACTCGCGGTAGCGCAGCTGGCCCTCGCCGAGCAGCGCCGCGAGCTCGCCGATCGCGCGCGGCCACAGCTGCATATGCTCGGTCACGATGAAGCCCTGCAGCTTCATGCGGTTCGTGAGGATCAGCTGCGGCAACGCGAGCGGGATCGGCTGGCCGTCGTAGCCGGCGATCATGCCGCACAGCGCGACGCGCGCGAACGCGTTCGCGCGCAGCAGCACGGCGTCGAGGATCATGCCGCCGACGTTCTCGAAATGGCCGTCGATGCCGTTCGGGCAGGCTTCTTTCAGCGCGGCCGACAGGCTCTTGAGGTCGGCGTGCTCGCGGTAGTCGATGCACGCGTCGAAGCCGAGCTCCTCGGTCACGTAGCGGCATTTCTCGGGCCCGCCCGCGAAGCCGACGACGCGCAGGCCGCGCGCCTTCGCGAGCTGGCCGACGACGCTGCCGACCGCGCCGCTCGCGGCGCTGACGGTGATGGTCTCGCCGTCCTGCGGCGCGATGATTTCGTTGAGACCGTACCAGGCCGTGACGCCGGGCATGCCGAGCACGCCGAGGTAGGCCGCGAGCGGCACGACGCGCGCGTCGGCCTTGCGCAGGAAGCCCGGCGCGTTGCCGTCGACGAGCTGGAACTCCTGCCAGCCGCCCATGCCGACGACGGTGTCGCCCTCCTTGAAGTTCGGGTGGCGCGAGTCGACGACGGTGCCTGCGGTGCCGCCGATCATGACCTCGTTGAGCGGCTGCGGCGCGGCGTAGCTCTTGCTGTCGTTCATGCGTCCGCGCATATACGGATCGAGGCTCAGCCAGTCGTGGCGCACGAGCACCTGGCCGTCGGCGAGCTCGGCGGGCAGTTCCGCCTCGACGAGCTTGAAGTTGGCTAGCGTGGGTTCGCCCTGGGGGCGCGAGGCGAGGAGGATCTGGCGGTTGCGCATGGTGTGGCTCCGGCGGGTCGTTGGATCGCGCGATTGGAGCACGCAGCCAATACCCGCGCCGTCATGCGCGCGACAGTTCTGGACCGCCTTACTGCACCGAGCACAGGAGCGCGGCGAGGCCGCCTACTCCGTGTCCCCCGCCCCGCTGCGCGGGGCTCCTCCTTTACCTGCGTAGTCGGCCTCCCCGCACTCCTGTGCTTGAGCGTTGCTCTGTCGATTTTTGTTCGCCGCAAGCCCGTCCGGTGGAGACTGCGAGGCAAGGCCGGGGAGCGAGCCCGGACACATTGAGTCCGGTGGACTCAATGTGCCTGGCGAGCGCCAGGGCCACTGGCCCTGGCACGGAGTAGGCGGCCTCGCCGTGCTCCTGCGCTCTCCGCAGTACGAATGTACGAAGCCAAATAAAAAAGCCGCCAGGCCCGAAGGCTTGGCGGCTTTTGGTTCGCGGAGCGCAGAGGCGCTCCGGCGAAGGGCCGATTACTCGGCCGAAGGCGTGTCGCTGCCGGCGTCGATGCTGGCCATCTGCGCGGCGGCCAGTTCCTCGGCCTCCTGCAGGGCGATCGCACGGCGCTCGGCGTCGTCCATCTCTTCCTTGGCGCGGCGCGCCGTGTGGAAGGCCATGCCCGTGCCGGCCGGGATCAGACGGCCGACGATCACGTTTTCCTTCAGGCCACGCAGCTCGTCGCGCTTGCCCATGATGGCCGCCTCGGTGAGCACGCGCGTGGTTTCCTGGAACGACGCGGCCGAGATGAACGAGTCGGTCGACAGCGACGCCTTGGTGATGCCCAGCAGCACGTCGGCGTGCGTGGCGATGACCTTGCCGTCGCGGCGCATGCGGTCGTTCGTGTCGAGCAGCTCCGAGCGTTCGACCTGTTCGTTCAGGATGTAGTGCGTGTCGCCGGGGTTCGTGATCTGGACGCGGCGCAGCATCTGGCGAACGATCACCTCGATGTGCTTGTCGTTGATCTTCACGCCCTGCAGACGGTACACGTCCTGGACTTCGTCGACGATGTAGCGCGCGAGTTCCTCGATGCCCAGCAGGCGCAGGATGTCCTGCGGATCGGCCGGGCCGTCGACGATCAGTTCGCCGCGGTTCACCACCTGGCCTTCGTGGACCAGGATGTTCTTTTCCTTGGGCACCAGCACTTCGTGCTTGTGGCCCTCGGGGTCGGTGATCTCGAGGCGAACCTTGCCCTTGGTCTCCTTGCCGAACGACACCGTGCCGGTCTGCTCGGCGAGCACGCCGGCATCCTTGGGCGAACGGGCTTCGAACAGCTCGGCGACGCGCGGCAGACCGCCGGTAATGTCGCGGGTCTTCTGGCCTTCGACCGGGATACGCGCGAGCACTTCACCCGGGGCGAGGTCCTGGCCGTCGCGGATCTGGATCAGCGCGCCGACCTGGAAGCCGATCGTCACCGAGTGGTCGGTGCCGGGGATCTTGACCTCGTTGCCGTTTGCGTCGAGCAGCTTGACCTGCGGGCGCACGACCTTGGCCGAACCGCGGCGCTTCGGGTCGATCACGACCAGCGTCGACAGGCCCGTGACCTCGTCGACCTGCTTCGCGACCGTCACGCCTTCCTCGACGTTCTCGAACTTCGCCTGGCCGGCGAACTCGGTAATGATCGGGCGGGTCAGCGGGTCCCAGTTCGCCAGGACCAGACCGGCCTTGATCGCCTGGTCGGCCTTCACGTTCAGCAGGGCGCCGTACGGCACCTTGTGGCGCTCGCGCTCGCGGCCATGCGGGTCGGCGATGATGATTTCGCCGGAACGCGAAATCACGACGAGCTCGCCCTTGCCGTTCGTCACGTAGCGCATCGTGGCGTTGAAGCCGATCGAGCCGTCCGACTTGGCTTCGACGCTCGAGGCGACCGCCGCGCGCGACGCCGCGCCGCCGATGTGGAAGGTCCGCATCGTCAGCTGGGTGCCGGGCTCGCCGATCGACTGCGCGGCGATCACGCCCACGGCTTCGCCGGTGTTCACGAGGCCGCCGCGGCCGAGGTCGCGGCCGTAGCACTTCGCGCACAGGCCGAAGCGCGTCGCGCAGGTCAGCGGCGTGCGGGCCTTGATCTCGTCGACGCCGGCCTGTTCGAGCATGTCGAGCGTGTCTTCGTCGAGCATCTGGCCCGCGGCCAGCACGACCGTCTGGCTTTCCGGGTGCAGCACGTCGATCGCGGTCACGCGGCCGAGCACGCGGTCGCGCAGCGATTCGATGACCTCGCCGCCTTCGACCAGCGCGCGCATGTAGATGCCGTTGTCGGTCGCGCAGTCGTCCTCGGTCACGACCAGGTCCTGCGTCACGTCGACGAGACGACGCGTGAGGTAACCCGAGTTCGCGGTCTTCAGCGCGGTGTCCGCGAGGCCCTTGCGGGCGCCGTGGGTCGAGATGAAGTACTGCAGAACGTTCAGGCCTTCGCGGAAGTTCGCCGTGATCGGCGTCTCGATGATCGAGCCGTCCGGCTTCGCCATCAGGCCGCGCATGCCGGCCAGCTGGCGAATCTGCGCCGCGCTACCGCGCGCGCCCGAGTCGGCCATCATGTAGATCGAGTTGAACGATTCCTGGTCGACCTGCTTGCCGTTGCGGTCGATGGTCTTCTGCTTCGACAGCTGCGACATCATGACCTTGCCGACTTCGTCGCCGGTCTTGCCCCAGATGTCGACGACCTTGTTGTAGCGCTCGCCGGCGGTCACGAGACCCGAGACGTACTGCTGCTCGATCTCCTTGACTTCCTTCTCGGCGCGTTCGATCAGGCCGTGCTTTTCCTTGGGCACCAGCATGTCGTCGATGGCGATCGAGATGCCGGCGCGCGTGGCCAGGCGGAAGCCGCTTTGCAGCAGCTTGTCCGCGAACACGACCGTCTCCTTGAGGCCGCACTTGCGGAAGGAGGTGTTGATCAGGCGCGAGATTTCCTTCTTCTTCAGCGCCTTGTTGATGTTGGCGAACGGCAGGCCCTTCGGCAGGATCTCCGACAGCAGCGCGCGGCCGACCGTGGTCTCGGTCAGCTTGGGCTGCGGCTGGAATTCACCGCTGGCGTCCTTGGCCCATTCGATCAGCACCACGTTGACCTTGGCGGTGATCTCGACGACACCGTTCTCGAGCGCGCGCAGCATCTCGGCGATGTCGGTGAAGACCATGCCTTCGCCCTTGCCGTTGGTGCGCTCGCGGGTCGCGTAGTACAGGCCCAGCACGACGTCTTGCGACGGCACGATGGAGGGTTCGCCGTTGGCGGGGAACAGCACGTTGTTGGAGGCGAGCATCAGCGCGCGCGCTTCCATCTGCGCCTCGATCGACAGCGGCACGTGGACGGCCATCTGGTCGCCGTCGAAGTCGGCGTTGAACGCCGCGCAGACGAGCGGGTGCAGCTGGATCGCCTTGCCTTCGATCAGCACCGGCTCGAACGCCTGAATGCCCAGGCGGTGCAGCGTCGGCGCGCGGTTCAGCATGACCGGATGCTCGCGGATGACCTCTTCGAGGATGTCCCACACCACCGGCGTGCCGGCTTCGACTTCCTTCTTGGCCGCCTTGATCGTCGTCGCGATGCCCATGGCCTCGAGACGCGAGAAGATGAACGGCTTGAAGAGCTCGAGCGCCATCAGCTTGGGCAGGCCGCACTGGTGCAGCTTGAGGGTCGGGCCCACGGTGATGACGGAACGGCCGGAGTAGTCGACGCGCTTGCCCAGCAGGTTCTGGCGGAAGCGGCCC
>JAFAMW010000067.1 GCA_019232985.1 Roseateles sp. | reverse complement strand
GTCCTCTATTTGCACGCGTCCCTTGTTGCACGCGCCGGCTGCGGCTTCACCGTGAGCTCGACGCGCCAGGCCTGCGCGCACCCAGTGGCACCAGGCGTGTGGATCTCGATCCAGCACAGGCCAGCCGCGGCATCCGCCCCGCAAAATGACGCGTCACTTGTTGCTCGGGGCGACGCGTGCGGGCCGGCGCCGACGGGGTGTTTGCGCCGCAGCCGGTAGAAATGCCAGTAATCTGGGTTGCGGGCGTGCCAGGCCTGCTCGGCCGCCAGTTGGTTCGCCCGGTAGTCCGGGTCCGTGGCCAGCTTGTGCTGGTTCCAGGCCCGTCGACGCCGACGCTGGCACTCGGGATCGGAGCAGAAGGTCTGCCTCGGCGACTGCGGCCGAACCGTGAAGAGGCGGGCGCACGATGCACAGGTTGCTTGTGCCATGACCGCTCCTCCTATGGGGAGTGTGGTCCCCATAGCGTCGGCACCTTGCGCCGGACATTGAGCTGCCGATGGCGCTCGAGCCTTGAGCGTGTTGCGCTCGCGCCAGGCCCCGCCTGGACTCCCCTCGACATCAGCCTTCAGGGCACTCCTGGGCGCCCTAGAACCCGCCATTGCTGACCGGGCTCTGTGCTTGTGCAGGAACTGTGGCGCGGACGTAGGCCAGTCGCATGAACTTCGACACAGGCCCCTCGGACCCTGTGGCGGAGGACCCGCCAAGTCCTTGATCCGCTTTCCGTGCCAGAGCAACTAATTTGGCGCACTACGGGAGACACAGAAAGTGAAATCTGTGCCAGGTAGGTGAAAAACTGCTGACACAGATAGTGAAAAGATCCGACGGCGGAGGCGATCTTTAGGTCCCGGATAGCCACCGAGCCCCTGCAGATCTTCACGAACGCATACGAGGGCTATCACCAGCTCGTCCAGGCCGTGCTCGAGTTCCATCAGGTGCGCACCAAGGAATCCGGCCGCGCGCTGGCGATCCAGCTCGTCAGCGCGGAATTGGGGCTAGCCGCGCCCGAAATGGCCGCCGTCGTTCGCGCACATGGCAGACGCAATGAGACGTCCTATCGATCGCCGTTTCCGCCGCTATCGAAGGCCGACGCAAGAACAATGGTCGAGATCCTCGGAAAGTACCTGCCAGCAGTGCGTGCCCTCGCCAAAGCCACGGACGTGAGCCGACCCGCCGGCCCAGGTGAATAGGCCCCATCGCCATCCCCGAGGCAGTCGATATAGTCGGCGCGCCAATTTGTCCAAGACGGCGCGCAAGGGGGAAGAATGCTGCAGTGGGTTACCAAGCTGCTCGGGAATTCAGCGCTCGAAATTCCCGATCGGGTTCCCGAAGTCTGGGTGCAGCGCCTGGAAAAACTGCTCGCCCCGCTCGATGCCGCCGCGCCGCCCAAGGGGCGCCCGGGCCTCGCGCGCGACGCGATCGGCTTCGTGCTGCAGGCGGATCGCCCGGCCATGCTCGCCGAGTTCGCCAGTAACGAGGCGATCGCGCAGCAGCTCCAACTGAGCGGCTACCACTACGGGCGCAATAACGAAGCGCTGCCGGAGGTCTACGAACATTTCAACGAGCTCGCGCCGGCCGTGGCACTGCGCTGGGCCAAGCTGCTCGCTGCGAGCGTCGCGAACATCAAGGGCGCCTGCCGGATCCAGATGCCCAACGGCGCGACCTGGCCCGAAGCGCTGATGATGCACGCCGCCGGGTTCAGCCTCACCGGCTGGTCCAGCGCGTCCCCCAAACCGCACCGGATCTCGGCCGCGCAAATCGAGGCCATGCTGCAGGAGGGCGGCCTCGATCCGGCCAGCCTGCTCGTGGCTGCCTTCGCCACACCGGTGAGCTCGGCCCACCGGGCCGAGCAACGCCTGCAGATGGTCGCCGAGCTGTCCGGCTACGCGCAGGCGCTCGACCGGCACGTCGAGGCCGTGCGCCCCCACCTGCTCGCCGACGCCGTGCCGCAACGCCTGCATATGCTGACCCTGCTGGCCAAGGCCGAAACGCCGAGCCTGCGCGGGCTCGCGCCGCAGCTGTGCCAGCTCGCGACTGCGAGCAGCAAGCAGGTGCGGCTCGCCGCCGAGCCGCTGCTGCGCCGCTGCGGCGAGGCGGTCTACGCACCGCTCGCCGAGCTCGCGGCCGCTAGCAAGCCCGAGCAGCGCGCGCAAGCGCTGTCGCTGAGCTTCCGGCTCGCAAGCGAGCTCGGCGACACGGCGCGGATGGACTGGGCGCGGCAGACCGCCGGCGCCGACAAGGCGCCGTCTGTCCAGGCCCTGATCGGCGAATGGCAGGCCGCGCAGGCGGCCAAGGGCGCCGGGGCCGACGACTACGCGTACGACACGCCCGTGATCGACTGGTCGCCGGCCGCGAACCGCATCGACGCCGGCCTGCTCGACACGCTCTGGAAAGACGCCAACGCAGCGATCGAGAAGTCGAACGCGCAGTCGCGCGAGCACCAGGCGCGCATGCTCGCCAACGGGCACAAGTTCCCGCTGCACCAGCACCAGCCGTTCACGAGCGCCGACATCGACGCCCTGCAGCGCGAGCTCGACTCGGCCACGCTCGAGCCCTCGCAGCGGGCTGACGCACGACGGCGTGCGTGGGGCCATGTCGCGCCCGGCCTGATCGCGCTCGCCGAGTCCGGCGCGCTAACGCCGGTCGGCGCGTTCAAGCTGCTGTCCTTCTTCGGCCTCGCCAACTCGAACGACGGCTCGCTGTCGGTCCCGGCGCGGCGCGTCTTCGACGCGCTGCACGCCCGTACCGGCCGCCCGACCCTGCTCGAGCTCGCGGCCCTGCTCGACGGGGCGGGATGCGACGGCAAGATCCTGCTCGTCGACTACTGCAGCAGCTGGCACCCGTTCGCGACGACCTGGCCGGCCGCCGACGTCTGGCCCTACTTCGCGAGCCGGCTCGACTGGCTCGTCGAGCTGCTGACGAACAACCCGATCAAGTCCTATTCCTTCGACAAGAAGGGCCTGTACCGCGCGCTGGCGACGCTGCCGAGCCCGCCGGCCGTGGCGGTCAACGCGCTATTCGGCCTCGCGCTCGGCCCGGCCAAGACCGACCGCCTGCCGGCCCAGGAAGCACTGCACGGCCTGCCGGGCAAGGAGACGCGCATCGTCGAGGCGCTCGACAACGGCAAGGCCGAGGTGCGCATGCTGGCCGCCCAGTGGCTGGGCCGGCTGCGCCACGCGCCTGCGGTCCCGGCGCTCGAGAAGGCCGTTCGCAAGGAGAAGAACGACCTCGCCAAGGGCGCGCTGCTCGACGCCCTGCAGCAACTGGGCCAGGCGGTCGAGAAATACCTGGACCGCGACGCGCTCGGCACCGAGGCCACGAAGTCGCTCGCGAAGGGCCTGCCCAAGGAGCTCGACTGGTTCCCGTGGCAGGCGCTGCCCGGGGTCCGCTGGGCCGACGGCCAGGGCCCGGTGTCGGCCGACATCGTGAAATGGATGCTGGTCCAGGCGGTCAAGCAGAAGCAGCCCGAGCCCAACGCGGTGCTGCGCAAGTACTGCGCGATGTTCGACGCGCGCGACCGCGAGGCCCTGGGCCAGTTCGTGCTCGAGGCCTGGCTGCAGGAGGACGTTCGCCCGATCACGCCCGACGAGGCGCTCGAGCGCGCGCGCGCCGCGGCCCAGTCGACGCAGCAGTCGATGTCGCGCTACCCGCAGTACTACCAGGATGACCCCAAGCTCGGCATGTCGCTGGAGCAGCTGATCGCGGCCTACCTGCCCGCGCAGCTGCGCCAGCCCGCGGGCTCGGCGACGGGCAGCAAGGGCCTGCTCGCGATCGCGGCGGCCTGCGCGGCCGAGCGCGCGGCCGCGCCGACGCAGCGCTTCCTCAAGGAGTGGTACGGCTCGCGCGCGTCGCAGGGCAAGGCGCTGATCGCGATGCTCGCGTGGATCGAGCACCCGAGCGCGACCCAGCTGATGCTCGCGATCGGCTCGCGCTTTCGCACGCGCAGCTTCCAGGAGGAGGCGACGCGCCAGGCCGAGGCGCTGGCCGAGCGTAAAGGCTGGTCGCTGGCCGAGCTCGCGGACCGCACGATTCCCTCTGCGGGCTTCGACGAGGCCGGCGCCCTCGAGCTCAGCTACGGGCCGCGCGCGTTCGAGGCCCGGCTGCTGCCCGACTTCCGGGTCGAGCTGTTCAACCCCGAGGGCAAGAAGATCGCCGCGCTGCCCGAGCCCCGGCAGGACGACGACGCCGACGCCGCCAAGCAGGCGAAGAAGGCGTTCAGCGCGGCGCGCAAGGAACTCAAGAGCATCGTCGACCTGCAGACCGACCGCCTCTACGAGGCGCTGTGCACCGAGCGCGCATGGCCTTACGCCGACTGGCGCGCCTACCTGTTCGAGCACCCGGTCATGCGCCACCTCGTGCAGCGCCTGGTCTGGGTCCGGGTCGAGGGCGGCGAGGTCGTGCAGGCGTTCCGGCCGCTCGACGACGGCACGCTGTCGAGCTGCGACGACGACGCGGTGACACTGCCCGAGACCGCGACGGTGCGGCTCGCCCACGACTCGCTGCTCGGCGGCGAGGCGGTCGCGGCGTGGCAGCAGCACCTCGTCGACTACGAGGTCAAGCCGCTGTTCCAGCAGCTCGGCAAGGGCCGCTACGCGCTGCCAGCCGAGCTCGCGCGGGCCGACCAGATCCTCGACTTCAAGGGGCATCTGCTCGAGGCGTTCGCGCTGCGCGGCCGCGCCCTCAAGCTCGGCTACGCGCGCGGCCCGGCCGAGGACGGCGGCTGGTTCCACGTCTACGAGAAGCGTTTCCCGACGCTGGGCCTGCAGGCCGTGATCGAATTCACCGGCAACCCGCTGCCCGAGGAAAACCGCAGCGTCGCGCTGCTGAACCTGTCGTTCGCGTCGAGCCAGGCGGGCGGCGAGCAGCGCGGCCGGATCGCGCTGTCGCAGGTGCCGGCCGTGCTGCTCAGCGAGTGCTACAACGACCTGCGCCTGATCGCCGCCGAGGGGACCGGCTTCGACCCCGCCTGGGAAAAGAAGAGCGAGTACTGAACATGACGACGACGTTCACCCCGGTGCTGCGCGCGCCCGCCGAGCAGACCCACGCCGAGGAGCTCGCGCGCCTCGCCGAAACCGACCGCGGGCCCCGGCCCGAGGGCTGGCGGCTCTCGCCGCGCGCGGTGCGCAGCTTCATCGTCGGCGACGACAAGCTCGGCATCAAACGCAAGTTCTACGGCGACGACGCGCTGATCGACCGCTGCGTCGTCACGCTGATGAGCGACCGCGGCCTGCTGCTCGTCGGCGAGCCCGGCACGGCGAAGTCGATGCTGTCCGAGCTGCTCGCGGCGGCGATCTCGGGCCGCTCGGTGTGCATCGTCCAGGGCACGGCTGGCACGAGCGAGGACCAGATCAAGTACACGTGGAACTTCGCGCTGCTGCTGGCCGAAGGGCCGAGCGAGCGCGCGCTCGTGAAGGGCCCGATGTTCGACGCGATGGAGGCCGGCGGACTGTGCCGCTTCGAGGAGCTCACGCGCGTCCAGCCCGAGATCCAGGACTGCCTGATCAGCCTGCTGTCGGAGAAGGTGCTGCATATCCCCGAGCTCGACGGCACGGCGTCGACGCGCTTCGCCGCGCGCGGCTTCAACGTGCTCGCGACGGCCAATATCCGCGACCGCGGCGTGCACAAGATGTCGAGCGCGCTCAAGCGCCGCTTCAACTTCGAGACCGTACGGCCGATCGGCGACCGCAAGCTCGAGACCCAGCTCGTGCGCGAGCAGACCCAGGCGCTGCTCGCGCGCGCGCAGGTCGACGTCGAGTTCGCGCCCGACGTCGTCGACCTGCTCGTGACGGCCTTCCACGACCTGCGCCACGGCGTCACGAGCGACGGCGTCGTGGTCGAGAAGCCGACGGCCGTGATGTCCTCGGCCGAGGCGGTCTCGGTCGGCTACGCGGCCTGCCTCGACGCCCATTACTTCGGCGACGGCAGCGTCGCCGGCGAGCATGTGGCGAGGCAGCTGATCGGCACCGTGCTCAAGGACAACCCCGACGACGGCAAGAAGCTGCGCCATTACTTCGACGTGGTCGTCAAGCAGCGCGCGCAGCGCGACCGGCAGTGGAAGCGCGTGCTCGACGCGCGCCGCGAGCTCGAGCGCTGAGCGGCACTCGCATGTCGCCGCCGAGCACCGACGCGATGCGAGCGCTGGGCGCGCGCCTGCGCACGCCCGAGCTGATCGTCTTTCCGGTGCGCCACCACAGCCCTGCGAGCGCCTGGCAGCTGCAGGCGCTGCTCGCGCAGCTGCGCCCTGCGGCCGTGCTCGTCGAAGGGCCGGCCGCGTTCACGCCGCTGATTCCGCTGCTCGTGCACGCCGAGGCGCGCATGCCGCTGGCCGTCTATACCTATGCGGTCCAGCAGGCTGGCGCGGGCGCGCCCGAGCAGCGCCGCGCGGCCTACTACCCGTTCTGCGACCATTCGCCCGAGCTCGTCGCGCTGCGCGCCGCGGCCGCGCAGGGCGTGCCGGCCCGCTTCATCGACCTCGACTACGCGCAGCAATGCCGGCTCGAGGCCGCCGGCGCGGCCGAAGCGCCCGACGACGCCGCGCAGTCGCTGCTCGACGAGCGCCATTACCGGCGCAGCCAGGCGCTCGCGGCACTGGCCCGGCGGCTCGGCTGCCGCGACCACGAGGAGCTGTGGGAGCACCTGTTCGAGGTACCCGCGGCGACGCGCACGCTCGACGCCCACCTGGCCGACATGGCCGCGTACTGCCGGCTCGCGCGCGACGAGTGCAGCGACGCGGCGCTGCGCGCCGACGGCACGCTGCAGCGCGAGGCCGAGATGGCCTGGCATATCCGGCAGGCGTTGGACGCGCGCCGGGACGGCGACGGGCCGGTGCTCGCCGTCGTCGGCGGCTTCCACGCGGTGGCCCTGCCGGACCTGCTCGACCGGCCCGTGCAGCGGCCCGAGGTTCCTGGCAATCGCGGCGGCAGCGGCGACGCCGCATCGGCGCTGATCCGCTACTCGTTCGACCGGCTCGACCGCTTGAACGGCTACGCCGCGGGCATGACTTCGCCGGCCTGGCACCAGCGCGGTTGGGAGCTCGCGCTCAAGCACGCGAAGGCCGGCCTGCCGGTCGGCCCGAAGCTGCGCGAGGAGCTCGCGCTGTCCTTTCTGTTCGACATCGCGGCCGAGCTGCGCGAGCGCGTCGGCCTGCCGCTGCCGCTGCCCGCGCTGACGGCGGCCTTCGAGCACGCGCTGCGGCTCGCGCGGCTGCGCGAGCGCCCGGCGCCCGTGCGCGAGGACCTGCTCGACGCCGTCACGAGCTGCTTCGTCCAGGGCGACGTTGACGCCGAAGGCGCGCTCGTGCTCGCGGTCTCGCGCCGCGCGCTCGGCGGCCAGGCGATGGGCCGGGTGCCGCCCGGCGGCAGCACGCCGCCGCTGGTGCGCGACTTCGAAGTCCGCGCGCGCCGCCAGCGCCTGAAGATCGACGACGCCCAGCCGCGCCGCCTCGTGCTCGACCTCTATCGACGCGCCGAGCACCGCGTGACGAGCCGGCTGCTGCACGGCCTGGGCCTGCTCGGCGTGCCGCTCGCGACGCGCACCGCGGGGCCCGACTTCGTCAACGGCATCGGCCTGGACCGGCTCCAGGAGCATTGGGACTACGCGCATTCGGCCGCGACCGAGGCCGCGCTCGTCGAGGCGTCGGTCTACGGCACGACGCTGCCGCTGGCCGTGGCGAACCGCTTCGACGCGCGCCTCGAGCGCTTCGAGAACGGCCAGGCGAGCCGCGACGCGAAGACGGCCGCGGCCTTCTTGACGCAGGCCTGCGTGCTGGGCCTGCACGAACACCTGCCGCGCGTCGCCGCGATCCTCGCGCAGGCCGCGGCTGCCGACGCGAGTTTCGAGTCGCTGGCCGCGGCTGCCGGCAGCCTCGGGCTGCTGCGCGAGTCGCGCGAACCGCTCGAGGCGCGCGAGCTCGGCGAGCTGCCGCAGCTGCTGCGCGCCGCGTTCGAGCGCGCCGTCTACCTCGGGCGCGAGCTGCGCGGCGGCGACGGCGCCGGCGTCGTCGACGGCCTCGCGCGCCTGCGCGAACTGCTGCTCAGCGAGGCCGGCCGCGATCTCGACGCGACGCTGTACTGGTCGATGGTCGAGACGCTACGGACCGCGCACGAGGCCGCGCTGACCCGCGGCGCTGCGGCCGGCCTGCTCTACAGCGCGGGCCGGCTGGCGGACGCGGCGCTCGCCGAGGCGCTGGCCGGGCACCTGAACGGCATGCTCGCGCCGCGCGAGGCCGTGGCTTTTCTGCGCGGCCTGCTGCAGACCGCGCGCGAGGCCGCCTGGCAGCAGCCCGCACTGCTCCAGGTGCTCGACGCCACGCTGCAGCAATGGGACGACGCGGCCTTCGTCGCGAACCTGCCCGAGCTGCGCCTCGCGTTCGCGCAGATGACGCCCAAGGAGACCGACCGCATCGCCGCGGCCGTCGCGCAGCTGCACGGCCACGACGACCTCGGCCGGCTCGTGAACTACGAGCTCTCGGCCGCGCAGCTGCAGGCCCACCTCGATTGCTCGGGGCGGCTCGCCGACACGCTCGCCGCCGACGGCCTCGCCGACTGGGTGACGCGGTGAGCCCGCTCGACAAATGGCGCCTCGTCCTCGGCAAATACGCCGAGCGGCGCATCGTCGGCGGCGGGCCGGGCCTGCAGGGCGCGCAGCGCCGCATGGACCAGGCGCTCGACTATCTGTACGGCCGCGAGTACCAGGGCCGCGGCCTGCGCGGCGAGCAGGGGCCGGGCTCGCTCGACGCGTCGCAGTTGACGCTCGTGACCTGGCTCGGCGAAGTGCGCGAGCTGTTTCCGCAGGAGACCGTCGAGATCATCGAGAAGCATGCGCTCGACCGCTACGGCCTGACCGAGCTCGTGACCGACCCGCGCACGCTCGAGCGCCTCGAGCCCAACCAGCAGCTGCTGCGCACGCTGCTGACGCTGCGCGGCCACCTGCACGGCGAGGTGCTGGAGATGGCCCGGCGCGTCGTCCGCCGGGTCGTCGACGAGATCCGCCGCCGTCTCGAGTCGGAAGTCCGGCAGGCGCTCGCGGGCCGGCTGAACCGCTTCAGGCATTCGCCGCTGGCCGTCGCGCGGAACTTCGACGCGCTCGGCACGCTGCGCCGCAATCTGCGGCATTTCGACACCGAGCGCCGCCGGCTCGTGATCGAGCAGCTGCGCTTCTTCGAGCGCAACGCGCGGCGCCTGCCATGGGACATCATCCTGTGCGTGGACCAGAGCGCCAGCATGGCCGACTCGGTGATCCACAGCGCCGTGATGGCCGGCATCCTCGCCGCGCTGCCGGCCTTCCGCGTCAGGATCGTCGTGTTCGACACCAGCGTCGTCGACCTGTCGGGCCACGCCGACGACCCGGTCGAGACTCTGATGCGCGTGCAGCTCGGCGGCGGCACCGACATCGCGCAGGCGGTGCGCTACTGCGGCCAGCTCGTCGAGAACCCGCAGCGCACGGTCCTCGTCCTCGTGACCGACTTCTGCGAGGGCGCGCCGCCGGGCGAGCTCGTGCGCGCAGTCCGGCAGCTCGCCGAGGCGCGCGTGCGCCTGCTGGGCCTTGCCGCGCTCGACGGCCAGGCCCACCCGGTCTACGACCGCCAGATGGCCGAGCGGCTTGCGGCCTGCGGCATGGAGATCGCGGCGCTGACGCCGCAACAGCTCGCGCATTGGCTCGTCAAGGTGGTCTCGTGAGCCCGCTCAGGCAGCAGCTGCTCGACCAGCTCGCGCGCTTCGACGAGGACGCGTTCGTCGCGCTCGCGAACCGCGGCCTGTTCCGGCGCGCGCTGAAGGATCTCGAGAAGCAGGCCGGCGCGCTCGTCGACGACCGCGACGACGGCCTCGTCGTCGCGATCGCCGAGCAGCGCGTGAGCTTCGACGCACGCGGCCCGGCGCACGCGCGCTGCACCTGCCCTGCGTCGGGCGTCTGCCAGCATGTCGTCGCGGCCGCGATCACGCTGCAGCGGCTCGGCGCCGTCGCCCCCGCGGCCGCCGACGCGGCGACCGCGCCCGGCGCGCCCGAGGCGCCGGCCGACGCGCTCGCGCCGCTGCGCGACGCGCTGCTCGCGCTGCCGGCCAAGGCGCTCGTCGCCCACGCGGGCCGCGCCGGGTATCGCTGGGCCTGGCAGTTCGTCGCCGACCTCGACCCCGACAACCCGCTGCAGATCGGCGGCAGCGCGCATCTGGTGCTCGGCTTCCGGCGCCCGCGCGTGAGCCTGCGCTACATGGGCGGCGGCGTCGAGAACCTGCTCGCCGACGTCGAGCTCGCGCAGATCGAGAAATACCGCGTCGCGGCGGTGCTCGCGTTCCAGCTCGCGCATGGGCGCACGCCGATGCCGCCCGAGCCGTCGGCGCGCGAGCGCAACGCGGCGCTCGACCTCGGCCGCGACCACGCACTCGCCGACCTGCCCGCAGCCGCGCTGCGCGAATCGCGCGAGCGCCTGCGCGCACGCACGGCTCAGCTGATCGGCGAATGCCTGGAGCTTGGCCTCGCCCACCTGTCGCGCGGCGTCTGCGAGCGCTTCGCGACGCTCGCCACCTGGTCGCAGGGCGCCGAGTACCACCGCCTGGCGCTGCTGCTGCGCCGCATTGCCGACCATGTTGAACAGCTGCTGGAGCGCGCGGGCGGCGCCGACGAACACCTGCTGTTCGACGAGCTGACGCTCGCCTACGGGCTCGTGGCGGCGCTCGAGGCGGCGGCCGCGCGCGGCGCGGCGCCGGTCCAGCTGGTCGGGCGCGCGCGCTCGAGCTACGCGTCGGTGGGGACGCTCGAGCTGCTGGGCCTCGGCGCCTGGGCCTGGCGTTCGGGCTCCGGCTACCAGGGCCTGACGCTGCTGTTCTGGTCGGCCGACGAGCAGCGCTTCCACGCCTGCACCGACGCGCGCCCCGAAGGGCAGCGCGGCTTCGACCCGCTCGCACGCTACAAGGCCGCGGGCCCGTGGAGCGGCCTCGGCGCCCCGGCGCAGGCCACCGGACGCCGCCTGGTGTTGACCGACGCCCAGCTCAACCCGGCCGGCCGCCTGTCGGCCGCGGACAGCGTCGGGGCGACCGTGCTGCCCGCGCTTGCGCCGGCCGACTTCGCGGCGGCGCTCGCGCCGCAGGCGTCGTGGGCCGCGCTCGCGCAGCAGCGCCGCGACGGCCAGCGCAGCCTGCTCGCCGAGCCCGAGCCGATGCAGGACTGGGCGGTCCTGCGCCCCGAGCGCTTCGGGGCGGCCCGCTTCGACGCGAACCGCCAGGTCCTGGTCTGGCCGCTCCACGATGCGCAGGGCCAGACGCTCGACGCCGAGCTCGCGTTCTCGGAGTTCACGCGCCACGCGATCACACGCGTCGAGGCCATGAACGCCGCGCCGCCGAGACCGGGGACCCTGCTCGTCGCGCGACTGCGGCAGAGCGCGGATCGGCTCGTGGCCGAGCCGCTGAGCCTTGTTCGCACCGAAGGCCCCGCCGGGCAGGCGGCCGTCGACGCGCTGCACTTCGACCCCGCCCCCGAGCAGGGCCTGGTGTCGAGGTGGTTGGCGGCATTCAAGCCCCGCGCCGACAGCGGCGGCCCGGGCGCCGCCGAAACCCGTCTCACGCCGGCGCTGCTGCCGGCGCTGCTCGGCGAATTCCGCGCCGCGCTGCAGCGCCGGGCCGAGCGCGGCATCTCGAGCGAGCAGGCGCCACAATGGCTCGCCCAGCTCGAAGCCTGGGCGAAACGCGCCGGCGAGGCGGGTTTCACGTCGTTCGGGCCCGCCGTCGCCGGGCCCGTCGTCGTGGCGACGCTGCGCGCCAACTATCTGTGTCTGCAGTTCGAGCGGCTGATCGTCGGCGCCGAGCCGACGCAGGAATGACGCGCCGCGCGCGGCCCGTCCAACCATCGACCCGAAGGGACCCCATGAGCACCAAGCCATTGAAGACCCCCGGCCCCGACCACCCGATCACCGTCGAGCGCACGCCCGGCCGCGTGGTCGTCAAGTCCGACGGCCGCGTGATCGCCGACTCGGACGAGGCGCTGACGCTGCGCGAGGCGAGCTATCCGGCCGTGCAGTACCTCCCGCGCAAGCATGTCGACATGGCCCGGCTCGAACGCACGACGCACGCAACCTACTGCCCCTACAAGGGCGACTGCTCGTACTTCAGCCTCGCCGCCGCGGGCACGAAGGGCGTCAACGCCGTGTGGACCTACGAGCAGCCCTATCCGGCCGTCGCGGCCATCCGCGAGCATGTCGCGTTCTATCCGGACCGCGTCGACTCGATCGAAATCGTCGACTGAGCGGAGCGACGTCGTGCCGCCGGCGGCGTAATCGATATCCGCGACGCGGACGGGGTAGCCCACGGCGCCAAAGCCGGCTCAAATCCCCGGGTCGTCGGTGGCGAAGATGAGATTGCAGAACCTGCTGCGCATCGGCCGGCTCAAGGCCCATGAGGCAACGCCCGCTGAAATCCAGCGCCTGCTCGGCGCGGTGGTGCGCAACCTCGCGGACGCGGCGGTCGGCAGCGTCAGCGAAGAAACGCGCTTCGACGCGGCCTACAAGGCCGTCACGCAATGCGCGCTGGTGGCACTGATGGCGCAGGGCTTCCGGCCCTCGGGCAACGAATCCGACCCGCACCTGGCCACGGTCCAGTCGCTGCCGCTGACGCTCGGCGTCGAGGATGGAACTTCGGCCGTGCTCGACGCGCTGCGCCGCAAGCGCAACGCGATCGACGACACCGGCGACAGCGTCTCCCCCGACATGCTCGACGAATGCATCGCGCAGGCGCACGCCTTGCGCGCCCACCTGCTGCAGGAGCTCGCCGAGCGCCACCCCGAGCTGCTGAGCTAGCGGCGCGGCGCCTCAGTTCATCGGATCCACGGCCCACCCGTGGTTGCCGCGCCAGCCGACCTCGAGAAAGCCCGAGGGCACGACGTCGGCCTCCTGCACCTTGTAGAGCTCGTGCCAGTCGAGGTTCATGCCCTTGAGCGTGTTGTTGCACACCGTGATGTGCACGCCGGCGTCGCGCAGATGGTCGGTCGCGGCCTTGAGCTCCGCGTCCGGGTCGATCAGCATCTTCAGCGCAGGGCCGTAGACCACGACCTCGGCCTGCAGCTCGCCGCCGCCGTTCTTCGCGGCGTCGAGGCCGTTCGCGATATTGCGCAGCTTGAAGACCCAGACCTTGGACTCGGGGCTGCTGATCGGCACGACGATCTTCACCGGACCATAGGCCTCGTGCTGCATCTTGGGCTCGACGTAACCGCCCGCCCGGGCCGGTCCGGCCGCGAACGCGGTGCAGCCAATAATCAGCGCCGGCACGCCGACGATTCGAATGAGCTTGCGCATGGGGGGTCGCCTCCGTCCTGGTAGCCCCGGATCGTAGCGAGGCCGCGCCGTCGACTCCGGGAAACGCACGATGAACAAGCTCCTGCTGACCTCCGCGGGCGTCAAGAACGCCAGCATCCGCGCCGCGCTCGTCGAGCTGCTCGGCAAGCCGATCGCCGAATCCAACGCGCTGTGCATCCCGACCGCGCACTACGGCCACCCCAAGGGCAGCCCCGCCGGCGCCTGGCGCTTCGTCAACGGCCGCTCGCCCTGCCCGATGGTCGAGCTCGGCTGGAAGTCGGTGGGCCTGCTCGAGCTCACCGCGCTGCCGAGCCTCGGCCGCGCGCGCTGGCAGCCCTGGGTCGAGGCCGCCGACGTGCTGCTCGTCGACGGCGGCGACGCGCTCTACCTGGCCCACTGGCTGCGCGAGTCGGGGCTCGCGGCGGCGCTGCCCGCGCTCGAGCGCGTCGTCTGGGTCGGCCTGAGCGCCGGCAGCATGGCGCTGACGCCGCGCGTCGGCGACGCGTTCATCGAGACCCGGCCGCCGATCACCGGCGTCGACGCGGCGCTCGGCCTCGTCGACTTCTCGATCTTTCCGCACCTCGACTACCCGGACTTCCCGGAGAACTCGATGGCCCACGCCGAGCGCTGGGCGGCCGAGATCGGCGGCCCGGCCTACGCGATCGACGACCAGACGGCGATCAAGGTCGTTGACGGCCGGGCCGAAATCGTCTCCGAAGGGCAGTGGCGCTACTTCGGCGGCTGATCCGCCCAAAAAAACGGCAGGCTCAGGGGCCTGCCATAACGGGGGATTCGGGGGAGGGGATCTAGTTGTCGTGTTGGGTCAACTTTAGGACGCCTGGTTCGCCCGCCGTGCCGGCGCCGACCGCGTCGGCGTGTAGGACGGCGCTGACGCGGCGGCGGCCGAGGCCGGAACGCCGGCCGCCGTCTTCGCGGGCGGCAGCGGCAGCGGGTCGCTGCAGCTCAGCGACTCGGTCTTCTCGGCCCGGTCGAACAGCGCGACGAGCGCGGCCGGCGGCGTGATCACGCCGAGCGCGATCGCGCCGAGCGCGCGCACGCCGAGCGGCTTGCCCTCGAGCGCCACATGCGGGTCGGCGAAGCTGCCCTCGACGCGGATCGGCGTGCGCAGCGCCACCGGCGAGAAGTCCTTGGGCAGGGTCACGACGCGCAGCGCGAGCTGCTCGTGCGCGAGGTCGACCTTGCCGCCGAGCTCGATGCGGTTGTCGGCGTTGTCGAGCACCGCGAAATGCGGCGTCAGCACGCCCGCGTCGAAACGGCCCGCGAGCTTGGCGCAGCCGAGCGGCATCGCGTCGTCGCCGCGCAGCCAGACGACGAGCGCGCGCGCGAGGTCCAGGCCCGCGAGCTCGGTCGCCAGGTGCGACATATGGCCGTGGCGCAGCGTCACGACGACGCCGCCGTCGAGCGAGCCGAGCAGCGCCGCCGTGCTGCGCCCCTGACCCTGCACGACGGCAAGCCCCTGCAGCGTGCCGCCGAACGCCTTGCTGTGCTCGCGCAGCCAGCGGTCGAGCACCAGGCCCTGGACGGCCAGGTTGGCCTGCCACTGCGGCGGATCGACCTGCGCGTCGAGCGTCGTCGTGCCGCTGAGCTGGCCGCCCGCGACGCCGATCTGCAGCGCGTTCAGCGCGAGCCGGCCGTCGCGCAGCTCGAGCTTGGCGCCGACCGGCGCGAGCGGCTCGAGCGCGCGGCTGTCGAGGTCGAGGCTGCTCAAGCGGATGTCGAGCGCCGCGTCCATGCGGTTCAGCGCGGGCAGGTCGAACGGGCGGTCGGGCAGCACGCGGCCGCTGCGGCTCGGCGGCGCGTCGGCGCCGACGGCCGGGCCGAGGTCGACGAGGCGCAGCGGGCCGCCGCGCAGCGCGCCGCTCAAAAGCGGCCGCGCGGGCGCGGTGTCGAACTGGAAGTCGCCGCCGAGCCGGCTGCCGCCGACGCGCGCGTCGGTGCCCGCAAGGAACCAGCGCGTGCCCGCGTGGCGCAGGCGGCCGTGCAGCGCGAACGGCGGCGTCGCCGGCAGCGTCAGGCCGAGCGGCCGGCCCGCGTCGGCGAGCGAGGGGCCGCTCGCGTCGACGCGGCCGTCGAGCGCCTGGGCGTCGAGCAGCGAAGCGGCCGTGCCGTCGAAGCTCACGCGGCTGCGGCCGTGGCTCAGGCTCGCCTGCACGGCGATCGGCGGCATCGGCGCGTCGGACAGCAGCGCCAGGCTCTGCCCTGCCTGGGCCTGGAGCGCGAGCTGCTGGCCGTTGAGCTGGCCGTCGACGCGCGCCTGCCAATGGCCGTCGGCCGCGCTGCTGAACTGCGCGTCGGCCTTCAGGTGCAGCGGCGCGTCGTCGACGCTCGCGCTGCCGGTCGCGAGGCTCAGGTTGTCGATCACGGGCAGCGGCGTCGGCGCGGCCGATGCGGCGGCCGACGCCGCGGCCGGCGGCGGCTCGAGGAACTGCCAGTTCGAGCGGCCCGCCGCGTCGCGCGCCCAGTGCAGCTCGAGCCGCGCGGCCTGGACCGCGCGCACGCGCAGCGGCGCGCCCTCGCGCTGCCAGCGCCAGACGTCGCGCCAGTCCCAGCGCAGCTCGAGCCCCTGCGCGTCGGCGAGCGTCTGGCCGTCGTGCGCGAGCGTCAGCGTCGGCGCGAGCAGGCGTGGCCGGTAGAGCAGGTGCACGCGCGTGTCGGGGGCTAACGTGAGGCCCAGCGTCGGCGCGAAATGCGCGAGCGCGCGCGGCGCGAGGCCGGGCCAGCCGGCGAGGTCGGCGCCGCCGACGGCCGCGCCCAGCACCGCGAGGCCGCCGAGCAAGCCGGCCGTGACGACGAGGCCGCGCCGGCGGGGCGGCGCGGCCGGCGGTCCGTCGCTGCGTTCTTCGGCTTGTGGCGCGGGGTCCATGACGCGATCGTGGCGCGGCCGCGGCGCCGCGCGCGTGGGACGCCGCACGCGCTGCGCGTAGGCGAAGTCCTACGCCGTGTCGGACCGCGCCGACAGGCCGGCTCGCCCTGCGCCGACGCACAAATCGCCGCGCTGCGCAGACAGTAGGCCTTGCCGCCTTCCCCGTCCGCTCCCGCTCCCGCCGAGGTCCGCCATGTCCAGCCAGCGCCGCCCGAGTACCCCTCCCACCCGAGGTTTCCTGGCGCGCTGGCGCGCCGCGCGGCGGCCGCGCCGCGTGCCGCCGCCGAGCGCCGAGGACTGGGGCATGGAGTCCGCGCTGCCCTGGCTGCAGGCCGAGCGCCGGCCTTACTGAATCAGCCCGTTCTTCAGCGCGTAATAGGTCAGGTCGCTGTTCGTCTCGAGCTTGAGCTTCTCGAGCGTGCGCGTGCGGTAGGTGCTGACCGTCTTGACGCTGAGGAACATCGCCTTGGCCATCTCGCCGACGGTCTCGCCCTTGGCGAGGCGCAGGAACACCTGCATCTCGCGCTCCGACAGGTCCTCGTGAAGCGGCCGGGTCGGGTCGCCGCCGGCCATGCTGTCGGCCATCAGCTCGGCCACGGCCGGGCTGATGTAGCGGCGCCCGCGTGCGACGGTGCGCACCGCGTTGGCGATTTCCTCGGGGTCGCATTCCTTGTTGAGGTAGCCGCTCGCGCCCTGGCGCAGCAGCGTCGTCGCGTAATGCGTCTCGGGGAAGCCGCTCAAGATCAGCACCGGCAGCGCGGGGAAGCGCGCCTTGATCGCGGCGAGCGCGTCGACGCCGCTCTGGTCGGGCATGGAGATGTCCATCAGCAGCACGTCGACCTCGCCGCCGCGCGCGAGCTCGAGCGCCTCGCGGCCGTTCGCGGCCTCGCCGGTCACGCGCATGTCGACGTTGTCGCCGAGGAACTGGCGCAGGCCGGAACGCACGATCGCGTGGTCGTCGACGATGCCGATTCGGATCACGGAAGCCTCTTGGGTTGATGGAGTGTCAAGAGCCTAACAGCGCGACAGGCGAGAAGCGATCGGAGATGTCCTACAAGCCCGCAGGGCCACGGCCGATGCCGGGCGCCGCCGCCGCCGCCCAAAGTTGGTGGCAGGGAATCCTCCCACATCGCTCCGTCGCACGAAAGGACGCATGATGAACAAGACCCCCCTGCTCAGATCCACCCGGCCCCACGCGATCTTCACGGTCGCCCTCGCGGCCGCCCTGACCGCCGGCCTCGCGGCCTGCGACAAGCCCGGCGACGACCGCACGGCCGGCCAGAAGCTCGACGGCGCGATCGCCGGCGCGCGCGCCGCCGGCCAGGACGCCAAGGACCAGGTCGGCGACGCCGCGAAGACCGCGGCCGAGACCGTCAACGACACCGCCATCGTCGCCAAGGTCCACGCGGCCTTCGTCGCCGACGAAAAGCTCAAGTCGCACAGCATCGACGTGAGCTGCGCGAACGGCCGCGTGACGCTGACCGGCACGGTGCCCGACGCCGGCGCGCGCGAGCACGCGGCCACCGTCGCGATGGGCGTTGCCGGCGTGCAGTCGGTCGACAACCAGCTCGTCGTCGGCACGACCGGCTGACCCTCGCGCCGCCTTCCCGTCCCCTCGTCCAAGCCTAGGAGAACCAGATGAAGAAGACCGCCGTGTTGCTTGCCTGCTGTACCGCCCTTGCGGCCGCCTTCGCCACGACCGGCTGCGCCGTCACGCGCAGCCAGGAGACCGTCGGCGCCTATATCGACGACTCGACGCTGACGACCCGCGTCAAGGCCAAGTTCGCCGCCGACTCGACCGTCAGCGCGATGGCCATCAGCGTCGAGACGCTCAAGGGCGAGGTCCAGCTGTCCGGCTTCGCCAAGAACGAGGACGAACGCGCGCGCGCCGAGAAGCTCGCGCGCGAGACCTCGGGCGTGCGCTCGGTCCGCAACGACATCGCGATCCGCTGAGTCTGTGAGTTAGCCATGCGGCGGCGGGAATAGGACAATTCCTACACCCCGCCGCCGCCGGAGTTGGCACCATGTGGTCCTCCCCTTACGCCGGCGCGTCGTCGCCTGCCGCCATGTCCGCCCTGCGCGCCTTCATCGTCGAAGACAGTCCGGTGATCCTCGAGAACCTCGTCGGCACGCTCGAGGAACTCGCCAACGTCGAGGTCGTCGGCGCCGTCGGCGACGAGGCCGGCGCGGTGCGCTGGATGAGCGAGGCCCAGGGGGCCGCCGACCTGTTCATCGTCGACGTGTTCCTGAGCTCGGGCACCGGCCTCGGCGTGCTGCAGGCCGCCCAGCAGCTCGGCGTGCGCGCGCGCCGCGTCGTGCTGACCAACTACGCGACCGAGGACGTGCGCCGCCACTGCCTCGGGCTCGGCGCCGAGCGCGTGTTCGACAAGAGCCGCCAGCTCGACGACCTGATCAGCTACTGCGCCGAACTCGCGGGCACGCCCAGCCAGCCGGCGCCGCTGTCGCCCTGAAAGCGGCCGATACTTCGGCCGTGTTCGACCTCGACCCGCTGCTCCAGCAAGCCAGCCGCCGGCGCCTCACCGTGCTCGTGGCCAGCCTCGTCGCGGCGCTGCTGATGGTCATCAGCGAGGCCGCGTATCACTTCGCCGGCGAGGCCGTCGACAGCGTGCGCACGCGCAACGCCGCGCGCTTCGACGCGCTGCTGCTGCGCAGCCTGATGGCCGACGCCGAGACCGCGCAGCGCGGCTTCCTGATCACGGGCCGCGACACCTATCTGCAGCCGATGCAGGTCGCCGAGGCGCGCCTGCCCGAGGTCATCCAGCGCCTATCCACGCAATATCAGGATCCGGAATGGGCGGCGCTCGTCGCCGAGGCGCGCCAGCGCGCCGAGGAAAAGCTCTCGGAGCTGCGCGAGACCGTCAAGCTCTACCGCGCGGGCTCGCACCAGGCCTGGCAGGCGATCATGGCGACCGACATCGGCCGCGAGAAGATGGACGCGCTGCGCGTCGCGACCGAACGCCTCGACGCCCACGAGCAGGTGCTGCTCGAGCGCGACCGCGACGCGATCTTCCGCGCGCTGCTGTTCGGCCGCTTCGGCGTACACGTGCTGACGCTGCTGAGCCTGCTGTGGCTGCTGTACTTCCTGCGCCGCAACGAGGCGCTGCACGCCGCGCGCCGCGAGCACGCGCAGATCCTGCGCGTCGAGCGCGACCGCCTCGAGCACGAGGTGCGGCGCCGCACGGCCGAGCTGACCGACCTCGCGCGCCACCTGCAGAACGTGCGCGAGGACGAGCGCGCCCACCTCGCGCGCGAGCTCCACGACGAGCTCGGCGCGCTGCTCACGGCCGCCAAGCTCGACGTCGCGCGCGTGCGCCGCCTCGTCGTCAAGGGCGAGACGGCCGACATCGTCGAGCGCCTCGGCCATATGGCCGGGCTGATCGACGAGGGCATCACGCTGAAGCGCCGCATCATCGAGGACCTGCGCCCGTCGGCGCTCGCCAACCTCGGCCTGACGCCGGCGCTCGAGATCCTCGCGCGCGAGTTCGGCGAGCGCTCCGGCCTGACCATCGAGACGAGCTTTGCCGAGGTCGACGCCGACGCGGGCGGCAAGCTCGCGATCTACCGCCTCGTCCAGGAGGCGCTCACGAACGTGCTGCGCCACGCCCAGGCGCGCCAGGTCTGGGTCACGCTGCGCCACGACGGCGCGCAGACCCTGCTCAGCGTGCGCGACGACGGCCGCGGCTTCGACCCCGCGGCCGTGCCGGCCGGCCACCATGGCCTGCTCGGCATGCGCTACCGCATGGAAAGCCTCGGCGGCACGCTGCGCCTGGCGTCCGCGCCGGGGCAGGGCACCGAGGTCGAGGCGCGCGTGCCCGACGCGAGCGCGGTCGCCGCGCCGGCCGGCGCTCCCGACGCCGCCGGCCCCCCGACCGCGGCCTGAGCCGCCGGCCCCGCGGCGTCCCGTCCTACACGCGACCGCCGCCCCGGCCGACGTGGCGCGCGCCGCGCGGCGCCCAGACTTTTCCTACCGAAACCGCCCTCGAAGGAGACGCCATGTCGATGACTTTCGCCAGCAGCCTGCATGCCGAAGGGTATTGGGACCATATGCCGGCCGGCAAGCCGCGCGAAGCGGTGACCGCACAGCTCGAACCCCTGCCCGACGACGAGGACCTGCGCGCCGACGCGCGCGAACCCTCGAGCGGCACGGCGCGCCGGCGCGGCCGCCACGCGGCGGCCTGGGGCGTCGCGCTGGTGCTCGGCGGCGTCGCCGCGGTCGCCGGCATGGCCGGCCTGCGCGACCCGCAGGGCATGGACGCGAAGCTCGCGTCGCTGACCAAGGACCAGGCGCAGCCGCAGCCGCAGCCGCAGTCTCAGGATACGCAGCAGGCCAGCGCGGCCGCCACCGCCGCGAACAGCAACAAGCCGCTGACGATGGACGCGCCGGCGGCCGGCCCGACGACGACGGCGAGCAGCACGCCGGCCGAGCCCGCGGCGCCGCCGACGCTCGCGCAGGCCGATCAGCCGCAAGCCCAGGCCAGGACCACCGCGACCCCGGCCAAGCAGGCGCCTGCCGCGGCCAAGCCGGCGCGCAAGCTCGAGACCCTGGCCCAGGCTTCGCCTGAGGCGATGCAGCCGGCCCCGGTGCTCAAGGTCGCGCCGATCGACCCGCCGCCGGCCGCGGCGGCGCTCGCGCCGACCGCCGTGCCGCAGGTCACCCCGCCGGCGATCACGCCGCCGACCACCGCCACGCCGGCGGCCGCCCCGAGCGCCGCGGCGAGTCAGGCGGCAGCGACGAGCCCGCCCGCGAGCGCGCCGGTGACCGACGCGACGCAGGCCCAGTAAGCGTCGACCCGCGCGGGCGGCCACGCGCGGCGCCGCGTCAGCGCGGTTTGAGGATGCCGAAACGCTCGAGCGTCTGCGCGCGCGCGAGCTCGTGCGCGACGATCGGCGCCGGGTAGTCGGCCGGCACGCCGATCGGCCCGAGCTTCCAGGGCTGGTGGATGGTCTTCGCGTCGAGCGCGGCGAGCTGCGGCAGGTAGCGCTTGATGAAGCGGCCCTCGGCGTCGAAGCGCTGGCTTTGCAGCACCGGGTTGAAGATGCGGAACCAGGGCTGGGCGTCGCAGCCGGTCGACGCGGCCCATTGCCAGCCGCCGTTGTTCGCGGCGAGGTCGAAGTCGAGCAGGTGCTCGGCGAAATGCGCCTCGCCGCGGCGCCAGTCGAGGCCCAGGTGCTTGACCAGAAAGCTCGCGCTGACCATGCGCAGGCGGTTGTGCATATAGCCGCTCTGGAGCAGCTGGAGCTGCGCGGCGTCGACGAGCGGGTAGCCGGTCCGGCCCTCGCACCAGGCCGCGAAATGCGCGTCGGCCTCGGGCCCCTGCTCCCAGCGGATCGCGTCGTACTCGGGGCGGAACGCCCGCGTCATCGCGTACGGGTGGTGGTGCATCAGCTGGTGGTAGAAATCGCGCCAGATCAGCTCGGACAGCCAGGTCTCGGCGCCGCGGTCGCCGGCGAGCATGCGCTCGTACGCCGCGCGCGCGACGCGCCGGATCGAGATCGTGCCGAAGCGCAGGTGCGCGCTCAGATAGCTCGGGCCCTTGAGCGCCGGGAAGTCGCGCTGCGCGGCGTAGCGGTCCATGCGCGCGTCCAGGAATTCTTCGAACAGCGCGTCCGCGCCGGCGCTGCCGACGCCGAGCGCCGCGGGCAGCGCGACGGGCTCGAAGCCGATGTCGGCGAGCGCGGGCACGCCGGCCAGGGCGGCCGGGGCCTGGGGCCGCGGCCCGAGCGCGCGCGCGAGGCCGTCGACCGGGTGCGCCTGCAGGTCGCCGAAGTCGACGCGACGCAGCCAGGCGTTCTTGTACGGCGTGAACACCGTGTAGGGCTTGCCCGTCGTCGTCAGCAGCTCGCTGCGCTCGAACACGACATGGTCCTTGCGCGTGTGCAGCGCGCGACCGTCGGCCCCGAGCCGGCGCGCGACCTCGGCGTCGCGCGCGAGCGCCGCGGGTTCGTCGTCGTGATTCGCGTAGACGGCCGCGGCGCCGAGCTCGGCCGCAAGGCGCGGGATCAGCTCGACGGGCCGGCCATGCAAGACGACGAGGCCCGCGCCGGGCCGCAGCGCGCGCAGCTCGGCATCGAGCGCCGCGAGCGCCGCGACGATGAACGCGACGCGCCGGTCGGCGCGCGGCAGCGCGTCGAGGATGTCGGTGTCGAGCACGAACACCGGCTGGACGCGCGCGTGGGCGGCCAGCGCGGCCGCGAGCGCCGCATGGTCGGCGAGCCGCAGGTCGCGGCGCAGCCAGACGAGGGCGCCGCCGGCGTCGTGATCGCTCACGCGAGGCCCGCTCAGGCGCCGCCGCCGAGCTTGTCGAGCGTGCGCAGCGCGAAGTCGCTCGCGTCGTGGCGCTCGTGCAGCTGGGACTCGGGCGGGCCCCAGAAGCGGTTGACCATGCGGCCGCGCTGCACGGCCGGGCGCGCGGCGATCGCCTCGGCCCAGCGCAGCACGTGGCGGTACTCGTGGACCGACAGGAACTCGCCGGCGCCGTAGATCTGCCCCTGCACGAGCGCGCCGTACCAGGGCCAGACCGCGATGTCGGCGATCGTGTAGGCGTCGCCGCCGAGGTAGGGACTCTCGGCGAGGCGGCGGTCGAGCACGTCGAGCTGGCGCTTGGCCTCCATCGCGAAGCGGTTGATCGGGTATTCCTGCTTGGTCGGCGCGTAGGCGTAGAAATGGCCGAAACCGCCGCCGAGGTAGGGCGCGCTGCCCATCTGCCAGAACAGCCAGGACAGGCATTCGGCGCGCGCCGCGCCCTGCTCGAGGTTGGGCACGAAAGCGCCGAACTTCTCGGCCAGGTGCAGCAGGATCGCGCCCGATTCGAACACGCGCACCGGCGCGGGCCCGCTGCGGTCGAGCAGGGCCGGGATCTTGGAGTTCGGGTTCACGCCGACGAAGCCGCTGCCGAACTGGTCGCCGTCGCTGATGCGGATCGGCCAGGCGTCGTACTCGGCGCCGGCATGGCCGAGCGCGAGCAGCTCCTCGAGCATGACGGTGACCTTGACGCCGTTGGGCGTGGCCAGCGAGTACAGCTGCAGCGGATGCTTGCCGACCGGCAGTTCCTTGTCGTGCGTGGCGCCGGCGGTCGGGCGATTGATGTTGGCGAACTGGCCGCCGCTGGGCGCATCCCAGGTCCAGACGCGCGGGGGGACGTATTCGGTGGGGGTCGGGCTGCTCATGCGGCGCAGTGTAGGCAGCGGCGATAAACCGGGCGCGGCGCCGGGCTAATCGCTCGGGCGGCGAGGGGCCGCGCGGCCCTCACAGCGCGGCGAGAAAGCGCTCGACCAGCGCGAACTGCGCCGGCGTGTTCAGCGCCGGCGCATGGCCGCAGTCGGGCACGGTGACGACGACCGCGCGCGGACCGCGGCCGCGCATCGCCTCGGCCGTCGCCTCGGTCAGCAGGTCGGAATGCTCGCCGCGCAGGCACAGCACGGGCAGCTCGAGGCTGTCCCACTCGGCCCAGCGCTCGTAGTCGGCCGGGCGCGTGACGAACTGGCGCACGATGGCCGGGTCGTAGTGCGGCGTCAGGCGGCCGTCGGGCAGGCGCCGCGCCGAGGTCTCGGCGAGCTGGCGCCATTGCGCGTCGCTGAGCCAGCCGTAGGGGGCGTAGATGAGCCGGAAATAGCCCTCGAGCTCGGTCAGCGTTGCGAAGGCCTGCGGGTGGCCCGCGTAGTCGCGGATGCGCGCGACGGCGGCCGGCGCGAGTTCGGGGCCGATGTCGTTGAGCAGCAGGCGGCGGATGCGGCTGCGCAGCGTCGTCGCGGCCGCGACCAGGCCGATCGCGCCGCCCATCGAGGTGCCGACCCACAGGCAGCGGCCGACGCCGAGCTGGTCGAGCAGGGCCGTGGCCTGGCGCACGTAGACCTCCAGGCAGTACTCGGCGTCGGGCTGCGGGCTCCACTGCGACAGGCCGCGGCCGGGCGTGTCGGGGCAGATCACGCGGTAGCGGCGCGCGAGGTGGGCGGCGAGCGCGTCCATGTCGCGGCCGGTGCGCGCGAGGCCGTGCCAGGCGACGACGACTTCCTCGTGCCCGGCGCCCCATTCCATGAAGTGGATTTCGCGGCCCGCGCAGGGAAGGTAGCGCGAGCGCGGACCGGCGGCGGTGTCGGTCATCGCGGGCCTCCGGCGCGGCGCCGCGCCGCGGCCGCACGCAGCTGGCCGACGATGCCGGCCGGGAAATGGTAGACGGCGAGCACGAACAGCAGGCCCATCCAGAGCAGCCAGCGCTCGGGCGCGAGCAGCGCGCCGAGCACCGGCACGTCGCCGAGCGCCGCGCCGGCGAGCTTCATCAGGTCCTGCAGATAGCTCTGCGCGAGCAGGAACAGCGCGCTGCCGACGAGCGCCCCCCAGATCGTGCCCATGCCGCCGATCACGAGGATCAGCAGCAGGTTGAGCATGACCTCCATGGACATCGAGGTGTCGGGCGAGTTGTAGCGCAGCCAGAGCGCGAGCAGCGCGCCCGCGAGCGTCGCGAACAGCGCCGCGACGACGCTCGCGACGCTGCGGTAGACGACGCTGCGGTAGCCGATCGCCTCGGCGCGGAAGTCGTTCTCGCGGATCGCCTGGAGCACGCGGCCGAACGGCGAGTCGACGATGCGCAGCAGCAGCAGCAGGAGCAGCACGGCGGCCACGAACAGCAGGTAGTAGGCGACAAAGCGCCCGTCGACGTCGGCGCCCAGCAGCGGGTCGTCGAGGTAGTCGGTCGACGGCCGGATCGCGCGCGGCACGCTGAAGCTCAGGCCGTCCTCGCCGCCGGTCAGGGTCGAGAGCTGCGAGACCAGGGTCGTGAACGCGACGGCGACGGCCATCGTGATCATCGCGAAGAACAGCGCGCGCACGCGCAGGCTCAGCAAGCCGATCGCGAGCGCGAGCAGGGCCGACAGCGCGAGCGCCGCGGCGACGCCACCGGCCACGTCGAGCCAGCCCGGGTCGGCGCTCAGGTTGCAGGCGATCGCGACGCCGTAGGCGCCGATGCCGAAGAACATCGCGTGGGCGAAGCTGACCAGGCCCGTGTAGCCGAGCAGCAGGTCGTAGCTGCCGACGAGCACGGCGAACACGAGCACGCGCGCGGCCACGTCGAGCGCGCGCGCCCCCGGGAACAGAAACGGCGCGAGCGCGAGCGCGAGCAGGGTGACGCCGAGCAGCGCGGCGAGGCGGCGGCTGCGCGGCCGGTCGTGCGAGAGCAGGGCGCCCGGCATCACCGCGCCCCCACCGGATACAGGCCCTGCGGCCGCCACAGCAGCACCGCGGCCATCAGCGCGATATGGCTGAACAGCGCGGCCTTGGGCGCGAGAAAGCCCGCGTAGTTCGCGAGCAGGCCGACGGCGAGCGCGCCGACGCAGCAGCCCAGCGTCGAGCCGAGCCCGCCGACGATGATGACGATGAAGATCAGCGTGTTGACCTGGGCGCCGATCTGCGGCGTAACGCTCTGCTGGTACAGGCCCCAGAGCACGCCGCCGAGCCCGGCGAGCGCGGCGCCGGCCGCGAACACGCCGACGAACAGGCGCCGCACCGGGTAGCCGAGCGCCTCGACCATTTCGCGGTCGAGCACGCCGGCGCGGATCAGCAGGCCGAGCTTGGTGCGGTTCAGCACGAGCAGCAGGCCGGCGAGCACGAGCAGGCCGACGAGCAGGGCGAGCAGGCGAAAGCGCTCGAGCGTGACCTCGCCGGGCAGCAGCAGCACGCCGGCGAGCGCCGGCGGCAGCGGCAGCGCGACCATCTGCGGGCCCCAGCACAGCTTGATCAGCTCGCCGCCGACGATCATGCCGCCGGTCGTGACGAGGATCTGCTTGAGGTGGCGGCCGTAGACCGGGCGCACGAGCAGGCGCTCGAACAGCAGGCCCGCCGCGCCCGCGACGAGCATGCCGGCGAGCGCGGCCGCGCCGACGGCGCCGAGGTTGGCGGCGAGCGAGGGGCTCGCGACAAAACCGCCCATCGCGCCGAGCACCGTCGTCGCCATGAACGCGCCGACCGCGATGAACACGCCGTGGCCGAAGTTCAGCACGTCCATCAGGCCGAAGACCAGGGTCAGGCCCGAGGCGATCACGAACACGATCATGCCCATCGCGAGGCCGGCCAGGGTCAGCGTCGCCCAGTTCGCGGCGTCGCCGACGAGCGGCAGGGCGGCGAGCGCCAGTGCGGCGAGCAGGGCGAACGGGCGCGCGTCGAAGCCGGGCGCCGGGACGGCCGCGCCCGCGGGGGTCGGGTTCATTGGTGGGCTCCCAGGGACAGGCCGAGCAGGCGGCGCTGCAGCGCCTCGTCGGCGGCGAGCTCGGCCATCGCGCCGCGGTGCACGACGCGGCCGTCGTCCATCACGGCGACATGGTCGCCGAGCGCGCGCGCCATCGCGAAGTTCTGCTCGACGAGCAGCACCGTCGCGTCGGCGCGCTTGAGCTCGCGCAGCGCCTCGATCAGCTTGAGGACGATCGCCGGGGCGAGGCCCTTGGACGGCTCGTCGATCAGCAGCAGGCGGCGCGGCTCGATCATCGCGCGCGCGATCGCGAGCATCTGCTTCTGCCCGCCGCTGAGCTTGCCGGCCGGGTAGAGCCAGAACTTGCGCAGCGCCGGGAACAGGCCGAACAGCCACTCGAGCCGCGCGGTGTCCAGCTCGTCGAGCGTGCGCGCGCCGCGCGCGGCGAGCAGCAGGTTCTCGCGCACCGTCAGGGTCGCGAAGATGCCCATGTTCTCGGGGACGTAGGCGATGCCCAGGCGCGCGATCGCGGGCGTGTCGAGCGCCGCGAGCGAGACGCCGTCGAAGCGCAGCTCGCCGGCCGCGGCGCGCCACAGGCCCATGATCGTGCGCAGCGTCGTCGTCTTGCCCGCGCCGTTGCGGCCGAGCAGCATGGTCACGGCGCCGCGCGGCACGGCGAGGTCGACGCCGTGCAGGATGCGGTAGTCGCCGATGCGCGTGTGCACGCCGCGCAGCTCGATCAGCGGCGCGCTCATGCCTGCCCCTCGTCCGGCGCGGCGCGGCTCATTGGGGCACCCTTCGCGCTACGCGCTGTCCCGCCGAGCGGGAGTGAGCGCCCTTCGGAGCGGCCGTGCGGGCGCTCATGCCAGTTCCTCCACCGGCGCCGTGCCGAGATAGGCCTGCTGGACGATCGGCGCGGCGATCACGGCGGCCGGCGCGCCGTCGGCGACGACGCGGCCCTGGTGCAGCACGACGATGCGGTCGGCGAGCTCGCGCACCACGTCCATCTTGTGCTCGACGAGCAGGATGGTGTGGCCGCCCTCGCGCTTGAGCTCGCGGATCAGCTCGAGCACGACCGGCACCTCGTCGACGCTCATGCCGGCGGTCGGCTCGTCGAACAGATAGACCTGCGGGCGCATCGCCATCAGCACGGCGACTTCGAGCTTGCGCTGGTCGCCGTGCGGCAGGCTCGCGGCCGCCGCGCCGGCGCGCGGCGCGAGGCGCACGCGCTCGAGGATGGCCATGGCCTCGTCGAGCAGCGCGCGGTGGGCGCGCCAACTCGACAGCAGGCGCAGGCCCAGGCCCGCGCGCGCCTGCACGGCCAGGCGCACGTTCTCGAGCACGCTGAGCTGGCCGAACAGCTGGGTCAGCTGGAACGCGCGGCCGAGCCCGGCGCGCGCGCGCGCCGGCGCGTCGAGCCGGCTCAGGTCGCGGCCGCCCAGGCGCACGGCGCCGCCGCTCGCGCGCAGCTGGCCCGAGATCAGGTTGAAATAGGTCGTCTTGCCCGCGCCGTTCGGGCCGACGATGGCCGTCAGCGTGCCGGGCGCGAACGCGCAGCTCACCGCGTCGACGGCGACATGGCCGCCGAAGCGCACGCTCAGCTCGTGGGTCTCCAGCATCGCTCAGCGGTGGTTCTGGATCGGCACCTGCATCTCGTCGGGCTTGATCTCGCGCACGAGCTCGGGCACGCCCCAGGCCAGCGCCGGGTCGACCTTGATGCGGAAGTGGTACATCGACTGCATCGCCTGGTGGTCCTCGGCGCGGAAGCTCATGCGGCCCTTGGGCGTCTCGAAGCTCATGCCCTCCATGGCCTTGATCAGGGGCCTGGCGCCGGCGTCGCCGCCGGTCTTGCGCAGCGCCTCGACGATTGCGATCGCCGCGCTCATGCCGCCGGCCGTGAAGAAGTCGGGCGGCGCGCCGTAGCGCTTCTGGTGGGTCGCGACGAGCCAGTCGTTGACCGGGTTCTTCGGGATGCCGTAGTAGTAGTAGGTCGCGCCCTCCATGCCCGGGAACTGCTTGTACGCGACCATCGCGGGCAGGATGTTGCCGCCGCTGCCGACGTCGATGCCGTAGCGCTTCTTGAGGTCCATCGCCGCGAGCGCGCCGAACGGCGGCGTGCCGCCGGCCCAGACCACGGCGATGACCTTGCGGCCCGGCAGGTTCTTGAGCGCGTCGACGGCGCGCAGGATGCCGGCCGTGAAGTCCGTCGTCGCCGGCGGCAGGTATTCCTCGTGGACCAGGCGGGCCTTGTGGAGCTGGTCCTTGAAGGCCTTGACGCCGTCCCGGCCGAACGCGTAGTCCTGCGCGATCGTCGCGACCTGGACGCCGTCGGCGTCGGCGACGCGCGCGTTCGCGATCGCGTCCTGCGAGGAGCTGCGGCCGGTGCGGAAGATGTACTTGTTCCATTTGTCGCCGGTGATCGCGTCGGCGACGGCCGGCTCGACGAGCAGGATCTTCTTGTACTCCTCGGCGACCGGCAGCATGGCGAGGGCCACGCCCGAGCTCGTCGGCCCGACCGCGAGCTCGGCGTGGTCGTCGGCGTAGGCGGCCGCGAGCAGGCTCTTGCCGAGTTCGGGACGGCCCTGGTCGTCCTTCTCGATCACGACGATCTTGCGCCCGGCCACGCTCATGGTGCCGCCGGTCGCGTACTCGAAGCCGAGCATCAGGCCGACCTGGGTCTGGCGGCCGTAGGCCTCGAGCGGGCCGGTGCGGCTGTAGACATGGGCGATGCGCAGGTCCTCGGCCGCGCGCGCGGCGCCGGGCGGCAGGATTGCGAGCAGGGCCGCGAGCAGGGCGCGGCGGGCAGCAGTCGTCATGGTCGTCTCCGTGGATGCCCGGCGCCGCGCTCAGAGCGCGTAGGCGGCGAGCTTGTCGTACAGCGCCGCGCGCGAGATGCGCAGCAGGCGCGCCGCGGCGAGCTTGTTGCCCTGGGTCTGGACCAGCGCCTCGGCGATCACCTGGCGCTCGAGCGCGGCGATCTGCTCGGGCAGCGGGCGCAGGCCGCCGGGCGCCGCGGCCGGGCCGGCGGGCGCCGGCAGCGCGGGCGCGTCGGGCAGCAGGCCCGCGAAATGCTCGGCGCGCAGGTGCAGGTCGTCGGTCATCATGCTCGCCTGCTCGAGCGCGTTGCGCAGCTCGCGGATATTGCCGGGCCAGGGCTGGCGCGCGAGCAGCTCGAGCGCGTCGGGGTCGAGCGTGCGCACCGGCATGCCGCTGCGCCGCGCGATGTCCTCGCCGAGCGCGTCGGCGAGCGCCTCGACGTCGCCGCGGCGCTCGCGCAGCGGCGGCACGCGGATCGGCAGCACGTTGAGGCGGTAGTAAAGGTCCGAGCGGAACTCGCCGCGCGCCATCATCGCGCCGAGGTCGCGGCTCGTCGCGGCGATCACGCGCACGTCGACGCGGCGCACCCGGTTCGAGCCTAGCGGCTCGATCTCCTGCTCCTGGAGCACGCGCAGCAGCTTGCTCTGCAGGGTCGGCGGCATGTCGCCGATCTCGTCGAGGAACAGGGTGCCGCCGTCGGCGACCGCGAACTTGCCGTCGCGGCCCTTGCGGTCGGCGCCCGTGTAGGCGCCCGGCGCGACGCCGAACAGCTCGGCCTCGAGCAGGGTCTCGGGGATCGCCGCGATATTGATGCCGACGAGCGACTTGGCCGCGCGCGGCGACGCCGCGTGGATCGCGTGGGCGAGCAGCTCCTTGCCGGTGCCGGTCTCGCCGAGCAGCAGCACGGTCGAGTCGGTCATCGCGACGCGGCGCGCCTGGCGCTTGACCTCGAGCGCCTGCGGGCTCGAGCCGATGAAGTTGGCGATCTGGTGCTTGGCGCGGCGCTGCGCGCTGAGCTGGCGGCGCGCCTCGTCGAGCTCCTCCTGCAGGCGCGCGAACTTGGCGATCAGCGGCTGCATCGTCGTCTGGTGGTCGTTCAGCAGCACGATGCCGACCGCGCCGATCACGTGGCCGGCGTCGTCGCGCAGCGGCAGGCGGCTGACGACGAAGGTGCCGGCCTTGTTCGTGAGCAGGTCGACGAGGATGGGCTGGCCCGACTCGATGACCTGGTTCATCAGGGTGTTGGGCACGACCTCCTCGACGCGCTTGCCGACGAACTCGGACTCGTCGGCAAAGCCCAGATTGGGCAGGAAGCGCTTGTAGGTCTCGCTGATCCAGACGATGCGGTGGTCGCGGTCGACCACCATCATGCCCTGCGAGGCGTCGGCCATGAGCTCGAACATCGACTGCGCCGCGAGGCGCATCACGCCCTCGACGTCGGCTGGCAACGCATGCGGGTTCGGGTTCACGCGGGCGAGTTCGGTGATCGGCGGGCCTGCATTATGTGCGCGCCGCAGCGGCTCCCAAAGCGCGTTCATGCGGCGTGCCGATCGAGGAAGCGGGTCAGGGCGGCGAGCGCCACGGGCTCGTCGAGCATGGGCGCGTGGCCGCGCCCGGGCACCTCGACGGCCTCCAGGCCCGGCAGCCGCTCGGCCATCGCGGCGAGCGTCGCGGCCGACAGGATGTCGGAGCGCGCGCCGCGCAGCGCGAGCACCGGCGCGCCGGCGAGCCCGCCGAACAGCGGCCAGAGGTCGGGGGTCGCGCTGCCGTCGGCCATGCCGCGCGCGATCGCCGCGTCGTAGTCGAGGTGCACCAGGTCCTGCTCGACGACGCAGGTGTTCGCGACCATCGCGAGCCAGTCGGCCGGGCCGTAGTCGGGGAACGCGTCGGCGTTGATCGCGGCGCTGCGCGCGACCGCCTCGGCGAGCGTGCAGGGCTCGTGCTGGCGGCCGACGTAGCCGGCGATGCGCGCGATGCCGCGCGGGTCCAGCTCGGGGCCGACGTCGTTGAGCACGATCGCGCCGACGCGCGCGCGCTGCGTCGCCGCGAGCAGCACCGCCATCAGGCCGCCCAGCGAGGTGCCGACGAGGTGCGCGCGCGCGACGCCGAGCAGGTCGAGCAGGGTCAGCATGTCGGCGCAGTAGCGGTCCGGGCGGTAGCGCGACGCGTCGGGGTCGCGCGCCGAGCGGCCGCGGCCGCGCTGGTCGGGGCAGACGACGCGATAGCGCGCGGCGAGCCGCCCGGCGAGCGCCGCGAAGTCCTTGCTGTTGCGCGTGAGCCCGGGCAGGCACAGCACGACCGGCGCGTCGGGCGCCGGCCCCGGGTAGTCGCGCGCGTACAGCGCGAGGCCGTCGTCGCTGCGGTAGTAGCGCTCGAGATAGGGATGGGCCACGGGCTTAGAACTTGTAGCCGGCCGTCACGGTGACCGTGCGCGGCGGGCCGTAGTAGCCGTCGAGGATGCCCAGCGCCGGGATGTTGTAGCCGTCGGTGCGGTAGGCCTTGTTCGTCAGGTTGCTGCCCTGCAGGGCGAAGGTCCAGTGCTTGTTGCGCTCCCAGACCATGCCGGCGTTGACGAGCGCGTAGGCGCCCTGGGCGATGACCGGGCTCAGGTCGGTCGTCGGGTAGACCTGGCTGCGGTAGCTGACGCCCAGGTGCGAGCGCAGCGTGCCGCCCCAGGGCGTGCCGGTGCGCGCCTCGACGTCGACCGCGCCGGTCGTGTGCGGCGTGTCGGCGAAGCGCTCCTGCGAGGCGATGTTGACGCCGCGGCTCAGGTACTCGTCGTACTTGGCGTCGAGCACCGACACGTTGCCGCTGACGACCCAGACGCTGTCGGGGCGCCACGCGTACTCGAGCTCGAGGCCGCGCACCGTGGCCTTGCCCGCGTTCGTGAAGTCGCCGAAGAAGCCCTGCTGGCCGTTCGGCATCGTGTACGACGAGAACACCGAGAGCTGGACGTTCTTGTACTTGTTGTCGAACAGCGCCGTGTTGAGCTCGAAGTGGCCGCCGTCGAAGCTCGACTTCGAGCCGATCTCGAAGGAGTCGAGCGTCTCGTCGTCGAAGGGCTTGCTCGACTGCGGCACGGCGGCCGTGTTGGCGCGGATGTTGTAGCCGCCGGACTTGAAGCCGCGCGACCAGCTCGCGTACAGATTGGTCGTGGTGCTGAGCTTGTAGTCGACGCCGAGCTTGGGCGAGGTGTTGGAGACGCTGCGGGTCTTGTCGAAGGCCGCGCTGACGCCGGTCACGGTCGTGAACGTCGCGTCGCTATAGCTCTGGTTCAGGACCACCGCGTGCTTGCTCTCCTGGGTGTAGCGCAAGCCCGCGCTCGCGCCCCAATCGGCCGAGAGCTTCCAGCTCCAGTCGGCGTAGGCGGCCTTGCTGCGCGTGTAGACCGTGCCGCCGGTGTCACCGAACAGCAGGTTCAGGAAGTTGTTGAAGACGGTGCCGCCGGCCTCGCCGTTGAAGAAGTACAGCCCCATCACGCCGTTGCTCGCCTGGCCGTCGTAGCTGAGCTGCAGCTCGTTGGAGCGCGACAGGTCGTGGTAGAGCGCCGAGACGTCGGCGATCTTGGCGGGCAGGCCGTCGAAGTCGATCGCGGTGCTCGTCGACGAGTCGCGCATCGCGGTGATGTACTTGGCCGACCAGGCCTCGTCGATGTTCCAGGTCGCGGTCAGCGAGTTGCCGCCGGCGTCGGTGTAGTTCTTGTTGGGCATGCCGCTGTCGATGTCGTAGCGGCTCGTCGACGCGGGCGTCTTGGCCGGGTCGAGCGGGTTAACGGCCATGCGCTGGAAGCCGCGCATGTTCGAGTTGTCGAAGGTCTCGTCGGTCGAGACCACGACCGTCAGCGGCAGCGCCTTCGGGTAGTAGCCGACCGTCAGGCGGCCGGCGTCGGTGTCCTGGTTGGACACCGGGCTGCCGTCGGCGAGGTCGCGGCCGTAGCCGTCGTGGTGCAGGGTCGCGACGGCGGCGCGGGCGCGCACCTCGCCGTCGGGGCTCGCGATATTGACCTGGGCCTTGGCGTCGAGCTGGGCGAAGCTGCCGTAGGTGAAGCTGATCGAACCGTCGGTGCGGTCCTCGAGCGGCTTGGACACGTACTTGATCGCGCCGCCGACGGTGTTCTTGCCGTACAGCGTGCCCTGCGGGCCGCGCAGCACCTCGATGCGCTGGACGTCGAAGACGTCGAGCAGCGCGCCCTGCGGCCGCGCGACGTAGACGTCGTCGAAGTAGATGCCGACGCCGGGGTCGACGCCCCACAGCGGGTCGGACTGGCCGACGCCGCGCAGATAGGCCGTGATCGTCGTGTTGCTGCCGCGCGCGGCGTAGATCGTCAGGCTCGGCACCTCGCCCTGCAGGTCGCCGAGGTCCTGGATGTTGCGCGTCTCGAGCGTCGCCGCGGTCAGCGCCGTGACGGCCACCGGCACGTCCTTGAGCGTTTCCTCGCGGCGCCGCGCCGTCACGGTCACGGTGTCGAGCGAGACGACGTCGCCGTTCGCCGCGGCCGGGTCCTTGGCCGCGGCGGGCGCGGCCTGCTGGGCCAGGGCCGGGCCCTGGAACAGGAGGGCGGCCGCCAGGCTCAGCGGCGTCAGGGCCGCGACGCGGCGGGCGCGGGAAATGCAGGGCTTCTTCATCTTCTTGTCTCCGTCATGTTGTGTTCGGGGCCGGATTCCAGGCGTCGTCGGGCGCCGTGCAGGGTCATGGCGCAAGTCCCGTGCCCGTCCGCCCGCCCCTGGTGCAAACCACTAGCGGGGCGCCGCGCGGCGCCGCGCCGCCGGCTGCTTCACAGAGGGAAACGGTGCGGCAACGGGCACGCCACGCGGACTCGCGCGGGAGCCCGGTGCTGGTGCGTCGGATGCGATCGATTGCCTGAATTTCAGACAGTGCCTGCTTTGCGGACAGCTTCGATCCGTGCCACCGTCCGGCCGCCATCCACGGGCGCGCCGGTCGGGGGCTCACTCGAGCGCGGTCCACTCTTCGCGAAAGAGCAGGCCGATGCTGAGGCGCGGCGCAGCCTAGGCTGCGGTGACGCGCTCGAAGTCCATCTCCCAGTTGGTTTCCCAGCTCAGGCCGCCGTCGGCCGAGAAGGCCTGTTCCCAGCGCGCGCTGCGCGGCGTGATGCGCGACCACAGGAAGCGCACGCGGATGGCCCGGCCCTGGAACGTATCGTCGGCGAGGAACAGGCCGACGCCGTCGCTGAAGCCGCCGCGCATCGGCGTGTCGATCTGCATCGGCGTGCGGCCGTCGAGCCACCAGATCGACCATTGCCGCGTCGCCGCGTCGAAACTGCGCAGCGAGACCGCGCGGTAGGCACCGGCGGGCAGGTCGAGCCAGTTGTCGTCGACGTTGCCGTGGCCGCCGAGCAGCGGCGCGGCCTCGCTCGTGCCCTCGAACTCGTCCCAGTCGGTGCAGCCCGCGAGGCGCTCGCACAGGCGGCGATGGCGGACGCGCCAGCGGCCCATCAGGAAGTCGAAGTCGGCGGGCGACGAAGCGGTGGTGTCTTGCGGCTGTTGCATGTGGATCTCCTGGCTTGCCACGCGCGGCCCATGCCGCGACGCCCAGGCAGTCTGCGCGACAATATCTGCCAATACATGGCATGATTTAAGCGCAACCACCGACATCCCATGCGCGCGAGCCGTCTCCTGACCCTGCAGATGCTGCTGCAAGCGCGCGGCCGCATGAGCGCGCGCGCGCTCGCCGAGGCGCTGCAGGTCTCGGTGCGCACGCTGCACCGCGACGTCGACCAGCTCAGCGCGGCCGGCGTGCCGATCTACGCCGAGCGCGGCCGCAGCGGCGGCTTCGCGCTGCTCGACGGCTGGAAGACCACGCTGACCGGGCTCACGCCGGCCGAGTCGCAGGCCGTGTTCCTCGGCGGCCTCGCGGGCCCGGCCGCGCAGCTGGGCCTCGGCGCCGAGGTCGAGAACGCGCGGCTCAAGCTGCTCGCGGCGCTGCCGTCGGGCGCGCGCGCGCAGGCCCTGAGCGTCAGCGAGCGCCTGCACCTCGACCCGATCGACTGGTACCGCGAGCAGGAGCCCGTGCCCTTCCTCGCGCTCGCGGCCGAGGCGGTCTGGTCCGGGCACGAGCTCGCGCTGCACTACGAGAGCTGGCGGCGCACGACGACGCGCCGCGTCGGCCCGCTGGGCCTCGTGCTCAAGGCCGGCACCTGGTACCTCGTCGCGCTGATCGGCGCGCGGCCGAGCACGCTGCGCGTCGCGAACATCCGCGGCGCCGAGCGGCTCGACTCGGCCGTACAGCGGCCCCGCGGCTTCGAGCTCGCGGCCTACTGGGCCGAGTCGACGCAGCGCTTCGAGCAGGAGCTGCAGCGCCTCGACGCGACCGTGCTCGCGACGCCGGCCGGCCTCAAGGCGCTGAGCCAGGTCGGCGGCGCGACGGCGCGCGCGGTCGCCGCGGCCGGGCCGGGCAGGCGCCGCGACGGTCGCGTGCGGCTGCGCGTGCCGATCGAGTCGATCGAGCATGGCGCCGGCCAGCTGCTGCGGCTCGCGCCGGAGGTCGAGGCCGTCGAGCCGCCCGAGCTGCTCGCGGCCTTGCGCGGGCGCACGCGCAAGCTTGCCGCGCTCTACGACGTGGCCGAGACCGCGGCCTAGGCGGTGGCGCTACATTGCACAGCGACGCGGCCTCGCCGCGAGGAGCAAGACATGAGCCTGCGTATCGTCCTGACACTCTGCCTCGGCGCCGTCGCCGCGGCGGGCCCGGCACGCGCCGAGCCCACGCTCCCGGTCGCCCAGCCCGCCGGCCATATCACCGGCATCGGCGGCGTGTTCATCAAGGCCCGCGACCCGAAGGCGCTCGCCGCCTGGTACCGCGACATGCTCGGCCTGCCGCTGCAGCCCTGGGGCGGCGCCGCGCTGCGCTACGACACGGCCGGCCACCCGCCGGCCGCGGCCTGGGCCGCGTTCCCGGCCTCGTCGGCCTACTTCGCGCCGTCGGCGAGCGCCGTGATGATCGACTACGCGGTCGACGACCTCGACGCGATCGTCAAGCGCCTGCAGGACCACGAGGTCGCGATCCTCAAGCGCAGCGACGACGAGAACGGCCGCTTCGCCTGGCTGCTCGACCCCGAGGGCAACAAGGTCGAGCTCTGGGAGCCCAAGCGCGCGCCGGCGCCTTGAGCCGGCTGGCTTAGGCCGCGCCGGCCGCGCGGATCCGCCGGATCAGCTGCCGGTGGTCGGGCAGGTCGGCGCGCGCGCGCTCGGCGAAGCGCGCGACCTTCGCGAAGAGCTTGTCGGCCTCGCGTCCCTGCGGGAACTCGTCGCCGCCCGCGCGCAGCTCGGTCGCGAAGCCCATGCCGTAGAGGATGTACTGGTAGTTGAAGAACGCGAAGGTCTCGGTGTCGAGCACGAAGTCGAAGCGCCCGGGCGGCCTCAGCCGCCACTGCTCGAGCAGCTCGGCGAGGCGCAGCGGGATCGAATCCGGCGCCGCGTTGTCGCGCCAGAACGGCTCGGGCCGGCGGCTCAGGCAGTAGTGCAGCTTGAGGAAGTTGACGATGTTCTCGAAGCGCGTCGTCATCAGCTCGTTGAAGCGCCGCGCGGGCGCCTCGATCGCCCCGCCGTAGGGCAGCATCTCGGCGATCATGCCGACGGCGGCCTCGATCAGCACGATGCCGGTCGACTCGAGCGGCTCGAGAAAGCCCGCCGACAGACCCACGGCGACGCAGTTCTTCACCCATTGGCGCTTGCGGTAGCCGGTCGGGAACGGGATGCGGCGCGTCGGCGCGTCCGCATGCGCCGGCCCCAGGTAGTCGCGCAGCAGCTGCTCGGCGCGCGCGTCGTCGATATGGTCGCTCGAGTACACGCAGCCGACGCCGCGCGCGCCGTCGAGGCCGATGTCCCAGGTCCAGCCGGCCTCGTGCGCCGTCGCGATCGTGACGCTCGGCAGCGGCGCGTCGGGGTCCTCGTCGGCCGGAACCTTGCACGCGAGCGCGCGGTCGACGAACAGGTGCTCGCGCACCGATTTCAGGCCCGCGCCGGCCATGTGCTTGATCAGCTCGGCGTGGAAGCCCGTGCAGTCGACGTAGAGGTCGGCCGTGAAGCGGCCGCGCTGCAGCGTGTCGACATGCGCGATCGCGCCGGCCTCGTCCAGCGCGACCTGGTTCAGCGTCGCCTCGACATGATCGACGCCGAGCCCGCGCGCGTACGCGGCGAGCAGCTTGGCGAGCCGGGCCGCGTCGAAGTGGTAGGCGTAGTTCATCGGCCCGCCGTAGGCCGGCGCCGGGCCGCGCTTGGGCGCGCGGCCGGCCTCGGCGGCGCGCGCCTGGACCGTCAGCGCCTCGGCGAACGGCCGCCGCGCGGCCGCGTCCTGGCGCAGCCAGTAGGGCACGAGGTTGAGCTCGTCCGAGTAGAACGGCGCCTCGAACGGGTGCAGGAACTGGTGGCGCCGCCCGCCGGCCGGCGCCTCGGCCCAGTCGACGAAGCGGATGCCCTGCTTGAAGGTGGCCGTGGTCTCGCGCAGGAACTGCGCCTCGTCGATGCCGAGGAACTGCAGGGTCGCGCGGATCGTCGGGAACGAGCCCTCGCCAACGCCGATCGCGCCGATGTCGGGCGACTCGAGCACCGTGATCTCGAGCTGGCGGCGCTCGGCGAGCCGCAGCGCCTTCGCGAGGTAGGCGGCCGTCAGCCAGCCGGCCGTGCCGCCGCCGACGATCAGGATGCGGCGCGTGTTCGTCGTGGTCGTCATGCGGGGTGAGCGGGGTCAGGCGCGTACATAGAGGTTCTTCAGCCATTGCCGGCTGGTCTGCGTGCCGTGGCTCCAGTCTTCGTCCTCGTCCGTGCCGCCCGGCGCGGCGACGAAGCCCGAGGGGTTGAGGACTTTGACGCGCCCGGCGCGGAACGCCGCGACGCGGTGCGTGACGAGCGTGAAGCCGCCCTCGAGCGCCGTCGCGGCGAGCAGGCCGTCGCGCGTGTTCGCGTAGGGCAGCTGGGCGCGGCGCCGCACGACCGCGGCGTCGACCGGCAGGATGCGGCCGTCGAAGGCCGGCATCACGCGCTCGTCGATCCAGGCGCGCACGGCGAGGCCCGCGGCGCGGTCCTTGCGGCCGAGCCGCGCGGCCGCGTTCTCGATCTCGAGCAGGCTCAGCGCCGACAGGAACAGGCGCTGGCGCGGGATGCCCGCGGCCCAGGCCGCGAGGCCGGGGTCGGACTGCGCGACGCCGGCCTTGCGCAGCTCGAGCACGACATGGGTGTCGAGCAGGTACATCAATCGGCGCGCTCGCGGTGGTCCCAGGCGCCGTCGGACGCGGCGTCGGCGGCGTCGAGCTCGACGGCCTCGGGCATCGCGAGCAGCTCGAGGATGCTCTCGCCCTGGCCGCTCAGACGGCGGAACTCGGCGATGCTCATCAGCACATGGGTCGGCTCGCCGCGGTCCGTGATCAGCACGGGCTCGTCGCGCGCGAGGCGCTTGGCCTGGCTGACGTCGCGGTTGAACTCGCGGCTGGCGATGAGCTTCATGGTCAGCCAAATGTACCTACATCCGATCAACCCGTGAATAGTGATGTCGGTAGGTAGGCGCAAACCGGCGCACCCGAATGGACAGCGTTGACAGCGCTGGCACAGTCCGCCGCGCAAGCAAAACAGACGGAGGCGACGAACGCATGGGTTTCTTCGACAACTTCAGCCTGGGCCACCTGCTCGGCGACATCTTCGCGGCGCATGGCGCGGCGCTGCCGGCCGCGGCGAAGAGCTTTTCGCCGGGCGACTTCAGCGTCCACTTCTTCCTGCAGCTCGCGGTCATCCTGATCGCCTGCCGCGCGACCGGCTGGCTCGGCCGCAAATACCTGGGCCAGCCCCAGGTCGTCGGCGAGATGATCGCGGGCGTGCTGCTCGGGCCCTCGCTGCTCGGGCTGCTCGCGCCCGATCTGCAGGCCGCGATATTCCCCAAGGAAACCCGCAACGTGCTCTACGCGGGCTCGCAGCTCGGCGTCGGCCTGTACATGTTCCTCGTCGGCACGACGCTGCGGCTCGACCATTTCCGCACCAAGGCGCGCAGCGCGGTCGGCGTGTCGCTGGCCGGCATCGCCGCGCCGTTCCTGATCGCCGTGCTGATCACGCCGGTGCTGCTCGGCATCCCGGGCCTGTTCGCGCCGGGCATCTCGCAGGCCAACGCGACGCTGTTCATGGGGGCCTGCATCGCGCTGACGGCGTTTCCGATGCTCGCGCGCATCATCAACGAGCGCGGCCTAGCCGACACCTCGCTCGGCACCCTGTCGCTGACGGCCGGGGCCTTCGACGACGCGGCGTCCTGGTGCGTGCTCGCGCTCGTGCTCGCGGCCTTCGGCGCCGGCCCCGGCGTCGCCGTGCTCGCGATCGGCGGCGGCGTCGGCTACGCCGCGTTCATCCTGCTGTTCGGGCGCCGCCTGCTCGCGCCGCTCGGCGCGATCGTCGAGCGCGAGGGCGAGATGAGCACGACCGTGCTCGGCATCACGCTCGCGCTGTTCTGCCTGTCGGCGTTCCTGATGGACGCGGTCGGCATCCACTCGATCTTCGGCGGCTTCATCCTCGGCGCCGTGATGCCGCGCGGCCGCTTCGCGGCCGAGCTCAAAAAGAAGGTCGAGCCGCTCGCCGTCGTGCTGCTGCTGCCGATGTTCTTCACCTACTCGGGCCTGAACACGCGCATGGACATGGTCAACTCGACCGAGCTCGTCCTGATCGCCGCCGGCGTGCTGCTCGCGTCGGTCGCCGCGAAGGGCCTGGCCTGCTACCTCGCCGCGCGCCTGTCCGGCGAGGACAACCGCACGGCGCTCGGCATCGGCGCGCTGATGAACTCGCGCGGGCTGATGGAGCTGATCATCATCAACATCGGCCTGCAGAAGGGCGTGATCGGGCCCGCGCTGTTCTCGATGCTCGTGCTGATGGCGATCGTCACGACGATGATGGCGAGCCCGCTGTTCGAGCTGTTCTACGGCCGCCAGGCGCGCGCGAGCGGCGAGCTCGGCGCGCTCGGCGAGGGCGCCGCCGGCGAGGCGGCCTGACGCCGGGCGGGCGGCGCGGCTCGACCCGCTTCACGCCCGTGTCGTCCGGGCGGCGTATCGTCGCGGGCTTGCGACTCAACCGGAACCCGCCGCCATGACCGACCCGACCCGCCGCCGCCTTCTCCAACAAGCCGCCGGCGCCGCCGGCCTGAGCCTGCTGCCGCCGAGCGTGCGGCGCGCGCTCGCGCAAGCGCCGGCCGGTCCCGCCTCGCTCAAGGACGTCAAGCATGTGGTTCTGCTGATGCAGGAGAACCGCTCGTTCGACCATTACTTCGGCACCCTGGCCGGCGTGCGCGGCTTCGACGACCCGAACGCGCTGCAGTTGCAGGGCGAGCACGCGGGCAAGTCGGTGTTCCAGCAGCCCGACGCCGAGAACCCGGCCGGCTACCTGCTGCCCTTCCACCTCGACACGCGCACGAGCAGCGCGCAGAAGATCCCGTCGACGAACCACAGCTGGGAGGTCCAGCACGCGGCCTGGAACGGCGGCCGCATGGACAACTGGGTGCCCGCGCACCGCAAGGCCGAGGGCGCGAACGGCCCGTACACGATGGGCCATTACCAGCGCACGGACATCCCGTTCCACTTCGCGCTCGCCGAGGCGTTCACGATCTGCGACGGCTATCACAGCTCGATGATGGGCCCGACCTGGCCGAACCGCCTGTACTGGATGACCGGCACGATCGACCCCGACGGCCGCGACGGCGGCCCCTGCATCAGCAACAAGGCGCCGCGCGGCGGCTTCACCTGGACCACCTACGCCGAGCGCCTCGAGGTCGCCGGCGTGAGCTGGAAGGTCTATCAGCAGCAGGACAACTACGGCACCAACGTGCTCGAGCAGTTCCGCGCGTTCCGCCTCGCGCGCAAGGGCTCGCCGCTGTACCAGAAGGGCCTGGTGCGCGGCCCCGAGGGCCAGTTCGAGGACGACGCGCGCAACGACCGCCTGCCGGCCGTGTCGTGGATCCTGCCGACGAGCTTCCAGTCCGAGCACCCCGAGTTCACGCCGGCCGACGGCGCCGCGTTCATCGCGAGCAAGATCGAGGCGATCGCGGCCAACCCGGCGGTCTGGGCCAAGACCGTGTTCATCCTCAACTACGACGAGAACGACGGCCTGTTCGACCATGTCGCGCCGCCGGTGCCGCCGGCCGGCACGCCGCACGAGTTCGTCGGCGGCCTGCCCGCGGGCGCGGGCTTTCGCGTGCCGGCCATCATCGTCTCGCCGTGGACGGCCGGCGGCTGGGTCTGCAGCGCGCCGTTCGACCACACCTCGATCCTGCAGTTCCTCGAGCGCTTCACGGGCGTGCAGGAGCCCAACATCAGCGCGTGGCGGCGCCAGACCTTCGGCGACCTCACCGCGGCGTTGCGCTTCGCCGACGCCGCCGAAGCCAAGGCACCCGCACTGCCCGACGCCCAGGCCGAGCTCGCCGCCGCGCGCGCGGGCCTCGCGAAGCTGCCCAAGCCGACGCTGCCGGGCGCCGCGCAACAGATGCCGGTGCAGGAGAAGGGCACGCGCAAGCGGCTCGCCTGAACGTCGCCGGGCGCGCTACGCTAGCGCCCTCGCAGTCCCCTCAGCCCAGGAGCCCCCTCATGAAGCGCGTCACCGGCATCGGCGGAATCTTCTTCAAGGCCAAGGACCCGGTCGCCCTGCGGGCCTGGTACAGGACCCATCTCGGCGTGGACGTGCAGTCCTGGGGCGGCGCCGCGTTCGACTGGACCGACGCCGACGGCAAGCCGGTCGGCGGCACGACGGCCTGGAGCATCAACGCCGCCGACGGCGACAGCTTCGCGCCGAGCCAGGCCTCGTTCATGGTCAATTACCGCGTCGCCGACCTGACCGCGCTGCTGCAGGCGCTGCGCGCCGAGGGCTGCCAGGTGCTCGACAAGACCGACGACTCCGAATTCGGCAAGTTCGGCTGGGTCGTCGACCCCGAGGGCAACAAGGTCGAGCTGTGGGAACCGCCTGCCGGGCAGTAGGCGCGGTCGCGCTGGCGCTCGCGATCCTGCTGCCCGCCAGGCACGCCGCCGCGCAAGGCGCGATCGACCAGGCCGCGAACGCGCTCGTCGCGCAGCTGGTCGACAAGACGGCGAAGGAATACCGCGCCGCGCGCCGCGTCCATGCGCTGCCAGGCCCGGGCGACTTGTCGCTCGTGTTCTTCACGCTCGAGAGCTTCGGTGGCGGCAACAACTACACGTACTACATGGCCGCGTTCGCCGACCTCGCGGTGAGCGCCAAGGAGCCCCGCGGCAGGCGCTACCGGCTGCTCGGCTTCGACGTGATCGGTGGCGCCGGCTGGCGCGCCGTCGACTTCGAGCATTTCAAGGTCGACGGCGGCTGCATCGTGCTGACGACCAGGGAGTACGCGGCCGGCGACCCGATGTCGAATCCGACGCGGCCGGGCACGGCGCGCTACTGCTTCGCCGATCGGCCGATGCAGTTCAATCCGGCGCTGATGCCGGCCGGCGACGCCGCCCCGCACCCTTAGCGGCGGCCGGCGCGGCGAACATCGCCATCTCCCGCAGGATCCAGGCGAGCAGCTCGCTCGGCGCGGCCGCGAGCGGGCGGCCCGACTTCACGAGCACGCGCGCCTGGGTGCCGCGCAGCAGCGCGTGGTCGACCGGCACGGTCGCGAACTCGCCCGCGGCGATCTCGCGCGGCGCGGCGAACTCGCCGATCAGCGTCGCGAAGCGGCCCGCCGCGACGAGGCGCTTGAGCGCGGCGAGGGAGTTTGTCGTCAGCGCCGGGCGGATCTCGAGGTTCTCGCTGAACGCGAGCAGCTCGGTCGCCCGGCCGATGCCGAACCCGCCCGGCATCAGCGCGAGCGGGTGGGCGAGCAGCTCCTGCACGCTCGCCGCGCGGCCGAGCCGCGCGAGCGGGTGGTCGCGGCGCACGAGCGCGACGATCGGCTGCGCCGAGCTCGCGCGCCACTCGATCTGGGCGTGCGGCGGCGGGTTGTAGGCCAGGCCGATATGCGCGCGGCCCTCGGCCACGCTCGCGAGCAGCGCCTCGACCGACAGCATGTCGACCGCGAGCTCGAGCTTCGGATAGCGCGCGCAGAACCCGGCGAGCACCGCGTCGACGAGCCCGTCGACAAAGCCCTCGCTGACCGCGAGCCGCACCTGGCCGTGCTGGAGACCCTTGATCGCCTGCAGGCGGTCCTCGAGCTGCTCCTGGTGCGAGCGGTAGCCGCGCCAGAACTCGAGCAGGTGGGCGGCAGCCTCGGTCGGCCGCACGCCGCGCGCCCCGCGCTCGAACAACTTCGTATCGAGCTCGTCCTCGAGCCGGCGGATCTGCCGCGTGATCACCGACGGCGCGGTGTTCAGGCTGTCGGCCGCGCCGCGGATCGTGCCGTGGGCGAGCACCTCGCGGAAATAGCGCAGGCGCTGCTGGTTGATCTCGCGCATCGGTCTCGCTCCTGCGTTGCCTCATAGACAACGATCCGTGATTTTAGTTGCTCTTGCTCGGGTGGCGAGGCGCACCGACGATGCGTCCATCCACCTGCCACCCCGACCGGAGCCACCCCATGACCCCCTTGACCTCCCCCTCGCGCCGCGGTTTCCTCGGTGCGATGGCGAGCTTCGCGCTCGCCGACGCCGCGCAGGCCGACGGCACGGCCGCGCCGACGCTCGCGCCCGCCGCGCCGCTCGCCTCGTTCGGCGCGCTGCGCCAGGTCGACGCGGGCCTGCTCAGCGTCGGCTACGCCGAGCTCGGCCCGGCCGACGGCCCGGTCGTCGTGCTGCTGCACGGCTGGCCCTACGACATCCACAGCTTCATCGACGTCGCGCCGCGCCTCGCCGCGTCGGGCTGGCGCGTGATCGTGCCGCACCTGCGCGGCCACGGCAGCACGCGCTTCCTGTCCGACAGCACGTTTCGCAACGGCCAGCAATCGGCCGTCGCGCTCGACATCGTCGCGCTGCTCGACGCGCTGAAGATCCGCAAGGCGGTGTTCGCGGGCTTCGACTGGGGCGCGCGCACGGCCGCCGTGATCGCGGCGCTGTGGCCCGCGCGCTGCGAGGCGCTCGTCGCCGTCAGCGGCTACCTGATCGGCAACCGCGAGGCGATCAAGGCGCCGCTGCCGCCGGCCGCCGAGTACGCGTGGTGGTACCAGTTCTACTTCGCGACCGAGCATGGCCGCGCGGGCTACGCGCAGTACCGCGACGAGTTCGCGAAGCTGATCTGGCGCACCGCGTCGCCGCGATGGGCGTTCGACGACGCGACCTTCGCGCGCAGCGCCGCGTCGTTCGCGAACCCCGACCATGTCGACGTCGTGATCCACAACTACCGCTGGCGCCAGAGCCTCGCCGACGGCGAACGCGCCTACGACGCGCTCGAGCAGCGCCTTGCGGCCGGCCCGGCGATCGAGGTGCCGACGATCGTGCTCGAGGGCGACGCGAACGGCGCGCCGCACGCGGTCGGCGACGCGGCGTTCCGCCGCAAGTTCACGGGCCGCTACGCCTACCGCGTCATCACCGGCGGCATCGGCCACAACCTGCCCCAGGAAGCGCCGCAGGCCTTCGCCCAGGCCGTGCTCGACGTGACCCGGCTCTGAGCCAGGAGACCGCCATGCCTGACCGACTCCTCTCCCGCGTGCGCCGCCTCGCGACGGCGGCCGGCTTTTCTTTGCTCGCGCTCGCCGGCATGGGCTGGGCCGTCGCGGGCGGGCTCTCGGCGTCGGCGTCGGCGTCGCAGCCGCTGCCCGCGCTCGACGGCGCGACGGCATGGATCAACTCGACCCAGCTCGACGCGCAGGCGCTGCGCGGCAAGGTCGTGCTCGTCGACTTCTGGACCTACTCGTGCATCAACTGCCTGCGCACGCTGCCCTACGTGAAGGCCTGGGCGCAGAAGTACGAACCCTACGGTCTCGTCGTGATCGGCGCGCACACGCCCGAGTTCGAGTTCGAGCGCTCGACCGCGAACGTCGCGCGCGCGGTCCGGGAGCTCGGCATCACCTACCCGGTCGCCGTCGACAGCCACCAGGCGCTGTGGCGCGCGTTCGGCACGACCGCCTGGCCGACTTTCTACTTCGTCGACGCCGACGGCCGGGTGCGCTCGCGCCAGCTCGGCGAGGGCCGCTACGACGACGCCGAGCACATGATCCAGCAGCTGCTGCGCGAGGCCGGCCGCCACGGCGTGCCGACCGACCTCGTCGCGCCGCATGCGACGGGCACGCAGGCGGCCCCGGGCGCCCGCCCGGCCGCATCCGGCGAGACCTACCTCGGCGGCGCGCGCGCCGAGGGCTTCGTCTCGGCCCGGGGCGCGCTCGCGGGCCCGGGTCCCGGCCCGGGCTCGAACGACTACGCGCCGGCGCCGCGCCTCGACCTCGACCAATGGACGCTCGCGGGCCGCTGGCGCGTCGCCCCCGACCTGATCGAGCTCGCCGCGGCCGGCGGCCGCATCGCCTACCGCTTCCAGGCGCGCGACGTGCACCTCGTGCTCGGCCCCGACCAGCCCGGCCACGCGATCCGCTTCAGGGTCCGCGTCGACGGCCGGGCGCCCGGCGCCGACCATGGCGACGACATCGACGCCGACGGCGCGGGCACGGTCGACGCGAAGAAGCTCTACCAGCTGGTCCGCCAGGCCCACGACGACAGCCACCAGCACCTCGTCGAGATCGAGTTCCTCGACGCGGGCGCGCAGGCCTACGCGTTCACCTTCGGCTAGCGCCTCTGGGACAAACAAATGTCAATGCCGGTTCGCGCCGGCGCCGGCACGCTCGCGCTTCCTCAACTGAACGCGAGCGACTCGCCATGACCGCAAGTTCCTTTTCGATGCAACAAGCGCTGCGCCGCTGCGCGCTGCTGGCCGGCGCGCTCGTGCTGGGCATGCTCGCGATCTTCGTCTTCACCGGCGTTGGCCAGGACCCGCTGCAGTACGTGCACCCGGCCGCCGACTACGCGCGCCTGCTGCTCGCCGACCCGCCGGTGCTGCGCGCGACGATCGGCCTCGACAACCTGTTCATCGTCGCCTACGGCGCGGTGTTCGTGCTGATGGTCTCGCTGGCCTGGCGCGACGCCGGCGCGCGCCTGCTGCTCGGCACCGCGCTCGCGCTGCTGATGGGGCTCGCGCTGCTCGACATGGTCGAGAACTTCCACTTCCTCGCGATGCTCGCGAGCGCCGAGCAGGGCCACCCGCCCGGCGACGCCGAGATCGCCTGGCAGGCGACCGAGAGCATGCTGAAGTTCCACGTCAGCTACCTGGGCCTGTGCCTGCTCGGCCTCGGGCTGCCGCGCGCCGACATGAAGCAGCGCCTGCTCGCGAAGCTGCTCGTGTTCGTGCAGTGGCCGGTCGGCGTCGCGATCTACGTGCTGCCGCAATCGATCGCGGTGCCGCTGGTGTTCGTGCGCTTCGCGTTCTTCCTCGCGTCGTTCACGCTGCTCGCGATGATCCACCGACCCCAGGCCCTGCCGGCCGATGCACCGCTTCGCGACGCAGGCGGCTCAGGTGCTCGGGCGTGACGCCGAGGAAGGACGCGAGCACGCGCCTGCTCACGCGCGCGTCGAGCTGCGGGTGCTCGGCGCACCACTGCGCGTAGCGCGCCGCGGCGGGCAGCGCGAGCAGCTCGTACTCGCGCCGCGCCTTGCGCAGGTAGAGCCGCTCGGCGAGGCGGCGCGCGAGCATATTGAGCTCGGGGTTCGTGCGGCACAGCGCGTCGAAGGCCGCGTAGCGGAACGCGAGCAGCCGCGTCGGCTCGAGCGCCTGGACCCAGGTCACCGACGGCTGGCCCGACAGCAGGTCGAGCAGCGAGCCGCTGAAGCCGCCGGCCGGCGCGAACGCGCGCGTGTGCTCGTCGCCCTCGGCGTCGATATAGCACTCGCGCAGCAGGCCGCCGACGACGAACAGGCCCCATTCGGCGCGCTGGCCGGCCTGCAGCAGCCACACGCCGGTGCCGACCTCGCGCGCCTCGGTCAGCGCCGCGAGCTCGGCGAGCGCGGCGTCGCCGAGCGGCGCGATACGGCGCACCGCGGCGCCGAACGCGTCGAGCGGCGTGGCGGGCGGTGAAGGGATCGAGGACATGGCCTCGATCCTCTCACGCGCCGCGCCTCAGGCGCGCGCGCCGCGGTGCAGCGCGCGGATCAGGTCGCTCTGCGTGAGCACGCCGACGAGGCGGCGCTCGGCGTCGACGACGGGCAGGTGGTGATGGCCCGACTCGGCGTACAGCGGCACGAGCTCGCTGACGCGGCGGTCCGCGGCGACGCTGCGGACCTCGGCGCTCATGATCTGGCCGACGACCTCGGGCTTGTCGCCATGGGTCTGGCCGCTCGGCCGCACGAACGCGCGCAGCCGGCCGCCGAACGCACCCGCGCCCTCGGCCGCCGCGTGGCGCAGGAAATCGGCCGGCGTGACGATGCCGATCACGCGCCGCGCGCGGTCGACGATGGGCAGCGCCTTGACGTGGTGGCCCTGCAGCAGCGTCCAGGCCTCTTCGAGCGAACTGCCGAACTCGACCGCGAGCGGCTCGCGCGTCATGATGTCGGCGCAGCGGAGCGCGCCGAAGCTGCGCTGGTAGGCCGCGGCCTCGGCGTGGTGGAGCAGCTCCTCGAGGTCGTCGCGGCTGATGTCGACGACCTGGTTGTAATGGGCGAGCGCCGCGTCGAGGTCGGCCGCCGCGAAGCGCTCGGCCTCGCCCTTCGCGGCCGGGGCAGTCTGGCCATGCGGGTAGCGCCGCCCGGTCAGGCCGTTGTAGACCATGCCCGCGAGCACGAGCAGCAGGCAGTTCACGAGCACCGGGAACAGCACGAAGCCGAGCTTGACGGCGCCGAGCGCGCTGAGCAGCGCGGCCGCGCCGCCGGGCGGGTGCAGGCAGCGCAGCGCGAACATCACGCCGATCGCGAGGCCCACGGCGACCGCGCCGGCCCAGGCCGGGTCGTGGACCCACAGCGCGCAACTCGCGCCAACGAGCGCCGACAGCGTGTTGCCGCCGATCACCGACCAGGGCTGGGCGAGCGGGCTCGCGGGCACCGCGAACACGAGCACGGCGCTCGCGCCGATCGGCGCGACGAGCCAGGCGCCCGGGCCGGTGCCGTGCAACGCGAGCGACAACAGGGCCGTGAACGCGATGCCGAGCAGGCCGCCGAGCATCGCGCGCAGGCGTTCGCGCGCGCCGACGCGCATGCGCGCGGGGCGGCTGTCGCGGGCGATCCGCGCGAGGGTCTGGAACGGGGACGTCATCGGCAGATTGTCAGCGCCGCGCCCACCAGTCGAGCCGGCGCGGGCGTTCGCGCAGCTCTTCCTCGTGGTGGTGGGCCAGCGTCGGCTCGATCAGGTCGCTGCGCGCGATCAGGCCGACGAGGCGCAGCGACGCGGCGTCGGCGACGACCGGCAGGCGCTCGAGCTGAAGCCGCGCCATGCGCGTGGCCGCGGCGCGGCAGGTCTCCTGCGGCAGCGCGAAGTGCAGGGCCTGCGCGGCGCAGACCGCGGCGCAGGTGACGGCCGGGTCGGCCGCGAGCAGCGCCGCGCGGTCGACGACGCCGACGAGGCGGCCCGCGCTGTCGAGCACCGGGAAAGCGCGGTGCTGCTGGCCCGCGCCGAAGCGCTCGGCGAGCGCCGCGGCGACGCTCGCGTCGGCCGCGAGGCTCTGAACCGCGCGGCTCATCCATTCCTCGACCGCGTGGCGCTCGAGCGGGTCGACGCCGGTCTCGCGCCAGATATGGCGGCCGCGGCGCGCGATCTTCTCGGTCAGGATCGAGCGGCGCATCAGCAGCACCGTGCAGCCGTAGGACACGACGGTCGTCGCGAGCAGCGGCAGCAGCGCGTCGGCGTCGCCGGTGAGGCCGTAGGCGAAGGCCGCGGCCATCAGCGGCGCGTGCATCACGCCGCCGAGCACGCCGGCCATGCACAGCAGCGGCCACAGCGCGGCGTCGGGGCCCGGCATCACGAGGCCGACGAGCAGGCCGACGCCGGCCCCGATCGTGAGCACGGGCGCGAGCACGCCGCCCGAGGTCAGCGAGCCCAGCGCGACGAGCCAGATCACGGCCTTGACGGCGACGACCGCGAGCGCCGCGCCGCCCGGCAGCTGGCGGTGCAAGAGCGCGTCGATCACATCGTAGCCAACGCCGAGCGTGCGCGGCTCGAGCCAGCCACCGACGCCGACGACGAGGCCGCCGAGCGCGGGCCACCACATCCAGTGCAGCGGCAGGCGGCCGAAGCCGTCCTCGATCGCGTAGAGCGCGCGCGACAGCGCGGCCGCGAGCAGGCCCGAGACGAGGCCCGCGGCCAGGCATTCGGCGGCGATCCAGGGGCCGCCCGGGCCGGTCGTCAGCGCGAACAGATAGCCGGGCTCGAGCAGCAGCGGCCGCGCGAAGCCCGCGACCGCGCACGCGACGCCGACCGGCAGCAGGCTGCGCGGCCGCAGCTCGAACAGCAGCACCTCGACGGCGAGCAGCACGGCCGCGAGCGGCGTGCCGAACACGGCCGTCATGCCGGCCGCGGCGCCGGCGACGAGCAGGGCCTTGCGCTCGGCCGCGCTCAGGCGCACGAACTGCGCGAGCAGCGAGCCGATCGCGCCGCCGGTCATGATGATCGGGCCCTCGGCGCCGAACGGGCCGCCGCTGCCGATCGCGATGCCCGAGGACAGCGGCTTGAGCACGGCGACCTTGGGCGACATCTTGCTCTGGCCGAACAGGATCGCCTCGATCGCCTCGGGGATGCCGTGGCCGCGGATCTTGTCGGTGCCCAGGCGCGCCATCAGGCCGACGACCAGGCCGCCGAGCGCGGGCACGGCGACGACCCAGGCGCCGAGCTGGTTCGCGGCCGGCGAGCGCGCCGCGAGCGACAGGCTCTGGAAGAAGAACGCGTTCGTGAACAGCCGGATCATCGCGAGCAGCAGCCAGGCGCCGCCGGTCGCGGACAGGCCGATCACGGCCGCGAGCACGGCCATCAGCAGCAGGCGCCGGTCCTGGTCGAAGTCGGCGCGTTCGAAGCGGTGTTCGGTGTCGGATGGGGAACTCATGGCTCGAGGTCGATCTGCGGAACGGTGAACACGCCGCGCAGCGACTTGAGCTCGGCGCGGTGCAGGTCGGCGAGGCGGCGCAGCAGCTGCTCGCCGGCCTCGCTCAGGTGGACCTGGACCTGGCGGCGGTCGGCGGGGTCGGGCTGCTTCGCAACGAGGCCCTGCGCCTCGCAGCGCGCGACGAGCGCGACCGCGCCGTGGGGCTGCATCTGCAGGCGCTCGGCGAGCTCGCCGACGAGGGCCCAGTCGCGCCCGGGCGTGCCCTTGACCTGCAGCATCAGCAGGTATTGCTGCGGCGTGATGCCGGCGTCGCGCGCGGCGAGCTCCGAGAAGCGCTCGAAGCGGCGCATCTGGTAGCGGAACTCGGCGAGCGTCTCGAAATGCGTTTTGGTCAGGCGCGGCGCGGCCATGGCATGGTCCGGGCAAAGACCAAGACTATATCACGACGTGATATTTATATCGGGCACCCTAGCCCCGCAGCCAGAGCCACCCCGCCGCGACCGCGAGCGTCGCGAGCGTGACCGGCACGCCGACCGCGGCGTGGCGGCGCCAGTCGATCGCGACGCCCGCGCGCGCGGCCGCGTCGACGACGATGATGTTCGCGATCGAGCCGACGATGAACAGGTTGCCGGCGAGCGTGCTCGACAGCGCGAGCAGCGGCCCGCCGAGCGGGTGCGTGCCGGCGACCGGCAGCAGCAGCATCACGGCCGGCACGTTCGAGACGATGTTCGAGAGCACGAAGCTCGCGCCGAACAGCGTCGCCGCATGGTCGAGCGGCAGACCCGCCGCGGCCGCGTCGGCGACCCAGCGCGCCGGCAGGCCCGTGCGCATCAGCGCCGCGTTGACGACGAACAGGCCGATGAACAGCACGAGCAGCTCCCAGTCGACGAGGCCCAGCACGCGGCTCGAGTGGAACTTGCGGCTCGTCAGCAGCACGCCGGCCCCCGTCAGCGCGACGATCTCGCGCGGCCAGTCGGTGCACAGATAGGCGAGCAGGATCGCGCCCGCGACGAGCAGGCCCTTGAGCGTCTGCCAGCGGTCGAGCGGCTCGTCGTCGCCCGCGTCGACCGGCGCGCCGCCCGCCGCGGTCCAGCCCCCGCGCGCGCGCCACGCGATCAATGCCCAGCACAGCAGCAGGCCGGCGAACACGGGCGCGAGCGTCGCGCGCGCGTAGCCGCCGAACGAGAGCGCGAGCGTCTGGCCGATCAGCATGTTCTGCGGATTGCCGATCAGGCTCGCGGCCGAGCCGATGTTCGCGCTGCACGCGAGAGCGAGCAGGAAGGGCAGGGGGTTCAGCGCGCGGCGCCGGCAGGCGGCGACGAGCACGGGCGCGACGGCGAGGCACACGACGTCGTTGCTGAACACCGCCGACAGGACCGCCGTCACGAGGATGAGCGCGAGCAGCAGCCCGGCCGGCCCGACGCGCAGCCCCGCGAGGCCGCGCGTGACCCAGGCGTAGAAGCCGCCCAGGCGCATCTGTGCCGACAGCACCATGAACGAGAACAGCAGGATCAGCGTCGGCAGGTGCACGGCGCGCGCGGCGGCGTCGACCGACAGCGCGTCGCCGCCGATCAGCGCGATCGCGCCGAGCAGCGCGATGCCGGTGCGGTCGAGCTGCAGCAAGGGCAGGCCGCCGAGAATCATGCCGAGGTAGACGAGGCCGAAAACGGCGAGGACGAAGCTGTGCATGGTGCGGGCGATTGTGCCCACGGGCGCATACAAGTCTTTGCATGCCTTGCGCTACAGGGTCATCCGGGCTCCCCCTGATAATCTCCACAGCCTTTCGCCCGCTGCCGCGCCTTGCCGCCCGCTGCCTCGCCCCATGACGCTGCCGAAAATCCGACCCGCCTACGCCCTCGCGCTCGCCGCGCCGCTGCTACTGCTCTCGGGCTGCATCTCCGGCCCGAGTTCGTCGTCGACGACCAAGGCCGACCGGGTCTACCAGTCCGAGCGCTTCCAGGCCGACGAGACCTTCTCGCGCCTGTTCGACGGCAATGTCGCGGACAGCTGCGAGGCCGGGCGCCGCGCGCTGCTGAGCCAGGGCTACGTGATCAACCCGACGACGCTCAAGGGCCAGGTCAGCGGCGTCAAGCGCTTCCAGCCCGACGGCGAGGTCCACGTCGAGATCACGATCAGCATCGTCTGCATCGCCGACGGCAGGAACGGCGAGGTCACCACGGCCTATGTGTCGGCCCAGCAGGACCGCTACGTGATCAAGCGCAATCCGAACTCGGCGTCGATCGGCGTGTCGGCGATCGGCTCGATCTCGATGCCGCTGTCCTCGTCGCAGGACTCGATGGTCAAGGTCGCGTCCGAGACGATCCCGGCCGGCACCTTCTACGACCGCTTCTTCGCGCTGATGCAGAAGATGTTGGCCGACGCGGCCGACGACTCGGCGCAGGCGGCCGACGCCAAGTAGGCGATGCGCGCCTCGAGCTGCGCGCGCTCGACCTCGTTGCGCGTGAGCGCGAGCGCGGCCGCGTAGGCCTCGCGCGCAGCGTCCGGGCGCCCCAGGCGCTCGAGCAGGTCGGCGCGGGCGCCGTGCAGCCACGCGTAGCCGCGCAGCGCGGGTTCGCCGGCCAGCTGATCCAGCAGTTCGAGTGCGACGGCCGGGCCGTAGCCGGGCGCGTCGACGCGGCTGATCGCCATCGCTTGGTTCAGCGCGACGACCGGCGACGGCGCGAGCTGGGCGAGCCCGTCGTAGAGCGCGACGATGCGCAGCCAGTCGGTGTCCTCGGCGCGCCGCGCCTGCGCGTGGCAGGCCGCGATGCGCGCCTGCAGCGCATAGAAGCCGGGCGCTTTCGCGTGCGCGAGCGCGTCGAGGCCGCGGCGGATCAGCAGGCGGTCCCAGCGCGAGCGGTCCTGCTCGAGCAGCAAGACCGGGCGGCCCGCGGCGTCGTGGCGCGCCGGCAGGCGCGCCGCGCTCAGCTCGAGCAGGGCGAGCAGGCCCCAGGCCTCGGCGTCGCCGGGCATCAGCGCGGCGAGCTGGCGCGCGAGGCGCAAGGCCTCGTCGCACAGCGCGGGGCGCGTCAGGGCGGGGCCGGTGCTGGCCGTATGGCCCTCGTTGAAGATCAGGTAGACGACCTCGAGCACCGAGGCCAGGCGCGCGGCGCGCGCGGCCGGCGCGGGCTGCTCGAAGCCGACGCCGGCCGCCGCGAGCGTGCGCTTCGCGCGCACGATGCGCTGCGCAATCGTCGCGTCCTCGGCGAGGAAGGCGCGCGCGATCTCGGCCGTCGACAGGCCGGCAAGCACCTTCAAGGCCAGCGCCGCGCGCGCGTCGGGCGCGAGCAGCGGATGGCAGGCCGTGAAGATCAGGCGCAGCTGGTCGTCGGCGATGCGCTCGCGCGCGTCGAGCAGGGCCGGCGCGAAGTCCTCGCTGCGGTCGAGGCCCAGCGTCGCGAGCTCGCGCGCGAAGTCCTCGTCGAGCTCCGCGTGGCGCGTGCGTGCGCGCAGCGCGTCGATCGCGCGGCGCTTAGCCACGGCCATCAGCCAGGCCGCCGGGCGCTCGGGCAGGCCGTCGCGCGGCCAGCGTTCGAGCGCCTCGACGAGTGCGTCCTGGGCCAGGTCCTCGGCCTGGCCGACGTCGCGCACGACGCGCGCGAGCGCGCCGACGATGCGGGCGGCCTCGATGCGCCACAACGCCGCGATCTGCGCGGCGATGTCCCTCGGCGGCGGCGGCGCAGCGCCCGAGTGCTCGTCGGCGCCAACGTCCACGGCTTCAGCCCTGCTTGGCGGCGAGCTCGGCGCGCAGGCGGACGAACTCCTCGCGCCCGGGCTGCTCCTCGAAGTCGGCCGCCTCGAACAGCTGGCGCACCTCGATCATGCCGCCGTCGCCCTGCTTGCCGAAGGGCGCGGGGAAGCGCCGCGCCCATTCCATCGCCTCCTCGCGGCTGCTGACCTGGATCAGGGTGTAGCCGGCGATCAGCTCCTTGGTCTCGGCGAACGGGCCGTCGATGACGCTGCGCTGGCCGTCCTGGTAGGTGATGCGCCAGCCCGCGCTGCTCGGCTTGAGGCCGTTCGCGTCGAGCAGCACGCCGCTCCGCGCGAGCTCCTCGTGGTAGGCGGCCATCTCGGCCATCAGGCCGTCTTCGGGGCCGGGCATGATGCCGGCTTCGCTGCGCGCGGTCGCGTGGACGATGATCATGAATCGCATGGGAATCTCCTGTCTGGATTTGCGGGACTGCACACAGACGACGAATGATGGCCGCCCGTTTCGACAACTGTTGCGCATGATTCGGGTAAGTACCTAGGCGACAATAGCGCCCCTATGAGCCTAGTCCTGACCTCCGCTTCGGCCGGCTTCGAGTCCGCCTGCCGCATCCCGGTGCTGCCCGCGGGCCATCGCAGCCGCGGCCTGCACGGCCACAGCTATTTCGCGACCGTGCGCGCGCAGCTGCCGGCCGGCTGGGCGCCGTTCCCGGGCGGCGAGGTCGAGGCGCTGCGCCGCCGCCTCGAGGCCTGCGTCGCGCCGCTCGACCACGGCCTGCTCAACGACCATATCGAACAGCCGACCGACGAGAACATCGCGCGCTGGATCCGCGCGCGGCTCGAGCGCGAGTTCGGCGTGCCCGGCGTCCAGCAGGTCGGCGTGCAGAGCACCCGGCATTCGGGCGTCGACCTCGACGCCGCGGGCCAGGCCCATGTGTGGCGGCGCTACCGCTTCCAGGCCGCGCACCAGCTGCCCAACGTGCCGCTCGGCCACAAATGCGGGCGCATGCACGGCCATGGCTTCGAGGTGATCCTGCACGCGAACCAGGACCTCGGCAGCCGCGACCTCGCGGTCGACTACGACCATCTCGACGAGGTCTGGGCGCCCTTCCACATGCAGCTCAACTACCAATGCCTGAACGGCATCGAGGGGCTTGCGAACCCGACGAGCGAGATCATCTCCTCGTGGCTGTGGGCGCGGCTCAAGCCGCGGCTGCCCGAGCTCTCCTGGGTCACGGTCTACGAGACCGGCTCCTGCGGCGCGAACTTCGACGGCCGCGAGTACCGGATCTGGAAGGAGATGACGCTCGACAGCGCGATCCGTCTCGACCACGCGCCCGCGGACAGCCCGCTGCGCGGCGTCCACGGCCATACCTACACGCTGCGCCTGCACCTGAGCGCGGCGCTCGACGCGGTGATGGGCTGGACCGTCGACTTCGGCGACGTGAAGACCCTGTTCGACCCGATCTTCAAGGCGATCGACCACCGCCCGCTCTACGAGATCGCCGACCTGCCCGACGGCGACACCGCGAGCCTCGCGGCCTGGGTGCTCGCCAAGGGCGGCGCCGTGCTGCCGCAGATCGACCGCGTCGACATGTACGAGACGCGCGGCAGCGGTTCGATCGTGTTCGCGTCCCAGCTCGAGGAGTTGATTCCGGTATGACCCGGCTCGAGCGCCGGGCCGTCCCAAGCCGAGCCGAATCCCCTTGGGGGATCGGCTCACGTACCCGTGAGACAAGGGGCTGACATGTACTCAGTCAAAGAGATCTTCTACACGCTGCAGGGCGAGGGCGCGCAGGCGGGCCGCGCGGCCGTGTTCTGCCGCTTCGCCGGCTGCAATCTGTGGAGCGGCCGCGAGCAGGACCGCGCGGGCGCCGTCTGCACCTTTTGCGACACCGACTTCGTCGGCACCGACGGCCAGAACGGCGGCAAGTTCGCGACGGCCGAGGCGCTCGCCGACGCGGTCGCCTCGTTCTGGCCGGCCGACGCCGCGGGCGGCCGGCGCTACGTCGTGTGCACGGGCGGCGAGCCGCTGCTGCAGCTCGACGCGGCCGCGATCGACGCGCTGCACGCGCGCGGCTTCGAGGTCGCCGTCGAGACCAACGGCACCCAGCCCGCGCCGCCGGGGCTCGACTGGATCTGCGTGAGCCCCAAGGCCGACGCCGAGCTCGTGCTGACCCGCGGCGACGAGCTCAAGCTCGTGTTCCCGCAGCCGCTGGCGCGGCCCGAGCGCTTCGCGGCGCTGGCCTTCGCGCATTTCTTCCTGCAGCCCATGGACAGTCTGCTCAAGGCCCGGCACACGCGCGACGCGGTCGCCTACTGCATGGAGCACCCGCAATGGCGGCTGTCGGTGCAGATGCACAAGGTCGTCGGCATCGACTGAAGCCGAGCGCGAGCCGCAAAGCAAAAGGGCGCCCGAGGGCGCCCTTTGTCCTGGGCGGAACGAAGCGCTTAGAAGCGGTAGCCGACGGCGACCTGGGCCGCGAGCGGATTCAGCGTCACGTCGATGTTCTGGCCCGTCGACAGATGACCGGTGGTCTTCAGGAAGGTCTGGATCAGGTTGAAGTCGACCGACCAGCGGTTCGCGACCTGGTAGGACGCGCCGATCTGCAGGGCCGGGCCAGCCGAGGAATCCATGCGCATCAGCGTCGGGTTCGACGGCGTGCCGCCGGTCAGGCCGGACAGGGCCGCGGTCGAGTCTGCGTGATAGAAGTAGGCGTAGACCGCGCCCGCGCCGACATAGGGACGGAAACGGCTCGTCGCCTCGCCGAAGCGGTACTGGCCGAGCAGCGTGGCCGGCAGCGCGCGCACGGTCGCGAGCTCGCCGACGCCCTGGATCGCGCCGGTGCCCGTGACCTTGTTCTTGAACGCCAGGCCCAGCGGCAGGTCGATCGAGATGTGGTCGGTCCACATATAGGTGATGCCGCCGGTCAGCGCGGTGTTGCCACCGACGTCGATCGTCGTGCCCGGGAAGCTCGGCGCCGACAGGTCGCCGCTCTTGACCTCGGGGCCGATATGCGTGGCGCCGAGGCGCACGATGTAGCTGCCGGCGGATTGCGCGGCGGCCGAACCTGCGGCCAGTGCCAGGGCCGATGCAGCGAGGAAGGTAAGCGTCTTTTTCATTTCGGTCTCCTGCGGCCTGGCTTATTGCCAACCCTGCTGGGCCAGGCTGCGCGAGATCAGTTGCGCGACGAGCTGATGGCCATAGGGGGTCGGGTGAAATTGGTTGGCGAACGCGTAGTGCGTCCACCAGTTCGGGTCGCTGTGGCCGGTCTGGGCCGACAGGTTCGAGGCCGTGCAGGCGAGCCAGCCGGCTGCTGCCGCGGTCGAGTTGGCGGCGTCAGCAGCCGGGCACAACTCGGTAAAGACGCCCTGGGCGCCGCTCGTGTCGATCTGGTACTGGGCGGGCTCGGTGATGTTGTCGAGGAAGCTCGAATAGAAGTCGACGATGACGACGCGCGCTTCGCCGGCGAACTTGCTCGCGAGCTCGGCGTTGTAGGCCTGCATCCAGCCCTCGGCGAGCGTTTCGACCTGGGCAGCCGCCGCGGCGCCCGTCGTGCCGCCGCCCGCGCCGGCCGCCACCTGCGCGAGCACCGCCTGGAACTCCGGCGTCTTGGTGACGGCCGGCAGATTCAGGATCGCGACATGGGTCGCACCCTTGCCGAGCACATTGGCCGTGACCGATGCGGCGAGCTGGTCGGCCAGCGCCACCATATAGGCTCCACCGATCTGGGCCGTCGTCGTCGCGCCACCCTGGATTGCCGCGACCACCTGGGCCTGGGGCAGGCCGGCCGAGGTCAGCAGGGTGATCAGGCCGGTCGGGTTCTGCGTCTGCTGCGCGGTCAGGAAGGCCGTCAGCAGCGCGGCCACGTCGTTGCCGCCGCCGTCGATCAGCGCCAGGTCGGTCGCCGAGAAGCCCAGCGAGCCCGCCACCGTGAGCTGCGCCTGGATGCCCACCGGGTTGCCGGCACCGGCCGCCGACGTGCTGCTGGCGGGGTTGATCACGCCGCCGCCGATCGCGAAGTCCGTGCAGCCGCTCTTGGCCGTGTTCGGCGCGAAGGTCGTGCCCGTGAAGGTGAAGAAGTTGCACAGCGTCTGGCCGTAGGCCGCCGCGACGCGCTGCGGATAGACCTGGCCGTCCTGCACGGTGAACTTGAAGCCGAAGGTGCCGACGTCGGCGAGGCTGTCGCCGAACACCTTGACGGTCGTGATGTTCGCGCGCGGCGTCGTGTCCGCGGTCGGTCCGGTGCCGCCGCCGCAGGCGGCGACCAGAACGCTGGTGGCCGCGACCAACAGCGTGGTCTTGAAATGTTTCATGTTTGTCTCCTTCGAAAGGGCCCGCCCTAGCGGGCATACCTGCAGTCGGCCACTGTAGCGATCACTAAGGTCGCTCAGCGTCGGGTTTGCCCGCAACCAAAGCCGCAACTCTCTCATGCTTTTCGGCGGGGAAAAACATGTGGAAAGAAACGGGGTAACCAGGGGCTTATCCACCGCGCGGCGCGGCGCGGCGAACTTGTTGATGCCTGACCCACCCGTTTCAAGCCCACCCGCCCACAAACTTTAGCGACAACTAAGTTCCTGTTCTGAAAAGGAAAAAACAGCTTGTCCACAGAGAACGGCGGGCTCTACTACGACGACGATCTTGAAAGAAAAGATTGCTATGAACAACAGGGCGTGCCCTTGCGCATGGGCAAACCACGGCCGCATGCCACACTGGACCCATGCTGAATGTCGAATCGCTGCAACATCGTTTACGTGAATTTGCCGCGGAACGCGGCTGGGAGCCGTACCAGAACCCGAAGAACCTGGCGATGGCGCTGGTCGTCGAAGCGGCCGAACTCGTCGAGATATTTCAATGGCTGACGCCCGGGCAGGCAGCGCGGATCGCGCAGGACGACCCGGCTCGCCACGAGCACCTTGGCGAGGAGATCGCCGACGTGCTGTTCTACCTGCTGTCGATCGCCGACCGCTGCGGCGTCGACGTCACGACGGCGCTCGAGCGCAAGCTCGCCCTCAATGCGGTCAAATACCCTGCCGGTGCGACGTCGGCAAAGAAGTCTTGAATGGAAACCATTGCCGTCATCGACTTCGAGACCACCGGCATGGCCGGCGCGGGCGGCGGCCGGGCGACCGAGATCGCGGCCGTGCTCGTGCGCGACGGCCGCATCGTCGACCAGTACGCGAGCCTGATGCACAGCGGCGCCTGGGTGCCGCCGTTCATCGAACGCCTGACCGGCATCAGCAACGCGATGCTCGCCGACGCGCCGCCGGCCGGGCAGGTGATGCGCGAGGTCGCGGCGTTCACGGCGGGCTGTCCGCTCGTCGCGCATAACGCGTCGTTCGACCGCAGCTTCTGGCTCGCCGAACTGGGCCTGGCGGACGCGCTGCCCGACACCGCGCCGGAGTTCGCGTGCACGGTGCTGCTCGCGCGTCGCCTCTACCCCGAGGCGCCGAACTGCAAGCTCGGCACGCTTGCCGAGCATTTCGACCTGCCGCGTGCCGGGCGTGCGCACCGCGCCCTCGCCGATGCGTTCGTGACCGCGCATCTGCTCGTGCGCATGCAGCGCGACCTCGAACGCCGCTACGCCGACGCGCTCGGCGACGCGCCGGCCGGCCATGGCCTGCTTGCGCGCCTGCAGCACGCCAAGCGCACCCATCTCGAGGCCTGCGTGAAGGACCATGCGCGGCAATGGCAGCGCACGCGCCAGCTCGCCTTGCTGCCCTGACAAATTGCCGGCGGCAGGATTTGGCGAAGGCCAAAAAATCATTGTGTCAAGCGCTCGAATCCGACCATTTGGGCCGCAGAATTGCGCGCTTCGCGATTCAGTCCATCAGTTCCCCGCGTATGTCGAGTATTCAGGTCCGTCCCGCCACGCTGCGCGACGCCAAAGCCATCGCCGAAATCCACGTCGCTGCCTGGCAGGCCGCCTATCGCGAGCTGCTCCCCAAGGCGCATCTGGACGGACTGTCGGTGCAGAAATACCAGGCCTACTGGCGCGAGGCGATCAATCTGTACGAGCCGCAGGTGCTCGTCGCGCATCTCGACGGCGAGACCATGGGCTTCGTCGGCTTCGACCGCTCGCGCGACAAGGGCACGCCCGCGACGACCGGCGAGATCTGGGCCCTCTACGCGCACCCGCAGCATTGCGAGAAGGGCGTCGGCCTGGCGCTGTGGAACGCCGCGCGCGAAGGCCTGCAGGAAGAGGGTTGCACCAAGGTCACGCTGTGGACCTATGCGCGCAACGAGCAGGCGCTGCGCTTCTTCGAGACGGCCGGCTTCAAGCGCGAGCTCGAAAGCACGCGCGGCGTCGACATCGGTGGCCAGCGGGTCGACGAGCTGCGGCTGTTCCGCTCGCTGGTCTGAAGCCTGTTTAGCGGACAAGCACCATGCACGGTCTGCGCGAATCGACAACGACCGGGATGTGGCGCGTCGTGTTCTACGAGCGCACCGGCTTCCGCATCGAGATCAACCGCAAGGGCCCGTGGCTGCCGTCGCGCCAGCTCGCCGTGCAATGGGCGACCTGGTTCAACCAGCACGGCCAGCATGTCGCGCTCGAAGACCAGGGCGGCGTGCTCGAGAAATTCAACCAGGGCCTGCCGACCTGACCGGGCCGGCGGCCGGGCTCAATGCCAGGCCAGCGCCGCGCAATAGCCGCGGCGTTCGAGTGCCCAGCCCTCGCGCGCGAGCGCCTCGTCGTGGCGCTGCCACTGGACGCCGCTGAGACCCGCGGAGGCGGCCTGCTGCACGAGCGCCTCGGCCTGGGCCTGGTCGAGCTGCAGCGCGAAGCGCGTCCAGCGCTTGAGCAGCAGCGGCTGGCACCACGCGTCCTCGAGCGCCCAGCGCTGCGCCTGCGGCGTGTCGAGCTTGGCGATTTCGAGCGCGCGCGGCGCGAGCGCGAGCAGGAAGCGGTTGAAGTCGGCGCGGCTCCCGGCCGGCAGCAGGGCATCGAGCTCGGCCAGGCGCTGGCTCCAGCCGGGTCGCAGGACCTCGCGCGTGAGCAGGGCCTGCAAGGCCTGGATCGGGTTGAACAGCTGGACGCGGTTGGGCGGCAGCACCGCAAGCGGCAGCGCGGCGGCCTCGGCGTGCGGCAGCTCGGTCACGAAGCTCGCGAGCACGGCAAGGCGCTGCCAGGCCGCGGCGCCCAGGCCGCCCATGCTCGTGATCGGCCCGCCCGCAAGGCCTTGCGCGGCCGCCTGCAGCTGCACGAAGTCGCGGCTGCCCTTGGCCTGGTTGGCCGCGCGGCTCATCACGACGAGGTTGCCGGCCGCGTAGCCGGCGTCGTCGCGCACGCGGTCGACCGAGCGCGCGTGCGCGCCGCCGTCCTCGTGCAGCGCGGTGCGCGTGATCGGGCAGGCCTCGACTGCGATGCTCTGCAGGAAGCGCGGCGTGACGCGCAGCTCCTCGAAGCTGCGGCCGCGCGCCCAGGCGTGGGTGCGCAGCATCAGCCATTGGCGCACGTGACCACGCGGGCCGTGCGGGGCGTCGCGGCGCGTACCGGACGCGGCGCGGCCGGTCTGCCAGCCGAGCAGCAGCGGCGAGCCGGCGTGCAGATGCTCGATCGGTGGCGTCAGGCCATGGCGCGCGAAGTCGCGGCCGAGCTGGTGGCCGAGCGCGGCGTGGCTCGCCTGCGGCGCGGCGGCGGCGTCGACGCCGCCGAGTTCGAATTGCGCCGGGGCGGCGTTGCGGGTCGTGATCGCTGCGGTCTGTGCCATGGTCTTGCGCTCCTTGCTTGATGACCTGACGCCAGTCTCGCGGCCAGGTGGCTCATGGCGTGAGCCACATAAAATAAGTCGATGGACCGTACCGAACGCTTCTACAAGATCGAGCTGCTGATCCGCAACCGCGGCTGCGTGAGCTTCGCGGAGCTGCGCGAGGCGCTCGAGGTCTCGCCGGCGACCTTGAAGCGCGACCTTCAATACCTGCGCGACCGCATGGGCGCGCCGATCGAGTACGACGCCGCCGACAACGGCTACCGCTTCGGCGAGCAATGGCGCGGCCGGAAACACGAGCTGCCGGGCCTGTGGTTCAACGAGAAGGAGCTGCACGCGCTGCTGACCATGCACCAGATGCTGGCCAGCCTCGACGAGCAAGGCACCTTGTCGCGTCACCTGCAGCCGATGTTCGACAAGCTGACCGGCATGCTCGGCGTCGACGCCGACGAGGCGCGCGAGCTCACGCGGCGCATCAAGCTGATCAGCACCGCGCGGCGGCGCGCGCCGACCGAATGCTTCGAGACCGTCGGCAGCGCCGTCGTCAAGCGTCAGCAGCTCGAGCTGCGCTACCGCTCGCGCGGCGGCGCGGCGAGCCCGCGCCGCGTCTCGCCGCAGCGCCTCGTCCATTACCGCAACAGCTGGTACCTCGACGCCTGGTGCCACCGCAGCGACGCGCTGCGCCGCTTCGCGCTCGACGCGATGGAGGCCGCGACCCTGCTCGAGCAGCCCGCCAAGGCGATGCCGCTGAAGGCGCTCGAGGACGAGCTCGACCGCGGCTACGGCATCTTCGCGGGCGGCCGCGAGCACCGCGCGACGCTGGTGTTCAGCGCCGACGCCGCGCAATGGGTCGCGCGCGAGGAATGGCACCCGGCGCAGCGCAGCGACTGGCTGGCCGATGGCCGTTGGCGCCTCGAGCTGCCCTATGTCGACGCGACCGAGCTGCTGATGGACCTGCTGCGCCACGCGGGCGATGTCGAGGTGCTCGCGCCGGCCGAGCTGCGCACGCGCTACGCCGAGCGCCTGCGCGCGGCCGCGGCGCAACTGCCGGCGGGGTGACGGTCAGCCCTCGGCGTCGTTTTCCGCGCTCTGCTGCTTGAGCCGTTCGCTCTGCCAGTAGACATCGTCGCCGCCGAGGCCGTCGAGGTTCGCGCGGTTGAGCACGCGCGCGAGCACGAACAGCAGGTCGGACAGGCGGTTCAGGTACTGGCGCGGCGCGGCGTTGAGCGCCTCGCTGCCCGCGAGCGTGACGACCGCGCGCTCGGCGCGCCGCGCGACCGTGCGGCACACATGGGCGATCGCGGCGCTGCGCGTGCCGCCGGGCAGGATGAACTCGGCGAGGCGCGGCAGCGCGGCGTTGTAATGCGCGAGCGCCGCGTCGAGGCGCAGCACCGCGTCGTCCTTGACGAGCGTGTAGCCGGGCATGCACAGCTCGCCGCCGAGGTTGAACAGCTCGTGCTGGATCGTCAGCAGCAGCTCGCGCACGTCGACGGGCAGGGGCTCGGCGAGCAGCACGCCGATCTGCGAGTTCAGCTCGTCGACGTCGCCCATCGCGATTACGCGCAGGTGGTCTTTGGGCACGCGGCTGCCGTCGCCGAGGCCGGTCGTGCCGTCGTCGCCGGTGCGCGTCGCGATCTGGGAAAGTCGGTTTGCCATGCGCCGCACTGTAGCGCGCGGCGCGGCACTGCCGGGGCGCTGCGGGGCGATTACCCGCGCCGGCCGCTGCGGTGGGCCTGCGGCTTGTTCGGCGGGGCCTGGTGGCGCAGCGCCGCGTCGTCGAGGTGGCGCGGCACGTCGAGGCGCTGCGGCGCGGGCTGCGTGCCGTCGCCGGGCGGCGGGCTGAACAGGCTCGCGAACCACAGGCGCAGCGCGTCCCAGCGCAAGGCGCCGCCGATCGCGAGCACGAGAACCAGACCGGGGAGGGCCAGGGCGGGCCAGCTGTCTTCCATGCATGCCTCCGCATCGTCGTCGGTGCTGCGGCGATCTTCGTACCGCGGCCCGCCAGCGTCAATCGAGCTTCGTCAATGCGCGGGCGCGGGCACTTCCCAGCGCTTCGTGATCTCGCCGCGCTCGTTCGCCGACTCGAGGTGCACGGCGAAGCCCCACAGGCGCGCGACATGCCTGAGCACCTCGAGCGCGTTGTCGTGCAGCGGCCGGTTCATGTGCTGGGTGTGGCGCAGCGTCAGCGAGCGGTCGCCGCGCAGGTTGACGCTCCAGACCTGGATGTTCGGCTCGCGCGTGCTGAGGTCGTACTGGCGCGACAGCGCCTGGCGCACATGCTGGTAGCCGGCCTCGTCGTGGATCGCCGAGATCTCGTACTCGGCCTGCGCCTCGTCGTCGACGATCGAGAACAGGCGGAACTCGCGCATCAGGCGCGGGCTCAGGAACTGGCCGATGAAGCTCTCGTCCTTGAAGTTGCGCATCGCGTGGTCGAGCGTGGCCTCCCAGTCGCTGCCCGCGATGTCGGGGAACCAGAGCCGGTCTTCCTCGGTCGGCGCCTCGCAGATTCGCTTGATGTCGCCGTACATCGCGAAGCCGAGCGCGTAGGGGTTGAGGTTCTGCATCGGCGGCTGGGCGACGACGTTGGTGTGCGACTTCAGCCACTCGATCATCATGCCGTCGGACAGATAGCCGTCGTCGTACATGGTGTTGAGCAGGCGGTGGTGCCAGAAGGTCGCCCAGCCCTCGTTCATGACCTGGGTCTGGCGCTGTGGGTAGAAGTACTGCGCGATCTTGCGCACGATGCGCACGATCTCGCGCTGCCAGGGCTCGAGCAGCGGCGCGTTCTTCTCGATGAAGTAGAGCAGGTTCTCCTGCGGCTCCTCGGGGAAGCGACGCTTCTCGGCGGTCTCGTCGGCGTCGCTCTCGGGCTTGCGCGGCAGCGTGCGCCAGAGGTCGTTGATCTGCTGCTGCGCGTGTTGTTCGCGCTCGGCCAGGCGGGTCTTTTCCTGGGCGAGCGAGAGCTTGGCCGGGCGGCGGTAGCGGTCGACGCCGTGGTTCATCAGCGCGTGGCAGGAGTCGAGCAGTTCCTCGACGGCCTCGAGGCCGTGGCGCTCCTCGCATTCGGCGACGTAGTTCTTCGCGTAGACCAGGTAGTCGATGATCGACGACGCGTCGGTCCACATGCGGAACAGGTAGTTGCCCTTGAAGAAGCTGTTGTGGCCGTAGCTCGCGTGGGCGATCACGAGCGCCTGCATCGCCATCGTGTTCTCCTCCATCAGGTAGGCGATGCAGGGGTCGGAGTTGATGACGATCTCGTAGGCCAGTCCCATCTGGCCGCGCTTGTAGTTCTGCTGCGTGGCGATGAATTCCTTGCCGTAGCTCCAGTGCCGGTAGTTGACGGGCATGCCGACCGACGAGTAGGCGTCCATCATCTGCTCGGCCGAGATGATCTCGAGCTGGTTCGGGTAGGTGTCGAGCCCGTAGCGCTCGGCCGTCGCGCGGATCACGTCGTGGTAGTCGTTGATCAGCTCGAAGGTCCAGTCGCTCGGCGCCGGCAAGGGCGCGGCGGGGCGTTGGGCGAGGGGCTTCATGCGGTCTGGCCTTCCTTCTTGAATAGCTCGCGGAACACCGGGTAGATCTGCGCGGGCTCGACCGCCTTGCGCATCGCGAAGTGGCTGCACTCCTCGGCGAGCTTGCCGTATTCCTCCCAGAGGTTCTGCTCGGCCTCGGCGACCTGGACATAGGCGAAGTAGCGGCACAGCGGCAGCAGCTGGGTGGCGAGCAGCTCGCGGCAGCGGCCGCTGTCGTGGTGCCAGTTGTCGCCGTCGCTGGCCTGGGCGCCGTAGATGTTCCACTCGTTGCTCGGGTAGCGCTCGCGGATGATCTGCTCCATCAGCACGAGCGCCGAGGACACGACCGTGCCGCCGGTCTCCGTCGCATGAAAAAAGCTGTCCTCGTCGACCTCCTGCGCTTGCGTGTGGTGGCGGATGAAGACGACGTCGATCTTGTCGTAGTGGCGCGTGAGGAACAGGTAGAGCAGGATGAAGAAGCGCTTGGCGAGGTCCTTGCGCGACTCGTCCATCGAGCCCGACACGTCCATCAGGCAGAACATCACGGCGCGGCTCGTCGGCACCGGCACGCGCACGCGGTTGCGAAAGCGCAGGTCGATCGGGTCGAGGAAGGGGATGCCCGCGATGCGCTCGCGCAGCAGCTCGATATGCGCCTCGGTCTCGAGGATCAGGCGCTGGACCTCGTGGTTGTTCGGGTCCTGGCGGCGCAGCTCGGCGAGCTTGAGCTCGAGCTCCTCGAGCTCGCGGCGCTTGCCCGTGGCCAGCGCGATGCGCCGGCCCAGGGCGCCGCGCATCGAGCGCACGACGTGCAGGTTGGTCGGCGTGCCGTCGCTCGTGAAGCCGGCGCGGTGGGTTTTGTACTCGGGCGTCTCGGCGAGCTGGTTGCGCTCCAGGTTCGGCAGGGCCAGGTCGTCGAAGAAGACCTGCATGAACTCCTCGCGGCTGAGGTGGAACACGAAGTCGTCGTCGCCCTCGCCCGAGTCGCTCGCCTGGCCGCCGCTGCCGCCGCCCTGGCCGCCCTTGGGCTTGGCGATGCGGTCGCCCTTCACATGCTCGGCGTTGCCCGGCCGCACGACCTCGCGCACGCCGCCCTCGCCATGGCCGAACACCGGCTCGGACAGGTCCTTCTTGGGGATATGGACCTCCTCGCCGCGCTCGATGTCGCGGATGCCGCGGCCGTCGACCGCGCGCCGCACCGCCTCGCGGATCTGCTCCTTGTGGCGGCGCAGGAAGCGCTCGCGGTTGCCGACGGACTTGTTCTTGCCCGAGAGCCGGCGGTCGATGATTTGCTGCAGCGACATATCAGTGAGGTATGAAGGCAGGGAATTTGGGGCCGGCGCCGGGCCGCTTCCAAGCCGGCCCGCCGGTGGCGGCCTGCGGCACGATGCCGCGGGTCGCCGCGTCCCCGCGGGGGACCGACTGGGCTTGCCCGCGTTCAGCGGGGTAAGACCGGGCGAGGGGCTTCATTTCAACTGCTCTTACGGACGCGCAAATACCATTCGCACAGCAGCCGCACCTGCTTGGCCGTGTAGCCCTTGTCGACCATGCGATTCACGAAATCCTCGTGCTTCTTGGCCTCGTCGGCGCTCGCCTTGGCGTTGAAGCTGATCACGGGCAGCAGCTCCTCGGTGTTCGAGAACATCTTCTTCTCGATCACGGTGCGCAGTTTCTCGTAGCTGGTCCAGGCCGGGTTCTTGCCCGCGTTGTTCGCGCGCGCGCGCAGCACGAAGTTGACGATCTCGTTGCGGAAGTCCTTGGGGTTGCTGATGCCCGCGGGCTTCTCGATCTTCTCGAGCTCGCCGTTCAGCGCCGAGCGGTCGAACACCTCGCCGGTGTCGATGTCGCGGTACTCCTGGTCCTGGATCCAGTAGTCGGCGTAGGTGACGTAGCGGTCGAAGATGTTCTGGCCGTACTCGCTATAGCTCTCGAGGTAGGCGGTCTGGATCTCCTTGCCGATGAACTCGGCGTAGCGCGGCGCGAGCAGCTCCTTGACGTAGCCGACGAACTTCTGCTCGAGCTCGGGCGCGAACTGCTCGCGCTCGATCTGCTGCTCGAGCACGTACATCAGGTGCACCGGGTTCGCGGCGACCTCGGCCGGGTCGAAGTTGAAGACCTTGGAAAGGATCTTGTACGCGAAGCGCGTCGAGATGCCGTTCATGCCCTCGTCGACGCCGGCGAAGTCGCGGTACTCCTGGTAGCTCTTCGCGCGCGGGTCGGTGTCCTTGAGGTTCTCGCCGTCGTAGACCTGCATCTTCGAGAACAGCGAGGAGTTCTCGGGCTCCTTGAGGCGCGTGAGGATCGCGAACTGGCTCATCATGCGCAGCGTGCCCGGCGCGCATTTCGCGTAGGCGAGCGAGGAGTTGCGCACGAGCTTCTCGTAGATCTTGATCTCCTCGGACACGCGCAGGCAGTAGGGCACCTTGACGATGTAGATGCGGTCGAGGAAGGCCTCGTTGTTCTTGTTGTTGCGGAAGGACTTCCACTCGCTCTCGTTGCTGTGGGCGAGCACGATGCCGTCGAAGGGGATCGCGCCGAAGCCCTCGGTGCCCTTGTAGTTGCCCTCCTGCGTGGCCGTGAGCAGCGGGTGCAGGACCTTGATCGGCGCCTTGAACATCTCGACGAACTCGAGCAGGCCCTGGTTCGCGAGGCACAGGCCGCCCGAGTAGCTGTAGGCGTCGGGGTCGTCCTGGGCGTAGGTCTCGAGCTTGCGGATGTCGACCTTGCCGACGAGGCTCGAGATGTCCTGGTTGTTCTCGTCGCCGGGCTCGGTCTTGGCCACGCCGATCTGCTTGAGCACGCTCGGGAAGCGCTTGACGACCTTGAAGCGGCGGATGTCGCCGCCGTATTCCTCGAGGCGCTTGACGGCCCAGGGGCTCAGGATGCGATTGAGGTAGCGGCGCGGGATGTCAAACTCCTGCTCGAGCACCGGGCCGTCCTCGACCGGGTCGAACAGGCCCAGCGGCGACTCGTTCACGGGCGAGTCCTTGAGCGCGTAGAACGGCACCTGCTCCATCAGCTGCTTGAGGCGCTCGGCGATCGAGCTCTTGCCGCCGCCGACCGGGCCGAGCAGGTAGAGCACCTGCTTCTTCTCCTCGAGGCCTTGCGCGGCGTGGCGGAAGTAGCTGACGACCTGCTCGATCGCCTCCTCCATGCCGTAGAACTCGGCGAAGGCCGGGTAGATCTTGATGGTCTTGTTCGCGAAGGTGCGCGACAGGCGCGGGTCGTTGCGCGTGTCGATCATCTGCGGCTCGCCGATGGCCTTGAGCATGCGCTCGGCGGCGGTGGCGTAGGCGAGGGGATTGCGCTTGCACTCGGCGAGGTAGTCCTCGAGGGACATCTCCTCGACCCGGGTGCGCTCGTAGCGCGCGGCGAAGTTCTTGATCACGTCCATTCACGACCTCCGGCAGGTTCCCCGTCGCGCGCCGCCGTGCGGGCGCGCGGCGGTCTGGCGGCAGGGAAGTTTTGATGGCGCCCAGATCCTCGGCGTCATGCCTTGCCGAGGCGTCATCAGAGCTTTCCGGGGTCTAGGTCGTGGTCAGCTTGGCTCGTGGTGCGTCGCTTGGATCCTTGGATAAGAACGGGCTCGACAGGGCTTCAACAGTCGAACGCGTTCCGCCGTTGACACCATGCTACGCCGATGGCCTCGAACATGGTGCGGTACTTGTTGGCGTTTGCTACGCGATCCCGCGAATGCGGTGTCTGGCCTTGTCATGCGGTGTCGTGTCGATGCGTAGCTTATGCACGCAGCATGCCAGCGCCGACGCGCGGCGCGATTAGCCCGGCGTCATGCGCGGGCTTTAAGCGTGCGCATGACGGGCGTGTGAGAAGCTGGCAGATCGCGGCCGCGCGGGCCGCATGCGCGCAGGCGTTCAGCCCTCGCCGCGCAGCCGGTCGATCAGGCCGTTGAGCTGGTCGAGCGACGCGAACTGGATCGCGAGCTCGCCCTGTTCGCCGCGCTTGCTGCGCTTCTTCACGCGGACCTCGACGGTCGCGGCGAGCAGGTCCGAGAGTTCCTCTTCGAGGCGCAGCACGTCGCGGCTCTTGTCGCCCTTGACGCGCAGCAGCGGCGTCTGACGGCCCGCACCCGTGCGCGCGACGAGCTTCTCGGCCTCGCGCACCGAGAGCTTCTTCGCGGCGATCTGCGTCGCCGTGGTGATCTGCGTCGCACCATCGAGCGGCAGCAGCGCACGCGCGTGGCCCATGTCGATATCGCCGGCCATCAGCATGTTCTGCACGGGGTCGGCGAGCTTGAGCAGGCGCAGCAGGTTCGTCGCGGCGCTGCGCGAGCGGCCGACGGCCTGGGCCGCTTGTTCGTGGGTCAGGCCAAACTCGTCGATCAGGCGCTGCAGGCCCTGCGCCTCTTCGAGCGGGTTCAGGTCCTCGCGCTGGATGTTCTCGATCAGCGCCATCGCGGCGGCCGCGTTGTCAGGCACCGGCTTGACGAGCACCGGCACCTCGTCGAGGCCCGCGAGCCGCGCCGCGCGGAAGCGGCGTTCGCCGGCGATGATTTCGTAGCGTGGCAGCGCGCTGTCGGCGCTCGACGCGCCTGTCGCAGGGGAGGGCCCCTGCGACTTCCCTTGACCGGCTGGCCGATCTTGTTCGTCCAGGGGACGGACAAGAATCGGCTGCATGATGCCTTGCGCCTTGATCGACTCGGCGAGCTCGTACAGCGAGCCCTCGTCCATGCGCGTGCGCGGCTGGTACTTGCCGGCCTGCAGCTGCGCGAGCTTCAGCGTGCTCGGCGCGCCGTCGCGTTCGACGCTGGGCTGATCGCTGACCTTGGGACCAAGCAGCGCTTCGAGGCCCATGCCCAGGCCTTTGGGTTTCTTCGTGACCATAGGGGCGCGATTGTCGCCGATCAGTCCGCCGTCTCGATCTGCTCGAGCAGCGCGAGGCCCTCGGGCCAGTCGCCGAGGCCCGACGCGCTGTTCAAGTGGCCGCGCGCGCCACAGACAACGAGCTCGGCGCCCCAGGCCGCAGCCAGCGAACCCGCGCGCTCGATCGCGCAGAACGGATCGTCGCTGCTCGCCGCGAGCACGCTGCGGAACGGCAGTCGTGCGTGGGTGCGGCCGGGCAGGGTGCTGCGCCAGTTGTGCAGCTGCGGCGGCAGGTCGGCGCGCTCGAGGTCGGGCGGCGCGACGAGCAGCGCGCCCTGCACGCGTGCGGCGAGTTGCGTATGCGCGGCCCAGGCCGCGACGAGATGGCAGCCGAGCGAATGCGCGACCAGGCGGAGCGGGCGCTCGCTTTCGCGCACGGTCTCTTCGAGCCGCGCCATCCAGTCGCCGCGGCGCGGCCACAGCCAGTCGTCCTGCTCGAGCCGCTCGAAGCCGTGCAGGGCCTGCCAGCGGCTCTGCCAATGCGCGGCGTCGGAGTTCTGCCAGCCCGGCAGCAGCAGGGTTCGCGCTGGGATCCGCATCTTGTTCACGATGTGCCTTTATGCTTTCGATCTTTCGAGATTTTGCTGGAGCTCAGGCCATGGCTTTCAAGGTGTATGTGGACGGACAAGAAGGCACGACGGGCCTGCGCATCAACGAATACCTGGCCGCGCGCGCCGACGTCGAGGTCCTGCGCATCGACGCCGACAAGCGCAAGGACGCGGCCGAGCGCGCACGCCTGCTCAACGCGGCCGACGTCGCGTTCCTGTGCCTGCCCGACGCGGCCTCGCGCGAAGCGGCCGCGATGATCACCAACCCGAACACCTGCCTGATCGACGCGAGCACCGCGCACCGCACGGCGCCGGGCTGGGCCTTCGGTCTGCCCGAGCTCGCGCGCGGCCAGCGCGACGCGATTCGCGCGTCCAAGCGCATCGCGAACCCGGGCTGCCACGCGAGCGCGTTCATCCTCGCCGTGCGGCCGCTCGTCGACGCGGGCCTGCTGCCGCGCGACGCGCTGATCACGGCGACGTCGATCACCGGCTACTCGGGCGGCGGCAAGAGCATGATCGCCGACTACGAGGCCGGCGCACCCAAGCTCACGTCGCCGCGCCCGTACGCGCTGGGCCTCGCGCACAAGCACCTGCCCGAGATGGTCGCGCACACGGGCATCGCGACGCCGCCGGTGTTCATGCCCATCGTCGGCAACTTCTACAAGGGCCTCGCGGTCACGGTGCCGCTGCACCTGAGCCAGCTCGCCGCCGGCACGCGCGCCGAGCACCTGCACGAGGCGCTGAGCGCGCATTACGCGGGCGAGCGCTTCATCCGCGTGATGCCGCTGCGCGACGCGGCGACGATCGCCGACGGCGGCTTCGACGTCCAGGCCTGCAACGACACCAACCGCGTCGACCTGTTCGTGTTCGGCAGCGAGACCCAGGTGCTCGTGATGGCGCGCCTCGACAACCTCGGCAAGGGCGCGAGCGGCGCGGCCGTGCAGAGCATGAACGTGCACCTCGGCTGCGAGGAGTCGAGCGGCCTCTAAAGCCGGGCTATCAATCCGCGGCGGCGGGATCGTCGCTGCGGTAGTGGTAGCGGTACGCGAACGCGAAGCCGAGGCGCGCGTAAAGCCGCTTCGCGAGCTCGTTGTCGCTGCCGACCTGCAGGTAGGCGCGTTGCGCGCACTGGTTCGCCGCGTGGCGCAAGAGCGCGCTGCACAGGCGCTCGCCATGGCCGCGGCCGCGTTGCGCGGGCGGCGTGAACACGTCGAACAGGCCCGCGATATCGGCGTCGACGACGACCTGGCCGCAGGCCGCGAGCGCGCCGTTCGCGTCCGTCAGGAAGAAGCCCTGGTAGGGCCGGGGCGCGTCGCGCAGGCGCTCGGCGTGCGCATCGATCTCGCGCCTGGACGAGCCGCGCAGCGTGCCGACGGTCTCGGCGTAGCGCGTCGCGTCGACCGGCACGATCGCGCCGGCTTCGGGCAGGCCATCGAGGTCGGCGCGCACCATCACGTCGGCCGCGTCGAAGCGGTACCAGCCGAGCGCGGCGAGCCGCGCGTCGAGGTCGGCCGGCTGCGAGTAGGGCGTCACGCGGACGATCAGCGGCAGGCCGGCGTTGGCGAAGGCCTGGCGGCAGCGCGCGAGCAGGTCGGGCAGGGGCTGGGTGCCGGCTTCGAGCGCGTTCACGCAGCGCGAGCGCTTGGCCTTGCCCGGCGAGAGTCGCAGCAGCCAGCCGTCGACGCGCTGCTCTTGCGGCGGCGTCGACGCGTCGAGGCCGGCCTGCTCGGCGCGGCGCGCGAGCGCGTCGGGCGTCATGGGCGGCGGCGCGGCCCCGGCGCCCATCACATGGTCTTGACGCGCTTGACCATCTCGCGCGCGAAGTCGACGAAGGCCTGGGCGCCCTTGGCGTTCGGGTCGAACACGACGCCGGGCAGGCCGTAGCTCGGCGCCTCGGCGAGGCGCACGTTGCGCGGGATCACGGTGTCGAAGACCTTGTCGGCGAAATGCGCCTTGAGCTGGTCGCTGACCTGGGTCTGCAGCGTGATGCGCGGGTCGAACATCACGCGCAGCAGGCCGATGATCTGGAGTTCGGGGTTCAGGTTCGCGTGGACCTGCTTGATCGTGTTGACGAGGTCGGACAGGCCCTCGAGCGCGAAGTACTCGCACTGCATCGGCACGACGACGCCGTGCGCCGAGCACAGGCCGTTCAGCGTGAGCATGGACAGCGAGGGCGGGCAGTCGATCAGCACGAAGTCGTAGTCGGCGTCGACGGCCTGGATCGCGGCCTTCAGGCGGCGCTCGCGGCGCTCGAGCTCGACGAGCTCGACCTCGGCGCCGGCGAGCTCGCGGTTCGCGCCGAGCACGTCGTAGCCGGCCTTTTCCGCAAAGGCCTTGGCCTCGGGGATGGTCGCGGCCTCGAGCAGCACGTCGTAGACGGTCAGCTCGAGGCGGCGCTTGTCGACGCCCGAGCCCATGGTCGCGTTGCCCTGCGGGTCGAGGTCGATCACGAGCACGCGCTGGCCGATCTGGGCGAGCCCGGCGGCGAGGTTGACGGTCGTCGTGGTCTTGCCGACCCCGCCTTTCTGATTGGCGACGCAGAAGATCTTGGCCATGGTTTTATATGCGGAGCAGGCCGCGATGGTATCAAGCGGACGGCTCGCGCCGACTCAGGGTTTCGGGCGAATCCAGACGAGGCAGCGCTGTGCGTCGAGGCCGGGGACTTGCAAAGGTTCCACGTGAAACACTTCGAGGTCGGCGGGCAGGGCGGCAAGCTCGTCGGCCGGGTGCTGGCCCTTCATCGCGGCCCAGACCGCGCCCTTCGCCAGGTGCTGGCGGGTCAGCGTCGTGAAGTCGACGAGCGAGGCGAACGCGCGCGACGTCACGATGTCGAAGGCCGGCAGCTGCAGCGACTCGACGCGCGAATGATCGCCGCGCAGGTTCGCGAGGCCGAGCTCGGCCGCGACCTGGGCGATGAAGCGCGCCTTCTTGGCGACCGCGTCGACGCAGACGACCTCGAACTCGGGCCGGCAGATCGCGATCACGACGCCGGGCAGGCCGCCGCCGCTGCCGACGTCGAGCAGGCGCTGGGGTCGGCCGCCGGCGTGCTTGATCAGCGGCGGCAGCACCGACAGGCTGTCGACGAGGTGCTGGGTCAACATCGCCGCGGGCTCGCGTACGGCGGTCAGGTTGTAGACCTTGTTCCACTTCTGGATCAGGTCGAGGTAGGCGAGCAGCCGGTCGAGCTGCTGGGCGTCGAGTGTCAGGCCGAGTTGTTGCGCTGCGGTGTCCAGCGTCGCGCGGAAATCAGGCGGCATGTTCGACGAAACCCTTGAAACGGCCCTTCTTGAGGTGGACGAGCAGCAGCGAGATCGCGGCCGGCGTGACGCCCGAGATCCGCGAGGCCTGGCCGAGCGTCTCGGGGCGGTGCTTGGCGAGCTTCTGGCGCACCTCGAAAGAGAGCGCGCCGACCTGGGCGTAGTCGAGCTCCTCGGGCAGGCGCAGGTGCTCGAAATGCGCGGCGCGCGCGACGTCGTCGACCTGCTTGTCGATATAGCCCGCGTATTTGGTCGCGATCTCGACCTGCTCGATCACGGCCGCCGCGAGCGGCGCGCCGAGCTCGGCCTCGAGCGCCGCGCGCGAGACGCCGACCTCGGGGCGGGCGAGGGCGACGACCTCGGCGAGCGTGTCGTAGACGACGCCGGGACGGCGCAGCAGGTCGACGAGGTTGTACTCGCGCTCGAGCGCCTTGCCGACGAGCCGCTCTGCGTCTGCTGCTGGGAGGATACCCGGGTGGACCCAGGTCGACTTGAGCTTCTCTGTTTCACGTGAAACAGCGTCGCGCTTGCGGTTGAAGCGGTCCCAGCGCGCGTCGTCGACGAGGCCCAGCCCGCGGCCGGCTTCGGTCAGGCGCAGGTCGGCGTTGTCCTCGCGCAGCTGCAGCCGGAACTCGGCGCGGCTCGTGAACATCCGGTAGGGCTCGGTCACGCCCTTGGTGATCAGATCGTCGACGAGCACGCCGAGGTAGGCCTGGTCGCGGCCCGGCAGCCAGGCGTCGCGGCCCTGGACCTGGAGCGCGGCGTTGAGGCCGGCGAACAGGCCCTGCGCCGCCGCCTCCTCGTAGCCGGTCGTGCCGTTGATCTGGCCCGCGAAGAACAGGCCGCCGATCGCGCGCGTTTCGAAGCTCGACTTGAGCTCGCGCGGGTCGAAGTAGTCGTACTCGATCGCGTATCCGGGGCGCAGGATATGGGCGTTCTCGAGGCCGTGGATCGAGCGCACGGCGGCGAGCTGGACGTCGAAGGGCAGCGAGGTCGAGATGCCGTTCGGGTAGAACTCGTGCGTCGTCAGGCCCTCGGGCTCGAGGAAGATCTGGTGGCTGTCCTTGTCGGCGAAGCGGTTGACCTTGTCCTCGATGCTCGGGCAGTAGCGCGGGCCGACGCCTTCGATCACGCCCGTGAACATCGGGCTGCGGTCGAAGCCGGAGCGGATGATCGCGTGGGTGCGTTCGTTCGTATGCGTGATCCAGCAGGGCAGCTGCTGCGGGTGCATCGCCGCGTCGCCCATGAAGCTGAACACCGGCACGGGAGTGAGATCGCCGGGCTGGGCCTCGCATTTCGCGAAGTCGATGGTGCGGCCGTCCAGGCGCGGCGGCGTGCCGGTCTTCAGGCGGCCCTGCGGCAGCTTGAGTTCCTTGAGCCGGCCCGAGAGGGACACGGCCGGCGGGTCGCCCGCGCGGCCGGCCGCGTAGTTTTCGAGGCCGACGTGGATACGGCCGTCGAGGAAGGTGCCGGCCGTCAGCACGACGGCGCGCGCGCGGAACTGCAGGCCCATTTGCGTGACGGCGCCGACGACGCGCTCGCCCTCGACGAGCAGGTCGTCGACGGCCTGCTGGAACAGCCACAGATGGGGCTGGTTCTCGAGGCGGCGGCGGATCGCGGCCTTGTAGAGCACGCGGTCGGCCTGGGCGCGCGTCGCGCGCACGGCCGGGCCCTTGGAGCCGTTGAGGATGCGGAACTGGATGCCGGCCTCGTCGGTCGCGAGCGCCATCGCGCCGCCGAGCGCGTCGACCTCCTTGACCAGGTGGCCCTTGCCGATGCCGCCGATCGAGGGGTTGCAGCTCATCTGGCCCAGGGTCTCGATGTTGTGGGTCAGCAGCAGGGTGGTCGCACCCATGCGCGCGCTCGCGAGCGCGGCCTCGGTGCCGGCGTGGCCGCCACCGACCACGATCACGTCGAATTCCTTGGGGTAGAGCATGGGTGCCTATGCGATAAGCCGCGGCGCGCGATCGGCCCGGGGCAAACCCGCAATTCTACGGAGCGCCTGTGGATAAGTCACGGGCGGACTGCGCGGGATCGGCCGCGGCGACAATCGCGGCCATGGAATGCCGAGACCGCTGCGCTGCCTGCTGCATCGCCCCGTCGATCAGCTCGCCGATTCCGGGCATGCCCGAGGGCAAGCCGGCCGGCGTGCCCTGCGTCCAGCTCGACGCCGAGCTGCGCTGCAGGGTCTTCGGCCGGCCCGAGCGGCCGGCCGTGTGCTCATCCCTGCAGCCTAGCGAGGAGATGTGCGGCGCGAGCCGCGAGCAGGCGATGCGCTGGCTCGGTCATGTCGAGCGGGCGACGGCGCCGCCGTAGGCCGAATGTCGGCCGAGGGGCGCCGGGCCACGCAGCGCCGGGCCGCTCCCAAGCAGCCGTCCCCAGCCCGATCGCGCGAGACGCGATCGGTCCTTCGTGGGCCGTCGGACAGGCCGCGGGCCTGTCCTCGGTGCCGACTCAGCCCCCTGGGGGATCGGCCGACCTACGCGTCGGCCGAGGGGCGCAAACGTCAGCGAGCGACGGCGCTGCGCATCGAGCGCGCGACGAAGGCGAGGCCCGCGATCATCAGCACGATGCCGCCGGCCACCGTCGTCGCCACCGGCGCGAACTGCAGCGCCTGGCCCTTGAGGACCTGCATCATCAGCGTGTACTGGCCGAGGCCCGGCACCAGGTAGTACCAGAACGGCTCGGCGCCCGGGTTCATGATCGCGACCATCGGCGCGAGGCTGATGCCCGTGATGACCAGCGCGCTGCCGGCCTGCGCCTCCTTGTAGGTCTTGGAGCGGATCGCGACGGCCATCAGCAGCGCCGACAGCCCGGCCGCGAGCGGCAGCTGCAGCAGCAGGAAGCGCAGCGCCTCGGCCGGGCCGAAGCGGAACATCGCCTGCAGCGTCTCGTTGTGGATCAGGTCCTGGGCGGGCACGTAGCCGAGGTTGGCGAGCACCGCGACGGCCATGCCGAGCAGGGCCACGGCGCCCCATTTGCCGAGCACCAGCGCGAAATGCGGCACCGGGTTCATCAGGAGCGGTTCGAGCGAGCCGCGCTCGCGCTCGCCGGCCGTGCTGTCGAGCGCGGCCGTCAGCGCGCCGTAGAGCACGGCCATGATGATGAACATCGGGATCATGCCGGTGATCTGCGACGCGCGCGCCTGCGCGCTCGCGAGGTCGCGCTCGTGCACCTCGACCGGCTGCAGCAGCCCCGTGGGCACGCCGCGCAGCATCAGCGCGAGCCCGCCGCGCTCCTGCGCGAAGCCCTCGACGAGCTTGTTCAGCGTGCGCACGCCGACGCTCGCGCGCTGGTTCGCGCTGTCGCTGACGATCTCGAGCTTGGGCCGGTCGCCGTCGGCGAGCGCCTTCTCGAAATCCTGGCCGACGACGAGCACCGGCTCGTTGAGCCGGCTCTTGCGCAGCTGCTCCTCGTAGTCGGCCGGCGCGGTCTTGATCTTGTAGGTCTGGCGCTCGAGGTAGTTGCGCAGCGTCGGCGCGTTGTCGATGCCGACGGCCATGACCTCGCGCTGCTCGGCCTGCGCCTCGAGCGAGGACACGAGGTTGGAGATCACCATCAGCATCAGCGGGCCCATGATCACGGCCGGGATCAGCAGGCGCGCGAGCGTGCGCCGGTCGCGCAGCGCGTCGCGCAGCTCCTTGCCGAGGACGATCGCAAAAATCTTCAGCATCATGCGTCTCCGTTGCGGGTAGGGGCGCCGTAGGCGAGGGCGACGAACGCGTCCTCGAAGCGCGTGCAGCCGGCCTGGGCGAGCAGCTCGTCGACCGTGCCCTCGGCGACGCGGCGGCCGCCGGCGACGACGGTCACGCGGTCGCACAGCTGCTCGACCTCCTGCATGATGTGGGTCGAGAACACGATGCACTTGGCGCCGCCGGCCGGCGAGCGCAGGTGGCGTAGCGCCTCGCGCAGGCCGCGCGTCGCGAGCACGTCGAGGCCGTTGGTCGGCTCGTCGAGCACGATGTTCGCGGGGTCGTGGACGAGCGCGCGCGCGAGCGCGGTCTTCATGCGCTCGCCCTGGCTGAAGCCTTCGGTGCGGCGGTCGAGCAGGGCGCGCATGTCGAGCAGGCGCGCGAGCTCGTCGGCGCGCGCGGCCGCGGCGTCGGCATCCATGCCCTGCAGGCGGCCGTAGTAGACGATGTTCTCCCGCGCCGACAGGCGCGGGTACAGGCCATGGGCGTCGCCGAGAATGCCCATGCGCGCGAGCGCCTCGCGCGGCTGCGCGACGGCGTCGATGCCGTCGACGCCGATGCGGCCCTGGTCGGGCGGCAGCAGGCCCGCGAGCATGCGCAGCGAGGTCGTCTTGCCCGCGCCGTTCGGGCCGAGCAGGCCGGTGATGCGGCCGTCGGGCGCGTCGAGGCTCAGGCCGTCGACGGCCTGGACCGTCTGTTTGGCCGCGCGCCTGAACGGGTTCTTCTGCTTCGCGGCGCCGGCCGTGCGCGCGACGAAGCGCTTGCTGATCTGGTCGAGGCGGATCATCGGGTGTTGTCTCCAGCGTCGCCGGCGACGCGCGGCGGCAGGTAGGCGGGCGGGCGCGGGATCGCGGTCGCGCAGGCCGCGTCGACGGGCCGGGCGCGGGCGGCGTCGGCCGCGTCGACGAAGCGGTAGAGCACGTCGCTCATGCACGCGATGCCCATCACGCCATGGCCCGACTGCGGCACGACGACAGGCTGGGCGAGCGGCCCGAGCGCGGCGGCGACGCGCGCCGCGTGGCGCGGCGGCGTGACCGGGTCGGCGCCGCCGCTCATCAGCAGCACGGGCGTGCTGGTCGGCGGCACGGTGTAGAAGGCCTCGGGCACGGTGCCGCGCGGCCAGGTCTTGCAGATGTGCTCGTAGACCTCGGCGAAGCTGTTACCGAAATCGCCCGAGGCGGGCAGCTTGCCCATGTGTTGCACGTCCTCGGCGCAGACCACCGAGAAGTGCATGCCTTCGGCCAGACGCATCTTCTTGGACGAGCCGCCGATGCTGGAGCCGATCGCCATCAGGGGGCCGAAGCGGCCCTGCGAGGCCTCGTGGATCGCAGCGGGCAGCATCGCTGCGCCAGCCGGGCCGTAGAGCGGGCTTCGCACCAGGCTCAGCAGCGCGTAGCGGCTGAGCGTGACCTGCTCGAGCTCGCCGGTGACCGGATGGTTGAGCTGCACCGCGCGCGGCATCGAGGCCAGCAGCGCGGCCCATTCCTCGCGCAGCTTCGGGAAGCGCGCGGCGCAGGCCTTGTTGTCATCGCAAGCCTTGAACACGGCCTCCAGCGCCTCGTGGTTGTCTGCCGAGAAACTCTCGGGCAGGACCATGTCCGGCGGCGCCACGCCGTCGATCACGGTGCGGCGCACGTGCGTGGGGAACTGGCGCAGGTATTCCAGCGCGGCGCGCGTGCCGTAGCTGCCGCCGATCACGTTCCACTGCGCGGCGCCGAGCTGCTCGCGCACGGCGTCCATGTCCTGCATGGCGATGGTGGTGGTGAACTGGCGCAGGTCGCCGTAGGGCAGGGCCTGCAGCGTCTTGCGACATTGATCGAGGGCCTCGAACTGGCTGTCGCGGCCCATGCTGCCGGAGAGGCTCTTGCGGTCCTCGTCGGCGCATTGCAGCGGCGCGGAGCGGCCGGTGCCGCGCTGGTCGACGAAGACGAGATCGCGCCGGTTGTTCAGTCGGTTGAGCCGGCCCATCACGGCGCCGGCGATGTCGATGGCGCTCTGGCCCGGGCCGCCGGCGATGAAGAGTACCGGGTCGGGCAGCTTGTTGCGCGCCATGGCGGGCACCACGACGTACTGCACCTCGATCTGCGTGCCCTCAGGTTTGGCCGGATCGAGGGGGCGCTTCACGCTGCCGCACTGCACCTCCGTCTCGATGCCGGCGATGCGGCAGGCCTTGAGCTCCGGTGCAGCCTGCGCTGCCGCCGCGCTTGTGAGCAGCAGCGTGGCCAGAAGAAATGAGAGACCGTGTGCAGCTTTTGGCTGGCTTCGAAATCGCATGCCCATCCCCTGAAAGATTGGGGCGGATTA
>JAFAMW010000043.1 GCA_019232985.1 Roseateles sp. | reverse complement strand
ATGCTGGCGCTTGCCGGTGCCATTGCGCTGTTGTTCATGCGCGACCGGCCGAGCGATCTCGGCCTGCCGGTCTATGGCGAAACCGCGGTGACGCCGCCACCCGCCGCCGGCACGGGGCTGCTGTCGCTGTTGGCCTCTCCGCTGGTTCTTCTAAAGGATGTGGCGCGCGTGCCGGTGTTCTGGATCCTGTTCGGCACGTTCTTCGTCTGCGGCTGCAGCACCAATGGGCTCATTCAGACCCACTTCGTCACGCTGTGCCACGACTACGGCCTGCCGGCGGTGACGGCGGCGAGCGTGCTCGCCATGATGGGCATTTTCGATTTCTTCGGCACCATCGGTTCGGGCTGGCTGTCCGACCGCTTCGACAATCGCTGGCTGCTATTCTGGTATTACGGCCTGCGCGGCCTGTCGCTGCTCTATCTGCCGTTCACCGACCTTTCGTTCTACGGCCTGTCGCTGTTTGCCGTGTTCTACGGACTCGACTGGATCGCGACCGTGCCGCCGACGGTGCGCCTCGCGGCCGAGCATTTCGGGCGCGAGCGCGTCGGCCTCGTGTTCGGCTGGGTCTTCGCCGCGCATCAGATCGGCGCGGCCGCGGCGGCCTGGGGTGCGGGCGTGTCGCGCGGCTGGCTGCTCAGCTACGCGCCGGCGCTGTACACGGCCGGTGCGGCCTGCCTCGTCGCCGCGCTGATGGCGCTCGCGATCCGCCGCGTGAGCCGTCCGGTGCCGGGCGCCGCGTGAAGCGGCAGTAAAGAATTTAAAACGACACATTCCGGCACACGGCCTGTGCGACGCTGCGCGCCGCATCATGAAGCCACCTGCCTCACGTTCCTTCGGTGCGTCCGGTCGCACCACCGCCCCGCTGTGGTCCGTCCTGGCCCCGACGCTGATCGCCGCGCTGTGCGTCTGCGCGAGCGCGCTGGCCGACACCACGCCGCCGCAGGACGACACGACCCTGCCGCCGGCCAAGACGCCTGACAAGGCCGCGCCGCCGGCCAGGCCGGCCAGCGACAAGTCCACCGACGACGGCGGCAGCAAGCCCGACGCGCGGCTCGACAAGGTCTACGTCGAGCGCATGAGCGACGACGCCGCGCGGCGCGCGTCGACGGCCGCGAAGATCATCGTCGGCCGCGAGGAGATCGAGCGCTACGGCGACACGACGATCGGCGAGACGCTCAAGCGCCTGCCCGGCATCACGACCGGCGGCCGCCCGGGCCGCGGCGGCGACATCCGCATGCGCGGCATGGGCAACGGCTACACCCAGGTGCTCGTCAACGGCGAACGCATGCCGCCGGGCTTCTCGATCGACCAGATCCCGCCCGACCAGGTCGAGCGCATCGAGATCCTGCGCGCGCCGACGGCCGAGTACGGCGCGCGCGCAGTCGCCGGCACGATCAACATCGTGCTGCGCGAGGCGCTGCAAAAGCGCATGAACGAATGGCGCCTGATCGAGAGCCAGGAACATGGCAGCCGGCGCCCGAGCGCGAGCTGGACGCGCAACGACAAGCTCGACGACCATGGCGGCGCGTACAACCTGACCGTCAACGCGATGCGCAACGAGCACAACGACGACGTCGCGTCGACGGCCGTCACGAACGTGCTCGCGACCGGCCAGAACGGCGTCGTCACGAACGAGGGCCACAACGACGCGGCGAGCTCCGGCCTGCACGTGACCGGCCGCGTCCAGCTCAAGCCCACCAAGGACGACTCGCTGAGCTTCCAGCCCTTCGTCGCGCTCAACGCGGGCAGCTCCGCGAATGTCTACGACCAGTCCCAGACCCTGTGCTCGGACGATCCGGCGAGCGAGATCCACTGCCTGGGCTTTGACCACGCGACGACGGCGACCAGGCAGCACAGCGCGATGGCGCGGCTGATGGGGCAGTGGCAGCACCGCTTCGACGAGGACAGCAAGCTCGAGCTGCACCTCGGCGGTGGCTGGATGGGCTCGCACAGCCACGCGTTCCGCGAGGAATTCCTCGACGACGCGCTCTCGCGCACCCAGGACGACACGATAGCCAGCACCCACGATTCGTGGAACTTCACGGGCAAGTACTCGCACAGGCTCGGCGACGACCACGACCTCGTCGCCGGCGTCGAGGCCGAGGGCCAGCGCCTCGACCAGACCCACGTGACGCTGCAGGACGGCCTGCCGCGCCCGCAGCTCGCGAGCTTCGGCGACAACGTCGACGCGACCGCGCTGCGCACGGCGTTGTACGCGCAGGACGAATGGACGGTCGGCAAGCAATGGGCGTTCTACGCCGGCCTGCGCGGCGAGGGCATCACGACGCGCAGCGCGGCGAGCAGCTACGACGTCGACAACCGCTCGATGGTCTGGACGCCGCTGCTGCACGCGCTCTGGAAGTTCGACCCGAAAAGCCGCGACCAGCTGCGCGCGAGCCTCACGCGCAGCTACCGCAGCCCGCCGCTGCAAAGCCTCGTCGCGCTGCCCGGCATCAACCCGCTCTACCCCTGCCCGGACACCGGGCTGTGCGGCGCGAACGTCGTCAACGCGCCCGACCAGACGGGCAACCCGGCGCTCAAGCCCGAGATTGCGCGCGGCGTCGAGCTCGCCTACGAGGACTACCCGTCGCTCGGCGGCGTGCTCAGCGCCAACCTGTTCTACCGCCATATCGACAACCTGATCCGCACCGTGACGACGCTCGAGAACGTCGCCTGGGCGAGCGTGCCGCGCTGGGTCGCGCAGCCGCAGAACATCGGCGTCGCGACGACGGCCGGCGTCGAACTCGAGGCCAAGTTCCGCCTCGACCAGTACTGGGACGACGCGCCGCCGATCGACCTGCGCAGCAACCTGAGCCTGTTCCACTCGCGTGTCGACGGCATCAAGGGTCCGCACGCGACGCTCGACAACCAGCCGCGCGGCGTCGGCAACCTCGGCTTCGACTACCGCCTGCGCTCGCTGCCGCTGAGCTTCGGCGGCAACGTCAACTACACGCCGGCGCAGACGATCCAGCAGACCGACATCCAGATCGCGACGAACAGCAAGAAGCGCGTCTACGACGCCTACGGCCTGTGGACCTTCAACCCGGCCGTCGCGCTGCGCGTGTCGGCGAACAACCTCGCGCCGCTCGACTACGCGACCGGCAGCATCATCACGACGCCGCAGGCCGTCGTGACGAGCAACGCGGGCGGGCGCAGCTTCACGACCTGGACGCTGCGGCTCGAGATCAAGAGCTGAGCGCCGGCGTTCGCGCTCAGTCGACGATGAACAGCCGCGCGCCGCACTCGGTGTAGGAACGGTGCGGCTCGGCGAGGTCGGCGACCTGATAGCTCATGCCCGCGCGCAGCGTGAACACGCGGCCGTCGGCGAGCTCGGTGTGCAGCTCGCCGTCGAGGCACAGCAGGATATGGCCCTTGCTGCACCAATGGTCGGCGAGGTAGCCCGGGGTGTACTCGACCATGCGCACGCGGATATCGCCGAAGACCCGGGTGCGCCACAGCGCGAGACCGCGCTCGCCGCGGTGTTCGGTCGGCTCGACGGCGGACCAGTCGGTCGTGCCGAACGGGATCGAGGATATCTGCATGGAGTTGCTTTCCTTTCGAGAGACGGCGTGGCTTACACCCGCAGCAGGCCGCGGAAGCCGCGCGCCGCGTAGTACGACGGCGCGCCGTTGTGATACACGAACACGCGGCCGTAGCGGCGGTCGCCGAACAGCGCGCCGCCGAGCGTGCGCAACTCGGCCGGCGTCGCGAGCCAGCTCGAGGTCTTGAGGTCGAATTCGCCGAGCGCCTGCAGCGCGCGGTACTGCGCCTCGTCGAGCAGTTCGACGCCGAGCGCCGCGGCGGCCTCGACGGCGCTGCCGCCGGGCTTGTTTTCCTTGCGCGCCTCGAGCGCCGCGAGGTCGTAGCACAGGCTGCGGCGGCCCATCGGGCTCTCGGCCGAGCAGTCGCAGAAGACGACGCGACCGCCCTCGCGCCCGATCACGTCGGGCTCGCCGCCGCTGTGCTCCATGCGGTGCAGGGTCTCGAGCGCCGCGTGGCCGCCGTCGATGCGCGCGAGCACCTCGGACCAGGCGATGCCGCGGTGCCGCGCCGGGTGGCGCTCGAAGCGGTGGTGCAGCAACTGCAGCAGTTCGTCGCGTTCGCGCGAGGTCATGGCGGCGCTTTCATTGACAGGCCCTGCGCCCGGCCGCAGCGCGCCCGCGCGAGCGCGCTGCGCCAGGCCGCCACGGCCTCGGCGTCGGTCCAGCCCGCGGCCGCGTCGCCGATCGCGATCTCGACCATCGCGCCGCCCGCGAGCACCTGCGACGCGACCGTGCGGGCGCCGAGCCAGAAGCCCTCGTCGCGCGCGACCGCGAGCATCGCCTCGCGCAGGCGCGCGGGGTCGGCCGGCAGGTGGAGCTGGAACGAGTTCATGTGCGGCGGCTCGGGCGCGACGCGCCAGCCGGGCTCGGCCGCGAGCGCCGCGCCGAGCGCGCGCGCGCGCTCGCGGTAGCCGGCCATGCGCGGCAGGCGCTCGCGCAGGCCGCCGATCGCGCTGAGCACGAACGGGTGCAGCGTGTAGACATTGCCGGCGAGCCGCGCCTTCCACGGCGCGAGCGCGTCGACGAAGTCGGCCGGCCCGGCGAGCAGGCTGCCCGCGAGGCCGCCGAGGCCTTTGTAGAAGGATACGTAGACCGAGTCGGCGAGCGTCGCGATCTCGGCGAGCGTGCGGCCGTAATGCGGCGCCGACTCCCACAGGCGCGCGCCGTCGAAGTGCAGCTTGACGCCGTTCGCGCGGCACCAGGCGCCGATCGCGACGAGCGCGTCCCAGTCCGGCAGCCGGAAGCCGCCGCGCCGCAGCGGCAGCTCGACGACGACGAGCGCGGGCGTCTCGGCGAGCGCCTCGAGGTCGGCGACCGTCAGCGGCGTGTCGGGCGCGCCGACGCGCAGCCCGCGCAGGCCCATCAGGCGCTCGAACGCGTCGTCCTCGTCGATCGCGATATGGCTTTGCGGGTGCACGACGACCGGGCCCGTGCCGTCGCCGCACCACAGGCGCAGCGCCGCGAGCTGGGCCGCGACGCCCTTGTGGAAGAAGGTCGCCGCGGGCTTGCCGAGCAGCGCCGCGCCCTCGGCCTCGAAGGCCTGGAGCACCGCGCCGTCGCCGTAGACGTCGGCCGGCGCCGCGGCCTCGGGCAGCTCGATCAGCGCCTGCAGCGACTCGCGCATCGAGCGCGCGGGCACATGGCCGCCGAGCCAGCGGCGGCAGCGGTTGCGGAGTTCGATCTCGGCGTGCGAGGGTTTCGGCGCGGGCATGCGGGGCGGTCGGGTCGGGCAGCAATGCTCCGATTATTGGCCGCCCCCGGCCAAGCGCAAGACGGCTTCAGCGCATGCCGAGGATGCGCGCGGGCAGCGTCAGCACCGCGCGCAGCAGCGCGAACACGGCCTCGACGCTGATGCCGATCAGGCGGAACGGCAGGCAGACCAGCCAGACGATCGGCCAGAGGAACAGCGCCACGATGGCGAGCGGCCAGCACAGCACGAACAGCACGCACCAGAGCAGGAAGGTGAACATGATCGCGACCCTCGTTGTTGTGATGGCCGGACTCTAGGCGCCGGCCTGTGCCGCCGCGCGTGGATTGCGACGAACCGCACGCCCGGCGACATAGGCTGCATGGAGGTTGCGCTCGTCGGCGAGCGTGGCCCAGGCGAACACGCGCTCGTGGGCGTCGCCGGACGCCGCGGCGAGCGCGTCGCGCGTCGCCGCGACCGCCCCCTGCGCGCGGTCCCAGACGCAGACGTCGGCGACGCAGCCGGCGTCGAAGGAGCCTATCTCCTTGTCGAGGCCGAGCGCCTCGGCCGCGCCGCGCGTCGCCGCGTGCAGCGCGACCCAGGCGGTCAGGCGCGCGCCGCGCAGCGCCTGGATCTTGTACGCGTCCTGGGCGTTGCGCAGCATCGACAGGCTCGTGCCGCCGCCGACGTCGCTGGCCAGGCTGATGCGGCCCTCGCGCGCCCCGGGCCAGTCGAACAGCCCGCTGCCGAGGAACAGATTGCTCGACGGGCAATGCGCGATCTGGGCGCCGGCCTCGCGCAGCAGGCGGCGGTCGGCGTCGTCGAGCCAGATGCCGTGGGCGAGCACGCTGCGCGCGTGGATCAGGCCGGCCGCCGCGTAGACGTCGAGGTAGCTGCGCGCCTGCGGAAACAGCCGGGCGACCCAGTCGACCTCGGCGCGGTTCTCGGCGACATGGGTCTGCATGTAGAGGCTCGGGTCGGCGCGGCACAGGCTGCCGGCCATGGCGAGCTGGGCCGGCGTGCTCGTCGGCGCGAAGCGCACGGTGACCGCGTAGGCGAGCCGGTCGACGCCGTGGAAGCGGTCGATCAGGTCGACGCAGTCGCGCTCGGCGCCGGCCACGTCGTCGCGCAGGCCGTCCCGCGCGTTGCGGTCCATCAGCACCTTGCCGGCGATCAGGCGCATGCCGCGCGCGCGCGCGGCCTCGAACAGCGCCTCGGCCGAAACCTTGTGGACGGTCGGGAACACGACGGCGGCCGTCGTGCCATGGTCGAGCAGCGCGTCGAGGAAGCGCGCGGCGCCCGCGCGCGCGACGGCCGGGTCGGCGTAGCGGCACTCGGCCGGGAAGGTGTAGCGCTCGAGCCAGTCGAGCAACTCGCTGCCGTAGGACGCGATGACGTCGAGCTGCGGCGCGTGAACATGGGTGTCGACGAAGCCCGGCAGGATCAGGCGGTCGCCGAAGTCCTCGCGCGCCCAGCCGGGCCCCGGATCCTCGGCCTGCACCGCGTGGATGCGGCCGTTCTCGATCAGCAGCCAATGACCGGGCCGCAGGCGCACGGCGGCGTCCTCGGTCGCGCCCCAGGCCGGGGCGCCGCCGAAGTCGAGCAGATCGCCGCGCAGCGCGATACGCGAATGTGTGGATGAGTTGTTGGGGTCGGACATAGGCTGTGTTATATCCCTGCGATGGACTCCCGACCGATACGTTTCTTTCACCGCGGCGCGATCCAGGCCGTCCAGGGGCCGCGCACCACCGGCACCGTGCTGCAATGGCTGCGCGAGGACGCGCACTGTACGGGCACCAAGGAGGGCTGCGCCGAGGGCGACTGCGGCGCGTGCACGGTGCTCGTCGGCGAGCTCGTCGACGGCGCGCTGCAGCTGCGCAACGTCAACGCGTGCACGCTGTTTCTGCCCGCGCTCGACGGCCGCGCGCTGCTGACCGTCGAGGACCTCGGCGCGTCCGACGCGCTGAACCCCGTGCAGCAGGCGCTCGTCGACTGCCACGGCTCGCAATGCGGCTTCTGCACGCCGGGCTTCGTCTGCACGCTGCAGGCCGTCTACGAAAACCACGTCGAGGCGCCGTCGCGCGCGGCGCTCGCCGACGCGCTGAGCGGCAACCTGTGCCGCTGCACCGGCTACCGGCCGATCCTCGACGCGGGCCAGCGCATGTACGAGCGGCCCGCGCAGCGCGTCGACCGTGCACCGATCGCGGCCGCGCTCGCCGAGCTCGGCCACGACGCGCCGCTCGCCTATGCCGACGCCGACGGCAGCGTCTTCTACGCGCCGCGCACGCTCGACGAGCTCGCGGCGCTGCGCGAGCGTCACCCCGACGCGCGGCTGCTCGCGGGCGGCACCGACATCGCCCTGTGGGTCAACAAGCAGTTCCGCGCGCTGCCCGCGCTGATCTACACGGGCCGCGTCGCCGCGCTGCGCCGCATCGAGACCCTGCCCGACGGCGGCCTGCTGATCGGCGCGGCCGCGTCGCTCGAGGACGCCTGGGCCGCGCTGAGCGCTCGCCACCCCGAGCTGACCGAGCTCTGGCGCCGCTTCGCGTCGCCGCCGGTGCGCCACGCGGGCACCCTGGGCGGCAACGTCGCGAACGGCTCGCCGATCGGCGACGGCGCGCCCGCGCTGATCGCGCTCGGCGCCGCGCTGCTGCTGCGCCGCGGCGCGCAGCGCCGCGTCGTCGCGCTCGAAGACTTCTACCTCGACTACATGAAGAACGCGCTGCAGCCCGGCGAGTTCGTCGAGGCGATCGAGGTGCCGCCCGCGCCGCCGGGCCTGCATCTCACGGCGCACAAGATCAGCAAGCGCTTCGACTCCGACATCTCGGCCGTCTGCGGCGTGTTCGCGACGCGCGTCGCGGCCGGCCGCATCGTCGACGCGCGGCTCGTGTTCGGCGGCATGGCCGGCATCGTCAAGCGCGCGGCCCAGGCCGAGGCCGCGCTGCGCGGCCAGCCCTGGGACCTGAGGGCGCTGCACGCGGCGCAGGCCGCGCTCGACGCGGACTTCAAGCCGCTGACCGACCTGCGCGCGAGCAGCGCCTACCGCCAGCGCGTCGTGCGCGCGCTGCTCGAGCGCCACTGGCTGCGCACGCGCGAGGTCGCGCCGCTGCCAGCCGCGGCGCTCAGCGTGTGGGAGCTTGAGGCATGAATACGAAGAGCGCCCCGCACGAATCCGCGGCGCTGCACGTGAGCGGCGAGGCCACGTATTGCGACGACATCGCCGAGCTCCAGGGCACGCTGCACTGCGCGCTGGGCCTGGCGCCGATCGCCCATGGCCGCCTGCTCGGCGTCGACCTCGAGCGCCTGCGCGCCCAGCCCGGCGTCGTCGCGGTGTTCACGGCCGCCGACATCCCGGCCGCGAACAACTGCGGGCCGCTGGTCCACGACGACCCGATCCTCGCGGCCGACGAGCTGCGCTACCTCGGCCAGCCGGTCTACGCCGTGATCGCGACCGAACGCGAGCTCGCGCGCCGCGCGGCCGCGCTCAGCGCCGAGGTGATCCGCTGCGAGGCCGACGCGGCCGTGCTCGACGCGCTCGAGGCCCATGCGCTCAAGCGCTACGTCGTGCCGCCGATGCGGCTCGCGCGCGGCGACGCGGCCGCCGCGCTCAAGCGCGCGCCGCTGCGGCTGCAGGGCGAGTGGCGGCTCGGCGGGCAGGAGCAGTTCTACCTCGAGGGCCAGGTCTCCTACGCGCTGCCGCAGGAAGCGCAGGGCCTCGTCGTCCACTGTTCGACCCAGCACCCGAGCGAGATGCAGCAGCTCGTCGCGCACATGCTCGGCTGGCAGGCGAACCAGGTCCAGGTGCTGTGCCAGCGCATGGGCGGCGGCTTCGGCGGCAAGGAGTCGCAGTCGGCGCTGTTCTGCTGCGTCGCGGCGCTCGCCGCCGTCCGGCTGCGCCGGCCCGTCAAGCTGCGCGTCGACCGCGACGACGACTTCCTCGTCACGGGCCGGCGCCACGGCTTCCACTACCGCTGGGACGTCGGCTACGACGAGGGCGGCCGACTCCTCGGCGTGACGGCCGACCTGATCGCGAACTGCGGTCATTCGGCCGACCTGTCGGCGCCCGTCATGACGCGCGCGCTGTGCCACTTCGACAACGCCTACTGGCTGCCCGACGTCGCGCTGAACGGCTATTGCGCGCGCACCGACACGCAGAGCAATACCGCGTTCCGCGGCTTCGGCGGGCCGCAGGGCGCACTCGCGATCGAGATGATCCTCGACGCGGTCGCGCGCCGGCTCGGCGTCGACCCGCTCGTCGTGCGCGAACGCAACTACTACGCGCCGGGCCGCGACCTCACGCCCTACGGCCAGGCGGTCGAGCAGAACCTGCTGCCGGCGATCACGGCGCGCCTGCGCGACAGCAGCGCCTACGCCGAGCGCCGCGCGGCCGTCGCCGCGTTCAACGCGACGAGCCCGGTGCTCAAGAAGGGCCTCGCGTTCACGCCGGTCAAGTTCGGCATCTCGTTCAACGTCAAGCACCTGAACCAGGCCGGCGCGCTCGTCCATGTCTACACCGACGGCAGCGTGCTCGTGAACCACGGCGGCACCGAGATGGGCCAGGGCCTGAACACCAAGGTCGCCCAGGTCGTCGCACTAACGCTGGGCCTGCCGCTCGCGCGCGTGCGCTCGACCGCGACCGACACGCAGCGCGTCGCGAACACCTCGGCGACGGCCGCGTCGACCGGCAGCGATCTCAACGGCCGCGCGGCCGAGAACGCCGCGCTGACGATCCGCGCGCGCCTCGCCGAGCTCGCCGCACGCCTGCTCGGCGGCCGCGCCGAGGACATCCGTTTTGCCGATTCGCGCGTGCACAGCGGCATCAGCAGCATGGCCTTCGACGCGCTCGTCGGAAAGGCCTATATGGAGCGCGTCCAGCTCTGGAGCGACGGCTTCTACGCGACGCCGGGCCTGTCCTGGGACCGCGAGAAGCTGCAGGGCCGGCCGTTCTTCTACTTCGCCTACGGCGCGGCCGTCGCCGAGGTCGTCGTCGACACGCTGACCGGCGAGAGCCGCACCTTGCGCGCCGACCTGCTGCACGACGCGGGCGCGTCGCTGAACCCGGCGATCGACATCGGCCAGGTCGAGGGCGGCTTCGTCCAGGGCATGGGCTGGCTGACGACCGAAGAACTCGTCTGGCACCCGCGCAGCGGCAAGCTGCTCACGCACGCGCCGAGCACCTACAAGATCCCGACCGCGAACGACTGCCCGCCGCGCCTGAACGTCGCGCTGTTCGACGCGGCGAACGCGGCCGACACGGTCGGGCGCTCGAAGGCCGTCGGCGAGCCGCCGCTGCTGCTCGCGTTCGCGGTGCTGCTCGCGCTCAAGGACGCGGTCGCCGCGGCCGCGCCAGCCGGCTGCGACCCGCAGCTGCGCGCGCCGGCGACGCCCGAGGCGGTGCTCGACGCGCTGCACGCGGTGCAGGTCGCGGCGGGGACGGCGGGCGCCGCGGTGGACGCACCGGTCGCGGCGCAGCCGGGTTAGGGCCTCAGTCGCCCGGCGCCTCGCGCGCGAGCGCCTTGAGCCCCTGCAGGTCGAGCACCGTGATGCGGTAGCCCTCGACCGCGATCAGGCCCTGCTCGCGCAGCTGGCGCAGGCAGCGCGACAGCGTCTCGGGCGCGACCGCGAGCTCGGCGGCGATGTCGCGCTTGCGCTCGTGCAGGGGCACGAGCAGGTCCTGGCCGGCCGGCAGGCAGCGCTCGAGCAGCCAGTCCGCGACGCGCCGGCCGGCGTCCTTGTGCATCAGGTCGTGGCCGAGGTCGGCGAGCACGCGCGCCTCGCGCGCGAGCGCGGCGAGCAGCGCCTCGGCGAGGCCCGGCTGGTCGGGCAGCAGCGCGCGCAGGCCGCGCGCCGGCAGCTCGAGCACGCGCACGCGACCGAGCGCGACCGCGTCCTCGCCGTGCGCGTCGCCGAGCCAGGCGCTGCCGAGGTCCAGCCATTCGCGCGCGGCGACGCGCCGCTGCAGCGCGAGCCGGCCGTCGCCGCCGCGGCGACCGAGCGCGACCGTGCCCGCGAGCACTGCGACGAGGTCGCGCGCGGGCTGGCCGCGCGCGAAGATCGACTGGCCCGGCTCGACGACGCGCTGCGCGGCGATGCGGTCGAGCGCGGCGGCGAGCGCGCGCGGCGGGGCCGGGTCGAGCAGGGTCGCCCAGTCGATCGGCAAGCGCGGCGGCGGCGCCGCGGCCAAGGGATCCAGCAGTCGAGTCGGCATCGCAGCAGTGTTGCCGAGCGCCCCGGCGCCCCGCTTGCGCGGCGTCAACGCCGCGGCCGCGCCGTCCCCGAGCTGTGCGATCAGAGGACCAACAAGACCCGGAAATCGTTTACGTTGGTCAGCGTCGGGCCCGTCACCACGAGGTCGCCGAGCGCCGCGAAGAAGTCGTAGGCGCTGTTGGCCTCGAGCGCGCGCGCGGCCGACGCCCCCTGCGCCGCGGCGCGCGCGAGGGTGTCGGGGGTGACGATGGCGCCCGCGTTGTCCTGCACGCCGTCGATGCCGTCGGTATCGGCGGCGAGCGCCCAGACGCCGGGCTCGCCCTGCAGGCCCAGGGCGCAGCCGAGCAGGAACTCGCCCGCGCGGCCGCCGCGGCCCGCGCGGTTGCGCACGGTCACCGTGGTCTCGCCGCCCGACAGGATCGCGCAGGGCCGCGCGAACGGCTGGCCGCGGCGCGCGACCTGGCGCGCGAGCGCGGCGTGGACGCCGCCGACCCCATGCGACTCGCCTTCGATCGCGTCGGACAGGATATGCGCGTCGAGGCCCAGCGCGCGCGCCGCCGCGGCGGCGGCCTCGAGGCTTTGCTGCGGCGTCGCGATGACCTGCGCGCGCGCCTTCGCGAGGCGCGCATCGCCGGGCTTGACGGTCTCGAACGCGCCGGACTCGAGGCCCCGGCGCGCCGCCGGCGGCAGCTCGATCGCGTGGCGGCGCAGGATCTCGAGCGCGTCGGCGCAGCTCGTCGGGTCGGCGACGGTCGGGCCCGAGGCGATCACGGCCGGGTCGTCGCCGGGCACGTCGCTGATCAGCAGCGTGACGACGCGCGCGGGCGCGCAGGCCGCGGCGAGACGCCCGCCCTTGATCGCCGACAGGTGTTTGCGCACGCAGTTCATCTCGGCGATCGCCGCGCCGCTCGCGAGCAGCGCGCGGTTCACGGCCTGCTTGTCGGCGAGCGCGATTCCCGGCGCGGGCAGGCCCAGCAGCGCCGAGCCGCCGCCCGAGATCAGCACGATCACGAGGTCCTGCGCGCTCAGCCCCTTGGCGAGGTCGAGCATGCGCGCGGCCGCGCGCGCGCCGGCCGCGTCGGGCACCGGGTGGGCGGCCTCGACGAGCTCGACGCGCTGCGGGGCCCAGCCGGGCCGGCGATGGCCGTAGCGCGTGACGACCAGCCCGGACAGCGGCGCGTCGGCCGGCCACGCGGCCTCGAGCGCCTCGAGCATCGACGCGCCGGCCTTGCCCGCGCCGAGCACGAGCGTGCGGCCCTGCGCCGGCGGCGCCGGCAGGTAGCCGGCGAGCATGCGGCCCGGCAGCGCGCGCGCGACGGCGGCGTCGTAGAGCGCGCGCAGGACGCTGCGGGGTTCGAGGCTCATGCGGCCGATGATAGGCCGCGCTGGATCAATGCGGCTGGCGCGCCTCGAACCAGCGTCCGATCAGCGCGCGCTCGGCGTCGGTGATCTGCGTGGCGTTGTTCAGCGGCATGGTCTTCTGCAGCACGACCTGCTGGTAGATCTGCGCCGCGTGCTGCTCGATCAGCGCGGGCGTCTGCAGGAGCACGTCCTTCTGCGCGAACGCGGCGCTATGGCACGGCAGGCAGCGCTGCGCGACGACGGCGGCGACGTCGGCCGTGGTCGGCGGCGGCGCGTCGCTCGCGGCCGGCGTCTGCGGGCGCAGCGCGACGACCAGGCCGGCGAGCAGCACCAGAACAGCGACGACCAGGCCCCAGGCATTCACGCCCTTGTGCCGCTTGACGAAGAAGGTCCGCACGAGCGCGCCCGCGAGCATCAGCGTCGCGAGCAGCGCCCAGTTCCACGCGTGGCCGTAGAGCCAGCCGTAGTGGTTGCTGAGCATCGCGATCAGCACCGGCAGCGTGAAATAAGTGTTGTGGACGCTGCGCTGCTTGCCGCGCTGGCCGTACAGCGGGTCGACGGGCCGGCCGGCGCGCATGTCGGCGATCACGGTCTTCTGGCCCGGAATGATCCAGACCAGCACGTTCGCGCTCATCATGGTCGCGAGCATCGCGCCGACGAGCAGGAAGGCCGCGCGCCCGGCGAACAGCTGGCAGGCCGCCCAGGCCGCGAACCCGACGAACAGCGCCATCAGGGCGAGCACGCGGCCGTCGCGGCCGATCACGGTGCGGCCCGTGGCCGCGTCGCGCGACTGGCCGAGCCCGCGGCACAGCAGGTCGTAGACGCCCCAGCCGCCCGCGAGGAACGCGAGCGCCGTCGCGATCGCGGGCGCCGGGCCGCTCCACGCGTACACCTGCGGGTCGATCAGAAAGCTCGACGCGTTGCACAGATACAGCAGCACGAACAGCGCGAAGCCGCTCATCCAGGTCCAGTAGCTCTCCCAGTAGAACCAGTGCAGGTGCTCGGGCAGGTCGGGCGGCGCGACCAGGTACTTCTGCGGGTTGTAGAAGCCGCCGCCGTGCACGGCCCAGAGCTCGCCGTCGACGCCGCGCGCGCGCAGGGCCTCGGCCGTCGGCCTGACCAGGTGGTTGTCGAGCCACACGAAGTAGAACGACGCGCCGATCCACGCGATGCCGGTGATCACGTGGAGCCAGCGCAGCAGCAGATTGGCCCAGTCGAGCAGATAGCTTTGCATGGAGCCGACTTTAACGACGCTTTCGAGCGCCCAAAAAAGTGGCCCCGGCACGAAGCCGGGGCCGGCACAGGACACCGCCGTGACAGCCGCGCCGGCTGCGGATGTAGGGCTGCGATGTGGAGCGCGGGGCGAATCATCGCGTCAGCGCGCGTCGCGCGATACGTCGATCAAGGCCGGCGGAATGCCTATGTTCTCCAGACACGCGGGGCGACGCCGGCGCGCTCCCAGGCGAGCGCGCGCCAGTCGGCCCAGACGGCCTTGAACAGATCGAGCAGCGGTTCGACGCGCTCGGCGAGCCCGCGCAGCACGACGACGCCGGGCTCGGGCGCCGTCGCGCCGGCCGTGGCGGCGAGCGGATGGTCGGCGAGCCTCGCGCGCGCCGCGTCGAGCAGCGCCGTGCGGCGCGCGGGCGCGAGCGGGCCGCCGGCCGCGAACACCAGGCAGCCGAGCACGCGCCGCCCGGCCAGGCCCAGCGGCGAGTCGAGCAGCAGCGCGTCGTCGGCGCGCAGGCGGCCGCGCTCGAGCCAGCGCCCCGGCAGCTCGAGGTATTGCGAGAAACATCCGCGTACAAATGCCTGTCCGGCCGCGGGCAGGCCCAGCGCCAGCAGGTCCCAGGCGATCGCCTCGGCGCCCGCCTCGAGCTCGAACACGAGGCGGTTCTCGGCCGCGGCGCCGTCGTAGGCGATCGCCTCGAGCGGCAGCCATTCGAGTCGCGCGCCCGCGGCGACGCGCGCGTGCAGGCGCTGCGCGGCCTGCGGCCCGGCGCTGCGGTAAAAGCGCGTCGCGCCGGCCGTGGTCACGAGCGCGTGGGCGCCGGCGCCGAGGTTCAGCGCGATGTCGAGCTCGTCGCCGCCGACGACGCCGCCGGGCGGGTGGACGATCACGTGCTGGCAGACCGCGGGGCCCTCGGGGTAGAGACTTTGCAGCACGCGCAGCGGCCCCTCGAAGCGGTCGTGCGCGAGCGTGCGGCCGCCGGGGTCGCGGCGATAGTCGATCTGCAGCCGGGCGCGCCAGGCCATCGGCGGTGCGGCGCCCCGCCCTACTTGGCCGCAGCGGCAGGCGGCAGCGCGAGCACCGGCACCTCGATGTCGAGCTTGGACGCGTGGCCCTTCGCGTCGACGAAGCGCAGCTCGAGCGGCAGCTTCGCGCCGACCTTCAGCGTCTGGTGCAGCTCGAGCAGCATGATGTGCTGGCCGCCGGGCCCGAGCGCGACGTCGGCGCCGGCCGGCAGCGCGAGGCCGCCCGGCATCTCGCGCATCTGCATCACGTCGCCGACCATCTTCATCTCGTGGATCTGCGCGACGCCCGCGGCCGGCGTGCTCGCGCCGACAAGATGCATGTCGCTGGGCGCCTTGAAGTGGGCGAACACGCCCGAGGCGGTCTGGCCCGGCACGGTCGAGCGGGCCCAGGCCTGGGTGACCTCGACAGCCGGGCCCGGCGCGGCGCCGGCCGCCGCGGCGGCAGCGGCCAACAGCGCGGCGATGAACTGGTTCTTCATGACGACATCCTTCAACGCAAGCCGCGAGCATAAGCGCAGCGCCTGCCTACACTGTGGGCTTCGATGATCAAGCCGTCCCCTTCCCGCTTCGCTCCCGGTCTTGCGGCCGTCGCGCTCTGGCTGCTCGCGGCGCTGCCGGGCCACGCCGCGCCCGACCCGGTAGACCCAGCGGTGGCGCGCGAGCTCAGCCCCGCCGAGCAGCGCGAGCTCGACGCCGCGCTCGCCGACGGCGTCGCGGCGCTCGCGCTCGACCCGGCCAGCGCGCGCGCCTACGCGCAGCGCGCCGGCGCGGGCTGGGCCTACACGGGCTGGGTCGACACGCGCCCCGATGTGGCCGACGGCCTGTGCCGGCGCCTGCGCTACGGCCTCGCGCGCGCGCCGGGCGCCGCGCGCTGGCGCCTCGACCCGCACGGCGAGGCGTACTGGTCGGTCGCCGGCGCGGCCGGCGCGTCGATCGCCGACGTCGTCCGCCTGGCCTCGGCCGGCTCGCCCGAGGCGGCCTGCACGGCCGAACCCGTCCACCTGCTCGGCGAGGTCGACTCCGCGCTGTTCAAGCGCCTCGTGCCGCGCGCGCCCGCGCTGCTCCGGGACGCCAGCCTCGTGATCCGCGGCAACACGCTGTGCGCGCGCGAGACCATGGCCGGCATGACGCTGTACGAGATCGGCGCCGACCTCGACGCGCGCGGCCGCGGCGAGGCGCGGCTCGCCTACGCGCCGGCCGTGTCCTCGGCCGCACGCCGGCCCGGGCGCTGGAACCTCACGCTGCGCTTTCGCGTGACGCCCGACGACGTCTCGCCGCTCGCCGCGTCCTGCGAAGATATCGGCGGCTCGCGCTGAGCCGCCGGCCCTACCGCCACCGCCCCGATGAACCATCCGCAGAACCAGCCCGATTTCTTTGCCGAGGTCTCGCAGGAGTTTTCCGACTGGCGCCAATGGCTGAGCCGCGCGGTCGTGCTCGCCTACGCGGTCGCCGCGGGGCTCGCCGTCGTCGGCTTCACGCGCCTGAGCGAATACGCGCTGCAGGGCTTCACGGCCCTGACGGCCTGGCAGCCGCTCGCGCCGCTGCTGTGGACGCCGCTGCTGACGGCCGCGATCGTCTGGGTCACGCGGCGCTACGCGCCCGGCGCGGCCGGCTCGGGCATTCCGCAGGTCATGGCCGCGATCTCGCCGAGCGTGCCCGCGCGGCTGCGCGCGCTGTTCGTGTCGCTGCCGCTCTCGTTCGCGAAGGCGGTGCTGACCTCGCTGGGCCTGCTCGCGGGCCTCGCGACCGGGCGCGAGGGGCCGTCAGTGCAGATCGCCGCCGGCGTGATGCAGCACGCGCGGCGCTGGCTGCCCGCGCGCTCGCCGATCAACCACCAGGGCCTGCTCGTCGCGGGCGGCGCGGCCGGCATCGCGGCGGCGTTCAACGCGCCGCTCGCGGGCGTGATGTTCGCGATCGAGGAGCTCACGCGCAAGATCGAGCACCGCTCGAGCGGGCTGATCATCGCGGCGATCGTGCTGTCGGGCCTGATGGCCGTCTCGGTGTTCGGCAACGCGACCTATTTCGGCGTGATCCGCGTGCCCCACATGGGCCGCGACTACCTGCTGCCGGCGCTCGCCGTGATGCTCGTGAGCGGGCTCGCCGGGGGCCTGTTCGCGCGCCTGCTGCACCAGAGCATCGTCGGCGGCAGCGACCGCGTGAGCGCATGGCGGCGGCGCCACCCGGTCGCGTTCGCGGGCCTGTGCGGCTTCGCGGCGGCCGGCGTCGGCATCGTCAGCCACGGCGCCGCGTTCGGCTCGGGCTACGACTACACGCGCCGCCTGCTCGAAGGCCATGTCGACGTGCCGCTGCTCTACGTCACCCTGCGCTTCGTCGCGACCTGGCTCGCGGTCTGGTCGGGCGTGCCGGGCGGGCTGTTCGCGCCCTCGCTCGCGATCGGCGCGGGCCTCGGCGCCGACCTCGCGCTGCTCGCGGGCCTGCCCGAGGGCATCGCCGCGGCGCCGCTGATCGCGATGGGCATGACCGGCTTTCTCGCGGCCGTCACGCAGGCGCCGCTGACCGCCTTCATCATCGTGATGGAGATGGTCGACGGCCACGCGATGGTGTTGTCGCTGATGGCCGCGGCGCTCGGCGCGAGCCTGATCTCGCGCTCGCTCGCGGTGCCGCTGTACCCGGCGCTCGCCCAGGTGCAGCTGGGGCGCCTGCCCCAGCCCGGCGAGCGCGCCCACGACGCCGTCGTCGCGGCGCCTTGAGCGCGGAGCGCCGGTCAGCTCAGGTAACGCGTCTCGAGGTGGGCACGGAAGTAGGCGGGGTTCAGCGCCTCGCCGCTCGCGCGCCGGACGAGCTCGGGCGTCTCCCAGCGGCTGCCCTGGCTCCAGACCTGCGCGTCGAGCCACGCGAACACCGGCTCGAGCTCGCCCGCGGCGATGCGCGTGTCGAGCTCGGGCAGCGCGCGGCGCATCGCCGCGAACCATTGCGCCGCGTACATCGCGCCGAGCGTGTAGCAGGGGAAGTAGCCGAACAGGCCGGCCGGCCAGTGCACGTCCTGCATGCAGCCGTCCTTGAAGTTGCCGCGCGTGTCCAGGCCCAGCAGCTCCAGCATCTTCGCGTCCCACAGCGCGGGGATGTCCTCGCACTCGATGCCGCCCTCGACGAGCGCGCGCTCGATCTCGTAGCGCAGGATCACGTGGCAGGGGTAGCTGACCTCGTCGGCCTCGACCCGGATCAGCCCCGGCTGCACGCGCGTGAGCAGGCGCTGCAGGTTCGCGGGCTCGAAGGCCGGCTGCGCGCCGAAATGGCGCGCGAGCAGGGGCGCGAGCCGGCCCGCGAAGCCCGGGTGGCTGCCGAGCTGCATCTCGAAGGACAGGCTCTGGCTCTCGTGCACGCCCATCGAGCGCGCTTGCGCGATCGGCTGGCCGAGCCAGTCGCGCGGCAGGTTCTGCTCGTAGCGGCCGTGGCCGGTCTCGTGGATCGTGCCCATCAGCGCCGTCAGGAAATCGTCCTCGGCGTAGCGCGTCGTCATGCGCACGTCCTCGGGCACGCCGCCGCAGAACGGATGGGGGCTCTCGTCGAGCCGGCCGGCGTCGAAGTCGAAGCCCAGCAGGCGCATCGCGTCGAGGCCCAAGGCGCGCTGCGCGGCCTTCGGGAACGGCCCGCGCGGCTCGACGAGCGGGCGGCGGCGCTGGCGCGCCTGGACCTCGCGCACCATCGCGGGCAGCCAGGCGCGCAGGTCGCCGAACACGCGGTCGATCTCGGCCGCGCGCATGCCGGGCTCGTATTCGTCGAGCAGCGCGTCGTAGAGGCCGAGGCCCTTGGCCTCGGCGAGGCAGGCCGCCTGCTCGCGCGTGAGGCGCACGACCTCGCGCAGCAGCGGCAGGTGGCCGGCCCAGTCCTCGGCCGGGCGCTGCACGCGCCAGTCCTGCTCGCAGCGCGACTGCGCGATCGTGCGCGCCTCGACGAGCGCCGCCGGCAGGCTGTTCGCGCTGCGCCAGCCGCGCCGCATCTCGCGCAGATTGGCCTGCTGGACCGCGTCGAGCGGCTCGGCCGCGGCCGCGTCGAGCAGGCGCGCGAGCTCGGCGTCGGTCGACAGCGCATGGATCAGACCCTGCACCTCGGCGAGCGCGGCCGTGCGCGCGGCCGCGCCGCGCACCGGCATCAGCGCGGCCTCGTCCCAGTTGGCGAGGGCCAGCAGGTGCGAGAAATGGTGGATGCGGCGGTGCCGCGCGTGCAGCTCGGCGTAGGCGGGAGGGGTCGGTCTCATGGGCCGATTCTGGGGCCTCGCGGCGCCGCAGCCGCTCGTCATCCCACTTCAGAGGGGATTCAGAGCGAGGCCCAGCCCCACAGCAGCAGCTGCGTCATCACCGTGTAGCGGATGAACTTGCCGATGCCCATATAGACAAGACAGGGCCAGAACGGCAGGCGCAGCCAGCCGGCCACGGCGCACAAGGGGTCGCCGACGAGCGGCAGCCAGCCGAGCAGGCAGGCCCTGGGCCCGAAGCGCCGCAGCCACGCGAGCGCATGGGCCTCGGCCGGCTTGTGGTGGGTCGAGCGTTCCCAGGCCGCCTCGGCGCCGTAGCCGATCCACCAGCTCAGGCCGCCGCCGATCGTGTTGCCGATCGTCGCGACGACCACGGCGATCCAGAACAGCTCGGGCGAGGCCTTGACGAACAGGAACACGGCCGGCTCGGACGCGAGCGGCAGCAGCGTCGCGCCGAGCAGCGCGATCACGAACACGCTCGTCAGGCCATGACTGGGGAGGGCGAACCAGGCGAGCAGGGACTGGATCAGGGACTGCAGGTGCGCTTCCATCGACGCCGAATTATCGAGCGGTATACTCCTGCCTCTTTTTTGAGCAGCCCCACATGTCCGCGCCGGTCCCGGCTTCGGTCCGCATCGGACCCTATACCCTCCCGAATCGCCTGTTCGTGGCCCCGATGGCGGGCGTCACGGACCGGCCGTTCCGCCAGCTCTGCCGGCGGCTCGGCGCCGGCTACGCGGTCAGCGAGATGGTGACCTCGCGCAAGGAGCTGTGGAACTCGCTGAAGACCTCGCGCCGCGCCGACCATACCGGCGAGCCGGGCCCGGTCGCCGTGCAGATCGCCGGCACCGACGCCGCGATGATGGCCGAGGCGACGCGCTACAACATCGACCGCGGCGCGCAGATCATCGACATCAATATGGGCTGCCCGGCCAAGAAGGTCTGCAACAAATGGGCGGGCTCGGCGCTGATGCAGGACGAGGCGCTCGCGCTCGAGATCGTCGCGGCCGTCGTCGCGGCGGCTGCGCCGCAGGGCGTTCCCGTGACGCTGAAGATGCGCACCGGCTGGTGCGCGGCCGCGAAGAACGCCGTGAGCATCGCGCGCGCGGCCGAGAGCGCCGGCGTGCAGATGGTCACCGTGCACGGCCGCACACGCGAGCAGGGCTACACGGGCGCCGCCGAGTACGACACGATCGCCGCGGTCAAGGCCGCGCTGAAGATCCCGGTCGTCGCGAACGGCGATATCGCGAGCCCTGCGAAGGCCCGCGAGGTGCTCGCCGCGACCGGCGCCGACGCGATCATGGTCGGCCGCGCGGCGCAGGGCCGGCCCTGGATCTTCGCCGAGATCGGCCATTACCTCGCGACCGGCGAGACGCTCGCGCCGCCGCGCACGCGCGACGCGAGCGCGTGGCTGATCGAGCATCTGCACGACCATTACGGCCTCTACGGCGAGCTCACCGGCATGCGCAGCGCGCGCAAGCACATCGGCTGGGCCGTGCGCCTGCTGCCCGGTGGCGAGGAATTCCGCCGCCGCATGAACCGGCTCGAGACCTGCGAGGATCAGGTCCGCGAGCTGCGCGACTGGTTCGAGGCGCTCGCCGCGGACCACGAGCGGCTGCCCTACCTGCCCGAGCAGGACGCGGCGAACGACGACGACAAGCAAGAACAAGACGACAGGCTACAGGCATGACCCCGAAACCGATCGAGCAAAGCGTGCGCGAGAACCTCGAGCTGTATTTCCGCGACCTGGGCGGCGAGGAGCCCCATTCGCTCCACGACATGGTGATCTCGCTCGTCGAGAAGCCGCTGCTCGAGGTCGTCATGGCCAAGGCCGACGGCAACCAGAGCCGCGCGGCCGAATGGCTGGGGATCAACCGCAACACGCTGCGCCGCAAGCTCACCGACCACAAGCTTCTTTGAACCGACCCACGCCATGACACAGCTGACTGCCCTGCTCTCGGTCTCCGACAAGACCGGCATCCTCGAATTCGCGAAGGCGCTGCACGCGCTGAACGTGCGCCTGCTCTCGACCGGCGGCACCGCGAAGCTGCTGATGGACGCGGGCCTGCCCGTGACCGAGGTCGCCGAGCACACCGGCTTCCCCGAGATGCTCGACGGCCGCGTCAAGACCCTGCACCCGAAGATCCACGGCGGCCTGCTCGCGCGCCGCGACCTGCCCGAGCATGTCGCCGCGATCGAAAAGCACGGCATCGCGACGATCGACATCCTCGCGGTCAACCTCTACCCGTTCGAGGCGACGGTCGCGAAGCCCGGCTGCACGCTCGAGGACGCGATCGAGAACATCGACATCGGCGGCCCCGCGATGGTCCGCAGCGCGGCCAAGAACTGGAAGGACGTGACCGTGCTGACCGACGCCGCCCAGTACGCAGGCGTGCTCGCCGAGCTCGAGGCCGCCGGCCGGACCAGCGACAAGACGCGCTTCGCCTGCTCGGTGGCCGCGTTCAACCGCATCGCCCAGTACGACGCCGCGATCAGCAACTACCTGAGCGCACTGCAGGACGACGGCAGCGTCGGCGCGTTCCCGGGCCAGATGAACGGCAGCTTCGTCAAGGTCCAGGACCTGCGCTACGGCGAGAACAGCCACCAGAGCGCGGCGCTGTACCGCGACCTCTACCCGGCGCCGGGCTCGCTCGTGACGGGCAAGCAGCTGCAGGGCAAGGAGCTCAGCTACAACAATATCGCCGACGCCGACGCGGCGTGGGAATGCGTCAAGAGCTTCGACGGGACCGCCGCAGGCGGGGCCCTGGCGGGCCCCGCGGCCTGCGTGATCGTCAAGCACGCGAACCCCTGCGGCGTCGCCCTCGGCGTCGACGCGGCCGAGGCTTATACGAAGGCCTTCAAGACCGACCCGACCAGCGCGTTCGGCGGCATCATCGCGTTCAACCGCGTCGTCGACGCGGCCGCGGCCCAGCTCGTCGCGCGCCAGTTCGTCGAGGTGCTGATGGCGCCGGGATTCACCGACGAAGCGCGCGCGATCTTCGCGCCCAAGGCGAACGTGCGCCTGCTCGAGATCGAATTGCCCAAGGGGGGTGACACCCCTTGGCTGCAGGGCCGCAACGCGATGGACAGCAAGCGCGTCGGCTCGGGCCTGCTGATCCAGACCGCCGACAACCATTTCCTCAAGAAAGCCGACCTCAAGGTCGTCACGAAGCTCGCGCCGACCGACGCGCAGCTCGACGACCTGCTGTTCGCGTGGACCGTCGCGCAGTACGTGAAGAGCAACGCGATCGTGTTCTGCGGCGGCGGCATGACGCTGGGCGTCGGCGCAGGCCAGATGAGCCGCATCGACTCGGCGCGCATCGCGTCGATCAAGGCCGAGCACGCGGGCCTCGCGCTCAAGGGCTCGGTCGTCGCGTCGGACGCGTTCTTCCCGTTCCGCGACGGCCTCGACGTGCTCGCCGACGCGGGCGCGAGCTGCGTGATCCAGCCGGGCGGCTCGATGCGCGACGACGAGGTCATCCAGGCCGCCGACGAGCGCGGCGTCGCGATGGTCTTCACCGGCGTGCGCCACTTCCGCCACTGAGCGGCGAGCCCATGCGCATCCTCGGCATCGACCCCGGCCTGCAGACGACCGGCTTCGGGCTCATCGATGTCGAGGGCCCCAAGCTGCATTACGTGGCGAGCGGCACGATCAAGACCGACAAGGTCGACGCGGGCGACCTGCCCGCGCGCCTGAAGATCCTGTTCGACGGCATCCGCGAGGTCACGGCGCGCTGGCAGCCGCAATGCGCGGCCGTCGAGATCGTGTTCGTCAACGTCAACCCGCAGTCGACGCTGCTGCTCGGCCAGGCGCGCGGCGCGGCGCTCACGGCGCTGGTCTCCTGCGACCTGCCGGTCAGCGAATACACGGCGCTGCAGATGAAGAAGGCCGTGGTCGGCCATGGCCACGCGAAGAAGGAGCAGATCCAGGCGATGGTCCAGCGCCTGCTGGACCTGCCCGGCGAGCCGGGCCGGGACGCCGCCGACGCGCTGGGCCTCGCGATCATGCACGCCCACACGCGCGTGAGCTTCGAGGCGATCGGCCGGCACACGACGCTCAAGCGGCGTCAGCACGCGCAGTTCAAGGGCGGGCGAACGTACTAGCGGCGGCGCGGACGGGCTGGGGCAAGGCCCCCGCAAGCCTCGGCCTGGGTTTGCCCGGGTGTCCAGCGTAATTCCGCATGTTGGGCGGTCGTTTCCGCTGCTCAACTCGCGGCATGACCGCGCCCCTCGCTCGCCGCATCGTCATCGTCGGCGGCGGCACCGCCGGCTGGATGGCCGCGGCCGCCTTCGCCAAGCTGCTCGGCCCCGCGTACACGATCCGCCTCGTCGAGTCCGACGAGATCGGCACGGTCGGCGTCGGCGAGGCGACGATCCCCTACCTCGGCGACTTCAACGCAGCGCTCGGCATCGACGAGAACGACTTCCTGCGCGCGACCCAGGGCACGTTCAAGCTCGGCATCGAGTTCGTCGACTGGGCCCGCCTCGGCGACCGCTACACCCACGGCTTCGGCCAGATCGCGCCCGAGATCGGCGCGCTATCCTTCCACCATTACTGGCTGCGCCTGCGCCGGCACGGCGACCTTCGCCCGCTGGGCCGGTTTTCGCTCAACGTGATGGCGGCGAGCCAGGCCCGGTTCACGCGCTCGCGGCGCGATCTGCCGAACTCGCCGCTGGGCCATATCGCGCACGCCTTTCATTTCGACGCCGGCCTGTACGCGCGCTACCTGCGCCGCTACGCCGAGCAGCGCGGCGTGCAGCGCGTCGAGGGCAAGGTCGTCGAGGTACGCCAGCAGGCCGACGGCGACATCGCGAGCGTCCAGCTCGCGAGCGGCGAGGCCGTCGAGGGCGACTTCTTCCTCGACTGCTCGGGCCTGCGCGGCCTGCTGATCGAGCGCACGCTCAAGGCCGGCTACGACGACTGGCGCGACTGGCTGCCCTGCGACCGCGCCGTGGCCGTGCCCTGCGCGTCCGTGCAGCCGCTGCTGCCGCTCACGCGCGCGACCGCGCGCCGCGCGGGCTGGCAATGGCGCATCCCGCTGCAGCACCGCATCGGCAACGGCCATGTGTTCTCGAGCCGCTTCATGAGCGAGGACGAGGCCACGGCCGTGCTGCTGGGCGGGCTCGACGGCGAGCCGCTCGCCGAGCCGCGCTGCATCCCGTTCGTGCCGGGCCAGCGCAAGCGCTTCTGGATCGGCAACTGCGTCGCGCTGGGCCTCGCGGCGGGCTTTTTCGAGCCGATCGAGTCGACCAACATCCACCTGATCCAGACGGCCATCATGCGCATCGTCGCGCTGTTCCCGCGCGCGCGCATGGAATCGGCCGACATCGACGAGTACAACGCCCAGACCGCGCTCGAGTACGAGCGCATCCGCGACTTCGTGATCCTGCACTACCACGCCACCGAGCGCGACGACGCGCCGTTCTGGACCCATTGCCGCGAGATGGCGATCCCCGCGACCCTCGCGCACCGGCTCGCGCTGTTCCGCGCCAGCGGCCGGCTGTTCCACGACGGCCGCGAGCTGTTCTCCGCGTCGAGCTGGCTGCAGGTCCTGATCGGCCAGCGCGTCGAGCCGCGCGGCTACCACCCGCTCGTCGACGCCATGGCGCTGCCGCAGGTCGAGCAGATCGCGAACGGCATCGAGGAGCTGATCGCGCGCTGCGTCGCGTCGATGCCCGCGCACGCCGACTACATCGCTGCGCACTGCGCGGCGGCCGGCACGCCGGCCTGAGATCCGGGCGGCGCGCGTACGTCCATTGGCGCCCCTGGCGAAGCCTTCTAGGGTCCGTCGCCGAAGCCGCGCCCGCCGCCGGCCTTCGCCGGCTACACGCTCGCCCACGCGGCCCCGTGCGGATGCGGCTTCGCCGCGTGCTCGGCCATCGTGCTGGAGGCGATCGGCAAGCGCTCGGCCGCGACCAACTTCAACCTGACGGCCTCGCTGTCCAACGTGCCGATCGCGCCGATAACGAGCTTCGACGGTTGGGTCCACGACCGCTTCGGCACCACGGCGATGCGCTACGGCGAACTCGCGCTGCCCGCCCTGACGATCGCGGCGTTCGCGCTGTTCGTCGCCGCGACCCGCCGCCGGGCCGGCCCCGGCCGCTGAGGTCGACGCCGGGGCCCGCTCGACGACGCGCTTACTTCGACGGCGCGGCGAGCGCGCCGAACGCGGCGTCGAGCTGCGCCTGGGCGCGCTGCAGGCGCGCGCGCGTGCCCTCGAGCCAGGCCCTGTCCGCGCCGATGCCGGCGCGCGTCGCATCCAGCATGCGCTCGACCTCGGCGCGCTGCGGCCCGCCCTGGACGCGTGCCGAACGGACCATGTTCTCGGGCGTCAGCAGCTCGCGAAAGCGCGCCTCGCTCAAGGGCAGCTCGACCGGCGCGAAGTCCAGTCGCCGGGCCTGCTCGCGGAAGATCCGCCGCGCCTCGTCGAACGGCAGCTGCGACGCGCGCAGCGCGTGCGCGCGGCCGTAGCTGACGAGCTCGGACGCGAACTGGTGGCCGACGCGGAACGGAACCCCGGCCTCGCGCTGCAGCACGTCGGCGAGTTCGGTCGTCGTCGAGTAGTCCTCGTTGACCTCGGCGAGCGCGCGCGCCTTGTCGATCGCGACGGCCTCGAGCACCTTGTGCAGCTGCCCGAGCATCTCGACGGCCTGATCGATCGCGGCGTCGGCGAGGCCATGCTTGTAGTCGAGCTGGCCGGTCGCGAGGTTGTGCGCGGCGATCCGGAACGCGTCGGCCGCGGCGACGGTCTCGCTGGCCTGCTGCCGCACGTAGATCAGCCCATAGGGGTTGCGCTTCTGCGGCATGATGCTGCTCGGCCCGGTCAGCTTGCCCTCGCGCAGCAGCAGCCAGGGGTGCGGGCCGTGGTATTGCAGCTCCCAGTCCTCGATCCAGCCGCCGATCGTGAGCGCCGCGCTCTCGGCGACGTCCACGGCCTCGAGCGGCACGTCGAGCGAGGCGACCAGGTTCGCGTCGAAGGTGTTGTCGACGACGCCGCCGAAACCCAGCAGGGCCGCCAGGCGCTGGCGGTCGATCGGGAAGCTCGAGCCGCCCAGCGCCGCGGCGCCGAGCGGGCTCATGTCCAGGCGCGCGAAGGCCTCGCGCGCACGCGCCTGGTCGCGGGCGAGCGCCGCGTCGAAGGCCAGCAGGTAGTGCGCGAGCGTGACCGGCTGGGCCTGCACGCCGTTGGTGTAGGCCGGCACGATCGTGTCGACATGGTCGCGCGCGAGCGCCGCGATGTCCTCGCGCACGCGCACCACGGCGTCGACGTAGGCGAGCAGCCGCTCGCGCAGGGTCAGCCGGTTCACGCTCGCCTGCAGGTCCTGGCGGCTACGCCCCGAATGCAGGCGCGTGACCTCGGGCCCGCCGATCGCGACGAGCCGCGCCTCGAGCGCGAGGTATTGCGACACGTCGGGCCGCGCGCCGCCGGGCCGGTCGCCCTCCTCGAGGGTCTGCTCGACGCATCGGGCGATGCTGCGCGCGAGCTCGGGCGTGACGATCTTCTGCTCGGCCAGCATCACGTCGGACGCCTTGTTCATCTGCTCGAGCCAGTAGAACTGGTCGTGCGGCGGGGCCGCGCCGGATTCGGCCAGGCCCCGGACCGGCGCGCCGAGCGCGACGCCGACGGCGAGCGCGCCGGCCCCGACAATGGTGTGAATACGCATGGCCAAACCTCGGTGAGCGAGGCGCGATGTTGCCACGAAGCGCCACGCCGAACGGTCGCGGGAAACCGCATTCCACTTGCGTTGTTAGCGATACCAACCATAATGCGCGCGCCCCCTGCACGGAGACTCGCATGAAGAAGCTCCTCACCGCCGCCGGCCTCGCATGCGGCGTGGTCCTCGCCGCGCCGACGCCGGCTTCGGGACCGGCCGACGCGGACGCGATGGCGCGCCGGATCGTGGCCCAGCTGACGCCCGACGAGAAGGTCGAGCAGCTGGTCAACGGCGCGCCCGCGATCCCGCGCCTCGGGGTCCCGGCCTACAACTGGTGGACCGAGTCGCTGCACGGCGCGTTCGGGCCGGGCGCGACGACCAATTTTCCCGAGCCCGTCGGCCTCGCGGCGAGCTTCGACGATGCGCTGGTCCAGGACGTGGCCGGCGCCATCAGCAGCGAAGTCCAGGCCGTGTACGCGCTCGGGCGCGGCAAGCCCGATCCGAACCGGATCGGCGGCTCGCTCGATACCTGGTCGCCCAATATCAACATCTTCCGGGACCCGCGATGGGGCCGCGGCCAGGAGACCTACGGCGAGGATCCGTTCCTGACGGGCACGCTGGCCAAGGCCTTCGTGCGCGGCATGCAGGGCCCCGACGCCGCGCGGCCCCGCGTGATCGCGAGCCCCAAGCATTTCGCCGTGCACAGCGGGCCGGAGTCGACGCGCCACACGGCCGACGTCTGGGTTTCGGCCCAGGACCTCGAGGACACCTATCTGCCGGCGTTCCGCGCGGCCATCGTCGACGCCCACGCCGGCTCGATCATGTGCGCGTACAACCGCGTCGACGGCCAGCCGGCCTGCGCGAGCCAGGGCCTGCTCGTGAAGACCCTGCGCGAGGCCTGGAAGTTCAGCGGCTACGTGGTCTCGGACTGCGACGCGGTCGTCGACATCAGCGAGCACCACAAGTACGCGGTCGACGCCGCCGCCGGCGCGGCCGCGGCCATAGCGGCCGGCGTGGACAACGAATGCAACCTGGGCACGCTGAGCCACCTGCCGGGCCTCGGCGAGCGCTACCGGCAGGCGCTCGCGCGCGGCTACATCCGACCGGCCGACATCGACAACGCGCTCGCGCGGCTGTTCGCCGCGCGGCTGCGCAACGGCGACCTGCCCGGCCTGGCCGAGCGCGACTTCCCGGCGCCCGAGACGATCGACTCCAGCGAGCACCGCGCGCTCGCCCTGCGCGCCGCGCTCGAAAGCCTGGTGCTGCTGAAGAACGACGGCACGCTGCCGCTGGCCGCGTCGACCCGCATCGCGGTGGTCGGCCCGCTCGCGGACGCGCGGCGGGTCATGCGCGGCAACTACTCGTCGGGCTTGACCGGCCCGACGCAGACCGTGTTCGAGGGCCTGCGCGCGCAGTTCCGCCGCGAGCAGGTCGCGCTCGTGCCGTTCGGCGCGTCGATCACCGACGGCGACCCGGTGCCCGCGAGCGCCTTCGTCGCGCCCGACGGCCACCCGGGCCTGCGCGCGAGCTACTACAAGCTCGCGCCGGGCGCCGCGCCCGAAGAGGGCAAGCGCCGCTTCGAAGCTGCGGCCTTCGCGAGCCAGCGCGTCGGCCAGCTCGAGTCGCACCCGCAGGATTTCGCGGCGGCCGGCGCGGTGACGCGCACCGTCTGGACCGGCTTCGTCGTCGCCCCCGAGACCGGGACCTACCGGGTCGGCGTCGCGGGCGTCAAGGGCAGCGTGCGGGTCGCCGGCCGCGAGGTGACGCTGGCCGCGCGCGCGACGCGCTGGGGCGAGCCGGTCGTGCTGACGTCGCTGGAGCTGAAGAAGGGCCAGCGCTGCGAGCTGCGCTTCGAGGCCGAGTCCAGCGGCACGGCCACGCCCGGCATGGTCTGGAAACGGATCTCGCGCGAGCCGCTCGCGGACCTGCGCCGCGCCGCCGCGGGCGCCGACGTCGTCGTCGCCGTCGTGGGCCTCACCTCGGACCTCGAGGGCGAGGAAATGCCCGTCAGGATCGACGGCTTCCAGGGCGGCGACCGCACCAGGCTCGACCTGCCCGCGGACCAGCGCGCCTACCTGGACGCCGCCGCCCGGCTCGGCAAGCCGCTCGTCGTCGTGAACCTCAGCGGCAGCGCCGTCGACCTCGCCTGGGCCAAGGCCCATGCCGCGGCCATCCTGCAGGCCTGGTACCCGGGCGAAGGCGGCGGCCAGGCCGTCGCCGAGGTGCTCGGCGGCGCGGCCAACCCCGGCGGCCGCCTGCCCGTCACCTTCTACCGCAGCGTGGCCGACCTGCCGCCCTTCGACGACTACCGCATGGCCGGCCGGACCTACCGCTTCTTCGAAGGCGAGGTGATCTACCCGTTCGGCTACGGCCTGAGCTACTCGAGCTTCGGCTACGAGGCGCCGGCGGTCGAGGTGCGGGGCGACGATCAGGAGACCGCCCTGCTCGTGCGTACGGCCGTCACGAACACCGGCGCGCGCGACGGCGACGAGGTCGTCCAGCTCTACCTCGTGCCGCCGCGCTTCGACGGCGGCCCGCGCCTCGCGCTGCGCGGCGTCCAGCGCGTGCACCTGAGGGCCGGCGAGCGCCGCGAGCTGAGCTTCCGGCTGAACGCGCGCGACCTCAGCTTCGTCGACCACGACGGCGTGCGGCAGCTCATGCCCGGCAGCTACCGGCTTAGCGTCGGCGGCGGCCAGCCCGGCACGGCGGCGCCGACCGAGAGCGCGGCGTTCGCGTTGACGCAGCAGGTGCTGCTGCCGCGCTGAATGCGCGGCCGGCGCGACGCCCCCTTCAGTTCGACGCCGGCCCGGCCGTCCGCGGCGGCCTCGCGAACAGGCTCAGGTAGCTGACGCCCGACTCGCGCAATTCGGACTCGTGCAGGCACCGGCCTTCGCTCGCCACGATCGCCTGGATGGTCGCGGCCGTGCCGGAAACGAATTCCCATTGTGCGGGGGCGGGCGCGACGCCCGCCTCGCTCGAAAGCGCGTCGAGAAGGTCTTCCTGCCGAGGCTGATGGGCCGCATAGCCTTCGTTCGCCATCGCCGCCTTCGCAAGCCCGAGCTGCCGGCACATCCAGGCCAGCTTCGGCACGTCGTCGACCGCCTGCCGCTGCCGTCGCGAAATCAGCGCGCGCAATTCCGGGTCGACGTATTGTCCCTGCCGCATGAACGGGGGCGCCGCGGCGGACCAGGCCTCCTCGGGGCAGCGCCGCCCCGCGGGCTTGAGCACGAGGAAGGGATTCGACTCCGCCGGGTAGGCCCGGCAGCCCATGGGCCTGCGCGCGTAGATCGAGCACTCGTTGTTCGTCGACAGGTTCGGACAACCGCTTCCGAGCGGGGCGACCAGCGTGACCAGGACGCGAATCGGCAGCGCCCCCGACATCGCGCCGAACGAGCGCTCGCGTTTGAACTTCGCGGTCAGGTCGTGCTCGGACGGCTCGGCCACCCAGGGAATCGCGTCGCACAGGACCTCGACCGCATGGCCGTCGCGCAGCCAGTCGACGGCTTCGTTCACCGACAGCGGCAACCTGAACCCGCGGCAGCAGTCGCCGCATTTCGTGCATTGGAAATTGACGTCCATTCGCGAGGCCCTGCGTCCGCTTACTTCGGGTGGAAGTCGGCCATGCTGGCCCGGCCGGCCTCGTCGAGCGCGATGCTCCAGAGCCATGCGCCCTCGGCGAACCTGCGGCGAGGCGCAGCCTCGCTGCCGGGCTGGGCCGTCGTGCGCGGGCCCGGCAGACGGTGTTCGCTCACCGCCTCGGGGCCGGCCGGCGCGGTGGCCTGCGAAGCGGGTTCCCGGCGGCGGCGAGCGCGGTCGCACAGGCCGTGGCGAAGGCGTCGACCGAGGTCGCCGGAAAGCCCGGGTCGACGCCGCGGCCTTCCCAGTTGGCGCGCGTGATCGGGTTCTCCGCCCGGCCCGTCGCGCGGTTCGGCCATGCTCTTCATCACCATGCGCGCATCATCGGCGAGCACCGCGACGCCGCGCAAGCGGTGTCCGCCCGGGACAGGCAGCGGCATGCCGGCTCGTCGCGCGGCGGTTTCCGGCGGCACACGCGGTCGCCAACCCGGCGATAGCGTCCCCCATGAAACCCGACCGGCCTGACTGGCGCATTGCATTCCAGAATGACTCTCGACGGATCCCAGCCAGGCGATCCGTCGAGCAACGAATACAACGCAGTCGCATTTCTAAAGACCGGGGACGGCCGACTGTCTTTCAGATTCGCCATTTCCAGAGACGCTTTCGCGCGGCATAGTCGCGCCCTTTCAACAAGTGGAGGGCGGCGACCATGGCCTGGGAAGCGAAGCGATGGGCGCGCATCGGCGCGATGCTGCTGGCGCTGGGCGCGGTCGCGGGCGCGGGCGCAGCCCCCGAAGAAATCCAGGTCTACCTCGACGACAAGGAGGCACCTGGCGGCATCAGCGTCGACTGGCACAACAACTACGTGCTGTCTGGGCGCTCGTCACCCGCCTACCCTGGAGAGCAGCCCCCTGCCGAGGTCTACCGCCTCACGCCGGAGCTGAACGTCGGCCTGACCGACACCCTCGAATACGGCCTGTACGTCCTGACTTCGCGCAACCGCGAAGGCGACTGGCATGCCAATGGCGTCAAGATGCGGCTCAAGTACATCGCGCCGCACGACGAGAAGCAAGGACTCTTCTGGGGCGTGAACATCGAGGCCGGCAAGTCGGACCTGGCCATCGAACCCTATCCCTGGAACGCCGAGTTGAAGGGCATTGTCGGCACGCACAGCGGTCCCTGGACCTTCGGGTTGAACCTGAACCTGGATAGCAGCCTCGACCGCCATGCCGGCCCGGTCGACGCCGACATCGACATCAAGGTCAACTACGCGCTGACCGCCAAGACACAGCTCGGCGTGGAAAGCTATAACGAACTCGGGCCGCTGAGCCATTTCGACGCATGGAGCCGCAACGGCAAAACGATCTTCGCGGTGGTGGACACCGAGGTCGCCGGGCTCGCGCTCGATGCCGGCCTGGGGCGAGGGACGAATGGCAACTCGGACCGTTGGACGCTCAAGTTCATCTTGAACACTCCGTTTTGACGGTGGCGCGACCGAGCCGGTGCGACGCGCTACGCGCAAAACGCGCCGACCTGCTCCCCAGACACCTGCAGCGCCTCGATGCGCGCAAACGCGTCGAGCAGGTAGTCGACCGTGGCGCGCACGCGCGGCGCGACCAGCGAGCGGTGCGGGTACTGCAGCGCGAGTGAGCGCGGCGTGCTGTGGTGCTGGCGCGCGAGCAGCACGCGCAGCTGCCCGCGCTGCAGGTATTCCCACACATGATGCAGGCCGGTCTGCGCGATCCCCATGCCGCGCACCGCGGCCTCGGCGGCGGCGAGCGGATCCGAGACGATTAGCGCGGCCGGCTCGGGCGCGCGCTCGTGCACGACAGCGGCGCCGCTGCCCTTGAAACTCCACGGCGAGGTCTGCCCGGTCAGAAAGCGCACGGCGATCAGCCGGTGGCGCGCGAGCTCGTCGACCCTCCTGGGCGCGCCGTGGCGCGCCAGATAGTCGGGCGCGGCGACGAGCACCGTGCGCAGCTCGCAGACATGCCGCGACACCAGGCTGGAGTCGGCGAGCAGGCCGCCGCGAAACGCGATATCGAAGCCGTCGCGGACCAGGTCGACGCGGCGGTCGTCGAACTCGACGTCGGGGACGAGCCGCGGATGGCGCTCGACCAGGCCCGGCAGCAGCGGCACCAGGTAGCGCTGGCCGGTCGAGTGGCCGGCGGAGATGCGCACGCGCCCGACCGGCTCGGCGCGCTGGGCGGCCACGGTGTCGATCGCGACATCGAGCGCGTTGATCGCCTCGCGCGCGCGCTCGAGAAACGCCGCACCCTCGCCGGTGAGCTTGAGCGAGCGCGTGCTGCGGTTCATCAGGCGCACGCCAAGCGCGGCCTCGAGCCCCGCGACGTTCTTGCCGACCGCCGCCGCGCTCACGCCGAGCGCACGCGCGGCCGCCGCGAAGCTGCCGCGGTCGGCCGCCTGGACGAAGGAGAGCATCGCGCGCACGCGCTGCGTGGCGTCCATGTCGATCCACAACCTTGAGTTTGCAATGAAGCAAATATAGGCGCAATTCACATTATTGATGTCGGCGCCCAGAATTGGTCCCATCGCAACCCGGATCGCCATCCGTCACGAAGGACCTCATGAACAGCAAGCAGACACAACAAGAGCGCAAGACCGTCGCCATCCTTGGCAACGGCACGGTGGGCGTGGCCCTCGCCAAGGGCTTCGCCGAACTCGGCGACCAGGTCGTGTTCGGCACGCGCGACGCGCAGGGCGCGAAGACCCGTGCGGCGCTCGAGGCCGTGCCCGGCGCCCGCGCCGACACGCCGCGCGCCGCGGCCCAGGCGGCCGCTATCGCGGTACTCGCCCTGCCCTGGGACGGCCTCGAGCCGGCGCTGCGCGCGGTCGGCGCCGACGCGCTGGCCGGCAAGCTCGTGATCGACCCGAGCAATCCGCTCGAGCTCGTCGGCGGCGCGCCGCGCCTGGCCATCGGTCACACCGACTCGGCCGGCGAACTCGTCCAGCGTCTGCTGCCCGACGCGCGCGTCGTCAAGGCCTTCAATACGATCACGGCGGCGCACATGGTCCATCCGCGCCTGCCCGACGGCACGCCGGACATGTTCATCGCCGGCGACGACGCGGCGGCCAAGGCCGAGGTCGCGGCCCTGCTCGCCGCGTTCGGCTGGCGCGCGCCGGTCGACATGGGCGGCATCGAGGCGAGCCGCCTGCTCGAGCCGCTCGCGATGGTCTGGATCAGCTACGCGTTCCGCAACCAGCATTGGACCCATGGCTTCAGTCTGCTGAACCGCAAGGCCCAAGGCGCGACCCGCCGCGAACGGGACGGCCGAGGCCGATCACGAGCGGATCGTGGTCGGACGCGCGATAAGGCGTCGGCGTGAAGGCGTCGACCGACTTGCCCGCCAGCCGGTAATCGAGCAGGGCGGGCTCGTCGGCGTTGACATGCCAGCTGCGCGCGCCGCAGATCCGGGCGGCGACCCCGGGCGTGCCGAATGCCTGGTCGAGCCGGCCCGCTTGCGCTGCGTGGACGTAGGAGTAGTCGCTCCGGTCGTCGCGGCCTGCGAGGTCGACGACGCGGCCCGAGCGGGTCAGCGTGTCGATCGGGTCTTCGCGGGCGTAGGCGTTGAAGTCGCCGACCAGGATCACGTCCCCGGTGCCCGCGGCGGCCGCAACGGTCGGCAGCCAGCCGAGCAGGTTCTGCGCCTGCCGCACGCGCGTCGCGTTCCAGCAGCCCTGCTGGTCGCCCTGGTCGGCGTCGGCGCCCGAGCTCGGGCATCCGGCCTTGGACTTCAGGTGGTTGACGACGTACGCGAAGCGCTGACCGTCCGGCGCGACGAAGCCCTGCGCGAACGGCGCGCGCTTGTTGACCGGATCGGCGTTGGACAGGGAGGGGCCGACCAGGCGCAGGCGCGCGGGCTTGTAGAGCATCGCGACGCGGACCGCGTCGGTGCCCGTGCCCTGCGCCGGATAAGGCACGAGCGCGTAGCTGCCCGCGCCCTGCAGCGCGTTGAGGCCGTCGGCGACGAGCTGGGCCGTGATGTCGCGGTTGTTCTGGACCTCCATCAGGCCCAGCACGTCGGCGTTCAGCGCGTTGAGCTCGGCGATCACCTTGGCGCGCTGGCGCGTGAACTCGGCGAGGCTCGCGGCGCCGCGGCAGTTGCTCTTGCTGACGCGGGCCGGGCTGCCGATCGAGCAGCCCTGGCCGGTCTGGCCGTCGAAGCTCGTGCCGTCGGCGAAGGTGCTGAAGAAGTTGTTGAGGTTCGCGCTGGCGAGGCGGAGATTGCCGCCGACCGGGTCGGGCCGGGGCGAGCGCGGGTTCGCGCGCGCGAACTTCGGCGTCACGGTCGGCTGGATCTTGTACGAGACCTGGCCGCTGCTGCTCGTATCCGCCAGGCCGAAGTCGATCACGCCGGTGATCGAGTCGGTCTGGTCGCCCGCGCGCAGCGTGTTGTCGGCCGCGAGGTAGGGCACCGGGTTCGGATTGATGACGGTGCTGCCGTCGTCGAGCACGATCGAGCGCGCGAGGTTGGCCGCGGCGAGCGCGTTGGCCGCGGCGCCCGGGCGCACGAGCTGGGTCGGCTGCGGCAGGCGGTCGGTGCCGGCCGCGAGCGTGAGCTGACCGTACCGGCCGAGCAAAGCGTTCCGCTGCACCGTCAGCGGGCCGCGCAGCCTGACGAGCATGCCCTCGAGGCGCTCGAGATGGCCGCCCTCGGCGAGCAGGTCGACCTCGACCGGCGCGGGCAGCGCGTTGCCGCGGCCGAGCACGGCGATCTGGTCGACGCTCGTCAGCTCGGTCACGGGCGCGGCCTGGCTCGCGGCGCTGGCGCCGACCGCGTATTCCCGGACCCTGGCCGTGACCTGGACGGCGTCGCCGGCCCGGACCGTCGGCTGCGCGCCCGTGTAGACGAACAAGCCGTCCGAGCTCGACGGATCGCCGTCGCCGATCGGGTCCTGCATGAAGAAGCCGCTGTTCGCGACGAGCGTGACGACGCCATGGGTCGTCACGCGCCGGCCTTCCAGCGGACCGCGCGCGCCGCGGCCCTGGATCTGCGGGATCGCGCAGGCGGCGACTTCGAAGGCCTGCGCAGCCCCGCCGGCGGCGGCGCTCGCGGCGACGAGCAGGGCGGCGCGGCGGCGCCGGGTTTGCATGGCGGGACCCTCACGACAGCAACATGCCGGCCGGTATACGCGAATCGACGCGCCGCCGCCGTGCCTTGGCGCAAGTTCCCTGCGTGCCGCGGTCCGGTTATGCGCGGCGCAACGCCAGGAATGCGCGCTCCGCCGGGGCGCTTCGCATAATCGCGGCCCATATGTCCGCCTATGTGCTGCTGGCCGTCGTGCTGGCCTATTTCGCCCTGCTGCTCGGCGTGGCCTTCTGGTCCGCGCGCGGCGCCGACAACGAAAGCTTCTTCGTCGGCAACCGCAACAGCCACTGGATGCTGGTGGCCTTCGGGATGATCGGCACCTCGCTCTCGGGCGTGACCTTCATCAGCGTGCCGGGCCAGGTCGGCGCGGCCGGCTGGAGCTATCTGCAGATCGCGCTGGGCCAGTTCGTCGGCTACTTCGTCATCGCCTTCGTGCTGCTGCCGCTGTACTACCGCATGGGCCTGAGCTCGATCTACGGCTTTCTCGGCGAGCGCCTCGGGCCCGGTGCCTATCGCACCGGCGCGCTGATCTTCATGGTGTCGCGCACGCTCGGCGCGACGGCGCGGCTCTACCTCGTCGTCAAGATCCTGCAGGAGCTCATCCTCGAGCGCCTCGGCCTGCCCTTCTGGCTCACGGCGCTGGTCGTGCTGGTGCTGATCCTGCTCTACACCTTCGAAGGCGGCGTCAAGACCATCGTCTGGACGGACACGCTGCAGACGACCGGCATGCTGGCCGGGCTCGTCGTGACCGTCGTCTTCCTGCTGCGCGGCCTCAACCTCGACATCGGCCAGAGCCTGCACACGCTCGACGCCGCCGGGCTCTCGACCGTCTTCGTCCACGACGGCGACAGCGCCGGCTTCTGGGCCAAGCAGCTGCTCGCCGGCCTCTTCATCGCCGTCGCCACGACGGGGCTGGACCAGGAAATGATGCAGAAGAACATCTCGGTCAAGCGCCTCTCCGACTCGCAGAAGAACATCGCCACGCTTTCGGTCATCATGCTCGGCGTCGTGCTGCTGTTCCTCTTTCTGGGCGGGCTGCTGCAGCTCTTCGCCGTCCGGCACGGCCTAGCGGAACGCGGCGACGACCTCTTCCCCGCCGTCGTGCTCGGCCACCTGCCGGCCTGGGTGCAGCTGATCTTCGTGATCGCGCTGATCTCGGCGCTGTTCCCGAGCGCTGACGGCGCCATCACGGCGCTGACCTCGAGCTTCTGCATCGACCTCGTCGGCATGGCGCAGCGCGACTGGCCCGAGGCCCGCAAGACGCGCGTGCGCCGCCAGGTCCACCTGAGCTTCGCGGCCGTATTCCTCGCGCTCGTGCTCGTGTTCCGCTGGATCGACAACCCCAGCATGATCGGCCTGATCCTCAGGATCGCCGGCTACACCTACGGACCGCTGCTGGGCCTGTTCGCCTTCGGCCTGCTCACCAGGCGCCGCCCGCCGGACCGGGCCGTGCCGTGGGTGGCGCTGGGCGCGCCGCTGCTGTGCTGGATCGTCGATGCGAACCAGGCGCTGCTGTTCGGCGGCTATCGCATGGGGTTGGAGCTGCTGGTGCTCAATGGCGCGTTGACCTTTATCGGGCTTCTCCTCGTCTCGCGTCCCCGCTCATAGCTGCGCTCGGGGGCAAATACCAACGAGCGGGTGAAGGCCTCGCGCCGATGATGTTCGAGTCAGTTCAAGAACACTCAACATCATCAGGAGAGGCCCATGACCGATACAGCGAACCCCTATAGCGCTCCCGCCAGCGAAGTCGCCGACGTCGACGTGCCGCGCGAGCTCGTGCGCGCCAGTTCGGGACGCCGCTTCGGCACGCTCCTCGTCGACTACGCGGCCTTCATGGCCTTCTCGTACTGCACAGGCATAGCCATCGTCCTGATGTTCGGCGCTGCCGGCGTCCATGCGCTCACGCGCATACCCAACTTCGTCACCGGCATGCTCATCATGACGGTCTACTACGGCTTCTTCGAGGGCCTGTGGGCCCGCACGCCGGGCAAGTTCATCTTCGGCACCATCGTCGTTGACGAGCAGGGCGGCAAGCCCTCCTTCGGCCAGGTCCTGGTCCGCAGCGTCTGCCGATTCATTCCGTTCGAAACTTTCTCGGGCTTCTCCGAGCGCTGCTGGCACGACAGCATTCCCAAGACCCGCGTGGTCCTGGCCCGCGATCGCTGAACACCGGCTCCGTGTGATCCGGTCCCGCGCACTGGCCCTGACTTGAGGCCGAGCGCCAACCGGCATGCTCGCCGGTTGGCCGACCAGATCCGCCCGCGTCCAGCGCGGCGGATCCGGGCGAGGGGCTCCAGTTAGCATCGCTGCCAATGAATCTCTCCCGCATGATTGCCGGCTTCGTACGCCGGCACTGGACCGCCTACGCCTCGGCGGCCGTGATGCTCGCCGCGATTTCCGTGCTGACGGTCTGGATCCCGCGCCAGGTCGGCCACGTCGTCGACGCGCTGGTCGCTCACCGCCTGCAAGGCTCGGCGCTGCTGCAGGAACTGGCCTGGCTGCTCGCGGCCGGCGCGGCCATCTACCTGCTGCGCGTGGCCTGGCGCCAGGCCCTGTTCGGCGCGTCCTACCAGCTTGGCCAGCAACTGCGCACACGGCTCTATGAGCGGCTGAAGCTGCAGGCGCCGGCCTTCTTCCAGAGCAAGCGCACGGGCGACCTGATGGCCCTGGCGACGAACGACATCGACGCCGTCGAGCTCGCTGCAGGCGAGGCACTGCTGGCCGGCTTCGACGGCACGCAAACATTGGTGCTCGTGCTGGCGATGATGACGATCGGCATCGACTGGCGCCTGGGCCTCGCGGCGCT
>JAFAMW010000065.1 GCA_019232985.1 Roseateles sp. | reverse complement strand
GACCGATCCGGAGACCTAGTGCCGCGCTGCCGCGCGCAGCCGCACTTGCCGTGCAGGCGTCCTTCAAGAGGCGCCCCCGATCCGATCTTTCAAGCGTTCTCCCGCGTTCCCAAACCGGGCCGCTCCGCGAAGTCCGCAGAGCCCCGGATCTCAAGAACCTACAGGTGCTTTATGGTGCTCAGAAACGAATTCACTTTCAGTGAACTGGAGCAGTGGTTCCGCGACCACCGCGTGACCGAAGTCGAATGCCTCGTCCCCGACCTCACGGGTGTGGCCCGCGGCAAGATCCTGCCGCGCGAAAAGTTCACCGAGGACCGCGGCATGCGGCTGCCCGAGGCCATCGTGGCCATGGGCGTGACGGGCGAGTTCCCCGAAGAAGGGCCCTACTACGACGTCATCAGCCCCAACGACATGGACATGCACCTGCGCGCCGATCCCACCACGGCACGCATCGTGCCCTGGGCCGTCGACCCGACCGCGCAGATCATCCACGACTGCTACGACCGCGATGGCCAGCTCATCCCCTTCGCGCCGCGCTCGGTGCTGCGCCGCGTGTGCAGCCTGTTCGATGCCGAGGGCTGGGACCCGGTCGTCGCCCCGGAGCTCGAGTTCTACCTCGTCGCGCGCAACACCGATCCCGACGTGCCGCTCAAGCCGCCGGTCGGCCGCAGCGGCCGCGCCGAGACCTCGCGCCAGGCCTACTCGATCGACGCGGTGAACGAGTTCGACCCCCTGTTCGAGGACGTCTACGACTACTGCGAAAAGATGGAGCTCAACGTCGACACGCTGATCCACGAGATCGGCGCGGGTCAGATGGAGATCAACTTCTTCCACGCGCATCCGCTGGGCCTCGCCGACGAAGTGTTCTTCTTCAAGCGCACGGTGCGCGAGGCGGCGATGCGCCACGACATGTTCGCGACCTTCATGGCCAAGCCGATCGCGGGCGAGCCCGGCAGCGCGATGCACGTGCACCAGAGCGTCGTCGACAAGAAGACCGGCCGCAACATCTTCTCGAACGAGGACGGCTCGCCGAGCCAGGAGTTCTTCTGGTACATCGGCGGCCTGCAGCGCTACATCCCGGCCGCGATGGCGCTGTTCGCACCCTACGTGAACAGCTACCGCCGGCTCGCGCGCAACACCGCCGCGCCGATCAACATCCAGTGGGGCACCGACAACCGCACGGTGGGCATCCGCTCGCCGGTCGCGCCGCCGTCGGCGCGCCGCATCGAGAACCGCGTGATCGGCGCCGACGCGAACCCCTACGTCGCGCTCGCCGCGACGCTCGCCTGCGGCTACCTCGGCATCAAGAACCGCATCGAGCCCTCGCCCGAGTGCAAGGGCGACGCCTACCTCGGCGACTTCGCGCTGCCGCGCAGCCTCGGCGAGGCGCTGAACCTGCTGCGCGCCGAGACCGACCTCGCGGCGATCCTCGGCGAGACCTTCGTGACCGTCTACACCGAGGTCAAGGAGACCGAGTACGAAGAGTTCATGAAGGTGATCTCGCCCTGGGAACGCGAGCACCTGCTTTTGCACGTTTGAGGAGACTTCGATGAGCACCGCACGCACGACGCGCGACCTGCAACAGGCCGACGCGCAGCATTTCCTCCATCCGTTCACCGACCACGCGGGCCTCGCGCGCAAGGGCGCGCGCGTGATCACGCGCGCCGAGAACATCTACCTCTGGGACAGCGACGGCCACAAGATCCTCGACGCGATGAGCGGCCTGTGGTGCGTGAACACCGGCTACGGCCAGCAGGCCCTCGTCGACGCGGCGACGCGCCAGATGAAGGAGCTGCCCTTCTACAACGCCTTCTTCCAGACCGCGACGGTGCCCGCGATCGAGCTCGCCGAGCGGCTCGCCGAAGTCACGCCGCCGCAGTTCCAGCACGCGTTCTTCACCTGCTCGGGCTCCGAGGGCAACGACACCGTCGTGCGCATGGTGCGGCGCTACTGGGACATCGCCGGCCAGCCCGAGCGCAAGGTCATCATCAGCCGCCACAACGGCTACCACGGCTCGACCATGGCCGGCGCGTCGCTGAGCGGCATGAGCGGCATGCACGCGCAGGGCGGCCTGCCGATCCCCGATATCGTGCACATCGAGCAACCGCATTGGTACGAACTGGGGCGCGCGCACAGCCGCGAGGCGTTCGGCCTGATCGCCGCGGGCTGGCTCGAGGCCAAGATCCTCGAGCTCGGCCCCGAGCGCATCGCCGCGTTCATCGGCGAACCCGTGCAGGGCGCGGGCGGCGTGATCGTGCCGCCGTCGACCTACTGGCCCGAGATCCAGCGCATCTGCGACAAGTACGGCATCCTGCTTGTCAGCGACGAGGTGATCTGCGGCTTCGGCCGCACCGGCCAGTGGTTCGGCTGCGAGACCTTCGGCACCCGCCCCGACCTGATGACCTTCGCGAAGGGCGTGACCTCGGGCTATGTCCCGCTCGGCGGCGTGATGGTCGGCGAGCGCGTCGCGCGCGCGCTGATCGACGGCGGCGGCGAGTTCAACCACGGCTTCACGTATTCGGGCCACCCGGTCGCCTGCGCGGTCGCGATCGCGAACATCGGCCTGCTCCAGCAGCTCGACGTCGTGCGCCATGTGCGCGAGGACGTCGGTCCCTACCTGGCGCAGCGCTTCCAGGAGCTCGAGGGTCACCCCCTGGTCGGCGAGGTCCAGACCTGCGGAATGATGGGCGCCGTGCAACTCGTCAAGGACAAGGCCGCGGGCGCGGCATTTGCTAGCGAACTCGAGGTCGGCATGGTGTGCCGCGGCCATTGCTTCGGCAACGGGCTGATCATGCGCGCGGTCGGCGACCGCATGATCGTCGCCCCGCCGCTCGTGATGACCCGCGCGCAGATCGACGAAATGATGGACCTGATCAAGCGCTGCCTCGACCTCACGCTCGCCGATCTCAGGCAGCGCGGCTGGATTCACTGACAAGTCATCGACCCGTCGCCGTCGGACCTTCTACCCATTGGAGCCAGGAACCCTATGAAGAACGCGAACCGATTCCCCTTGAAGTCCCTCGCCTCGGCCTGCCTGCTGGCCCTGCCCCTGCTCGGCGCCTTCGCGCAGACCACGCCGCCCGACGACGGACAGCAGCAGGACGCGGCCAAGACCGACGACGGCAAGGCGAAGCTCGGCACCGTCGTCGTCACGGGTTCGAACATCCATCGCATCAGCGCCGAGACGCCGAGCCCGGTGCAGACGCTCAAGGCCGACGACCTCAAGCAGTCGGGCTACAGCAACCTCGCCGACGTGCTGCAGGGCCTGACCGCGAACAATATGGGCTCGCTGAGCCAGGGCAACGCGAGCGCGTTCGCGGCCGGCGGCTCGGGCATCGCGCTGCGCGGCCTGACGGTCGGCGCGACGCTCGTGCTGATCGACGGCCACCGCATGGCCTCGTACCCGATGCCCGACGACGGCGAGCGCGACTTCGTCGACATCTCGTCGATCCCCTTCGACGCGGTCGAGCGCATCGAGGTGCTCAAGGACGGCGCGTCGGCCGTCTACGGCTCCGACGCGATGGCCGGCGTCGTCAACGTGATCCTCAAGAAAAGCTTCCAGGGCGTCACGCTGAACGGCGAGACCGGGGTGTCGAGCCGCGGCGACGGCCAGGTCCACCACGCCTCGATCACCGGCGGCGTCGGCGACCTCGACCGCGACGGCTACAACGCCTACCTGTCGCTCGAGGCGCGCGAGCAGAACCCGGTGCTGCTCAAGAACCGCCCCTACCTCGCGATCACCGACTGGTCCAAGTACGGCGGCACCTCGGACATCTTCGCGAGCAACGGCAAGACCAACCTCGAGGGCAACGACCAGCTCCAGCTGCAGCCGCGCACGTCCAACCTCAACGTGCTCGGCCGCGCGACCAAGCAGCTCGACGACAGCTGGTCGGCGAACCTGCAGGCCTCGGTGTTCACGAGCAAGGGCGAGCAGGTCGGCGTGTTCAACGACGCCAGCACCGGCCAGCAGAGCTTCGCGTTCGGCCCCGCCAACGCGCAGAACCCGGTGCCCAACCCGGCCGGCAACCCGTATTCCTATCTGGAGGCCGACGGCGTCACGCCGTTCACCGACTCGCTCGCCCAGCTCGGGCCGCAGCGCCAGTCGAGCACGACGACGGCCTACCGCCTGGTCGCCGAGCTCTCGGGCCAGCTCGGCGACTGGTCCATCGACGCGGCGGCCGGCCTCACGCGCACCGAGACCAAGCTCGAGAGCATCAACTTCCTGTCGATCACGGGCTTCCAGGGCGCGCTCAACAGCGGCGCGTTCGTGCCCGGCGCGACGCCCGTGATCAGCGCCGCGCTGCGCCAGCAGATCGCGCCCACGGGCAACGCGACCTCGACCAACGAGCTCAACTTCGTCAGCGTGCACGCGAGCCGCGACCTGATGGCGCTGCCGGGCGGCCCGCTCTCGCTGGGCATCGGCTCCGACCTGACGACACGCAAGCTCAACGAGGGCTTCCCGGCGAGCTTCGCGAGCGGCGACCAGTACAGCCCGATCTACTCGTTCGCGAGTGGCAAGCAGACGATTCTTGCGGCCTACGGCGAGCTCGTCGCGCCGGTGACCAAGCAGCTCGAACTCGACGCGGCCGCGCGCGCCGACCATTACGACACCTACGGCAACTCGGCGACGCCGAAGTTCGGCTTCAAGTACACGCCGAGCAAGGTCTTCACGCTGCGCGGTACCTTCGCGCAGGGCTTCCGCGCGCCGAACCCGGCCGAGACCGGCAAGTCGGGCTCGACCTCGGGCGTGCTCAACCCGCTTTACGACCCGGTGCTGTGCGCGAACGGCAACGCGGCGACCGCCGTCGACCCGAACCAGTGCGGCATCTTCGTGACCGAGCTGCAGCTGTCGAACCCCAAGCTCAAGCCCGAGCGCTCGGACTCGTACACGCTCGGCGTGATCCTCGAGCCGACCGACTGGTTCAACGTCTCGGCCGACTACTACAACATCAAGGTCAAGGACCAGATCATCGCGGTCGGCCTGCTCGGCCAGACCCAGCTGAACAACCCGGCCGCCTACGGCGCGCTGATCTACCGCGGCGCGCCGGACCCGACGATCCCGGGCGAGACGGTCGGCCCGATCACCTATGAGACCTACCCGTTCCTGAACGCGAGCGAGACCGACACCTCGGGCATCGACCTCGACCTGCGCACGCATTGGAAGCTCGGCGCCTACGGCGAGCTGCGCACCGAGTTCAACGCGACGCACATGCTCAAGTACGACATGACCTTCGGCGGCGTCACGTACGCGTTCGCGGGCAATCACGGGCCGAGCTTCGTGTCGGGCGACACCGGCACGCCGCGCGACCGCGTCCAGGCCACGGTCACCTGGAACCAGGGCCCGCTCGAGCTCACGGGCACGCTCAACTACCTGAGCGGCATCAGCGTGCTCGACCCCACGGCCAAGCCCGACACCTGCGACTTCGCGCTCAAGGGCACCTTCCCGAACGGCGTGCCGCCGCAGGCGCAGAACTTCTGTCGCGTGCCCTCTTTCACGACCTTCAACCTCGCCGGGCGCTACGAGATCAGCAAGGGCTTCTCGGTCCACGCGAGCGTGACGAACCTGTTCGACCGCCACGCGCCCTACGACCTGCAGACCTTCGGCTCGACCGGCAACGGCGCGCAGTCGGGCGGCGCGGCCTACAACCCGGCGCTGCACCAGGACGGCGCGATCGGCCGCTTCTACATGGTCGGCGCGAGCTACACGTTCTGACATGACGATAAGACTTCTCCTCGCCGGCCTCGCCCTGCTGCTCGCCGCCACGGGTGCCCGAGCCGACGAGGAGAAGGTGCTCAACGTCTACAACTGGTCGGACTACATCGCCGAGGACACGATCCGCGGCTTCGAGCGCGAGACCGGCATCCAGGTCCGCTACGACACCTTCGACAACAACGAGATCGTCCACGCCAAGATGGTCGCCGGCGACACCGGCTACGACATCGTCGTGCCCTCCTCGTACTGGGCCAAGATCCAGGCCGACGGCGGCCTGCTGCGCAAGATCGACAAGTCCAGGCTGCCCCATTACGGCAACCTCGACCCGGTGCTGCAGGCCCAGCTCGCCCAGCTCGACCCGGGCAACCAGTACATGGTGACCTGGCTGTGGGGCTTCACCACGGTGGGCATCAACGTCGACAAGGTCAAGGCCGCGATCGCCCCGCTGCCGCTGCCCGCGAACGGCTGGGAGCTGCTCTACAACCCGCGCTACCTCGCCCGCCTCAAGCGCTGCGGCGTGAGCTTCATGGACTCGGCGACCGAGGTCATCCCGTCCGCGCTGCACTACCTGGGCCGGCCGCCCTACAGCCATTCGATGGCCGACTACCGCCTGCTGCCGCCGCTGCTCAAGAGCATCCGGCCCTATGTGACACTGTTCAGCTCCTCGGGCTACATCAACGACCTCGCGAACGGCTCGGTCTGCGTCGTGCTCGGCTGGTCGGGCGACATCAATATCGCGCGCCAGCGCGCGATCGAGGGCCGGACCGGCCAGCACATCGAGGCGCTGCTGCCGAGCACCGGCGGCATCCTGTTCATGGACACCATGGTGATCCCGGCCGACGCGCCCCACCCCGACAACGCGCTGAAGTTCATCGACTACATCCTGCGCCCCGAGGTCGCCGCGGCGATCTCGAACAAGGTCTTCTACTCGAGCCCGAACCGCGCCGCGCGGCCGCTGATCCGGCCCGAGATCGCGAACAACCCGACCGTCTACCCGAGCGACGCCGAGCTCGCCCGCATGGTCCCGCCCGACGCGCTGACCAACGAGACGCGCCGCCAGATGACCCATCTGTTCACCGCCTTCAAGTCCGGTTACTAGCCCCCTCATCCCCCATGTCATTCCTCCAGATCGACCAGGTGGTCAAGGACTTCGGCGGCGGCGCGGTGGCCGTGGCCGGCGTGTCGCTGGCCATCGAGCGCGGCGAGATCTTCGCGCTGCTCGGCTCCTCGGGCTGCGGCAAGACGACGCTCTTGCGCATGCTCGCCGGCTTCGAGACGCCCACGAGCGGCCGCATCGTGCTCGATGGCCAGGACCTCGCCGATGCGCCGCCGCACCTGCGACCCATCAACATGATGTTCCAGAGCTACGCACTGTTTCCGCACCTGAGCGTCTGGGACAACATCGCCTTCGGCCTCAAGCGCGAGCGCCGGCCGGCCCGGGAAGTGGCCGAGCGCGTCGACGCGATGCTCGAGCTCGTTCAGCTCAAGCCCTACGCCAAACGCCGGCCACATCAACTCTCCGGTGGCCAGCAGCAGCGCGTAGCGCTTGCCCGCAGCCTCGCCAAGAAGCCGCGCCTGCTGCTGCTCGACGAGCCGCTCGGTGCGCTCGACAAGAAGCTGCGCGAGGAAACGCAGGTCGAGCTCGCGCGCATCATCCGCGAGGTCGGCGTGACTTGCGTGATGGTCACGCACGATCAGGAGGAAGCGATGACGCTCGCCTCGCGCATCGCCGTGATGAGCGAAGGCAGGCTGCTGCAGGTCGGTGCGCCGCGCGACATTTACGAAACGCCTGCCACGCGGTTTGTGGCGGACTTCATCGGCAACGTCAACCTGATGGACGGCACGCTCGAGGTCGACGAGCCCGACCACGTTGTCGTCGCGTGCGCCGACGTGAAGCACCGCGTCGGCCACGGCATCAGCGGCAGCCGAGGCCAGTCGCTCGCCGTGGCGCTGCGGCCCGAGAAGATCGCGCTGGCCCGCGTCGCGCCGGGCGACGCCCACTTCAACGCCGTGCGTGGCCGCGTGCTGGACCGCTCCTACTTCGGCGCCTACACGGTCTACCGGTTGCAACTCGCGAGCGGGGCGTGGCTCAAGGTCTCGGTCGCCAACACCGAGCGCCACGGCGACGACGCCATCGTCATCGGCGAAGAGGCCTGGGCGCACTGGACCGATTCTGCGCAGATTGTGCTGCCGCGATGAAACGTCTCCACCTAACGCCGAGGTTCAACGGCAACCGCTGGGTCGCCGGCGTGCCTTACGCCTGGCTGCTGGTCTTCTTCGCGCTGCCGTTCTTGATCGTGCTGCGCATCAGCTTCTCCGAGATGGAAGCGGTGCGTGTCGGCGACGTCGTCTCCTACGCCGACGGCACGCTGAGCCTCAAGCTGCGCCTGGCCAACTACGTGTTCCTCGGCGACGACGACCTCTACCTGCGCGCGTACCTCAGCAGCCTGCGCTACGCCGCGCTCACCACGCTCGGCTGCCTGTTCATCGGTTATCCGTTCGCCTACTTCATGGCGCGCAGCAAGCCGTCGAAGCAGCCGCTCTTGATGATGCTCGTAATGCTGCCGTTCTGGACGTCCTTCCTGCTGCGCGTCTACGCGTGGAAGGTGCTGCTGAGCCCGGGCGGTTGGGTCGCTACACCGATCCACGCGCTGGGCCTCGACCGCGTGCTCGTCGCGATGGGCTTGATCGAGGCGCCGGGGCTCCTCATGAACACGCCGTTCTCGCTCCTGATCGGCATGGTCTACACCTACCTGCCGTTTATGATCCTGCCGCTGTACGCCACGCTGTCCAAGCTCGACCTGCGATTGCTTGAAGCCGCGGCCGACCTCGGCGCCACGCCGTGGAGCGCCTTCTGGCGCATCACCGTGCCGCTCTCGCGCGGCGGGATCATCGCGGGCTCGATGCTCGTGTTCATCCCGTGCGTCGGCGAGTACGTCACGCCCGAACTGCTCGGCGGCCCGCGCACGTTGATGATCGGCCGCGTGCTGTGGGACGAGTTCTTCGGCAACAACGACTGGCCGCTCGCGTCGGCGATCGCGGTGCTGCTGACCCTGCTCGTGCTGCTGCCGATGGCGCTGTACAACAAGGCGCAGCAGGAGGCGCAGCGATGACGCCCAAGATCGACGCCGTGCGCCTCGCCCGCGGGGTCGGCCGCGCCTGGCTCGTCGGCGGCTACGCGTTCCTGTACCTGCCCATCGTCGCCCTGGTCGTCTACTCCTTCAACGACTCGCCGCTGCCCGAGGTCTGGGCCGGCTTCACGCTCAAGTGGTTCGGCCGGCTCGGCGCCGATACCGAGCTCGTCGCGGCGCTGGGCCTGTCGATGCGCGTCGCGTTCGCGAGCGCGACGGCGGCCGTCGTGCTGGGCCTGCTCGCCGCGTGGGCGCTCGTGAAGCTGCGCGTTTTTCGCGGCCGCGCGCTGTTCGTCGGCATGATCAACGCGCCGTTGCTGATGCCCGAGGTCATCGTCGGCCTGTCGCTGATGCTGTTCCTCGTCTCGGTCCAGCACGCGCTGGGCTTTCCGCGGCGCGGCTTCGCGACGATCTGGCTCGGCCATGTGCTGCTGTGCCTGTCGTACGCGGCGATCGTGATCGAGGCGCGGCTGCGCGAGCTGCCCGCCCAGCTCGAGGAGGCCGCGCTCGACCTCGGCGCGAAGCCCTGGCAGATCTTCTGGCTCGTCACGCTGCCGCTGATCAAGCAGTCGCTCGCGTCGGCCTGGCTGCTGAGCTTCACGCTGTCGCTCGACGACGTCGTGCTGTCGGAGTTCCTCTCGGGCCCCGGCGCGACGACGCTGCCGATGGTGATCTTTTCGCGGGCGCGCCTCGGGCTGTCGCCCAGCATCAACGCCGTCGCCACCCTGATCGTGGTCGTGGTCTCGCTCGGCGTGATCGCCGCGAGCCTGTGGCTGGCGCGGCAGCACAAGGAGCAAAGACCATGATACAGAACATCGACTGGCACGCGCGCGCCGCCGCGCTGAAGATCGACGGCCGCGCCGTCGTCAACGGCCGCCGCGTCGAAGCGGCCGAGACCTTCGCCAAGCACTCGCCGATCGACGGCCGCCTGCTCGGCGCCGTCGCACGCGGCCGCGCGCCCGAGGTCGACGCGGCCGTGCACGCCGCGCGCGCCGCGTTCGACGACGGCCGCTGGGCCGGCCAGTCGCCGGCCAAGCGCAAGCGCGTGCTGCAGAAGTTCGCCGAGAAGATCCTTGCCGCCCAGGAGGAACTCGCGCTGCTCGAGACGCTGGACATGGGCAAGCCGATCCAGTATTCGCTCGCCGTCGACGTCGCCGCGACGGCGCGCTGCATCGCCTGGTACGCCGAGGCGATCGACAAGGTCTACGACGAGATCGCGCCGACCGCGGCGAACGCGCTCGCGCTGATCCAGCGCGAGGCCATGGGCGTGATCGGCGCGATCGTGCCCTGGAACTACCCGATGATCATGGCCGCGTGGAAGCTCGGCCCCGCGCTCGCGGCCGGCAACTCGGTCGTGCTCAAGCCCAGCGAGAAGTCGCCGCTGACGGCGCTGCGCCTCGCCGAGCTCGCGCTCGAGGCCGGCCTGCCCGAGGGCGTGTTCAACGTCGTGCCGGGCTTCGGTCACGAGGCCGGCGAGGCCCTGGCGCTGCACCTGGACGTCGACGCGATCGGCTTCACGGGCTCGACGCGGGTGGGCCGCGCGATGCTCGAGTACGCGGGCCGCTCCAACCTCAAGCGCGTGTACAACGAGCTCGGCGGCAAGTCCGCCGTGCTCGTGTTCCCCGACTTCGACGACCTCGACCGCGCGGCCGAGACGATCGCGGGCAGCATGTTCTTCAACCAGGGCGAGAGCTGCAACGCGCCGTCGCGCGTGTTCGTGCACGAGGGCATCGCCGACGCCTTCGCCGCGCGGCTCGCCGCGGCCGCGCCGCGCTACGCGGTCGGCGACCCGCTCGATGCGGCGACCGTGATGGGCGCGCTCGTCGACGAGGGCCAGCTGCGCACGGTGCTCGGCTATATCGAGGCCGGCACGGCCGAGGGCGCCTGCGCGGTCGCGGGCGGGCGGCGCGCGCGCGAGGCGAGCGGCGGCTTCTACGTCGAGCCGACGGTGTTCGACGGCGTGAGCAATGCGATGAAGATCGCGCGCGAGGAGATCTTCGGCCCGGTGCTGTCGGTGCTGCGCTTCAAGGACGAGGCCGACGCGATCGCCCAGGCCAACGACTCGAACTACGGCCTGCAGGCGAGCGTCTGGACCAGCCACGTCGACCGCGCGCACCGCGTCGCGCGCCGCTTGCGCGCGGGCACGGTCCACGTGAACCAGTACGACGAGGACGACATCACCGTGCCCTTCGGCGGCTACAAGCAGTCGGGCAACGGCCGCGACAAGTCGCTGCACGCCTTCGACAAGTACACCGAGCTCAAGACGACCTGGCTGCGTATCGATCCGTAAGGCCGGGGGGCTGCTTCACGCGGCTTTCATCGAAGGGCCTCAGCATGGCGCTCGTTGTCTGCTTCGGCCCCGACCATGAATCTGTTGTCCGCAGCGACGGCCCACGAGGCCGCCCTGATCCGCGTGCCGGCCTGGCTGCGCGGTGACTTCGTCGAGCACCCGATGAGCGCGCTGCTGCGCGCGACGCCCGACTGGCTCGCCCACCTGGCCGAGCTGCGCGGCATCTGCGCGAGCCGCGGGCTCGCCCACCTGATCGTCGACGGCGCGCCCGAGGCCTGGCAGCACGAGGGCCGCGACGCCGGCCTGCGCCTGGGCGAGGCCGACCTGATCGTCACGCCCGAGGCCTTCTGGTTCCGCGACCGCCTGCGCGGCCAACGCACGACGGTCGAGACCGTGCGCGTCGACATCGAGCGCTTCGTGCGGCTCGCGCGCGCGGCGGAGGAAGAAGCCGCCTGCGCCTGAGCGCTCAGAACAGCTCGAGCCCGCCGCTCTCGATCTGCTGAAACACGCCCTGCTCGACGAGCTCCTCGTAGCAGAACGTGCGGTTGCGGCCCTGCTCCTTGGCGTGGTACAGCGCGCGGTCGGCGTTCGCGATGACGACGCCGGGCAGCGCGAACGGGTCGACGCGCGCGAAGCCGGCGCTGATCGTGACCTGGCCGACGCGCGGGAACACATGGCGCTCGACGGTCTCGCGCAGGCGCTCCATCGCGTGGCGCGCGCCGTCGACGTCGGCGGTCGCCATCAGCGAGACGAACTCCTCGCCGCCGTAGCGGAAGATCTGGTCGCCGCCGCGCAGCGCCGAGACCATCAGGCGCGAGACGAGCAGCAGCACCTCGTCGCCGATCACGTGGCCATGCGCGTCGTTGATCTTCTTGAAATGGTCGATGTCGATCACGCCGACCCAGCAGGACTTCGGCGCGTCGCGCTTGCCGTCGGCGCCGTCGTCGCCCGCGCGCTGCACGGGCAGCATCGCGATCTTGTCGAAGTTGTCCTCGAGCGCCTGGCGGTTGAGCAGGCCGGTCAGGCGGTCGCGTCGGCTCGCGTCGAGCAACTGGTAGTAGTTGCTGAAGACCTCGAGCACGCCGCGGATGATGCCGTCCTCGACGTCGCTGGGCGTGCGCGGCCGCTCGAACACGAAGCAGCCGACGAGCTCGGGGCCGACGTGCAGCGGATAGGCCATCAGGAAGCCCTCGCCGAGGCGCTGCACGCTGACCGAGCCGAGCAGGCGCACGCTGCGCACGATCGCCTCGACGGGCTCGGGCAGGCCCAGGTTGATCGACTCGGAGATGCGGTCCTCGTACTGCTCGATGTCGCCGGTGATGGTCTTCGAGCGGTGGTGGTCGATCACGCGCATGACCGTCTCGGACTCGAAACGGCACAGGATGCAGTCGACCACGCCGAGCAGCGGGCTCAGGGTCTTGAGCAGGCTCTGCTCGAGCAGCTCGGCATTGCGGATCGCCGTCATCTTGCCGAGGCGGCTCAGGATGCCCGGCATATTGTTGGAAGGCATCACGGACATCATGCGGCCCCTCGGCGCGGCACGCGCCGCGACACCGCCCGGCGGGTTTGAAGGCCCATCGACAACTCCTGTTCTTGTGCACTGCGCGCTGACTGGGCAGTCATTCTAGACCTGGGGTTGGCCCTAGGAGCCTGGGCGGCAGAGGGCATGGCCCGCCGCGGCGCCGGTCGGCGCTGTTGGCGACGACGCCTGCGTGGGCGGCCGCAAGGGCCTGGCAATGTTTGCAACGCGCCCGCGCGGGCTTCGCAAGCGCTTGGAAAGGCACGGCTTTCTAGCCTGTCAGGCGGCGTGCTCGAGGGCCCGCCGCGAGGTCCGGCCAGCCCGGCCGGATCCGCCCGCCGAACGAACAAAGCTACAGGAGACATCCATGCATTCCGCCCCAGCCGCGCAGCCGCGCCTGCGCCTGACCCCGCTCGCCCTGGTCCTGACCTGCGCCGGCGCGCTCGCGACCGCCCTGCCCGCACGCGCCGACGAGCTCGGCGACCTCAAGGCCCAGATCCAGGCCCTGACCCAGCGCCTCGGCGAGATCGAAGCCAAGCAGCAGGCCGCCGCCCAGGCCGCCGCGAAGGCGCCGGCCGCCGCCCCGGCCCAGCGCTCGACCGCGCTCGCGACCGACCAGGACGGCAGGCCGGCCAAGGAAGACGGCGCCATCCTGCTCTACGACAACGGCAACACGAGCCTGGGCATCTACGGCCTGCTCGAAGGCACGCTGAGCAGCGTGAACCACCAGACCAATACCGGCGGCACCGTGAACGGCTTCCAGGTGGCCTACTTCAGCGGCAACCGCCTCGGCTTCGACGTCTCGCACGGCCTGCCCTCGGTCGGCCAGGCCTGGGACATGCCCGACCTCAAGGTCATCGCCAAGCTCGAGGGCGAGTTCGAGCTGCCCACCGGCAATATGGACACGGCCAACGTGTTCTTCAACCGCGACGCGTGGCTGGGCCTGTACTCCGAGAAGCTCGGCAAGCTGACCTTCGGCCGCCAGAACACGCTGACGCGCGACTTCACGGCGAACTGGGGCGACCCCTACGGCGGCGCCGAGGTCACGACCAAGGAAGGCGGCTACAGCAACGTCAACAACTTCAAGCAGTTCATCTTCTACTCGGCGAGCGCCGCGGGCACGCGCTACAACAGCGCGATCGAATGGAAGAAGAACCTCGACGGGCACTGGCTGCTCGGCGCGGCCTACGCTTTCGGCTCGGGCGGCGCGGGCGGCAGCGGCGACGTCGGCAACGGCGGCCCGATCGCCGGCGACACGAGCAACGGCACGGGCCAGGCGGTCTCGGTCGCCTACAACAAGCTCGCGCTCGGCGGCGCCGAGATGAACCTCAACGCGAGCTACGACCGCGCGAACAAGAACGACCTGATCCACCAGGCCGCGCTCGTCGGCGGCAATATCGTCGCGGGCGCCTGGCGCTTCAACGCGGGCCTCGTGCACTACACGGCCCAGCAGGGCCTGCACAACGCGGCCGGCACGCGCACCGACAATTCGTGGACGACGTCGCTGAGCTTCCGTCCGAACGCCTGGGAATACGACCTCGGCTACCAGGTCATGAAGGGCCGCCACGCGGGCTTCAGCGCAGGCGGCGCGACGCTCAACCCCTTCCTCGGCGACACCTCGCACGTGACGGCCACGGCCGACGGCTCGAAGCGCTCGCTGTACGGCGCGGTGCGCTACCACCTCGACAAGGCGACGGACTTCTACCTCGCCGCCGACCGCTTCAACATGACCGGCGGCTGGGTCGTGGGCGACGCGCTCGGCAACGGCCTGCACTACGGCGCGGGCCAGACCTACAAGGACGAGACCGAGTTCGCGGTCGGCCTGCGCTACAAGTTCTAAGCACGCCCCCCCGGCTCGCCGCCGCCCCGCTCGCGGGGCGGCGGCGCTATCCTTGTCGCGTCATGCATATCCTGCTCGTCGAAGACAACGTCTCGCTCGCGACCTGGCTCGCCCAGGCGCTCACGCGCTCGGGCTACGCGGTCGATCAGGCGCGCGACGGCGAGTCCGCCGCGATCGCCCTGCAGGGCCAGCATTTCGACGCCGTGGTCCTAGACCTCGGCCTGCCGCGCATGAGCGGCCGCGACCTGCTCGTGCGCCTGCGCAGCGGCGGCAACGACGTGCCGGTGCTGATCCTCACGGCCGACGCGGGCCTGCGGTCGCGCATCGCCGGGCTCAATGCAGGCGCCGACGACTACCTGGCCAAGCCCTTCGACCTCGGCGAGCTCGAGGCGCGGCTGCGCGCGATCGCGCGGCGCAACGCGGGCCAGAAAAATCCCGAACTGTCCTGCGGCAGCCTGCGCTACAACACCAATACGCGCGAGTTCTTCGTCGACGCCGGGCGCCTGCACCTGACGCCGCGCGAGCACGCGATGCTCGAGGTGCTGCTGTTCAGCGTCGGCAAGACGGTCTCCAAGACCCAGCTGCTCGACAGCGTCTACACGCTCGACGACGAGCCCGGCACCGGCAAGATCGAGGTCTGCATGTCGCGGCTGCGCCGCAAGCTCGAGCCCAGCGACGCGCGCATCTTCACGCTGCGCGGCCTCGGCTACCTGCTCAAGCGCGCGAGCGCGACCCATAGCGACGGGCACATGCTTTGAGCGCCGCCCCGGCACCCGCCGCGCCGCCGCCGCGCCGCCGCCGCTGGACCGCGCGCAGCCTGCGCTCGCAGCTCTATATCGGCCTGCTCGCGCCGCTGCTCGTGCTCGGCCTGGCGAACAGCTGGCTCAACTACCGCAGCGCGATCGACATGGCGCAGGCGCTGATCGACGAGCGCCTGGCCGGCTCGGCGCGCATGATCGGCGAAGACATCGACACCGACGAGAACGGCCTGCGCGTCGAGGTGCCGCCGGCCGCGCTCGAGAACCTGCAGATCGCGCCCGGCGACCGCGTCTACTACCGCGTCGACGCCCGACCCGGCGGCCTGATCGCGGGCAGCCCGGTGCTGCCGGCGCTGCACGGCCACCATCTGCCCGACGAGTCCTGGCGCGGCTTCGACACCGTGATCGACGGCGCGCCGATGCGCGTCGTCGTGTTCGCCCAGCCCGTCCACGCGAACGGCGGCACGATCCCGGTGTGGATCCAGATCGCGTCGACCGTGCAGGCACGCACGCTGCTCACGCGCGACATCTGGTGGCGCGCGGTCTGGCCGCAGGCGCTGATGCTGCTCGCCGTCGCGCTGCTCGGCCGGCTCTGGGCGCGCCGCGCGCTCGTGCCGGTGCTGCGCATCGGCGCCGCCGTGCGCGGCCACGCGCCCGACTCGCCCGAGCCGATCGACGGCGCGGGCGCGCCGAGCGAGCTGGGGCCGCTCGTCGTCGCGATCAACGACTACATCGGCCGCATCGCCCATTACGTGGCCGAGCACAACCGCTTCATCTCGAACGCCGCGCACCAGCTGAAAACGCCGATCACCGTGCTCAACACCCAGGTCAGCGTCGGCCTGCGCAGCGCCGAGCCGCGCCACAAGCAGGACGCGCTCGAGGCGAGCCACGCGACGCTCCAGCACTGCATCCGCCTGATCCACCAGCTGCTCACGCTGTCGGCGGCCGACCACCGCGTCGGCGAGCGGCTCGCGGCCGAGCCGACCGAGCTCGGCGCGATCGCCCAGGAGGTGCTCGTCGAGCTCGCCGAGCTCGCCGACACGCGGCGCATCGACCTCGGCCTCGCGCCGCAGGCCGCGGCCGTGCGCGTGAGCGGCGCGCCGGTGCTGCTGCGCGCGATGCTCGAGAACCTCGTCGACAACGCGCTGCGCTACTGCCCGGCCGGCAGCGCCGTGACGGTGTCGGTCGAGCGCGCCGGCGCCGTCGCGGCCCTCGTCGTCGAGGACAACGGCCCCGGCATCCCGCCGGCCGAGCGCGGCCATGTGTTCGAGCGCTTCTACCGCTGCGCCGCGACCCAGCACGAGGAAGGCAGCGGCCTCGGCCTCGCTATCGTGCGCGAGATCGCGCTCGTGCTCGGCGCGCGCGTCGAGCTGCTCGACCGCGACGCGGGCGCGCCGGGGCTGCGCGTGCGCGTCAGTTTTCCGGCGGCGGATTGACGAGGCCGAGCCGGAAGCGCTCGCGCAGGCCCTCGAGCTCGGCGTCGCTCCAGTGCAGCGCGGCCGCGCTGAAGTCGCGCGCGTCGGGCGTGTGCATCAGCAGCGCCTGGGTCTCGTTGACCATCAGCTCCTCGTTGGCGGGGTCGTAGCCCTGCTCGGCGAGGTAGCGGCGCCAGGCCGCGCGCTCGGGCTCGGTCAGCAGCTGGTGCCAGAAGAACGCGCAATGCTCGCGGTAGACCGCGTCGGTGAAGAAGCGGCCGTGGCTGAGCTCGTGCGCCATGATGGACGCGCGGCGCGCCGCGTCGACGCGCGCCACGGCGCGCGCGGCGGCCGGGGTCGCGGCGCCGAAGCTCACGAACGCGCCCGGGTCGGCGCCCGCGTACCGGCCCGGCGCCGTGGCGTTGATCAGGCGCGCGCGTTCGAGCAGCGTGCGCAGGCGCAGCTCGTCGGCGTTCAACGCCACGCCCTGCGCCGCGGCGAGCGTGTAGAAGCGCGCGAGGTCGCGCGCGCGGTAGTCGTGGCCGAGGAAGTAGCTCGCCTCGGTATCGCCGCCATGCGCGATCAGCGCCTGCAGCTCGGCGTCGCCGAGCACGCGGTCGCGCGCGCCGCCGCGCTTCTCGACGAGCGCGGCGACGCGGTTCAGCGCGCGGCCCTGCGTGCTCAGGCTTGCAAACTCGACGACGAGCACCTGCGGCGCGCCGGCGAGCCGGTGCACGAGCCAGTCGTCGGGCGCAGCCTGCTCGGCGCGCAGCTGGGCGGGCGTGAAGGTCGGGAAGTCGTCGGGCGCCGCGGCCGGCAGGATGCCCTGCGGCGCGGGCCCGGCGAGCGGCGCGACGGCCGGCGCGGCCGCCGCTGCGGATGCGGCGGGCGCCGGCGCGCGCTGCCAGCGCCCGATCAGCAGCCCCGCGGCCAGCAGGGCGCCGCCGATCAGCATGCCGAGCAGCAGTGCCCAGCGGCGCGACAGGCCCGGCGGCTCGGGCGCGGCGCGCGGCGCGCGGCGCGGTCGCGCGGGCGGCGGCGGGCGCGCGGCCAAGCTCGGAACCCGCGTCAGTTGCGCATGGTGACGATGGTCACGCGCCGGTTCTCCGGCGCGTCGACACGGGCCTTGTTCATCGGCTCGCTCGACCCCTTGCCGACGGCCGAGAGCCGCTCGGGCAGGATGCCGCCGTGCGCGCTCAGGTAGGCGACGACGGCCTCGGCGCGCTCCTGCGACAGGCGCTGGTTGTCGGCCGCGTCGCCGCGCGCGTCGGCGTGGCCCTCGACCTTGAAGCTGAAGCCGGCCAGGGTGTCGGACTGCAGCGCGCGACCGAGCGTGTCGAGCAGGCCCTGGGCTTCGGTGCTCAGTTCGGTGGAGTTCGTCGCGAACGTGATCAGCAGGCTCGCCCTGCCGGGGCCGGCCTTGTGCTCGGGCGCGCCCGGGTGGGCCGCGCGGAAGCCGCGCGTCGCGCCGCTCGCCGCCTCGGGCGGCGCGATCGCGAGCGCGTCGACGAGGTTGGACTCGGTCACCTGGCTGCCCTTGAGCACCGGATTCGCGGCGTCGCCGTCGGCCTGGGCCGCGAACGCGGCGCTGTACAGCAGGGTCGCCAGGACGGCCTTGATCAGCATCTTCATCGCATCACCTCACGCAGGTTCGTAACGTTCCAATCAATCGGAGTTTAGTCACAGGCCGGCGAGCTTTTGCGGCGGCTTCGCGTCGAGCTCGCGCAGCTCGAACAGGTAGTCGCTGCCGTCCTGGTAGCCGGGCGCGGCGCCGTACTGCGGGCGCTGCGGCAGCTCGCGCGCGACGGCGAAGCGCACCCGCTCGAACAGGTTGCCGCCGAGCTGCCAGGCCTTGACCCGACCGAGGTTGTCGATCAGCGACCAGGCGAACAGCGAATGGCCGTCGCGGCCCGCGTCGAACACCGGCTCGTTGCCGCCCGAGGACATCACGACGGCCGCGCGCTTGGCGAGCAGCGCGCCCGGGTCGACCTCGCCCGGCGTGCCGCGGATGCGCTCGGCGCCGACCAGCGAGCCCGAGTAGCAGCTGTCCGAGATCAGCGCGACCTGGCGCGCGCCGATCTGGCCGATCAGGCGGCCGATGTCGGCGTTCGAGACCCAGCCGCGCGGGTCCTGGGCGCGGCTGTCGGCGGCGAGCCAGTAGCCCTGGCCGGTCGCGTCGACGTAGGCCCCGTGGCCCGCGTAGTAGATGACGACCGAGTCCTGCGGGCCGGCCTCGAGCGCGAGCCGGTTCAGCGTGCCGATCACGCTCGCCTTGTCGGGGCTGTCGAGCACGACCGTCTGGTAGCCGAGCTGGCTCAAGGCGGCCGCGACCGCGTGGGCGTCGCCGACCGAGTTCGCGAGCGCGGGCACGCTCGTGTCCGCGTACCGGCCCTCGCCGATCAGCACGGCGATCTTGCGGCGGATCGCCGGCAGCGCGGCCGAGCGCACCTGCGGCATGCCGAACAGCGGCACGACCTCGACCGGCGCGGCCGCGACGACCGGCGGCGCGGGCGGCTGCGGCGCGCCGGGCTTGGCGGGCGCGGCCGGTGTTGCCGGTGCAGGCGCCGGCAGCGGCGCCTGCGCGAGCGCGTGCTGGGCCTCGAGCTTGAGCGCGTCGGTCACGAGGCAGGTGCCGATCGCCGCCTCCTTGAGGCTCTTGCACGGCTTCACGTCGGCCATGCCGGGGTCCTGCTTGAGCTCGCCGGTGGCCTTGCCGAGCAGGTTCTGCATGAAGCCGGCGCGCGCGCCGAGCAGGTCGACGAGCTGGCCCGCCGACAGGCTCGCGACCGGCACGCTGCCGAAGTCGCCCGCCGCCGGGTTGGTCGCCGCGGCCGCCGCCTGCGCGGTCACGGCCGGCGGCGGGGTGAGGTCGACGACGCCGCTCGTCGTCGGGCTCGTCGGCGGTGCCGGGACGGGCTGCACGCCGTTGACCGGCACCGCGCTCGCCTGCGCCTGCTGCGCGGCCGGGCCGCCGCCGACGACGCTGAGCGCCGTCGCGTTGCCGGCGGCCTGGACGAACTGGTAGTTCGCGGCGCTCAGTCCCTGGCCGTCGATCGCGTAGCTGCCCGGCACGATCAGGTTCGCGTTGACCGGCGCGAACGCGAGGCGGCCGGTCGTCGCGGTCTGCAGCGTGTCGCCGCCGACAAAGCCGCTGACCGTGCCGCTCAAGCCCGGCAGCGGCGCGCCGGTCTGCACGGTCGCCGGGTTCGCGACATAGGTCAGTGTCGCGGGCGCGATCGCCGCCGTCACGCCGGTCGGCGCCACGAGCGTGTAGTCGGCCGCGGCCGCGCCGCCGAGCGAGAAGCCGCTGAACGTCACGGCCTTGGCCGCGCCGACGTTCTTGTCGGCGAAGCTCGCCGTGCCTGGCACGACCGTGAGCTGGTCGCTGCCGAGCGGCGCGATCGCGATGCCCGTCAGCGTCGCCGCCGTCGTCGCGTCGTAGACCTTGTTCTGCGCGCTCGCCGTGAACGTGATCGCGGCGGGCGTGATCGCCGCCGTCACGCCGGTCGGCGCGACGAGCGTGTAGTCGGCCGCCGCCGCGCCGCCGAGCGAGAAGCCGCTGAAGGTCACGGCCTTGGCCGCGCCGGCGTTCTTGTCGACGAAGCTCGCCATGCCCTCGTTCAGCGTGAGCCGGTCGCTGCCGAGCGGCGTGACGCTCGCGCCGAGCAGGGTCGCGGCCGTCGTCGCGTCGTAGACCTTGCCCGCGACCGTCGCCGCGAACGTGATCGGCGCGGGCGTGATGTTCGCGCTCAGGCCGGTCGGCAGCGTCAGCGTGTAGTTGCCCGCGTCGGCGCCGCCGAGCGTGTAGCCGCTCGCCGTCACGGCGATGCCGGTGCCGGCGCCCGGCGTCGCGAAGCTCGCCGTGCCCGGCACGACGGTCAGTCGGTCGCTGCCGAGCGGCGTGATCGCGATGCCCGTCAGCGTCGCCGCCGTCGTCGTGTCGTAGACCTTGTCCTGCGCGCCCGCCGTGAACGTGATCGACGCCGGCGTGATGTTCGCGGTCGGCGCGTTCGCGGGCCCCTGGAACTGGTAGTTCGACGCGAGGCCGCCGCCGCTGCCGTTGCTCAACTGGTAGCTGACGCCGACGGCCTTGCCGTTGCCGACGTTCTTGTCGGCGAAGTTGCCGGTCGCGCTGACGCCGACGGTCTCGCTGCCGACGAAGCCGGTGATGCCGCTGACCGCGACGCTCGCGGCCGTCGTCGCGTCGTAGACCTTGTTGCTCGCCGTGACCGTGCCGCTGAGGGTCGCCGGCGTGATCGTGCCGCTGAGGTTGTCGACGACCGTGTAGCCGTAGACCGGATGGCCGGTCGCGTCCATGAACTCGGGCGGCGCCGCGAAGTTCACGCTCACGGCCTTGCCGGTACCGGCGTTCGGGTCGGCGAACGCGGCCGTGTAGGTCGCGATCGAGCCGTCCTGGTCGCCGGCGACGCCCGGCGTGACCGCGAGGTTGCTGACGCTCGCCGGGGTCGTGCCGTCGTAGGCGCGCGTGGCCACCGTGCCGGTCACGGTCGCCGTCTTCGCGGCCTCGCTCACGATGCCGTTGCCAGCGTACTGCGTCCACGCGCTCGGGTTCTGCGCCCCGTAGAGCTGGTACGTGTAGGTCATCGTGTTCGAGGCGCCGCCGAGGTTCAGCGCGCCCGCGGCCGTCGCGTCGGCGAGCCAGATGATCCAGTTGCCCGTCTGCACCGAGAACGGCGCCGTGCTCGGCGTGCCGTTCGTGAACGACTGGGCCGGCACCGAGCCGCCCGGGCCCGCGACGAGCAGGCCCGTGCCGGCGTTGACCGTGGTGTTGCCGTTCAGGGTCACGCTCTGGCCGTAGAGGGAGACGGCCTGCATCGCCGTCAGCCCGCTGTTGCCGATGGTCAGCGAGGACGAGCTCGACGCCGTGAAGTTGCCGATCTCGCCGCCGTCGATGACGTTGCCGAGCTGCAGCCCGCCGCCGCTGGCCTGGATATTGAGGTCGCCGCCGCCCGAGATGATCGGCGTGCTGCCCAGGTAGGCGTTGATCGCGACGGCCGGCGAGCCGCCCGCGGTGTTCGTGCCCGAGACGTCGAGGACCGAGTAGGTGGACAGGATCGTGCCGGCGTTGGCCCCGAGGTCCGAGACGAGCACGCCGTAGCCGGTCCCGGTGGACGCGCCGGTCAGCGTCAGGCCACTGCTGCCGCTCAGCGCGAGCGTCGAATTCCCGCTGGTGTAGACGACGTCGAGCCCGTCGGCGCCGCCGGTGCCGCTCAGGGTCAGGGCGCCGCTGTTGCTCGTGAGCTGGCCGTCGTTGATCTGCACGCCGTTGCCGGTGCTCGAGGTCCCGGTCACGTTGATCGTGCCGGCCGTCAGGGCGTTGTGGTTGGTCTGCGGCGACGTCGTGCCGAGCAGCACGCCCGCACCGCTGCCGTTCGCCACGCCGGTGATGTGGAGCGTGCCGGCGACCGCGTTGACCGCCGTCTCGACGAGGCTCACGCCGGCGCCGCTGCCGCCGGGCGGCGTGCCGGCGTTGCTCAGCGTGATGTTGCCGCCGGCGCTGTAGATCGTGCTGCCGCTCAGGTTCAGCGAGCCGGCGCCGCTGGTGCCGGCGTTCACCGTGACCGTCATCGGCACGCTCGCGTCCGTCGCGACCAGGCTGGAGCTGGTGATGTCGGTGTCGCCGGCCGACGCGATCGCGATGTTCGACGTCAGCAGCGCCGAGACGTTGACGTTGCTGAGCACGACCGTCGAGCCGCTCAGCGAGACCGCGCCGGTCGGGCTGAAGCCGAGGTTCTGCCAGGTCAGGCCGTACTGGCTCGTGGCCGTGATCGTGGCCGGGTTGTTGACCATGCTCAGGCCGCTGACCACCATGGTGCCGCCGGACGCCGCGAGCGACAGCGGGCCGGTCGTATCCCATTGGTCGGACAGATTGTTGGCGCCGTACACGCCCAGCGCGGGGCTGCCGGCCAGGGAGCCGGTGCCGCTGAGCGACAGGGTCCCGGCGTTCGCGTTCAGCACGGGCTGGGCGTTGCTGGCCGGCTGGCCGGCGCTCGCGTCGACCTGCACGCCGTAGCCGGTGCCGGTGGTCGTGCCGGTCAGCGCGATGCCAGCGCCGGACAGCGCGATCGGGTTGGTGTTGGGGTTGCCGACCACGACGGACACGCCGTTCTGCCCGCCGGTGCCGCTGACGCTGATCGCGCCCGTCGCGGTCACGATGCCGTCGCTGATCTGCACGCCGGTGCCGGCCGTCGATTGGCCGGCGATCGTGATCGTGCTGCCGCTCAGGTTGCTGCCGGTCAGGCCCGCGTCGAGCGCGACGCCGCGTGCGGCCGACGCGCCCGCGCTGCCGTTCAGGTTGATCGCGCCGGCGCCCGCCGTGATCGTCGCCTGCGACAGCAGGATGCCGTCGGGGTAGGCGCCGTTGCCCGTGCCGTGCAGCGTCACGTTGCCGCCGTTGGTCACGAGGCTCGAGTCGAGCACCGAGATGCCGCCGCCGGCCTGGAACACCAGGTTCAGCTTGCCGCCGGCGCTGCTCGACTGCGAGACGTCGAGGCCGTTCGCATAGATCGAGCTGTCGGCGTTCAGCGTCAGCGTGACCGGCGTCGTCGCGAACACGTTGAGCGCGACGCTGTTCATCGTGATCGTGCCGGCCTGGGTGCCCGCGGGCGTCGCGCCGCTCGTCGAGACCGTCACGTTGTTGCCGGCCGTCAGCGCGTTGGCCAGCGTCGTCGCGTTGATCACGGCGTCGTTGCCGGTCGCCGTGAAGCTCGTGTCGTAGTTGCTGTCGGCGCCGTTGCTGATCGTGATGTTGTAGGGGTCGAGCAGCCAGGTGCCGGCGCGGCCCAGCGGCGCCGCGAGGTGCAGCGCGCTCGGGTCCGCCGCGAGCCAGCCGCCCGAGGTCTCGATCAGGCCGCCGTCGCCGCCCGTCGCGCCGCCGGTCGCGCCGAGCGCGCCGAACGCGCGCGTCGCGCGATTGCTCCACAGCACGATATGGCCGCCGTCGCCGCTCTGGACCGCGTTCGCCGCGATGCTCGCGCCGGGCGCGAAGTAGACCGCGTCGGCGTTGGGCACGCTCGGGTCCTTGCCCTGCGCGCCGCCGCCGACGAGCACCGTGCCGCCGCCGGCCTGGCCGCTCGCGCTGACGGCAGCAAAGTTGTCGAGCTCGACCTGCTTGCCGAGCAGCTGGACCTGGCCGCCACTCGACGCGGCGCCCGTGCCGTCGGCGTGGGTGCTGCTGCCGGCCGCGAGCGTCAGGCGGTCGGCGGCCTGCAGCACGATCTCGCCGGCCGGGCCGGCGCTCAGGCTGTCCGCCTCGACGATGCCCTGCTGGTTGACGGCCGCGGCCATCACGTCGATGCGCCCGGCGCTCAAGGACCCGAGGTTCACGGCCTGGCCGCTCGGCGCCGTGACCTTGACGGCGAGGTTCGGCGCGCCGGTGTCGACGAGCTCGACGGTCTGCCCCGCGGCGAGCACGATCTGGCCGCCGTCGGCCGTGATCGAGCCCTCGTTGCTGACCGAACCGCCGACGAGCGCGACGCGCCCGCCGAGCGCCGTGCGGATCTGGCCCTGGTTGTCGATGCTCGCGGCCGGCCCGCTGCCGGCCGCCGTGAACAGCGCGCGGCCGGCGCGCCAGTCGGCGTCGGCGACGCCGAGCGTCGAGGTCACGAGGCTCGCGACGTCGACGCGCGCGTTCGCGCCGAACAACACGCCGTTCGGGTTCAGCAGCCAGACCGCGCCGTTGCTCGACAGGCCGCCGAGGAGGCTGCTCGGGTCGTTGCCGGTCACGCGGTTCAGGACCCGGCTCGTGCCGCTCGGCTGGTTGAAGCGCACGCTCGCGCCGGCGCCGATCGAGAAGCTCTGCCAGTTCAGGATCGTGTTGTTCGCGTTCGTGATCGTCAGCTGCGAGCCGAGCTGCTGGGCGGCGGCCTGGCCGGCGACGACGGTCATGCCGCTGGGCAGCTGCTGCGCCGTCGCGGCCTGGACGAGGCCGGCGAACAGCAGGGCGGCGAGCGGCCGCGGCTTCAGGTGGCGGGGAATGCGCGTCATGACCACGCCCTCCTCAGTTGAATTCGTAGACGGCCTGCGCATGCAGGAAACGGCTGTGGCGCGCGGTCAGCGTGCCGGCCTTGAGCGCTTCGGCGAGGTCGAGGCGCAGCTGCCAGCCGCCGGCGCCCGCGCGGCCGGCCAGGCGCGCGCCGAGACCCGCCGACGCGAGCGTGCACTGGACCTCGCTGCCGAGGCAGGCCGCGCCGAGGTGGTTCCAGACCCGGCCCGCGTCGCCGAAGGCGAGCAGCTGCAGGTGCTCGAGGCCGCGCGCCCCGAACCAGACCCCCGCCCCGAGCGGTCCGAGGTCGGGCCCGCGCAGCTCGCCCGAGCCGAGCAGGGCCTGGTCGCCGGTGACCTCGCGCTCCTCGTAGCCGCGCACCGCGTTCGCGCCGCCGAGGCCGAACTGCTCGCCGGGCACGAGCGCGTCGGCGCTGCTCTGGGCCGCGCCGCGCAGCTGGATCTGCCAATGCGCGGGCAGCGCGATCTGGGCCAGGCCGTTCGCGCGCACGACCGTGTACGCGACCGGCGCGCCCGGGCGCACCGCGCCGAAGTCGGCCGCGTTGCCGTGCGGCCCGAACACGCCGGCGTTCGACGCGAAGCTGATCTGCAGGGCCAGCGGGTTCGCGCCGCCGAGCTGCAAGGCGTACTCGATCGACCAGGGGCTGACCGACACGCTCGCGCCCGCGCTGCCGCAGGCGCCGGCCGGCAGGCCGACGATCGCGCAGCTGTTCAGGTAGGCGCGGTAGTCGATCGCGCCGGTCAGGCGCTGCGACAGCTCGCCGACGCGCGGCAGCGCGCCGCCGAGGTGGACGCCGAACACATGACCCTTGCCACTGAACTGCAGCGGCCCGGCGGCCGTGCTCGTCGTGCCGCCGTCGACGTCCGAGTAGGCGGCGATGAAATCGGCCATCAGGCCGGCGCGGTACAGCGGCGCGCGCCAGTCGGCGCTGACCACGGCGACCGAGCCCGGCTTCTCGGGCGCGATCTGGGCCTGCAGCTCGAGCGTGTTGTCCTGGCCGCCGAAGCCGTTCAGGCCGGCCTGCTCGAGGCCGAGGTTGGCGCGCAGCCGGCCGGTCTGGCTCGTGCCGGTGTTGTCGACGCCGAAGCTCCAGTGCCGCTCGGGCTGCTCGGTGACCGTCACATGGGCCTCAATCTCGCCGGGCTGGGCGCCGGGCTCGAGCGTCACGGCGGTCTGGCGCGCGGGGTTCTGGTTCGCGAGCGCGATCTGCGCGTCGATGCGGCGCGGCTCGGGCGTCGCACCGACCTCGAGGCGCGACACGCTGCGCCGCACCTGGGCCTCGCCGTCGCGCTGCTTGCCGAGCACGACGACGCGGCTGATGCGGCCCTCGACGACCGCGATCGCGACGACGCCGGGCGCCTCGTGCTGCACCGGCACATAGGCGACGACGCCGCCCCAGCCGGCCGCGACGTAGCGCGCCTGGACCGCGGCGGCCGCGGCCTTGAGCTCGTCGAGCGTGCGCTGGCCCTTGTAGGGTGCGAGCGCGGCGTCGAGCACGGCCGGCGGCAGCAGGGTATTGCCGGTGACGACGAACGCGTCGACCTGGACGCGTGCGTCGGACGCGCTGGCGGCCGCAGCGGGGGCGGCGGCCGACGCCTCGGGCGCGGCCTGCGCGGCGGCCAGCGCGAGCGGCGCGGCCAGGGCCGCGAGCAGCGGCGGAAGTCGGAATTGCTTCTTCATGGTCCTCGGCTCGACACGCGGTCGCGGAATGGTCGTCGGCGCCCGGTCTTTTTTGATGTCTGCGGCGCAAAACGGGATGTGCACTACTTCATTCGTACATCTATCGCTATCCCGGCTGTCAAGGACACACGCCGGTGATACATTGCCGCGCTATTCTTCCTTGTTCTTGGTTGATTTAACTCAAGGGATTCAATGGATATGCAGGTGGTTTCGGCGTGGTTGGAACCCTTGTCCGGCGATGCCTGTGGGACCGACCTCGAGTACGACCCGGGTTTCATGGAGCTCGCCCAATCGGCGGCGGGCAAACCCGAAACGCAGTTCGGCCCGGCCGAACCGCCGGTCTGGCCGCTCGTGCGCGAGCAGGCCGAAGCGCTGTTCGGCCAGACGCGTGACCTGCGCGTCGCGATGTACTGGTCGCGCGCGGCCGTCAACACCGAAGGCCTCGAAGGCCTCGCCGCCGCGCTGCACCTGCTCCATGGCCTGCTCGCGAACTTCTGGGACGAAGTCCACCCGCGCCCCGACCCCGACGACGGCGACACCTTCGCGCGCGTCAGCGTGCTCGGCGCCCTGAACTCGCTCGACGGCCTGCTCGGCGATGTGCGTCAAGCGCCCCTGCTGTTCGACCGCCGCCTCGGCGGCCTGCGCATGCGCGACGTCGAGGTCGCGCTCGACAAGCTCGAGGCGCGCCCCGAGGACAACGCCTACAACACCGCCCAGGTCGAGGGCATGATCGCCGAGGCGCCCGAGCTGGCCGAGCGGATCAAGACCGCGACGAACGCCGCGCTGGGATCGCTGGGCGAACTGCGCCGCCTGATGGACGAGCGCTTCGGCATGGAGGCCGTCGAGCTCAAGGCCCTGCAGGCCATGCTCGCGGGCCTGAAGTCGCTGATCCCGGGCGAGCCGCCGGCAGAGCAGACCGAGCAGGCCGACGGCGCGGCGCCCGAGGCCGCGCCGCGCCGCGGCGCACCCGGCGCGATCGAGACCCGCCAGGACGCGGTGCGCGCGATCAACGCGATCTGCGCGTTCCTCGAGCGCACCGAACCGGCGAATCCGGCCCAGCTGATGCTGCGCCGCGCCGAACGCATGATCGACAAGAACTTCATACAGCTGGTCCGCGATCTCGCCCCCGATGCCGTCAACGAAGTGGCGCGCATCCTGGGCGTCGATCCCGATTCGTTTGTCGACGGGAGCCCCTACTAGGGGCGCCCTCTTTTTTAGTTTCTTTTCCAGACCGAGCGGAGGAATCCCATGGGCAGCAGCCAGAAATTCATCGGCCGCAACCGCGCGCCGCGCGTACAGATCGAATACGACGTCGAGCTCTACGGAGCGCAGAAGAAGGTGCAACTGCCGTTCGTGATGGGCGTCATGGCCGATCTGGCCGGCAAGCCCGAAGAGCCGCTGCCGGCCGTCGCCGACCGCAAGTTCCTCGAATTCGACGTCGACAACTTCGACCAGCGCATGAAGGCCATGAAGCCACGCGTGGCCTTCACCGTGCCCAATACGCTGACCGGCGAGGGCAATCTCTCGGTGGACCTGACCTTCGAGAGCATGGACGACTTCAGCCCGGCCGCGATCGCGCAGAAGGTCGAAGGCCTGAACAAGCTGCTCGAGGCGCGCCAGCAGCTCTCCAACCTCGTGACGTACATGGACGGCAAGGGCGGCGCCGAAGAGCTCATCGCCAAGGTGCTGAACGACCCCGCGCTGCTGCAGTCGCTGACCGCGAACGCGAAGCCCGAATAAAGGAGAACGAGCAATGGCAGAGACCCAAGCCGCCGGCCAGCACTTCGCCGGCGTCACGATGGAAGGCAGCGACTTCGCCTCGCTGCTGAGCAAGGAATTCAAGCCCAAGTCCGACGAGGCGCGCGGCCAGGTCGAGGCCGCCGTGGCCACGCTGGCCAGCCAGGCCCTCGCCAACGTCAAGCTGATCAGCTCGGACACCGTGGCCTCGATCGAAGCCATGGTCGCCGCGCTGGACAAGAAGCTCTCCGAGCAGATCAACCTGATCCTGCACCACGAGGACTTCCAGAAGCTCGAGTCGGCGTGGCGCGGCCTGCACTACATGGTCAGCAACACGGAGACCGACGAACACCTGAAGATCCGCGTCATGTCCATCTCCAAGCAGGACCTTGGCAAGACGCTCAAGCGCTACAAGGGCACGGCCTGGGACCAGTCGCCGCTGTTCAAGAAGCTCTACGAAGAGGAATACGGCCAGTTCGGCGGCGAGCCCTTCGGCGCGATCGTCGGCGACTATCACTTCGACCATTCGCCGCCGGACGTCGAACTGCTCGGCGAGATGAGCAAGATCGCGGCGGCCGCGCACGCGCCGTTCATCACCGGCGCGGCGCCGACCGTGATGCAGATGGACTCGTGGGGGGAACTCGCGAACCCGCGCGACCTGACCAAGATCTTCACGACGCCCGAATACGCGGCCTGGCGCTCGCTGCGCGAGAGCGACGACGCGCGCTACCTGGCGATGTGCATGCCGCGCTTCCTCGGCCGCATCCCGTACGGCCCCAAGACCAGCCCGGTCGACGCGTTCAACTTCGAGGAAGACACGACCGGCGCCGAGCACGACAAGTATTCGTGGTGCAACGCGGCCTACGCGATGGCCACCAACATCAACCGCTCGTTCAAGATCTACGGCTGGTGCTCGCGCATCCGCGGGATCGAGTCCGGCGGCGCGGTCGAGAACCTGCCCACGCACACCTTCCCGACCGACGACGGCGGCGTGGACATGAAGTGCCCGACCGAGATCGCGATCTCGGACCGCCGCGAGGCCGAGCTGTCCAAGAACGGCTTCCTCGCGATGATCCACCGCAAGAACAGCGACTTCGCCTCGTTCATCGGCGCGCAATCGCTGCAAAAGCCGACCGAGTACGACGACCCCGACGCGACGGCCAACGCCGCGCTCGCGGCGCGCCTGCCCTACCTGTTCGCCTGCAACCGCTTCGCCCACTACCTGAAGTGCATGGTGCGCGACAAGGTCGGCTCGTTCAAGACGCGCGACGCGATGGAGCGCTGGCTGAACCAGTGGATCGGCAACTACGTGGACGGCGACCCGGCCAACTCCAGCGAGGAGATCAAGGCGCAGCGGCCGCTGGCCGCCGCCGAGGTCGTCGTCGAGGAGGTCGAGGGCGCGCCGGGCTACTACCAGTCGAAGTTCTTCCTGAAGCCGCACTACCAGCTCGAGGGGCTGTCGGTATCGCTGCGGCTGGTCTCGAAGCTGCCTTCCGAAAAGGGCTGAGCCCGGGGGGCTCAGCCCTTTCGCCAAGGACCGCAGGTCCGCCGGCAAAAGGGTCAACGCCCTCGTTCCATTCGGTCACACACGTCTACTGACGGACAACATAGCGGAGCAACAACATGCCTGGAAATGCATTCATCCTGTTGAGGACCCAAAAGGGGGTCGCGACCGGCGGCGAGTCGATGCAGTCGTCGCACCCGGCGAGCAAGGGCTGGCTGGCCATCACCGACTGGAGCTGGGACATCGAGTCCGAGACCAACTTCCTCAAGGGCACAGGGGCCTCGGTCGGCGTGGCCACGCCGGGCACGCTGAGCTTCTCGCACAACTTCGACAAGTCTTCGCCGGTGATCATGCAGAACATCGTGCTGGGCACGTCGTTCAAATCGGCCGTGATCCACATGCTGAAGTCGACCGGCGACGCCTCGGGCGCGCCGCAGGTGTACTTCGCGATGCTGATGACGGACGTCTTCATCACCAAGGTCTCGAGCAAGGCCGGCGAGGACGGCGCCATCAGCCAGGACATCGAGTGCGTCTTCAAGACCATCTCGATCGGCTACAAGCAGCAGCTCAACAACAAGGGCGGCGCGCTCGCCACCGCGATCACGCCGTTCGGCTGGAACATCGCGGCCAAGAGCACGACCACGGGCATCGCGGCCGTGACGCTGGACCCGGCCAAGGACATCACCATCCCTTAGTGTGCGCGGCGTCTGCCGGCCTGCATCACGCCTGACCCTATTCAAAGGAATCCATCATGCCTGCCAATAGCTTCATCAATTTCGGCACCGACCTGACGACGGGCGAGTCGGTCCAGGCGGCCCGTCTGGGATCCGCCGGCTGGATCGAGCTCGACGACTGGAGCTGGGACATCGAGGCCGACCACAGCAACCTCAAGGGCACCGGCGCCGCCGTCGGCAAGCCCAACCCGGGCACGCTGAACTTCACGCACTCGTTCGACCTGTCCTCGCCGATCATCATGAACAAGATCGTGCAGGGCACGTTCTTCGCGACGGTCAAGATCGACATGCTCAAGCAGACCGGCGCCGACCAGCCCCAGCAGTTCTTCCAGATCGTCATGGGCAACGTCTTCATCACCAAGGTCTCGACCAAGGGCGGCGAGGACGGCGCCGTGACGCAGGACGTGGACATGGTGTTCAAGGAAGTCTCGGTGGGCTACAAGGCCCAGAACCCGGACGGCACGCTGGACAAGGCGCCGCTGCAGTTCAACTGGAACATCGCCCAGATGAACCTGTCGGTCGCCAACGCCACCGTCTCCTTCACCTGACCGCAGCCGCCGCGGCACCGGGACCCGCGGCCGCGACGGGACATTCCGCCGCGGCCGTCGCTCGGCCGCGCCACGCCTGCCGCCCAGCACCATGACCGTCTCGCTGATCCTGCTCGAGATCCTCCCGGCCACGGGCCCCGCGGTCACGGGCGACAGCACCGTGGCGAGCTATCCCGGGCATATCGCCGTCGAGTCCTTCAACTGGGGCGTCAAGTCCGAGCCGCGCAAGGGCTCGGGCAACGGCAATCTCGCGCCCATCGTCAAGCCGCAGACGCTGACGGTGAAGAAGCAGTTCGACCGCGCCAGCACGGTCCTGTACACGATGATGGAGGGCGACAAGCCTTTCACGGCGACACTGCGCTTCATCGACCCGTCGACCTCGAGCCGGAGCGCGTCGGGCAGCAGCTCGCAGGTGGACTCCGTGCTCGAGGTCGAACTCAAAGGCTGCCACATCGAAAGCATCGGCCTCAACATCGACGACGGCGGCAAGACCGTCAGCGCGAGCGAGACGCTCGTGCTGTCGTTCGAGGAATCGGCCATGCTCAGCTACCGCATGTACGACGCGAGCTCCCGCATGCGTTCCAAGGCCATGTCGGCGAGCGTCTATACGCCGACCAACGACGGCTCGGGCGATTCGTCATGACCGCCTTCACCCGCCTGTACATGCACCTGGAGGTCGCGGGCACGGGCGCGCCGATCGCCGGGGAAGCGGCCGACATCGACTTCATGCGCAAGATCGTGCTGAGCAGCGTGAACTGGACGATCAAGCGCGCCGACGAGAAGACCCGCACGGCCGCACGCAGCCTCGCGCGCGCCGAGCCCGAGGTGCTCGAGATCAGCAAGCCGATGGACAAGGCCAGCACGCAGATGCTGACCCAGCTGAACGCCGGCAACAAGCTCAAGGCGATCGTTTCGCTGGCCAGCGCCACCGAGTCGTCCTTTCTGCTGACGATCACGCTGACCAACGCCCGCATCATCGAATACAAGCTCAGCGTCAAGGACGGCGAGAAGGGCGGCGAGGTCGAGGAGGACTGGACCCTCAACTACGACAGCATCGCCTTCGCCTACAAGACCGAGGCGCCGCCCGGCGGCACCGCCAAGACGCTGAGCAGCAGCCACCAGCGCCACCCCACGGCCTCGACCGAAAAATCCGCGAGCGGCGCGGACAAGGTCCTGAGCGCCTACTCCGAGCTCGGCAGCCTGGAGGAGAAAAAGCTCGCGGCCGACAAGCTCAAGAGCGCTTTCACCAGGGACCGGCTGTGAGCGGCCGCGCCTCTTTTACCCGAGCCCACCATGTCACTCGATAACTACCGGGACCTGAGCAGCGGCGGGTCCGACGTCAACGCCGGCTTCCAGTTCGAGTTCTTCTGCACGAACTGCGACCGCAAGTGGAAGAGCCCGTTCCAGCCCTACCGGCGCGGCCAGTTCTCGGCCCTGCTCGCGCGCTTCTACTTCATGTTCAACGGCGGGGCGCAGGCCAGCCGGGTCAGCACCAACCTCTCGGACATGGGCTCGCGCGGCGCCAAGGAGGACGCCCTGAACGAGGCGCAGGCGCGCGCGCAGACCATGTACGTCGAGTGCCCGCATTGCCACCAGGGCGTCTGCACCGACTGCTTCGACGAGCGCCAGGGCGCCTGCCCGGCCTGCCTGGCCAAGGAGCAGCAGCAGAACCAGGTCCGCCAGGCCGAGGCCGCCGCCGCGACCTGCCCGAACTGCCACGCCCCGCACGCCGGCGGCCGCTTCTGCGGCGAGTGCGGCTTCGACATGGCCAGCACCCACAAGAGCTGCCCCGGCTGCGGCGCGATGGCGCTGCGCGGCGCGCGCTTCTGCACGGATTGCGGCCACAGCTTCTGACACAGGACCACCGATGACGACCGATCCCCTCGCCCAGGCCGAAGAACGGATCCGCGCCAACGACCCGAAGGCCGCGCTCGCCGCGCTGACCGCGGCCGTCAAGGCCAAGCCCGCGAACCCGAAGCTGCGCATCTTCATGGCCCAGCTGCTGTGCGTGCTCGGCCAGTGGGAGCGCGCGCACACCCAGCTCAACGTCGTCGCCGACATGGACGCCGAGGCCGGCCCGATGCGCGAGATGGTCGGCTACGCGCTGCGCTGCGAGCTGCTGCGCGCCGCCGTCTTCGCGGGCCGCCGCAGTCCGATGGTGTTCGGCCAGCCCGACGAATGGATGGCCGTGCTGATCGAGTCGCTGCTGCAGGCCAGCCAGGGCGAGGCGGCGCTGTCGGTCGAGCTCGCCGAGCGCGCGTTCGAGGCCGCGCCGGCCACGCGCGGCAGGATCAACGGCGCGCCGTTCGAGTGGATCGCCGACGCCGACTCGCGCCTCGGCCCGGTGCTCGAGGCGATGATCAACGGCCGCTACTACTGGATTCCGTTCAGCCGCCTTGCGAGCGTCTCGATCGACGCGCCGAGCGACCTGCGCGACCGCGTCTGGCTGCCGGCCAAGCTCTCGTTCGCGAACGGCGGCGAGGCCATCGCGATGATCCCGACCCGCTACCCGGGCTCCGAGGCCAGCGCGGACGGCGCGATCCAGATGGCGGCCCGGACCGACTGGATCGACCTGGGCCAGGCGCGCTTCGCCGGCCTCGGCCAGCGCGTGCTCGTCACCGACGAGGGGGAGCACGACATGCTCGGCGTGCGCCTGATCGAAATGGACGTCGATGGCTGAGCTGAACTCACGCGACCGCCTCCAACCCTCGCTGCTGGACCGCCTGCTCGACCACGAACCCCAGCAGCGCCAGGAGGCGCTGGAAGCGCGCGTGCTGACGCGTCAGCAGCTGCGCGCCGCCGTGCTGCGCGACCTCTCGTGGCTGTTCAACGCGACCCGCGCCGAACCCGAGCCCAACTCGACCCGCAAGGACGAACTCGCGCTGTGGAAGAGCGCGCCCGAGGCGCGCCGCTCGGTGCTCAACTACGGCATGCCGGCGTTCGCCGGCGTCACGCTGTCGAGTATGGACACGCGCGCGATCGCGCGCGAGGTCCGCGAGACCATCTGCGCGTTCGAGCCCCGCATCGATCCGCGCACGCTCGAGGTCGACGTCAACTTCGACTACGCGCACCACCACAACACGATGCAGCTCGTGATCCGCGGCCAGATGTGGGCCCAGCCCGTGCCGCTCGAGCTGCTGCTCGCGGCCGACGTCGACGTCGAGACCGGCGGCACGCGCTTGCGCGAACTCCGCAGCTAAAGGCCCACGACCATGGATGCACGGCTGCTCAGGTATTACAACCAGGAACTCAAGTACCTGCGCGAGCTCGGGGGCGAGTTCGCCCAGGAGTTCCCGAAGATCGCCTCGCGGCTCGGCATGGAAGGGCTCGAGGTCAGCGACCCCTATGTCGAGCGCCTGCTCGAGGGCTGCGCGTTCCTCGCCGCGCGCGTCCAGCTCAAGCAGGACGCCGAGTTCCCGCGCTTCTCGCACCGGCTGCTCGAGCTCGTCTACCCGAACTTCCTCGCCCCGATCCCGGCCATGCTCGTGGCCCAGGTCAGCCCGGTGCCCGACGCGAATCTGCTCAAGGGGCCGGTGCTGCCGCGCGACACGACGCTGGTCGGCCCGGCCAGCGCCGTGTCGGGCACGCGCTGCGAGTTCCGCACCGGCCAGCCGCTGCAGCTCACGCCCCTGAGCACGCAGTCGGCCGAATACCTGCTGAACCTTTCCGAGTTCGGCGTCTCGAGCCTCGCGCTCGCGCAGCGCCCGCGCGCCGCCGTACGCATCCAGCTGCAGGTGCCGGCGGGCATGAGCGTCGCGCAGCTCGAGGTCGACCGCCTGCGCTTCTACCTCGGCGGCCAGACCGACACCGCGATGCAGCTGCTCGAGCTGCTGCTGGCCAACGCGGTCGGCGTGCTCGTCGGCCCGCCGGGCCGCGCCGGCGACGGCCGGCGCGTGCTGCTGCCGGCCGACGCGCTGCAGCCGGTCGGCTACGCCGACGACGAGGCGATGCTGCCGGCGACGCTGCGCGGCTTCGCGGGCACGCGGCTGCTGCAGGAGTACTTCGCGTTCCCCGAGCGCTTCCTGTTCGTCGACGTCGAGGGCCTGCGCCCCGCGCTGCAGTCGATCGCGGGGCAGACGGTCGAGCTCGTCGTGCTGCTCGCCCAGCCGGGCCACGGCATGGACGGGGCCGTCTCCGCCGCGAACTTCCAGCTCAACTGCGTGCCGGCGATCAACCTGTTCCCGAAGCGCGCCGACCGCATCCACCTCGACGGCAACCACTACGAGTTCCAGGTCGTGCCCGACCGCACGGCGCCGCTCGACTACGAGGTCTACGACGTCGTCGGCATGCAGGGCTACGGCGCCGACGGCAGCGAGCGCCGCTTCCTGCCGCTGTACGCGCCGGAGCGCCAGCGCGGCGCGCAGCAGTCGGCCTTCTACACGATCTGGCGCGAGCCGCGCCTGATGAGCGAGACCGCGCGCCGCGACGGCCCGCGTTCGGGCTACACCGGCTCCGAGGTGTTCGTCTCGCTCGTCGACCCGAACGACGCGCCCTACGCCGAGACGCTGCAGCAGCTGGCCCTGCAGGTCCGCTGCACGAACCGGGATCTCTCGATCTTCATGCCCGGCGGCGAGCAGGGCGAGTTCCGGCTCGACGCCGGCATCGCGATGCGCTCGGTGCGCGCCGTGGCCGGGCCGAGCCGCCCGCACACGGCGCTGCGCGAGGGCGGCGTGGCCTGGCGCCTGCTGAACCTGCTGTCGCTGAACTACCTGTCGCTGCTCGACACCGAGGGCGGCGAAGCCGCGGCGGCGCTGCGCGACCTGCTCGCGCGCTTCCCGCAGGGTACCGACCCGACCGTGCGCCGCCAGATCGAGGCGCTGCAGCACGTCGCGACGCGCGCGGTCGTGCGCCGCCACCCGATCCCCGGGCCGATCGCGTTCGGCCGCGGCATCGAGGTCGCGCTGACCGTCGACGAGCTCGGCCACGCCGGCGGCAGCGCCTTCCTGTTCGGCGCGGCCATGCACCATTACCTGTCGCGCCACGCCTCGCTGAACAGCTTCGTCGAGACCGTGCTGGTCTCGCTGACGCGCGGCGAGGTCGCGCGCTGGCGCCCGTCGCGCGGCACGAGGCCCGTGCTGTGAACGCCGAACACCAGGCCTGGATCCAGCGCGTGGCCGACGCGCCCTGGCGCTTCGACTTCTACCAGACGCTGCGCCGCATCGAGAGCGCGCACCCCGGGCTGCCGCGCCTGGGCGAGGCCCAGCGTCCGGCGGACGAGCCGATCCGCCTGGGCCAGCCGGCCGAGCTCACCTTCGCACCGGCGCCGCTGCACGCGCTGCAGTTCCGCGAGGCCGGCCCGCCGCGCCTGACCCAGCGCTTCTTCGGCCTGCTCGGGCCGAACGGGCCGCTGCCCCTGCACCTGACCGAGCTCGCCCGTGAGCGCAGCAGCCATGCCGGCGACGCCGCGCTGCTGCGCTTCCTCGACCTGCTGAACCACCGCTTCACGCTGCTGTTCTACCGCGCCTGGGCGCAGGCCCAGCCGACGCTGTCCCGGGACCGGCCCGACGACCGCGCGTTCGCGCGGCGCCTGGGCTCGCTCGCCGGCATCGGCAGCGAGCCGCTGCAGGAGCGCGACGCGGCCGGCGACGCGCCCAAGCTGCACTTCACGGGCCGCCTGGCGCGCCACGCGCGCGACGCCGACGGGCTGCTGAACTGGGTGCGCAGCGAATTCGACGTGCCCGCGCGCGTCGAGCAATGGTGCGGCCACTGGATGGCGCTCGCGCGCGAGGAGCGCTCGCGGATCCACTCGGTCGGGCGGCCCGGCGTCGGCCAGCAGCTCGGCCGCGGCGCGGTGCTCGGGGCGAGCGTCTGGGACGTGCAGAGCAAGTTCCGCATCGTCGTCGGCCCCGTCTCCGAGGCGCGCTACCACGCCTTCCTGCCCGGCGGCGCCGACCTGGCGCGGCTGCAGGCGATGGTGCGCCAGTGGGTCGGCCTCGAGTACGAGTGGGACGTCCAGCTGATCCTCGCGCGCCGCGACGTGCCGCGGCTGCGCCTCGGCCGCAGCGGCGAGCTCGGCCGCAGCGGCGAGCTCGGCCGCAGCGGCTGGCTCGGCGCGTTCAGGAAACCCGGGGACGCCGATGACCTCGTCATCGACGTCGAGCGCACTCTCAAGAAATCCCATCGACAAAGGATGCAAGTGTCATGAGCGAAATCAGCCGTGTTGCCCTGTTCGGCAAACTCAATCCGCTGGCCTACAAGGCCATCGAAGGCGCCACCGTGTTCTGCAAGATGCGCGGCAATCCCTACGTCGAGCTCGTCCACTGGCTCGCCCAGCTCGTGCAGAACAACGAAACGGACCTGGACGCCGTTCTAAGACACTACCAGCTCGACGCCAGCGTGCTGGCCAAGGACATGACGGCGGCGCTCGACCGCCTGCCGCGCGGCTCGACCTCGATCAGCGACTTCTCCGAGCACATCGAGAACGCGATCGAGCGCGCCTGGGTCTACGCGACGCTGCAGTTCGGCGAGGCCCATGTGCGCACCGGCACGCTGCTGCTCGGCATGCTCAAGAGCCGCAACCTGAGCATCGCGCTGTTCGCGATCTCCAAGCAGTTCGAGCGCATCAAGGCCGACGACCTCGCCGAGAACTTCCAGAAGATCTGCGGCGGCACGGCCGAGGCCAGGCTCGGCGCCCAGGACGGCACGGGCATCGGCTCGGGCGAGCCGGGCGCCGAGAGCGGCTCGATGGCCCCGGCCGCGATGGGCAAGGGCGAGGCGCTCAAGAAGTTCTGCGTCGACCTGACCGAGCGCGCGCGCGAGGGCAAGATGGACCCGGTCACGGGCCGCGACGAGGAGATCCGCCAGATCGTCGACATCCTGATGCGGCGGCGCCAGAACAACCCGATCCTGACCGGCGAGGCCGGCGTCGGCAAGACCGCCGTCGTCGAGGGCTTCGCCCAGCGCCTCGCGCGCGGCGACGTGCCGCCCTCGCTGGCCGAATGCTCGCTGCTCTCGCTCGACCTCGGCCTGCTGCAGGCCGGCGCGAGCATGAAGGGCGAGTTCGAGCAGCGCCTGCGCCAGGTCATCGACGAGGTCCAGGCCTCGCCGAAGCCGATCATCCTGTTCATCGACGAGGTCCACACCCTCGTCGGCGCGGGCGGCGCCGCCGGCACCGGCGACGCGGCCAACCTGCTCAAGCCCGCGCTCGCGCGCGGCAACCTGCGCACGATCGGCGCGACGACCTGGGCCGAGTACAAGAAGTACATCGAGAAGGACCCGGCCCTGACGCGCCGCTTCCAGGTCGTGCAGGTGCCCGAGCCCGACGAGCACAAGGCGATCCTGATGCTGCGCGGCGTCGCGACGGTGCTCGAGAAGCACCACCGCGCCCAGCTGCTCGACGAGGCGATCGAGGCCGCCGTCAAGCTCAGCCACCGCTACATCCCGGCGCGCCAGCTGCCCGACAAGGCCGTGAGCCTGCTCGACACCGCCTGCGCGCGCGTCGCCGTGAGCCAGCACGCGACGCCGGCCGAGGTCGAGGACACGCTGCGCCGCATCGAGGCGCTCGAGATCGAGCAAGGCATCATCGCGCGCGAAGCCGCCGTCGGCGTGAACGTCGGCGAGCGCGCGACGGGCGTCGCCGAGAAGCTCGCCGCGAACCGCGCGCAGCTTGGCGCCCTCGAGGCGCGCTGGAAGGAGGAAAAGGCCCTCGTCGACAAGATCCTCGCGCTGCGCGCGCAGCTGCGCGGCGACGACCAGCCCGTCGACGCCGAGGCCGCGCCCAGCGTCGACCGCGACGCGCTGATGGCCGAGCTCCACGCCGAGCAGGACAAGCTCAGCGCGCTGCAGGGCGACACGCCGCTGATCATGCCCAGCGTCGACGCGCAGGCCGTCGCCAGCGTCGTCTCCGACTGGACCGGCATCCCGGTCGGCCGCATGGTCAAGAACGAGCTCGAGAACGTGCTCAGGCTCGGCGAGACGCTCGGCCAGCGCGTGATCGGCCAGCAGCATGGCCTCGACATGATCGCCAAGCGCATCCAGACCTCGCGCGCGCGCCTCGACAACCCGAACAAGCCGATCGGCGTGTTCATGCTCTGCGGCACCTCGGGCGTCGGCAAGACCGAGACGGCGCTGGCCCTGGCCGAGGCGCTGTACGGCGGCGAGCAGAACGTCATCACGATCAACATGAGCGAGTTCCAGGAGGCCCACACGGTCTCGACGCTCAAGGGCTCGCCCCCGGGCTACATCGGCTACGGCGAGGGCGGCATCCTGACCGAGGCGGTGCGCCGCCGGCCGTACAGCGTGGTGCTGCTCGACGAAGTCGAGAAGGCCCACACCGACGTGCACGAACTGTTCTTCCAGGTCTTCGACAAGGGCCGCATGGAAGACGGCGAGGGCCGCATGATCGACTTCAAGAACACGATCATCCTGCTGACCAGCAACGCCGGCTCCGAGCTCGTGATGAACATGTGCAAGGACCCCGAGCTGCTGCCCGACCCCGAGTCGCTCGCGACGGCGCTGCAGGAACCGCTGATGAAGATCTTCCCGCCCGCGCTGCTGGGCCGGCTCGTCACGATCCCCTACTACCCGCTGTCGCCGGACATGCTGGCCAAGATCGTGCGCCTGCAGCTGAACCGGATCAAGAAGCGCGTCGAGGAGAACCACCGCATCCCGTTCCACTACAGCGACGACGCGGTGAGCCTGATCGTCAGGCGCTGCGACAACCCCGAGGCGGGCGGCCGCATCATCGACGCGATCCTGACCAACACCGTGCTGCCCAAGGTCTCGATCGAGTACCTGGGCCGCATGAGCCGCGGCGAGGCGCTCAAGGGCATCACGCTCGGCGCCGCCGACGGCGACTTCACCTACGCGTTCGAGTGACCCGACGCCGCCCGCCTTGAAGACCCACCATGGCCTCCGACCTCGACTATGAATTCCTGACGCCGCTCGACGGCGAGACGCCCGCGCTGCTGTTCCGGCGCATGGTCGCGCGCGAGGCACTGGGCCGGCTGCCGGTGTACCGGCTCGAGCTGCTGCGCGAGACCAGGCTCACGGCGGTCAAGGCCACGGACCTGCTCGGCGCCAAGGTCGACGTCAAGATCCGCGTCGACGCGAGCAGCAAGCGCTACATCAACGGCTACGTCACGCGCTTCGAGCGCGGCGGCGTGGTGGGCCGCTACGACGTCTACCACGTCGTCGTGCAGCCCTGGCTGTGGCAGCTCACGCTCGGCGCCGATTGCAAGATCTTCCAGAACGAGTCGGCCCTGGACGTCATCAAGGCCGTGTTCGCCGGCTATGCGCAGGCGGGAACGGTCAAGACCAGCGACGTCAGCGGCGCGAAGAACAAGCGCCCCTACACGGTCCAGTACCGCGAGACCGACTTCAACTTCGTGCTGCGCCTCATGGAAGAGGAAGGCATCCACTTCTATTTCACGCACGAGAAGGGCGCGCATACGCTGGTGCTGACCGACCAGGCCAGCACCCACCCGACCATCAGCGGCAGCACCCTGCGCTGGGCCCCCGCGCAGCTCGGCGAACAGCTCAGCGAAGACGTCGTCACCGAGTGGACGCTGACCCACCAGCTCGGCTCGCTCGAGTTCGCGAGCACCGACTACGCGGCCGAGCAGCCGACCCTGAGCCTCGCGACCCGGGCCTCGCGCACCGTCCCCTACGGCAAGGGCCCGAGCGGTCTCAAGGTCTTCGACTACCCGGGCGACTTCGGCGACGTGTCGATGGACGGCTCGCCCAACTCGCGCAAGACCGTCGGCGACGCCTGGGCGCAGCACGAGGTGGACCGCTACGAGTCCGGCCGCGTCGTCGCGGTGGCCTTGAGCCCCTACCGCCACTGCAGCGCCGGCGTGACCTTCTCGCTGTCCGACCATCCGGATGCCGGCGGCTACCTGGTCACCGCGCTCGACATGGAGGTCAGCTTCTCCCATTACGAGGCGCGCGACTCCGAGATGGAGGACAACTTCCTCTGCCGCCTCGAGCTCGTTCCGAAGGCCACGGCGTACCGCCCGCCGGCCGTCGCGCAGCGCGCGCTGGTCCACGGCCCCCAGACCGCCACCGTCACGGGCGAATCCGGCGACGAGATCATGACCGACCAGTACGGCCGGGCGAAGGTGCAGTTCCACTGGGACCGCGTCGGCAAGCGCGACCAGAACAGCTCCTGCTGGCTGCGCGTCAGCCAGCCCTGGGCCGGCAAGCAGTTCGGCATGATCGCGCTGCCGCGCGTCGGCGACGAAGTCGTCGTCGAGTTCCTCGAAGGCAACCCGGACCGCCCGCTGATCACCGGCCGCGTCTACAACGGCGACAACAAGCCGCCGTACACCCTGCCCGCCCAGGCGACCGTCAGCGGCATCAAGACCCAGTCGAGCAAGGGCGGCTCGCTGAGCACGGCCAACGAGCTGCGCTTCGACGACAAGAACGGCAGCGAGTACGTGTGGTTCCAGGCCCAGAAGGACATGCACAGCTGGGTCAAGAACGACCAGTTCGCCTCGGTCCTGAACAACTACTGGGGCGACGTCACGAAGAACTATTCGCTGACGGTCGGCGGCACGAGCTCGATCGCGCTGTCCGACGTCGTCAAGCTCCAGGCGAGCAAGGACGTGCACCTGACGCTCGGCGCCGACCTGTACGTGAGCACCGGCGCGGCGCTGGGCCTGTCGGTGTCCGACGCGATCGCCGTCAAGGGCAGCAACAGCGTCGCGGTGACGTCGGCGCAGAGCATGGACCTGAAGTCCGGCCAGACCCTGCAGATGACGGCCACCTCGGCGCTCAGCGTCAAGGGCATGAACGTGACGATCGAGGCCGACACCCAGATCACGATCAAGGCGGGCGCCGCCACGATCACGCTGGGGCCGGCCGGCGTGACCATCGACGGTCCGATGGTCAAGATCAACTGCGGCGGTGGGGGCGGCTCGGCGACCGCGGCGGCGGCGGCCTCGCCGCCCTCGCCGCAGGCGCCGGACGCGCCGACCAAGAACAAGGATCCGCTGGCCTCCGACAGCGGCGGCTCCGGCGCGGGGAGCTGAGCGCGGATGGGCACGCCCGACAACCGGCCGCCGCTCTCGGCCCCGCAATTCGAGTCCATGGTCTGGGCCGACGCGTCGGCGCAGGTCTACGCGCTGGTGCTCGGTCGCGTCGTCGGCGAGCTGCCCGAGCGCCTGGCCGCGGCCGACGCGAGCGGGCAGCTGCGCAGCTGGGACTGCCTGTGGCCCGGCGCGCTCACGCCGGCGCAGCGCCGCCAGGCCCCCTACCTGCTGCAGCTCGAGCAAAAGAGCGCGTTCACGAGCTGGCTGCTCCACGAGGCCGCCGCCGACTTCGGCGACTGGGGCCTGCTGATCCAGGCCCGGCGCGACTTCCTCGCGTTGCGCAGCCACTGCCGCGCGAACAGCCGGGCCCGCCTGCCCGACGGCCAGGAGATCGCGCTCGAATGGATGGACCCCGCCGTGCTGCGCGCATTGCTGCCGCTGGCCCCGGGCGAGCAGGTCGAGACCCTGCTCGCGCCGTTCGAGCGCGTGCTGATCCCCGGCACGACGGGCTGGACCCTGATCGCCCAGCACGCCGGGCGCCTGGAACTGCACGAGCAGCCGCTGCTCGCCGCGGCGGCATGAGGACGCGGCGATGCTGAGCCTCACGCCGGAGCAGCAGGGCGCGCTCGAAGCGCTGACGCTCGGACGCGACCTGCAGCGCGTCGGCGCGGTGCTCGCGCGCGCGTTCCCCGAGGTCGACGCGCGCCTCGGCGAGCGCAAGGGCGCCCTGCTCGACCTGGCCTGGCAGCGCGCGCGCGCGCTGGGCCTGCGGCACGCGCTCGCGCTCGCGCGCTACCTCGCGGCCTGGTGCGTGTTCGGCGCCGAGTTCGAGAACCGCCCCGGCTTCGAATGGGCCCGGCAGCTGCTCGCCGACACGGCCCGGCCCGAAGGCCAGCGCGTCTTCCAGCTCGGCCGGCGCAGCCGCGAGGAGCTGCAGCGCCGCGCCGCGCAGCCGAACAGCGGCCTGCCGACGCCGGTCGCGTTCGACGCCGCGCTGGACCTGCTCGACGCCGAGCTGGCGGGCCATGGCCGCCTTGGCAGCCTGCTGCCGCGCACGCTGCTGCGCCTGGGCAGCGCCTGCGACATCGACGCCGCGGACCTGACCCTCGTCGAGTCGGCGCCGCTGCAGCACTACGCGCTCGAGCAGGGCCTGTGGCGCCGCGTGCCGACGCGCCTGGACGCCGAGAAGCTGCGGGTCCTGGCGGCGCAGGGCCAGCACGGCCTGCCCGGCCAGCTGAACCTGCTGAGCCCGTCGCGAGGCGCGCGCAACCGCCTGCGCCTGCGCTGCCTGGCCCAGCATGTCTGCGACCCGGCCGTCCATCCGCTCGTGAGCTTCAACGGCATCCACGGCCAGTTCGACCGCCGCGGCCCGCTGACCCAGGACCTGCTCCTGACCCTGCCGCAGGACGACGCGGCGCCGGCCCAGGCCGACGCCATGGCCGTCGCGGGCGTGCCCGGCTACAGCCGCGTGTCGATGACCGGCTGCGGCCTGCGCGACAGCGGCACGCCGCTGGGCGAGCAGGCGGTGCGGCTGGCCGTCTACCCGAGCGAGCAGTCGATGCTCGCCTGGCGGCGCGAGACGGCGCCGCCCGTCAGGCTGCCGGCCGAACCGCTGGCGCCGCCGCCGCGCGCGCTGTGCCGCGTCGAGCGCGACGGGCTCGCGCTCGACGCCCAGCGCTGGAACGACGGCCTGGCCGAGCTCGACCGCCAGCTCGCCGACAAGCTGCCCCTGCTGCTGCTCGCGTGGGAGCGCGAGTCCGGCGTCGTCAACGGCCAGCTGCAGGCCGAGCCGGCTCTGATGGGCGGCACCGCGGCGCTGACCTGGGGCTGGGCGCCGCACCCCGACGGCCTGGCCGCCGCGCCGTTCTACCGCGTCGCCGGGCAGCTCGACCTCGTCGCCTGCGAGCTGCGCCTGCGCCTGAGCGGCGACTTCGCGTTCGCCGGCTCGCAAAGCCGCCTGACCCTGGACTGCAGCGCGAGCGAGAAGCTGCAGGCGACGTTCGAGCGCCGCGACGCCGCGCTCGACGTGCCGGCGACGATCAAGCCCGCGCAATGCGCGATCCGCCAGCCCTTCGTGCTGCGGGTCGAATCGCTGGCGCCGGCCGACCGGCCCGCGCTGCTCGACCTCGCCGGCCCGGTCAGCGGCGCCGTCGTCGGCGCCTGCGGCCTGCGCCCGCGCGCCGACGCGCCAGGACTCGAATGGTTCTGCGAGCTCGCCGTCGAGGCGGTCTCGGCGCGCTTCGTCGTCAACGACCCGCTGATGGGCGTGACGACGATGATCCGGCCCCTGCTGCCGGCCATGAAGCTCGTCAGCTGGAAGCTAAGCTGATGGACCGGCTGCTGACCCTCAAGCTCGACGCCATCGGCTGCGAAGCCGAAGCCTGGCTCAACGGCGTGCCGCTCGCGCGCGCCGACGCCGCGCGCCCGCGCGCGCTCGTGCCGATCCACGAGTACACGCTGGCCGGCGCCAACCGCCTCGAGCTCGTCGTCTGGCCGCATCCGCGCACCGCCAGGCCCGAGGAGCCGCTGCCGCCGCTGCGCCTCGTCGCCGACGGTCACACGAGCGCGAGCCTGCGCATCCTGCTGCCGCGCCTCGGCAACGGCGTCGACGAGGCGAGCGCGCGCACGCTCGCCGAGCTCCACTGGGCACCCCCGGCCGGCCAGGGCTACACGGCGCCGGTGACGCTGCACGAAGACGTGCAGATACCGGTCAGCTTCCCGCGCTGGCGCTGGCTCGACGCGCCGCCGCTGCCCGCCGGCGCGACGGCGGCGTTGCGCGCGCAGGCCGCGGCGCTGCTGGAACAGTTCCACGGAGCGCTTTCTTCCGGTGAAATATCGACTTACCTGACCGCCACGCGCTTTCGTACCGAAGAGCTCGCCCTGGCCTACCAGCGCCCGGCCGAAGAGGCCACGGCGCGACTGCGCGGGCTGTTCGAGGGATTGCACGCGGCGGGCCGCGCCTGGCAGGCCGTCGACGCCGAGGCGCTCGTGCTGCGCCCGCTCGCCGGCGGCCGGCTGCACGAGCTGCTCGGCGCCGACGGCGAGCCGGCGCTGCGGACCGAACCCGATGAACAAGGCCATGTGCAGGCGCAGCCGCTGCGCGTGGCCGCCGTGGAGGGGCGCTTGTACGTGCTCCGCTGACGAGGAAGAACTTTCGTGATCACGCTGACCGTCATCTCCTTCAACGGCGCGCCGAGCGGCGAGGCCCCGAGCGCCAGCTTCGACGAGCTCGGCGGCACCATCGGCCGCGCCGACACCAACCAGCTCGTGCTGCCCGACCCCGAGCGCTCGATCTCGCGCGTGCACGCGCAGGTCGTCTACCGCAGCGGTCGCTACGCCATCGTCGACCGCGGCTCGAATCCGATCGCGGTCAACGGCCGCGCCCTGGGCAGCGGCGCCGAGCAGCTGCTGGGCGAAGGCGACCAGGTCCAGATCGGCGGCTACGTGCTGCGCGCGGCGCTCGCGCCGGCCGGCGCGCCCGCGGCGAGCAGCACCGACCCCTTCGCCGACCTGCTCGGCCCGGCCTCGGGCGGCAAGCCCAGGGCCGGCGCGCCGGCCGCGAACTGGGACCCGCTCGCGCCCTCGTACAAGCCGGACCCGGTGCCCGGCACCAGCCCGGGCGCCTACCTGCGCTCGGCGCCGCCGCCGCCGGCCGCCGCGGCGCCCGCGCATGGCGGCATTCCCGACGACTGGAACCCGTTCGCGCCGGACGCGCCCAAGCCCGCCGCGCCGGGCGGCGCGCGGCCGCGCGATCCGCTCGACCTCGGCCTCGACATCGGCGCGGCCGCGCCGGCGCCGCTGATCCCGGGCATGGGCGGCGGCGCCGGCAGCAGCGGCGACTCGCTCGACGCGCTGTTCGGCCTCAAGCCCGGCAACGCGGGCGGCGATCCGCTCGGCGGCTCCTTGCTCGGCGAGGCCGCCGCGCAGCCGAACATGGCCGGCCACGCCGACCCGCTGCGCGCGCTGCAGGCCGCGCCGCAGGCGACGAGCCAGACCGCGCCCGACGACTTCTTGGACCTGCACCGGCCGTTCCAGCTGCCCGCCGCACCGTCGATCCCGCCGGCCGCGCCGTTCGCGGCGCCCGCCGTGCCGCCAGCCGTTGGCGGCGCCGTGATGTCCTGGGACGCGCAGGCCGAGGGCCGCACCGTGATCCGGCCGGGCGGCGCGCGCGCGCCCGAGCCGGCCGCCGCGCCGCCGTCGCAGACCGTCCTCGCGGCCATGAGCCCGGCCGCGCCGGCGGCGGCGGCGCCGGTCGACATCGCGTTCGCGACCGCCGGCCCCTTCGTGGCCCCCGCTGCCGCGCCCGCAGGCCCGGTCGCGCCCCCCTCGGCCAGCCGCGCCGCGGCGGCCCAGCCGGCCGAGGTCGCGGCCCTGCTCGCCGCGCTGCGCGAGGGCCTCGCGACGCCCGAGGTCGCCGTCGACGCGCTGACGCCCGAGCTCATGAAGCTGCTCGGCCAGATCGTGCGCGAGGCCGCGGCCGGCACCGTCGACCTGCTCGTCGCGCGCGCGGCGCTCAAGCGCGAGGTGCGCGCCGAGGCGACGATGATCGTCGCGCGCGAGAACAACCCGCTGAAGTTCTCGCCGAGCGCCGAGGCCGCGCTGCAGCATCTGCTCGCGCCACCGCTGCGCGGCTTCATGCCCGCGGCGCCGGCGATGCGCGACGCCTACAACGACCTGCGTGCCCACCAGTTCGGCTTCATCGCCGGCATGAAGGCCGCGCTCGCCGGCGTGCTCGATCGCTTCGACCCGGCCCAGCTCGAAAGCCGCCTGACCAGGACCTCGGGCATCAAGTCGCTGCTGCCCGGCAGCCGCAAGGCGGCGATGTGGGACGTGTTCATCGAGCATTACGCGCTGATCAGCCAGGAAGCCGAGGACGACTTCCACAGCCTGTTCGGCAAGGCCTTCCTGAGGGCCTACGAAGAGCACATCGAGCAACTCGAAAAAGGCCAGCACTGATGGAGACGCAACTGGCAGTCGAACTGGCGATCCTGTCGCGGCCCGGCGGGCGCGACTACAACGAGGACGCCTGCGGCCACTGGCACTCCGACAGCCACCTGTGCTGCGTGGTGGCCGACGGCGCGGGCGGCCACGGCGGCGGCGACGTCGCGTCCAAGCTCGCCGTGCAGCACCTGATCGAGCAGTTCAGCGCGGCGCCGCTCACGCGCCCCGACGAGGTCCAAGACCTGCTGCTCGACACCAACGCGAGCGTGATCCGCCACCGCGCCGACGCGCCCGGCCAGGCGAACATGCACACGACGGCCGTCGCGCTGTTCATCGACCTCGCCGCCGGCCAGGCGCTCTGGGGCCACGCCGGCGACTCGCGCCTGTACCTGTTCCGCGACGGCCAGATGCTCGCGCACACGCGCGACCACAGCCTCGTGCAAAGCCTCGTCGATGCGGGCCTGCTCGGCGACGACCAGCTGCGCACGCACCCGCGCCGCAGCGAGCTGCTGTCGGCGCTCGGCAGCGCCCCCGAACATCTCCACATCACCGCCGCCGCGAAGCCGTGGCGGCTCCAGGCCGGCGACGTGTTCCTGCTGTGCACCGACGGGCTCTGGGAATACGTGAACGAGGTCGAGATGTGCACGAGCCTCGTGCGCGCGCCCGACCCGCAGTCCTGGCTCTCCGCGCTCGAGGCGCTCGTGCTCAGGAACGCGGCCGCCCAGCACAAGCCCAACCACGACAACTTCAGCGCGATCAGCGTCTGGTTCGGCAAGCCATGAGGGGAAACTGAGATGCCCCAGCAAGTCTGCACCGGCGCGATGATGCAATGCACGATGGGCCTGGCGCCGTCGAGCTTCGTCGCGACGCCGCGGCCCGTGATGACCAGCAATATGCAGGCCGGCACGATCATGGACCACGCGCCGATCATGAACGTGCCGCCGTTCGGCATGTGCAAGTCGCCGGCGAACCCGCAGGTCGCCGCCGCGACGGCCGCCGCGCTCGGCGTGCTCACGCCGATGCCTTGCGTGCCGGTGCTGCCCGCGCCCTGGATACCCGGCGCGCCGACCGTGCTGATCACGAACTTCCCCGCGCTCGACAACACCTGCAAGCTGCTGTGCGCCTGGGCGGGCCAGATCAGCTTCACCACCCCGGGCCAATTCACCCACGAGATCCCATGACCTGGACCAACAAAGTCATCTGGACGGAGGGCATGTTCCTCCAGCCCCAGCACTTCCAGCAGCACGACCGCTTCGTCGCCGCGCAGGCCGCCGCGCGCTTCGCCGCGACGGCCGGCTACGGCTGGGGCTGGCTCACGCTGGCCCTCGACAGCGCCGCGCTGAACCTCGGCAAGCTCGCGCTCACGCAGGGCAGCGGGGTGCTGCCCGACGGGCTCGCGTTCGACCTGCCCGGCGTCGACGCGGCGCCGGCCGCGCTCGACGTGCCGCCCGACACGCGCGACGAGCTCGTCGTGCTCGCGCTCGCACTGCCGCGCGCCGGCGTCGCCGAGACCGACGCCGAGGGCGACGCGAACAGCATGCCGCCGCGCTACAAGGCCGCCGAAGTCGACGTGATCGACTCCAACGTGACGGGCCAGCGCGTCGCGCCGCTGCAGGTCGGGCGCATGAACCTGCGCATCATGCTCGCGCGCGACGCGGTCGAGGGCTACGCGACGCTGGGCCTGTGCAAGATCGTCGAGCGCCGCGCCGACAACAAGCTCGTGCTCGACACCACCTACATCCCGCCGATGCTGGACACCGCGGGCAACGAGCTGCTCGCCTCGCACATGCGCGAGCTGCACGGCCTGCTGCACCAGCGCGGCGAGGCGCTCGCCGCGCGCCTCGCGCAGCCGGGCCGCTCGGGGGTCGGCGAGATCGCCGACTTCCTGCTGCTCGAGACCATCAATCGCTGGGAGCCGCTCGTCGCGCAATGGCGCCAGACCTCGCTGCTGCACCCCAGGGACCTGTACTTCGGCGCCGTCTCGCTGGCCGGCGAGCTCTCGACCTTCCGCGACCGCCGCCGCCCGGCCGACCTGCCCGCCTACGACCACGACAAGCTGTCGCGCTGCTACGCGCCGCTGATGGACGACCTGCGCCAGTCGCTGTCGATGGTCATGGAGCAGACCGCGATCCCGATCGAGCTGCAGGACCGCAAATACGGCGTGCGCGTCGCGATCATCCCCGACATCGAGCTGCAGCGCAGCGCGCAGTTCGTGCTCGCCGTCGCGGCCCAGCTGCCCGGCGACGCGCTGCGCGCGCGCTTCCCGACCCAGGTCAAGATCGGCACGGTCGAGAAGATCCGCGACCTCGTCAACCTGCAGCTGCCCGGCGTGCCGCTGCGGCCGCTGCCGGTCGCGCCGCGCCAGATCCCCTACCACGCGGGCTACAACTATTTCGAGCTCGAGACGCGCGGCAACGAGATGTGGAAGCAGCTCGAGAGCTCGGGCGGCCTGGCCATGCATATCGCCGGCGATTTCCCCGGGCTCGAGCTCGAGTTCTGGGCCGTGCGCTAAGGCCCGCGCGCGATCAGTCCTCTGACATGGAACATCGACATGAGTGACGATTCCACCCGCGACCCGTTCGCCGCCTTCGGCAACGATCGCACCGTGATCAAGCCGAGCGCCGGCCGTGGCCAGCCGCGGCCCGACGCGCCGCCGCCCGGTGGCCCGCAGGGCCAGCCGCAGCAGCCGCCGCCGGCCAACCCCGCCCAGCTCGCCGGCGGCACCGCGCCGCTCGCGCTCGACGCGCTGATGGGCGCTAGCATCAACCCGCTCGTCGCCGCCGCGCAGCCGCTGCTCGCGGCGGCCGTGCGCCTGCGCGCGACCGCGCGGCACGCGAACCCGGCCGGCCTCAAGGACGCGCTCGCCGACGGCGTGCGCAAGTTCGAGGCGCAGGCGCGCCACCAGAGCCTGCCGAACGAGCAGGTCGTCGCGGCGCGCTACATCCTGTGCACCTTCATCGACGAGTCGGCCGCGAGCACGCCCTGGGGCGGCTCGGGCGCGTGGAGCGCGCAAAGCCTGCTCGTGATGTTCCACAACGAGACCTGGGGCGGCGAGAAGGTCTTCCAGCTGATGAGCAAGCTCGCCGAGAACGTCGCGGCGAACCGCAACCTGCTCGAGCTGCTCTACGTCGTGCTCGCGTTCGGCTTCGAGGGGCGCTACCGCGTGATCGACAACGGCCGCGCCCAGCTCGACAGCGTGCGCACGCGCCTCGCCCAGCTGCTCAAGCAGCAGCGCGACACGCCCGACAAGGCGCTGTCGCCGCGCTGGCAGGGCGAGGCCGCGCAAGGCCCGCGCCTGCGCGACGGCATTCCCGTCTGGGTCATCGCGACGCTCGCCGCCGTGCTGCTCGCGATCGTGTTCATGGTGCTGCGCCTCTCGCTCGCGGGCACGGCCGCGCCGGTGTTCGGCCAGCTCGCCGCGTTCGACGCGAAGAAGGCGCAGATGGCCGCGCCGACGCCGCCGGCGCCGCAGCCGCGCCTCGCGCAGCTGCTCCAGCCCGAGATCGCCGCGGGCCTCGTGCAGGTCAGCGACCTCGCCGACCGCTCGATCGTGATCATCAAGGGCGACGGCTTCTTCGAGCCCGGCAGCGCCGTGATCGCGCCGGCAGTGCGCACGCTGCTGCCGCATATCGGCGAGGCGATGAAGCCGCTGATCGCGAACCCGGGCGGCACGGTGCTGATCACCGGCCACACCGACAACCAGCCGATCCGCACGCTCCAGTACCCGAGCAACTGGCACCTGTCGCAGGCGCGCGCCGACGCCGTCCGGGACGAGCTCGCGAAGCTGCTCGACCCCAAGGTCCTCAAGGCCGAGGGCCGCGCCGACGCCGAGCCGGTCACCGCCAACGACACGCCCGCGGGCCGCGCCAGGAACCGGCGCGTCGAGCTGACGCTGCTGCTGCAAGCCGGCAAGGAAAGCGCCAAATGAAGAAAGTCTTTGCCATCCTGTTCGCGCCGCTCGCGCTGACGATCTACGGCCTGCTGCTGCTCGCCGCGCTGATCTGGTGGGTCGGGCCGCTGCTCGCGTTCGGCGAGCACCACCCGTTCGATTCGATCCTCTCGCGCGCGATGACGATCGTCGGCCTGCTCGTGCTCGTCGTGCTGATCGCCGCGCTGCGCGCGTGGCGCCGCCGCCGCACGAACGCGGCGCTCGTCCAGGGCATGAAGAGCGCCTCGGCGTCCGACCGCGAGGCCCAGCTGCTCGACCAGCGCTTCGCCGAGGCGCTCGCGACACTGCAGGACAGCGCCAAAAAGAGCGGCCGTGGCGGCTTCTTCCGGCGCAGCGCGCTGCTCTACGAACTGCCCTGGTATATGTTCATCGGCGCGCCGGGCTCGGGCAAGACCACGGCGCTGATGAACGCGGGCCTGACCTTCCCGCTCGCGGGCAAGATGGGCCAGAGCCCGATCAAGGGCGTCGGCGGCACGCGCAACTGCGACTGGTGGTTCACCGACGAGGCCGTGCTGATCGACACCGCGGGCCGCTACACCCTGCAGCAGTCCGACGAGAGCACCGACGCGAAGGCCTGGCAGACCTTTCTGCAGCTGCTGCGCAAGTCGCGGCCGCGCCAGCCGATCAACGGCGTGCTCTTGACCGTCAACGTCCAGGACCTGCTCCAGCAAAGCCCGGCCGACCGCAAGGACCACGCGCAGCGCCTGCGCGCGCGCATCCAGGAGCTGCACGAGCGGCTCGGCGTGCGCCCGCCGATCTACGTGATGGTCACCAAGTGCGACCTGCTCGCAGGCTTCACCGAGACCTTCGGCGACCTGGGCAAGGAAGAGCGCGACCAGGTCTGGGGCTTCACCCTCCCCTACGACCCGCGCGGCCAGGACGCGGCGCTGCAGGAGTTCCCGAGCGAGTTCGCGGCGCTCGAGAAGCGCCTGCGGGATCGCCTGCTCGACGGCCTCGAGCGCGAGCTCGACGTGCCCAAGCGCGCGGCGATCTTCAGCTTCCCGCAGCAGTTCGGCGGCTTCAAGGGCCTGCTCGGCGGCTTCCTCGAGCAGGTCTTCGAGGGCGGCGGCGCGCTCGAGCAGCGCCCGCTGCTGCGCGGCGTCTACTTCACGAGCGGCACGCAGGAGGGCACGCCGATCGACCGCGTGCTCGGCACGCTGTCGCGCACCTTCGGCGTCGACGCCAAGGTCGGCGCGCTCGCGACGACCAAGGGCAAGAGCTTCTTCCTGTCGCGCCTGCTGCGCGAGGTCGTGTTCGCCGAGGCGCACCTCGCCGGCGCGAACAAGCAGGTCGAGGCGCGCCGCCGGCTCGGCCGGCGCCTCGCGCTTGCGGCCGTCGCGCTCGTGTCGCTCGGCCTGCTTGCGGGCTGGGCCGTCTCCTACGGGCGCAACAAGGCCTATATCGAGAGCGTCGCCGCGCGCGTGCCCGACGCGAAGGCCGCCGTCGACGGCCTGCCGCCGGCGACCAACGCCGACGTGACGGCGCTGCCCCAGGTGCTCGACAAGGTCTACGCGGTGCCGCAGCCCGAGGGCTTCGACGTCGACGCGCCGCCGCTGCTGAACCGCCTCGGCCTGTACCAGGGCGACTACCTCGACGGCGGCATGCAGATCGGCTACCACCACCTGCTCGACCACGCGCTGCTGCCGCGCGTCGCGCGCCGGCTCGAGGAGCGCCTGCGCGCGGTCGACCGCAACAACCTCGAGCTCGCCTACGAGTCGCTGAAGAGCTACCTGATGCTCTACACGCCCGAGCACTACGATCCCGAGGCGCTGAAGAACTTCGTCAGCCTCGACTGGGACCAGAACCTCGCGAGCACGCTGACGGCCGAGCAGCGCGCGAACCTCACGGCCCACCTCGACAACGCGTTGTCGACCGGCGCGCCGCAGGCGATCGCGACCATGGACAAGGCGCTCGTCGCGCAGGTCCGCGACATGCTCGTCGCCTACCCGCTCGAGTACCGCGTGTTCAGCCGCCTCAAGCGCGCGAACGTCGGCGCCGACTACCCCGAGTTCTCGGTCGCCGCGGCCGGCGGCCCGAACGCCGCGCTCGCGTTCGAGCGCGCGAGCGGCCAGCCGCTGTCGCGCGGCATCCCGGGGCTGTTCACGCGCGACGCCTACTTCAAGGCCTTCAAGGGCGCGATGGGCAAGGTGATCTCGCAGCTCGCCGACGAGCAGGAATGGGTGCTCGGCACGCCGCCGCCGCCGCGCACGGCGGCCGACGCGGCCAAGGCCGTGGGCAACGGCTTCGCCGTCGACCCCGAGATCGAACAGCGCGTGCGCCGCCTTTACCTGCAGGAGTACATCAAGGTCTGGGACGACTACCTGGCCGACGTGCGCCTCGTCAAGCTGACCGACATCGGGCGCAGCATGGAGGTCGCGCGCGTGCTCGCGGCGCCCGATTCGCCGCTCGCCGCCTACCTGCGCGCGGTCTCGCGCGAGACCACGCTCGTGCCGACCGCGCAGGAGCTCGCCGCGAAGAAGGGCCCGAGCATCAGGATCAACCCGCAGATCAGCAAGGCCAAGTCGGACCTCGCCGCACTCGTCGGCAGCCAGCCCGCCGCGGCCGCCGGCGACGCCGGCCAGCCGCTGCTCGAGGCCATGGTCGACGACCATTTCGCGGCGATCCACCGCCTGACGGCGGGCCAGCCCGCGCCGATCGACGACGTGCTCAAGCAGTTCAACGACCTGTTCGTGCAGCTCTCGGCGATCGACGCGGCGCAGAAGAGCAAGAGCGCGCCGCCGCCCCCGCCGGCCGGCGGCGCGGCCGCGGCGGCTGCCGCGGCGATGCAGCCCGAGCCGATCAAGTCCATGCTCGGCAGCCTGCTCGGCGCAAGCGCGGGCCAGGGCCGCACGGCCGAGCGCGCCGGCCTGTCGGACCAGCTCAAGCCGGTCACCGACTTCTGCAACCGCGCGGTCGCGGGCCGCTTCCCGTTCGCGCAGGGCGCGCGCGCCGACGTGCTGCCCGACGACTTCGGCCAGCTGTTCGGCGTCGGCGGCCTGCTCGACGACTTCTACCAGCGCAACCTCGCCGCGCTCGTCGACACCGGCGTGTCGCCCTGGGCCTACCGGCCGCTGCCCGACGGCAGCAAGCCGCCCGGCGGCGCGGCGCTCGCCGACTTCGAGCGCGCCGCGCGCATCAAGGACGCGTTCTTCCGCGCGGGCGGCAAACAGCCGGGCTTCAAGGTCGACGTGCGGGTCGTCGAGATGAGCGACGGCATGAAGGACCTGACGCTGGACATGGACGGCCAGGCCTTCAAGTTCACGGCCGGCAACACAGCGGCGCAGACGCTCACGTGGCCGAGCCCGCGCGTCGCGTCGCAGATCAAGCTGTCGGAAGGCAGCGGCACGCCGCTCGGGTTCGACGGTCCCTGGGCGCTGATGCGGCTGATCAACCAGTTCGAGGTCCAGCCCTCGAGCCAGCCCGAGCGCTTCACCGTGATCATCACGGTCGACGGCAAGCACGCGAAGCTCGAGTTCGTTTCGGGCAGCGCGATCAACCCGCTACGCATGCGCGAACTGCAGCAATTCCGCTGCCCAACAAGCTTGTGAGCCCCTCGCCCATTCCCGCCCCGCTGGACGCGGGTGGGCCTGGTCGGTCCCCCGAGGGGACGACGATGCGCGGTGCATTGAGCACCACGCATCGCCTTGCGGGCCGGCTTGGGGCGGCCCGGCGCTCGGCCCGGGAGCCCGCGACGACCAACTGCCTAGGTGCTGATCTTGAGGGACGGCAACGGCGGCACGCCGTGCAGCAGCGCGAGCGGGCACGGGTGGCCGCAGCTGCCTGCCGGCAGGCCGAGGCCGCCCTGGGCCATGAGCTGGAGCAGCATCGCGAGGCTCGCGACGGCCGACAGGTTCGCGCTCGCGACGCCCGCGAGGTTCAGGCCCGCGACGGCGTTGGCGCTCGCGCTGGCCGCCAGGCTCGCGCTCGCCGAAACGCTCGCGCTGGCGTTCGCGCTGAGGCTCGCGGCGAGCGCCGCGAGCGCGCTCAGCGGCAGCAGCGAAAGCGCCGCGCGCAGCGCGACGGCCGCATTCGGCAGGCGCAGGTCGACGCCGAGCGCGAGCTTGATCGCGCCGAGCATCGACAGCAGGCCGGCGAGGAGCGCCAGCAGGTTCAGGTTGCCGAGCGTCGGCAGGCCGGCCATCAGCGACGCGGTCGCCGCGGCCATCGCGTTGGCCTGGAGCGCGCCCTGGAGGTTCGCCTTCAGGCCCAGCGCGGCGAGCAGCGCGGCCGTGGCCGACAGGTGCAGATGCGCCGACGCGTTGAGGTTCGCGCTCAGGTGCGCGCTCGCGGCGAGGCGCGCCTGCAGCGCCGCGATCGCGCCGGGCGCGCCGAGCTGCAGGCCCAGCGTCGCCTGCAGGCCCAGCATCAGCCCGGCGAGGCCTGCGAGCGGCGCGAGCGCGAGCTGCAGGTCGGCGAGCAAGCCCAGGTTCGGCAGCAGCGCGCCGCTGTTCGCGTTGAAGCCCTTGATCGAGGCGGCCAGGCTCGCCTGCACCTTGGCCACGACCGACGCGTGCAGCGCCGCGCTCAAACCCATGCCGAGGCCGGCCTGCAGCGCGGCGGACAGGCTCGCCAGCGCCGACAGGTTTGCCGAGGCCGCGAGGCTCGCGCCGGCGCTCGCGCCGAGGCTTGCGCTCAGGGACGCGCTGAGACCCAGCGCGGCCGACAGCGAGGCCATCAGACTCACCGAGATCGGCGGCACGAGGCCCAGCGTCGGCGGCACGAGGCGCAGCGAGGCCATCATCGACTCGGTGCGCGCGGAGCAGAAGCAGGTCATGGCGGGATTCGATCCGGTTGGCGTGCCGCAATGGAGTGGCCGGAATGCTAACGCCTGATTCGATCGCCGGCTGGTACGGCAAGCTGCCCGCGCTCGGTGACTTCGCGCAGCGCCGCCTGCCGCCCGAGTTCGTCGAGGCCTGGGACGCCTGGCTCGCCGAGGGCATCGCCCAGTGGCAGTCCGCCGACCCGGCCTGGCTCGACAAATACCTGGCCGGCCCGAGCTGGCGCTTCGTACTCGCGCCGGGCGTGCTCGACGAGCAGGCTTGGGTGGGCGTGCTCGTCCCCTCGTGCGACCGCGTCGGCCGCTATTTCCCGCTGACGCTCGCGGCGCCGCTCGCCGCGCTGCCGGCCGACGCCGACGCGGCGGCCGCCCTGCTCGCCTGGCTGCTGCGCCTCGACGACCTTGCCGTGGACGCGATGCTCGAGGAATGGCCGGTCGAGCGCTTCGAGGACGAGATCGCGCGACTCGCGCCGCCCCAGCCGCTCGCGGCGCCGCCGTCGGCGCTCGCCGAGCGCATCGCCGGCGAATCGGCGGCGCGCGGGCGCGGCTTCTGGGTCATGCACGGCGAGCTCGCGGACCAGCTGCATGTCGCGGCGGGGCTGCCGCGCGGGGCGGCGCTGGCGGCGCTGTTGAGCGGGACCCCCGAATTCGGTTGACGTTTGGCCTCGCGGCCTTCAAACTAGTCAGCAAACTAGTCAGAAGGAGGTCGCCATGGAGTCCTGGCCCGTTCAAGACGCCAAGGCCCGCTTTAGCGAGTTCCTCGACGCATGCCTGACAGAAGGCCCGCAGATCGTGTCCCGCCGGGGCGTAGCGGCGGCCGTGCTGATTCCCGTACAGGAATGGCGCCGTCTTCAGCAGGCCGCGAGGCCTTCGCTGAAGCAGCTGCTGCTAAGCGACGAGGGCCGCGTCGAGCTGATCCTGCCCGAACGCGGCAAGGCCAGGCGCCGCAAGGTTCAGCCGCTGGGCTGACAGCCGCGATGTACCTGCTCGACACCAACGTCGTTTCGGAATTGCGCAAGCGCAAGCCGCACGGCGCTGTACTCGCCTGGTTGCAGGGCGTCGACGACGCCAAGCTCTTTGTTTCGGCGGTCACGCTCGGCGAGATCCAGGCGGGCATAGAAATGACGCGCGAACAGGACGCCGCCAAGGCCGCGGAAATCGAGGCCTGGCTTGTGCAGGTCGCCGGCGCCTACAACGTCCTGCCGATGGACGCCGCGGCGTTCAGGGCCTGGGCCAGGCTGATGCACCGCAAGTCGGACACGCTGTACGAGGACGCGATGATCGCTGCGACGGCGCGCGCCAACGGCCTGACCGTCGTGACGCGCAACGTGGGCGAATTCAAGGCGCTGGGCGTGGAGGTTTTCAATCCGTTCGGCGCGGGTGGGAAGCGGCGGTCCTGACCCCCGCCCGACGCCTGAGCCCGATCGTGCGGCCGATGTCGTCGAGGGCCCGCGCGATGGCGGCCGCGTCGTCGGGGGCTTTTGCGCGCCAGGCTTCGAGGTAGGCCGTCATCGCCTCGGGCGTGCGCAGATGCTCGGCAACGTCGTACGGCGACGCTCCCGACTTCGCTGGGCCCTTGCTGGCGTCGGACATGACGGTTCGACGATGCGGCTCAATGCAGGCGCGCGTCCTGCGTCGCTGCGTTCGGAGCCGTATTGAGACGAATCAAAAGGAATGCGCCGACCAGAGGGTTTCGCCCGAGCGGCCTGCGCCCGCGGCCGCGTCACACCATCATTCCTGACGCCCATAATCAGCGCCATCCCGCCGCCGCCTGCTGGCTGGCCCGTCGTCCAACCTACGAGACAAAAATCGCATGAGTACCGACTGGACCCCCAACTTCGGCGGCGTGGGCCGCACCCCGCCGCAATGGAACGCGAAGCGGCCGCTGCGCATCGCCCTGCTCGGCGACTTCGGCGCCGGCGCGCTGACGGGCCGCATGGACACGGGCGCCGCGCTCGCGAAGCGCAAGCCACGGCCGGTCGAGTTCGACACGCTCGAGGACGCGCTCCAGCGCGCCGGCCTCAAGCTCTCGCTGCCGCTCGGCCCCGAGGGCGCGCCGATCGAGATCGAGATCGGCGAGCTCGAGGCCTTCCACCCCGACGAGCTCTACCGCAACGTCGAGCTGTTCGCCGCGCTCGCCTCGCTGCGCAAGCGCCTGAACACGCCGGCCAGCTTCGCCGCCGCGGCCAAGGAGCTGCAGGAATGGGCCGAGGGCGCGGGCCGGCCGGTCTCGCGCGTCGCGCTCGCCGCGCCGTCGCGCGGCGCCACGCCGAACAAGGGCGCGACGCTCGACGACTTTGCGCGCCTGACGGGCCGCAAGGCGCGCGCCGAGGTCGCCGAGGCCGACATCGCCGACTACCTGCGCCGCATCGTCGGCCCCTTCGTCGTGCCCGCCGCGAGCCCGAACAAGGACGCCTTCGTCGCCCATGTCGACGAGGCGCTGTCGGACCTGATGCGCGCGGTGCTGCACCACGCCGACTTCCAGAACCTCGAGTCGCTGTGGCGCGGCGCCGACTTCCTGCTGCGCCGCGTCGAGACCAGCCACGCGCTGCAGGTCCACCTGATCGACATCAGCGCCGAGGAGCTCGCGGCCGACCTCGCGAGCAACGACGACCTCGCCGAGACCGGCCTGTACAAGCTGCTCGTCGAGCAGCCCGCGCAGGACGCCGACGGCGGCTACAGCTATATCGCGGCCTGCTACCAGTTCGACGCGACGCCGCCGCACACCGAGCTGCTCGGCCGCGCCGCGCGCGTCGCCGCGCACGCGGGCGCGCCGTTCATCACGGGCATGACGACCGACCCCTTCGTCGACCGCCGCGAACCGCCGCACCGCCTCGTGCGCGAGGCCTTCGAGGCGCTCAAGGCCATGCCCGACGCGTCCTACCTCGCGCTGCTCGGCCCGCGCTTCATGCTGCGCCATGTCTACGGCAAGAAGAGCGACCCGATCAGCTCGTTCGCGTTCGAGGAATTCAGCCGCGGCGAGGGCCTGCGCGGCATGCTGTGGGGCCACCCGGCGCTGCTCGCGATGTGCGTGCTCGCGGTGCGCGGCGGCCAGCTCGCGATCGACGACCTCGCGTTCCACCATTTCCGCGACAAGGACGGCGACTCGACGGCCCTGCCCTGCACGGATCGCCTGATCGGCACCGACGCGGCGAGCCTGCTGCGCGCCTACGGCATCAACGGCGTGATGGCCTACAAGGGCGAGGCGCGCGTGCGCCTCGCCGGCCTCGAGGCGATCAACGGCGACGGCCTCGCGAGCAGCACGGGCGCGCCGCGCAAGGCCGCGAGCGACAGCCGCGCCGACGTCGGCGCGTCCAGGGACCAGCGCGTCACGACCGACTGGGCGCCGGCCGCGCGCAGCGCCGGCAGCGTCCAGATGAGCGCGCCCGCGCAGCGCCTCGCCGAGCCGGAAGCGGCCGCGCCGGCCGCCGCGGCGGCGCCTGCAGAGGCCGTCGACGACGAGCTCGCCGCGCTGCTCGCCCAGCTCGACGACAGCACGCCGGCCGAGGCCGCCGAGGCCAAGGGCGAGGAGCCACCGCCGCCGGCCGAGGAAGCGCCGGCCGCAGCCGCGGCCGAGGAGCCGATGGACCCGGACCTCGAGGCCTTGCTGAAAGAGCTGGGCTGAGTCGCGGCCGAGGACAAGCCCTGCGGCTTGTCCGACGCGTGACGAAGGACGGCCGCTGTTTTGCAGCGGCCGGCTGGGCAGGCCGCGCCCGGCCCCGCACCGCTCAAGGCAGGTTCGGCGGCGTCGGCCCCTTGTAGCGCGTGCCGAGCAGCGTGTCGAAGATCGGGAAGGTGATGTTGAAGTTGTAGCGAGCGGAACGGCAGCTTGGGCGCGGCGCCGCCCTCTTCTTCGTCCAATCCGATGCTGCTCGTGCCGTCCCCCGTCCTCAAGATCAACCGAGGCAAGGAATAGAGCAGGACCCGATTGCCGCACAGCACAAATTGCGCTGAACTAGGCGGTTGCCTGCTGTTGCAGACGCTGATAATGCCGCGCATGTCAAGAACCCTTCGCCTGCTCGCCTCGCTGCTCCTCGCCGGCGCCGCCTCGCTCGCGGGGGCGGCGCCGCTCGCGATCGCGACGATCGTCCAGGGCGACGTCGCCGTGCTGCGCGACGCCGACCGGCTCGCGCTCGCCGAAGGCGTGCGCCTGCAGGCCGACGACATCGTCGAGCTCGGCGCCCAGGGCCGCCTCGTCAGCATCGAGTTCGACGACGGCGCGATGCTCTACCTCGGCCCGGGCAGCCGCGTGCTGCTCGCACCGCGCCTCGCCGGCGAGCGTGCGAAGGCGCGCGCCTACCTGCTCGCGGGCTGGGCCAAGCTCGTCGCGCCCGCGGGCGGCGAGGCCGCGCTCGCGTCGGCGCTCGTCGACCTCGGCGGCCGCGACGCGCGCGCCGTGCTGGGCCTCGTCGGCGCCGACCGCGCCGAGGTCTTCGCCGAGCACGGCGAGCTGCAGCTGCGCACGCCCGGCGGCCCGCTCGCGCTCAAGCAGGGCGACTTCGCGAACGTCGGCGCCCGCGGCAGGCCCGAGACCGCGCCGCGCCCGACGCCCGACTTCTTCCAGGCCCTGCCGCGGCCGTTCATGGACTCGCTGCCGCCGCGCGCCAAGCTGTTCGCGACGGCGAGCCCGACGCCCAAGCCGCTGGGTTCGCTCGGCTACGCCGACGCCCAGGCCTGGCTCGACGCCGAACCGGCGCTGCGCCGCGCCGAGCTCGCGCGCTGGCGCGCGCTCGCGCGCGACCCGGCGTTCCGCGACCGCCTGATCGCCGACCTCAAGCTCCACCCGGAATGGGAGCCCGTGCTGTTCCCGCCCGCTCCGGCCTCGTCCATCCGCAAACCATAGGCGCCACCGTGAAACTGCTCGTCAAGTTCAACCTGGCCTTCCTGGCCGTCTTCCTGGTCGGCCTGATCGCCTCGACCGTGATCGCCAACAGCCTGCTGCAGGACGTCGCCAAGCAGGACGTGACCGACCGCGCGCGCCTGCTGATGGAAAAGGCCAACGCCGTCGCGGGCTACACGGCGACGCAGATCAAGCCGCTGCTCGAGACGCAGATGACCTACACCTTCCTGCCCCAGTCGGTGCCCTCGTACTCGGCGCACGAGGTGCTCGCCGCGCTCAAGAAGGCCTACCCCGACTACGACTACAAGTCGGCGATGCTGAACCCGACCAACCCGCGCGACCGCGCCGTGGCCTGGGAAGAGGACATCATCAACCAGTTCAAGAACCAGCCCGAGCTCAAGGAGTTCATCGGCGAGCGCCAGACCCCCGCGGGCACGGCGCTGTACATCGCGCGGCCGATCATCATCAAGGCCGAGGCCTGCCTGGCCTGCCACAGCACGCCCGACGCCGCGCCCAAGACCCTGGTCGACCGCTACGGCCCGTCGAACGGCTTCGGCTGGAAGACCGCCGAGGTGCTCGGCGCCCAGGTCGTCTCGGTGCCGATGGACGTGCCGCTGCACCAGGCGCGCCAGGAGCTGTGGGTCGTGCTGGGCCTGCTCACGGCCGTGTTCGTGCTGATCGGCGCGGCGCTGAACTTCATGCTCTGGAAGCTCGTGATCCAGCCGGTCGCGCGCCTGTCGGGCATCGCCGACAAGGTCTCGCTCGGCGAGGACGCGCCCGAGTTCGAGGTCGCGAGCCAGGACGAGATCGGCGTGCTCTCGGAGTCCTTCGGCCGCATGCGCAAGAGCCTCGCGACCGCCATGCAGATGCTCGAGGGCTGAGCCTCCATGCCCGCAGTCCCCGAGCGCATCGGCAAGTACCAGATCTCCGAGGTGCTCGGCCAGGGCGCCATGGGCGTCGTCTACAAGGGCTTCGACCCGCATATCCAGCGCCGCGTCGCGATCAAGACGATCCACAAGAGCCTGCTCGGCGACACCCAGGTCAACGCCGCGCAGGACTCGATCGCGGCGCGCTTTCGCAACGAGGCGCAGGCGGTCGGCCGCGTCGCCCACCCGGGCGTCGTCGCGATCTACGAGTTCGGCGAGGACGAGAACACCGCCTACATCGCGATGGAGTACGTCGAGGGCCGCAACCTCGACCACGTACTCGCGGGCACGCCGCTGCTCGCCGAGGCTCAGGTGCTGCGCATCATGGACCAGCTGCTCGACGCGCTGGCCTGCGCGCACGACCAGGGCGTCTGGCACCGCGACATCAAGCCGGCCAACCTGCTCGTGACCGCGGGCGGCCAGGTCAAGCTGACCGACTTCGGCATCGCGCGCATCGCCGGGCTCGGCCTCACGCAGGTCTCGTCGGCGATCGGCACGCCCGGCTACATGGCGCCCGAGCAGTACATCGGCGAAGGCATCGACCAGCGCGCCGACATCTTCGCCTGCGGCGTGCTGCTGTACCGCCTGCTGACGGGCAAGGCCGCGTTCAGCGGCACGGCCGAGGTCGTCATGTACAAGATCATGAACGAGCAGCCGCCCGCGCCGAGCACGCTCGCGCGCCGCCCGCCCGCCTACGACGCGATCTGCGCGCGCGCGATGGCCAAGCGCGCCGAGGACCGCTACGCCGACGCGCGCGCGCTGCGCAACGCGCTGCTCGCGGTCGCCGCGGGCGCGGCGGCCGAGCCCCCCCCGGCCGGCAGCGTCGACGGCGACGCGACCGTGATCATGGCGCCGACCCAGCATGCGCAGCCCCCGGGGCCCGCGCCGACCCAGCATTGGCAGCGCGCGGTCGAGGCCGCGCAGACCGCGCCGCCGCGGCCGAGCGGCGCGACCGCGCTCGCGCATTGGGACGCGCAGGCGCTGTCGCGCATCGAGCGCGCGCTCGCCAGCCATGTCGGCCCGATGGCCAAGCTGATGGTGCGCGAGGCTGCGCGCAACTGCGAGGACCTCGCGACGCTCGCGACGACGGTCTCGCAGCACATCGCCGACCAGGTGCGCCGCGCCCAGTTCATCAGCACCGTGACCGGCGGCAGCCAGGCGCACCCGACCGCGCCGGGCGGCGGCAGCGGCGCGAAGCCCGCCACCGTGCCGGGCGGCGTCGCCCGCACGCTGCTCGCGAGCCCGCAGGCGCTCGACGACGCGTTCGTCGCGAAGGCCACCCAGACGCTCACGCGCCGGCTCGGCCCGATCGCGCGCGTCGTCGTCAAGCGCGCCGCCGAACAGAACGCCGGCAACGCCGCCGGTTTCGTCCAGGCCCTGCTCGCCGCCGTGCCCCCGGCCGAGCGCGCCGCCCTAGAGAGCGAACTTCAACCATGAGCAGCGCCCCCGACGACGACGACCGCACGGTCATCCGCCCGAGCGGCTTCCAGAGCACCCAGGCCGCCGCGGCCGAGTCGGTGCTGCCGTCGACAAGCGGCCCGGCGACGCTCGCGCCATCCGCGGCGTCCAGCGCCGGCGACAGCGGCAACGCGCTGCCCGTCGGCACCTTCCTCGCCGAGTTCGAGCTGACCCACGTGCTCGGCGAGGGCGGCTTCGGCATCGTCTACCAGGCCTGGGACCATTCGCTCGAGCGCAAGGTCGCGCTCAAGGAGTACATGCCGTCGAGCCTCGCCGCGCGCAGCGGCGGCACGACCGTGCAGGTCAAGTCGGAGCGGCACCGCGAGACCTTCGAGGCCGGCCGCAAGAGCTTTGTCAACGAAGCCAAGCTGCTCGCCCAGTTCGACCACCCGGCGCTCGTCAAGGTCTACCGCTTCTGGGAGGCCAACGGCACCGCCTACATGGTCATGCCGCTGTACGAGGGCATCACGCTCAAGGACCACCTGAAGGGCCTGAGCGAGCCGCCCGACGAGGCCTGGCTGCTCAGCATGCTCGAGCCGCTGACCGCCGCGCTCGCCGTGATCCACGGCCAGAGCTGCTTCCACCGCGACATCGCACCCGACAACGTGATCCTGCTCGGCGGCAGCGGCCTGCGCCCGCTGCTGCTCGACTTCGGCGCCGCGCGCCGCGTGATCGGCGATATGACGCAGGCGCTCACGGTGATCCTCAAGCCCGGCTACGCGCCGGTCGAGCAGTACGCCGAGGCGCCGCACATGAAGCAGGGCGCGTGGACCGACGTCTACGCGCTCGCCGCGGCCGTGCACTTCGCCCTGCTCGGCAAGACGCCGCCGCCGTCGGTCAGCCGCATGATGGGCGACACCTACGAGCCGCTCGCGACCCGCCTCGCGGGCCGCTACAGCGACGCGTTCCTGCACGCGATCGACCGCGCGCTGCTCGTCAAGCCCGAGGAGCGCACGCAGAGCGTCGACGCGCTGCGCGCCGACCTCGGCCTGCCGCCGGCCGGCAGCGCCGCGCCGGGCGGGCCGAGCTCGCGCTTCGGCGATTCGCGCTTCCCGGATTCGCGCGGCGGCGGCGACTCGCGTTTCGCCGACACGCGCAGCGGCGATTCGCGCTTCGCGGATTCGCCGCACGCGACCGGCGGCGCCGCCGCGGCGCCGCAAAGCCGCGCGCCGCTGATCGCCGCGGTCGCGGCCGTCGTCGTGATCGGCGGCGGCGCGGCGGCGTGGCTGATGCGCCCGAGCGCCGCGCCGACGCCCGCCCCCGCCGTGGCCGCCGCGCCCGCTCCGGCCACGGCGCCGGCGTCCGCCGCGCCGGCGCCGGTCGCCGCCGCGCCCGCGCCCCCGCATTTCGACGCGCTCCAGCAATTCGACGCCGTGCTCGCCGCGCAGACCGCCGGCCACCAGGTCGTCGCGACGCCGGCCCGGACCAGCCTGCGCATCGGCCAGGACAGCCTCGCGTTCTCGGTCACCTCGGCCCAGGCCGGCTACGTGAGCGTGCTGCTGCTGGGCCCCGACGGTTCGCTGGTCCAGCTGTTCCCGAACAAGCAGGCGACGAACAACCGCATCGCCGCGGGCCAGACGCTCAAGCTGCCGGGCGCGAGCTGGCCGCTCGAGGCGAGCGACCCGCCGGGCAACGAAACCTTCCTGGTCGTCGTCAGCGAGCAGCCGCGGGACTACGGCGCGCTGTCGACGAGCTACACGGACATGTTCCTGAACCTGCCCACGGGGTCCCAGGCCGACGCGCTGCTCGCGCGCTCGCGCGCCGCGACGCCGCTGCTGCTCGGTCAGGCGCCCGCGAATTGCCAGGGCCCGGCCTGTACGGCCTATGGCGCCGCGAAGTTCGCGGTCGACGTGGTCAAGTAGCCCGCACGCGCCTCAGGGCACGACCGGTGCGGCCGGCGGCCGCACGATCGCGCAGTCGTGGTCCTGGATGTCGCCCTCGGCCGTGCCGCTCGACGGGTCGGCCGGGTCGAACAGCGAGGCCATCAGCACGAAGCCGTCGACACCGTCGCTGAAGCGCACGCCGACGACGCCGAGCGTGGCGCGGCTCATGTCGGCGCCGGCGCCCGGCACATGGGCCGCCGCGTCGACGAAGGGATTCACGCCGTCGAGCGCCTTCGCTTCGACGCGGCGCACGAACCACGCATGGCGCAGCCAGCCGCCGGGCAGCGGCGCCCAGGCCGGGCCGATCTCGTCCTGCGCGGCGAGCAGGCGCGCGCGCAGCTCGGGCTGGACGCAGGAGATATGGATGTGCAGCTGGTCCTGGCTGCGCCGCCGGATCGAATTGACCGTCAGCGAGACCGCGTCGCGCGGCAGCGCGGCGCCATGGTGCGAGACGTTGAGCGCGTCGAGCAGGTCGCGCGCGCGCCAGGCCGCCGCGAAATAGTTCGGCGCGTCCGGCTGCTCGAGCAGCGGGCTCTCGATGCCGGGCACGCGCGCGCTCGGCATCAGCAGGTACTGGAGCACGCCGTTGCGGTCCTTGAGCAGCACCCAGCCATGCTCGCGGTCGGGCGCGAGCTGCACGCGCGCGCAGGGCCGGGGCGCGGCGCCGGCCTGGGCCTCGGGCACGCATTGCGTGTCGATGATCTGCCACAGCGCGTTGCGGTCGGCGTGGGCGGCCCGGGCCGCCGCGAGCAGGAGCAGCGCGGCGCCGACGGCGCGCAGCGAACGGGCGGCGCCTGAAATCGAGGGGAACGGCATGGGCGGCAGTTTAGCGAGCGCCGGCCCCGGCGCCCGCCGCCTCAGACGTCGAAGGCCTCGAGCGCGACGCTGACCTGGCCGGCCTTGTCGAGCACGCTGTCGTACAGCGGCTTGACCGTGCCGTCGTCGTCGAGCTGCGCCTCCTGGACCTCGCGCAGCGCCGTCGCGGCCCGGTCGAAGGCCTCGCGCAGCACGCCCTCGAGTGCCTCGTCATCGGGCGCGGCGAGCGCGAGGTCGAGCTCGCCGACGCGCGCCGTGAGCTTCTTCGCGACGCGCGCCGCGTCGTACATCTGCGCACGCAGGTTCGCGGCGACGATCTCCTCGATCTCGGCCTCGCGGTCGGCCGCCTTCTTGATGAAGATCGCCGCGGCGCTGCCCATCTCCTCGTGCGTGCTGCCGTCGGCCGTGACCGGCGCATAGTTGCGCAGCAGGGTGCGCAGCGTGCCGATCTCGGCGCGCACGGTCTCGATCTCGGCGAGCTCGACCGCGCCGGTCTTGGCGCGCCCCGCGAGCTCGCCGAGGTCGCGCGCCATCACGAGCTTGAGCTGCACGAGGACCTCGCGCTCGGTGCTCTTGACGAGCTTGGGCTCGGCCACGAAGGCCGCGCGCTGCACGAGCACGGCCCAGCCCTCGACGTCGAACTCGAGCGGCTTGGGCAACCATTTTGGCGCGATCTTGTCGGGGTCGGTCAGCTCGCGGTCCTCGTCGAGCAGCGTGAGCATGTACTTGCGCACTTTGGCCGCCGAGCCGCTCGCCGCGAGCGTCTGCTCGTCGAGGCCGAGCTCGTCGAGCAGGTTGCGCGCGATCGGGTCGGGCGGCACGCGGTTCATCGCGGCCCAGGCGATCGCGTGCATGCCCAGGGTCGGGTTCAGGCGCAGCGCACGCAGGCCGAGCGCGCGGTCGCGCGGGTTGCGGATCGCGCCGAGCGTCGCGTCCCAGCCCGAGCTCAGCATCTTCTCGTTGTAGGCGAGCTCGACCGTCTTGGCCGTGAGTTCGGCGGCCGTCGCCGCCGCGCCGATCGACTTGCCGACCGCGAGCGTGATCGGCTCGGGCACCGAGCCGAGGATCGCCGCGGCGATCTGCACGAGCGTCAGGGCGTCCTCGATCGAGCGGAAGGTGACCTGCTCGACCTTGTTGTCGAAGAAGCCCTGCACCGTGCTCTGCAGCGGGCTGACGGCCTTCTTCGAGAGCTTGAGGCTCTTCTTGAACTTCTGCAGCAGGATGCGGCGCTCGTTCGCGGCCTTCATCGCGATCGCGAACTTCATGATCAGCTTCGCGGCCTTGAGGGGGCCGACGATCTCGCCGACCAGCGTGTCGGTGACCTGCACCGTGACGGCGCCGACGATGCTCGTCGTCGTCGAGCCGAGCGAGGTCAGCACGCTGCCGACCGAGAGGACCATCTCGCAGACCGCGCGGTCGCGCTCGATCTGTGCGATCAGCTTCTCGATCGACTTGAGGTCGGCCGCGGCCATGCCGCCCTCGTCGATCAGCACGAGCTGGCGCTCGTAGTCGGCGAGCTCCTCCTCGGACGCCTTGAGCTCGTCGAGCGCCTCGTCGCCGCCGTCGGGGTAGACCGCCTTCGCGGCGATCGCGCGCTGCGCCTCGGGCGTGCCCATCGCCGACTTCAGCGCCTCGACCTGGGCGCCCACGGCGGCGTCGACGGCGGCCGTGCCGGCGACGAGCAGCGCACGCACGGCGCCGACCATGTCGGCGCCGACCTGCTGCGCGAACGCCGGCCCCTTGGCGCGGCCGCGGAACTCCGCCGCGATCGCCTTGCCGGCGCCAACGAAGGCGGTGTTGGTCGAGTCGGGCGCGGCGCGCGTGAACGCGCCGACGAACGCGTCGGCGTAGGCCGCGACGACGGCGGCGCCGTCGCCGTTGCCGTCCTGGTCGGTCTTTGCGCGCCAGCCTTTGAGCACCGCGTCGGGCTTGAGCTGGGCCGCGTAGAGGCCCGCGAAGGCCTCGGCGGCGCCGGGGTTCACGTCCTTGTGGAGCGCCGCGACGACGGCCTTGTCGAGCTGGCGCGCGAGGTTCGCGAACGCGACCTTGAGCAGGCCGTCGTCGACGGCCTGCTTCTGCGTCGGGTCGACGCCGGGCAGCTCGCGGCCGAGCACCTCGCCGGCGAGCTTGACGAGCGGTGCGAAGGCCGTGGCCGGGTCGCGCTTGATCGCCTCCTGCAGCGCCTTGCCGTTCGCCGACGCGACGAACGCGCGCGCGATGCGGTCGCCGACCGCGCCGAGGTCGGCGCCGCCGAGGCCGCTCGTGAACACGCGCTTGAACGCGATCGCGTACTCGGCAATGATGGTCTGGTCGTCCGCCTTGAGCTGGCCCGCGGCGTCGGCGACCTCCTCGGCGTCGACGGCGCCCGCGTAGCTGCCCTTGACGGCCGCGCCGACGCCGGCGCCGAGGTGGGTGTCGAGCAGGGTCGCGAGCGTGTTGTCGATCTCGCGCGCGCACTTGAGCGCGGCCGCGACGTTCTGGCCGTCGTGGTAGACCGAGTCGGCGGCCGTGCGCAGCTTGTCGAGCTTGTCGCCGGCGATGCCGAGGTCGCTGATGATGCTCTCGAGGGCCTCGCCGTAGCCGGTGATGCCGTCCTTGCTCGCCGCGAAGTTGCTGTCGTCCTGGATGTCGAGCACCGAGAGGATGCGGTTCTCGTCGCTGCTGCTCAGGCCGAGCTTGGTCACGACCTCGTGGACCTTGACCGCGCGCTTGGCCTCGAGCAGCTTGGCGCGCGCCTCGTCCGGGTCGGAGTCCGTGTAGCCGTAGTCCTGCGGATTGAGCTGCATCGCGAAGTTGTGCTCGATCTTCGGCATGCCGCTGCCCGGGTCGACCTGCCAGGACTCGAGCGTCAGGCCCGCCGAGACACTCGCGACGCCGGCCCGGATGCCGGTCACGCCGATCTGCAGGAAGCGCTTCTTCTTGTCGTCGAGGCCGAGCTTGTCCATCGCCTTCTTGGGCACGCCGGCGAGCGCCTTGAGCCGCGCGCCGGCCTGGTCGAGGCCGTCGCCGGCGCCGTAGTACAGCGCGTTGGCCTTGGCCTGGCTCTTCTCGTTCTCGTCGCGCAGCGAGCGGTTCTCTTCCTTGTACGAGCCGAGCGCCGCGTTGATGAGCCGCTGCACCTCGCTGTACTGGTCGGTCACGAAGTTCTCGGGCAGCACACCCTCGCGCACGAGCGGCGTGAACACGTCGTCGATGATCTGCTGCGTCATCTCCTCGAGGTCTTCGGGCAGCCTGTACAGCGGCGCGCCGTCGCTGCCGCGCGCCTCGCGCAGCGCGCTCACGGCCTCGACGATCGGGCGCATCGCCTCGCCCGCGCGGCGGATGTCCTCCTTGCTCAGGCCGCGGCCCTTCTTGGTCGCACCGAAGGTGTCGAGCGCGTATTCCTGGCCCTGCTCCGAGAACGCCTGCTCGTGCTGCTTGCCGTACTTGTCGACGACGCGCAGGCTCTGCATGGTCTCGCGGATCGCGTCCTTCTTGCCGGCGAGCTGCTCGAGCGCGCGGCTCGATGCGCCGCGGCGCTCGTCCTGCTTGCGCGCGCGCTCCGCGAGCTTGACCTCGATGCCGACGACCTCGTTGATGAACTCGAGTTGCTTGGTTTCCATGGCGGGTCCCCGGGGCTCAGGCGCTGGCCAGCGCTTGCAGTTCGATTTCCTTGAGCGCCGTGGCGATGCCGCTCACGGCCACCGTCACGCCGACGGGCTCGAAGGGGTTGAGCTGCGCGTCGCAGAGCTTGCGCAGCAGCGGATGGGCGGTGTCGCGGCGGAACTCGCGCATCTGCCGCAGGGCGTCCTCGCGCGCGGCGAGCTGGCGGCGCGCGAGCGCCTGGCGCTGGTCGTCGGCGAGCGTCTCGGGGTCGGTCGTGAGCACGCCGAAGCTCGCGGCAAACGCGTCGGCGCGGAACAGCGGCACGAGCGCCTCGACCATGTCGGCGGCCTTGCCGGCGTTGTCGACGACCTGCGGGTCCTCGCCCTTCGCCGACGCGCGCATCAGCCCGCCGACCCGGTTCAGCGTCTCGGCGTAGGCATGGGTGCGCTCGCCCCACTTGATCGCGAGCTTGCGCAGGCCGTCCTTGGTCGGTCCCTGCACATTGGTCGTCTGCGGCGCCTCGGTCAGGCGCGCGGCGCTGCGCTGGGCGTTGCCGAGCATCTGGCGCGCCTGGGCGAAGTCGGCCTTGACCTTGGCGAGGTCCGGGCCCTCGACCTCGCCGTAGCCGATCAGCGTGAGCGCGGCCGTGTAGGGCTTGACGAGCTTGCCGGCCGCGCTCACGAGGTCCTCGAGACCGGTGATCAGGGCCTTCTCGCCGTCCTTGCGCTTGACTTCTTCCTTGGCCTTGGCGAGCGTGTCCTCGAGGAAGAAGGCGACGTCGAGCTCCCACTGCCGCGCGAGGTCCTTCATCGTGATCACGTCCTGGGTCTGCTGGGCGTCGAGCTCGCGCAGCCGCATCTCGGGGTTGCGGTGGCTGTTGATGCCGTCGAGCTTGGTCTTGAGCTCGCCGAGGATGCGCATCGCCTCGGGGATGCCGCCCTGGCGGCCCTTCGCGGCCTTCGCGTCCTCGATGCGCGCCTCGTACCAGGCCTCGAAGGCCTTGGCCTTGTCGGTCAGGCGCGTCGCCGTGGTTTTCTTCATCTCGTCGAAGGCCGCGCGCACCTCGGTCTTGAGCTTGCGGTAGACCTCGACGTCCTTCTTGCGCTGGACGCGCTCGGCCTCGCCGCGCTCGACCTCGAGCGTGAACGCGGCGAGGCGCTTGCTCATCGCCGCGGGCGTGCAATGGCGCGACTCGATGTCCTCCTCGGCCCAGCGCGTCTGCAGCCGGCGCGTCGTCTCGGGCAGGTCGTCGACGAGCTCGCCGATGCGCTTGGCCAGCGCGGCGAGGTCGCTCTTGTTCTTCTGGTAGCGCTTCGGGTCCTTCGCGATCTCCTCGAACTGCTTCTTCAGCGCGTCCTTCTTCTTCTGCGCGATCTCGAGCAGGTCGGGGTCCTCGGTGTCGACGAGCTGCTTGATGTCGGTGCTCTGCTGGACGAGCTCTTCCTTGTAGACCTTGCTGATCGGCAGGTCGACGAGCTCGCGGTCGATCTCGGTCGTGACCTCGCCCTTGAGCTTGCGGCGCGCCTCGGCGAAGTCGGCGTAGTACCGCTCCTCCTTCTTCTGCAGGCTGATCCAGATGTCGCGGTAGGACTTGATCGGCGCGTCCTTCTGCGCGTCGACGAGGTCGCGCTCCGCGCTCACGTCGATGCCGAGCTTGCTCAGGGCCTCGAGCGACTTGGCCATCTGCTCGGGCGCCGCGCGGTTGCGCGCTTCGGCGCGCTCGCGCACCAGCTTGCGGACCTGCTCGGTCAGCGCCGGGCCCTTGACGGCGAGCTGGTCGTCGACGATCTTGCGCATCGCCTTGACGGCCGCGTCGACGCTGCGCAGCACCTCGGCGGGGTCGCCGCCGAGCTGCTCGCGCCCGGCGAACCACGCGTCCTTGCGCGTGCCGACCTGGTCGAACAGCGCCTGCTTGAGCTGGGCAAGATAGCGCGGGCTCACGCCCTGGGCGTTGTCGACGTAGACGCGCAGCCGGTTCTCGCACTCGATCGCGACGCTGCTGACCATGCGCGCGCCCTGCTTGAGCAGGTCGACGAGACGCTCGCGCGCGTCCTTGTTCTGTTCGCCGACCGGGAAGTTGCCCGCGGTGACGCGCCGCTGGAGCTCGTCGTGGGTGAACTCCAGGCCCTTTTTCTCGGTCTTCGCGTTCACGGTGATGAACAGCACGGCCTCGTCATAGGCCTTGATGCTGCCGGCGATGTCGTAGCGGTCGAAAAAGGGCCGCACCTCGGCGCAGCCGTCGAGCAGGGTCTGGGCCATGCGCGTGAGCGCCGGCATGCCCAGGCACTGCTGCGCGAGCTCCTTCATCTGGACGAGGCGCTCGCCCTTGCGCTTCCAGTCGGCGCCCTGCCTGTCGAAGTCGCGCTTGATCCGCTCGAGGCCGGTCACCGCGGCCGTGTAGTTCTGGGTCGCGCTCGCCCATTGGCTGTTCGCCATGTCCTGGGCCTTGACGGCCTTGCCGCGGTTCGCGGCGGCCTGGTAGAGCATCGGCGGCGCGCCAGCGTCGGTCAGCGACTCGATCAGCGTCGCGAGCTTGAGCTCGGCCGCCTCGGCGTCGCCCCTTTCCTTTTTCAGCCGGGTCGTTTCGTCGCCGAGCCGCTTGGTCAGCGTCGTCAGGGCGAGCACGGCCTTGTCCTTGAGCCTGTCGTCGCGGCCGCGCTCGGCCGCCGCGTCGATCTCCTCGGCCATCGAGCGGGCGGCGTATGGCGGCGCGAGCTCCTTGTAGGCCTCGCAGGCCTTGTCGGCCAGGGCCCTCGCGTCGACGACCTCCTTCGGCAGGCCCTTGTTGCTGTACGCCTGGTGGGCCTGGCGCGCCCGCTCGGCCAGCGCCTCGTAGCCCTGCAGCTTCGCGATCGCGGCCTTGTAGCCGCGCCACACGCCGTCCTGGTTGACGAGCGTGCCGACCGCGCCGTTGACGAGGTCCTCGAGCGCCTTGATCTCCTCCTCGGCGCCGGCGAGGCCGCGCACGCTCTCGAGCGCGCGCTGCGCGAGCGGCCTGAGGCGGCTCCACTCGGGGCCCGCCTTGAGGTCGGCCTCGGCCTCCTTGGCCGCGAGCTTGGACGCCTCCTTCGCGTCCTTGAGGTCGTTGTCGACGGCCGCGAACATCAGCTTGGCCTCGTCGAGCGCGCTCGGCGAATGCTCGACAAAGGCCTCGCCGCGCTTGAGCCAGGCCTCCTTCATGTGCTGGGCCGCGGCCTCGAGCGCCCGGCTCACCGCGCCACCCGGCATGCGCGCGCCGTTCAGGCCGGCCGCCGCCGCGACCTTGCGCTCGTATTCGGCGTACTTGGTCCGGAACCTGCCCAGTTCTTCGGCCAGCGCCTTCTCGGTCTTGATCGACGCCGCGAGCCCCTCGGACAGCCCGCCCAGCTCCTTGCCGATCGCCGCGACGACGCCCTCGTCGACCCGCGCGTTGGGCTTGACCGCGTCGTTGATGCGACCGGCCAGCTCCAGGTATTTCTGGCGGAACTCGCGGTGCAGATTGGGGTTGAGCTCGAAGATGGCCTGCAGCTGCTCGGCGAGTTTCTTCTCCGCCAGCTTGAGCTGCTCGCGTGCGGCCTTGACGGCCTTGCTCTTGCTCGATTTCAGCAGCTCGCGCGCCGTCTGGCACCACTGGCTGGCCTGGTTCAGGTCTTTGGCGTTCGTCACGATCGTTCCTCCGCGCCGCCTGCGGGCGGCGGCGTCGCAATTGGCGGGAAGTCAGGCCAGGGCCGGCAGGGCGCGGCGCACGTTCTCGAGCGCGCTGCCGAGGGTCTGCTCGACCGACACGGCAACCCCGAACGGATTGCCGTCCACATGCTTGATCAGCGGGCTGCCGCGGACCTCTTCGATGAAGCCGTCGAGCTCGGCGCGCAGCGCGCGGGTCGCCGCCGTGTCCTGGTTCTCGGCGCTGCTCATGGCCTCGTCGACGAGGCCGTGCAGCGCCGTCGTCGACTCGCGCAGTTCGTCGGCAAGGTCGGCGGCGAGGTCGGCCTCGTCGGGCAGGTCGCCCGGGATCGCCGCCACAAGCGCCTCGATCTGGCGCTCGACCGTGCCGACCGCCGCGCGCAGCGCGAGCAGGCTCTTGCGATAGGCGACCAGGCCCGGGTAGCTCTCGCCCGTGTCGATGCCCGGCGCCCTGCGCGCGGCCTCGACGAGACCGGCGAGGCGCTCGAGCGCGGCCACCGCCTTCGCGAACTCACCGGAATCGGCCTGCTCGCCCGCGTAGGCGAGCACGCTGCGCAGCTTGCTCGACTCCGGATGACGCGCCGCGAACAGCTCGAGCAGGCCCGGTTCGATCTCGGCAAGGCGGGCCTCGTAACGCTGGCGCGCGGCCTCGTCGATCGGCGCGTCGCCGACCTCTGCGTCCGCCTCGGCCTCCTCCTGCTCGGCGCCGCCGGCGCCCGGCGCCGGGGCGCCGCGTCGGGCGGCCGCGATCAGCGCCTCGGCCGCGTCGAGCAGCGCGCCGGCCGCGGCGAAGTCGCGGGCCGCCGCCTTCTGCCCCGCCTCGGCGACCCTGGCCTTGAGTTCCTGGCCGCCGCCGTCGACCGTCGCGGCCTTGACGGCCGGCAGCAGCGCCGCAAGGCGCTTGTTGAAGGCCTGGGCGTCGGCGGCTGGCGCCGGTGGCGCGGCGGTCGACGCCGCTTCGGGCGCCGCGCCGGCCGGCTGCGCGTCGATCAGTTTGCGCAGGCTCTGGATGCCTTGCAGCGCGGCCTTGTACGCGCCGGCCGCGCCCTTTTCGCGCACGAAGTCGGCGACCGCGCGCAGCTTGCCCGCGTCGGGGCCGCCGCGCTGCACGAGCACGAGCGCCTCGGCCTCGACGGCGGCCCAGGCCTGCTCGAACTCGGCCTTGAGCGGATCGTCTCCGGGCGCGGCGCCGGGCGCGGTCGGCGCGGCGTCCGGCGCCGCGCCGGCTTCCTCGGCCTCGAGCTCGTCGGCCGGCGCTTCCTCGCCGTCGTCGTCGATGTCGTCGGGCGCCTCGCCGCGCACGCGCACCTTGAGGCGCAGGTTGACCTGCTCGAACAGGCCGGCCTTGACCTTCTTCGCGAGGCCCGTCGCCTGGGTCTTGAGCACGAAGGTGTAGGCGTTCTGCTCGAACAGGCAGGTGCCGAGGAAGTACTTGGGCGCGCCGCCGTCGCAGAGGTAGTCGGCGAGCAGCTTGCGCCGCGTCGGCGAGATCGCCCGCCGCGACATCAGCACGGCGACCTTCTTGCCGTTGCTCGCGACCATCGCGGGCAGCTCTTCGCCCTTCTTGACCAGGCGCAGCAAGGGGATCAGCTTGGTCGTCAGCAGGTCGGGCGTCTCTTCGCCCTCCTCGGCCTCGTGCTCCTGCGCCTCCTTCTCTGCGGCCTTGACCTGCCTGGTCTCGCGCTCGAGCGCCTTGTCCATCGCGTCGAGCTGGCCGAGCAGCTCCTTGTCGCCCTTGCCGGCCTTGCGCAGCGCGTCGAGCTCCTTCTCGATCGCGGGCAGCAGCTTGAGCTGCTCGTCGGGAGAGCGCGCTTTCTCGTAGGCCGCGAAGGCCTTGAGAAGCGCCGCATCCTTGAGGTCCCGACCCTTCGCGAACTTCTTCCAGTCCGCTTCCGTCAAGAGCTTTTCCGCCATGCTCTGCTCCGCTTGAGTACGCAGTTAGACGGCGGATCATAGGGCGCTGAACCGGACGCCCGGGAGCGGGCTCACCCGGGGTTGCGCGGACCCTTCACGGCAACGGATTCACGCTGTCGTCAAGCCAGCGCGGCATGCCATGCGGTGCCTCGAAACGCTACGATCGGCACCACCGGCGCCCAGCCCGCCGCAGGAGTCGCGATGCAAGCTGCCGCCCTTCCGACCGACGAGCCACAGCGCCTGCAGACGCTGCATTCGTTGCGCCTGCTCGACACCGTCGCCGAGGAGCGCTTCGACCGCCTGACGCGGCTCGCGCGGCGCCTGTTCGACGTGCCGATCGCGCTGGTGTCCCTGGTGGACGCGAACCGCCAATGGTTCAAGTCGCGCGCCGGCCTCGAAGCGACCGAGACGCCCCGGCGCGTCTCGTTCTGCGCCCATGCGATCCTGGGCGACGGGCTGTTCCTGATCCCGGACGCGCAGCGCGACCCGCGCTTCGCCGACAACCCGCTCGTGACCGGCGAGCCCTTCATCCGCTTCTACGCCGGCCAGCCGCTGCGCGCGAGCAACGGCGCGAAGCTCGGCACGCTGTGCCTGCTCGACCAGCGGCCGCGCCGCCTTGGCGAGGAGGACATTGCCTTGCTCAGGGACCTCGCGAACATGGCCGAGCAGGAGCTCATGGCCTTCCACCTCGCGACGACCGACGAGCTGACCGGCGTATGCAACCGGCGCGGCTTCGAGACGCTCGCGCGCCACGCGCTCGGCGCGTGCCGGCGGCGCGGCCAGCCGGCGACGCTCGTGTACTTCGACCTCAACGACTTCAAGGCCATCAACGACGCCCAGGGCCACGCGGCCGGCGACGCCGTGCTGCGCCGCTTCGCGACGGCGCTGCGCGACGCGCTGCGCGAGAGCGACGTGGTCGGGCGCCTCGGCGGCGACGAGTTCGTCGCGCTGCTGATCGACACGCCGCCGCAGGGCACCGAGGCCGCGCTCGAGCGCCTGCACGGCCTCGTCGCCGACGTGGCCGACGGCGCGGCGGTACGCTTCAGCGTCGGCATGGTCGGCTACGACGGCCAGGGCGCCGTCGACATGTCCGAGCTGCTCGCCGAGGCCGACCGCGCCATGTACGCCCACAAGCGTGCGCTGAAACTCGGGCGCGGCGCCGCGCCGCGCTGAGCGCCGCGGCGGCTACAGTCGCCGGATCGGGCATGTGCCCAGCCAACCGCCCCGCCGCCGCCATGGATCGTCGAACCGCTCTTCTCGCCGCCGCGCTTTGCGTCGCCGCCGCCGCCCCGGCACGGGCGCAGGTCGCGCGGCATTTCACGCAGAACACCCTGCGCGGCACGCTGGTCGTCCAGCAGTTCCCGAGCGTCACGCTCGACGGCCTCGCATTCACGCTGGCGCCGGGCGCCCGCGTGTTCAGCGACACCGACCACCTGCTTCAGCCGGCCGCGCTGACCGGGCAGACGCTGGTCGTCAACTACACGCTCGAGCCGACCACGGGCCTGGTCATGCAGGTCTGGGTGCTCAACGCGGCCGAGCTCGCGAACAGCTATTGGCCACACACGCCTCAGCAGGCCGCGAACCTGCAGTTCGACTGGGCGACGCAGACCTGGAGCCGGCCGTAGGCCGACGCCGCCCGGCGCCACGCGTCGGCTAAAATGTCGGCCCCGTCGGCCTTCCCGGGCCGGTTCCTTTCCACAGCCCCTGGACACATACCATGCACCGCTGTGCCTCGATCCCCGCCTGCGCCGGGAGCCGCGCATGAGCTCGACGCCGACGCCCAAGAAGGTCTACATCAAGACCTTCGGCTGCCAGATGAACGAGTACGACTCGGACAAGATGGCCGACGTGCTCGGCGCCGCGAACGGCTTCGAGAAGACCGACAACGTCGACGAAGCCGACCTCGTGCTGTTCAACACCTGCTCGGTGCGCGAGAAGGCGCAGGAGAAGGTGTTCTCCGACCTCGGCCGCGTCAAGCACCTGAAGGCCAAGGGCGTGATGATCGGCGTCGGCGGCTGCGTCGCGTCGCAGGAAGGCGCCGCGATCATCGAGCGCGCGCCCTACGTCGACGTGGTGTTCGGGCCGCAGACCCTGCACCGCCTGCCGCAGATGCTCGAGGCGCGCCGCGAGCAGCGCCGCCCGCAGGTCGACATCTCTTTCCCCGAGATCGAGAAGTTCGACAAGCTCCCGCCCGCCAAGGTCGAGGGCGGCAGCGCGTTCGTCTCGATCATGGAAGGCTGCTCCAAGTACTGCAGCTACTGCGTCGTGCCCTACACGCGCGGCGAAGAGGTCTCGCGCCCGTTCGACGACGTGCTGACCGAGATCGCCGGCCTCGCCGACCAGGGCGTCGTCGAGATCAACCTGCTCGGCCAGAACGTCAACGCCTACCGCGGCCGCATGGGCCGGGACGCCGACGGCAACGACGAATACGCCGATCTCGCGCTGCTGCTCGAAGTCGCCGCCGAGATCCCCGGCATCGAGCGCCTGCGCTTCACGACCAGCCACCCGAACGAGTTCAGCCCGCGCCTGATCGAGGCCTACGGCCGCGTGCCCAAGCTCGTCAGCCACCTGCACCTGCCGGTCCAGCATGGCAGCGACCGCATCCTGATGGCGATGAAGCGCGGCTACACGGCGCTCGAGTTCAAGAGCATCGTGCGCCGCTTGCGCGCCGTGCGCCCCGACATTCGCATCGCGAGCGACTTCATCGTCGGTTTCCCGGGCGAGACCGAGGACGACCACGCCAGGCTCATGAAGCTCGTGCGCGACGTCGGCTTCGACGCGAGCTTCAGCTTCATCTTCAGCCCGCGCCCCGGCACGCCCGCGGCGGCGCTCGAGGACACCACGCCTTACGAAGAGAAGGTGCGCCGCCTGCAGGCGCTGCAGGCCGAGATCGAGGCCAACGCGCTGCGCATCAGCGAGTCGCTGGTCGGCACGCGCCAGCCCATTCTCGTGACCGGCACCTCGCGCCGCGACGCGGCCGAGCTGATGGGCCGCACGGTCTGCAACCGCATCGTCAACTTCAAGGGCGCGCCGCGGCTGCTCAACCAGCTCGTCGACGTGACGATCACCCAGGCCTTCGCGCATTCGCTGCGCGGCGAGGTCGTGACCGCCGAGGGCGGCGAGCTCAGCGCCGCTGCATCAGCCACCACTGCGGCAGGCTGATGCCGACGAGCAGCAGCGCGTAGCCGAGCATCATGCCGTCGTGGCCGAGCAGCACGAGCGCGACGAGCGTCGCGACGCTGCCGCCGGCCGCGCCCCACAGCGCGAGCTGGCGCCACGAGCGGCTGCGCAGCTCGCGGCGCCAGACGAGCTTGATCGCGGCGCCGAGCAGCGCCGCAACGCACCAGGCCGGTGCAAACAGGTTGGCAAGATGCCAGAAGGCGTCGATTGGGCCCATGGGCGCGGGAGTATGCCGGCATTTTTTATAATGCGCCGATGACGGTGTTCGCGCTCGGCCTGAACCACACGTCCGCGCCGCTCGACCTGCGCGGGCGTTTCGCGTTTTCGGGCGAACAACTGGTGCCCGCGCTGCAGGCCTTCCGCGCGCGTTTCGCGGGCGCCGGCAGCCAGGCGCCCGAGGCCGCGCTGCTGTCGACCTGCAACCGCACCGAGCTCTACGTCGCCGCGCCCGCGCCGCTCGTGCAGCCGGCGCTGCAATGGCTGGCCGAGCATGGCGGCGTGAGCAGCGCCGCGCTCGGCGAGTACAGCTACCTGCGCGAGCGCGACGCCGCGGCGCGCCACGCGTTCCGCGTCGCGAGCGGCCTCGACTCGATGGTGCTCGGCGAGCCGCAGATCCTCGGCCAGATGAAGGACGCGGTGCGCCAGGCCGACGCGGCCGGCACGCTCGGCAGCACCCTGCACCAGCTGTTCCAGCGCAGCTTCTCGGTCGCGAAGGAGGTGCGCACGAGCACCGAGATCGGCGCCCATTCGATCAGCATGGCCGCCGCGAGCGTGCGCCTCGCCGCCCAGCTGTTCGAGGACCTGGGCAGGATCCGCGTGCTGTTCGTCGGCGCGGGCGAGATGATCGAGCTCGTCGCCACGCACTTCGCGGCGCGCCAGCCGGCCGCGATGGCGGTGGCCAACCGCACGCTCGCGCGCGGCGAGAAGCTCGCCGCCCACCTCGGCGCCGAGACCCTGCGCCTCGCCGACCTGCCCGCGCGCCTGCACGAGTTCGACGCGGTGATCTCGTGCACCGCGAGCAGCCTGCCGCTGATCGGCCTCGGCGCGGTCGAGCGCGCGCTCAAGGCGCGCCGGCACCGCCCGATGTTCATGGTCGACCTCGCCGTGCCGCGCGACATCGAACCCGAGGTCGCCCAGCTCGGCGACGTCTATCTCTACACGCTTGACGACCTCGCCGGCGTGGTCCAGACCGCCGGCGCCAAGCGCCAGGCCGCGGTCGAGCAGGCCGAGGCGATCATCGAGAGCGGCGTCCAGCATTTCGTGCACTGGCTCGGCCAGCGCGACACGGTGCCGCTGATCCAGGCCCTGCACGAGCGCAGCGACGCGTGGCGCGAGCAGGAGATCGCGCGCGCGCGCAAGCTGATCGCGCGCGGCGCGAGCGTCGACGCCGCGCTCGAGGCGCTGAGCCGCGGCCTCGCCCAGAAGATGCTGCACGGCGCGCTCGCCGAGCTCAACGCGAGCGAGGGCGAGCAGCGCGCACGCGTCGCCCAGACCCTGAACCGGCTGTTCCTGCGCGACCGCAGCGTCGCGCCGGGCGCGACGCCGGACGCGGGCGCGGAACCCGACTCGGCGCATTAGCGACGGTCGTCGCTGCCGCCCGCGGTCCGCGCGGCGGCCCGCTGCATGCACCGCCGCCGTCCTGCCCCATCCCTTTCGCCCGCCCCGATGAAAGACTCCCTGCGCCAACAATTCGAACGCCTTGCGCTGCGCCTGGCCGAACTCGACGCGACCCTGCTCGACCCACAGCTCGCGGCCGACATGAAGCGCTACCTCGCGGTCACGCGCGAGCAGGCCGAGGTCGCGGGCCTGGTCGAAAATTACCGCAGCTATTGCCAGCGCGAGGCCGACCTCGCCGAGGCGCGCGCGATGCTCGACGACCCCGAGCTCGCCGAGATGGCGCGCGAGGAGATCGCCGCGGCCGAGGCCGACCTGCTGCGCCTGCACGACGAGCTCCAGCTAGCGCTGATCCCCAAGGACCCCGACGACGCGCGCGCGGCCTTCCTCGAGATCCGCGCGGGCACCGGCGGCGACGAGTCGGCGCTGTTCGCGGCCGACCTCGCGCGCATGTACCAGCGCTACGCCGAGCGGCGCGGCTGGCGCACCGAGCTGCTGTCGGCGAGCGAGTCCGACCTCGGCGGCTACAAGGAAATCGTGCTGCGCGTCGACGGCGCGCAGGTCTACGGCCAGCTCAAGTTCGAGTCGGGCGGCCACCGCGTCCAGCGCGTGCCCGCTACCGAGTCGCAGGGCCGCATCCACACGAGCGCGTGCACGGTCGCCGTGATGCCCGAGCCCGACGCGGCCGAAGAAATCCAGCTCAACCCGGCCGAGCTGCGCATCGACACCTTCCGCGCGAGCGGCGCGGGCGGCCAGCACGTGAACAAGACCGACTCGGCGATCCGCATCACCCACCTGCCGACCGGCCTCGTCGCCGAATGCCAGGACGACCGCAGCCAGCACCGCAACAAGGCCAGGGCGCTCGCCGTGCTCGCCGCGCGCCTGCGCGAGAAGGAACGCAGCGAGCGAGCGGCCAGGGAGGCCGCGACGCGCAAGAGCCTGGTCGGCAGCGGCGACCGCTCGGACCGCATCCGCACCTACAACTTCCCGCAGGGTCGCCTGACCGACCATCGGATCAACCTGACGCTATACAAGCTCGGTGCGATCATGGACGGCGAGCTCGAAGACGTCGTCGGCGGCCTGCAGGCCGCCCAGGCGGCCGAGCAGCTCGCCCAGCTCGAAGGACGGACATGATGACCATCGCCGAAGCCTTGACGCTCGCCCGCCAGCAGGGCCTCGACGCGCTCGACGCCCAGCTGCTGCTGTGCCACCTGCTCGGCGTCGAGCGGACCTGGCTGATCGGCCACGACGACCAGGCGCTCACGGGCGGCCAGGTCCTGATGTTCGAGGCCGTGCGGCGCCGCCGCGCCGACGGCGAGCCGCTCGCCTACATCGTCGGCCACAAGGAATTCCACGGCCTGGCGCTGCGCGTGACGCGCGACACCCTGGTGCCGCGGCCCGACACCGAGGTCATCGTCGACTGGGCGCTCGAGCTGCTCGAGCGCCGCCCGACGGCGCGCGTCGTCGACCTCGGCACCGGCAGCGGCGCGATCGCGCTGGCCGTCAAGCACGCGGCGCCGGGCGCGCGGGTCGAGGCCGTCGAGCGCAGCGCGGCCGCGCTCGCGGTGGCCCGGGACAACGCCGTCCGGCTCGGCCTCGAGGTCGGCTGGCACGCCGGCGACTGGTTCGCGCCGCTCGCCGCCCAGCGCTACGAGCTCGTGCTCAGCAATCCGCCCTACATCGCCGACGGCGACCCGCACCTGCCGGCGCTGACTTACGAACCCGACAGCGCACTGACAGCCGGCCCCGACGGCCTGCGCGACCTGCGCGCGATCATCGCGGCCACGCCCGAGCATCTGACGCCGGGCGGCTGGCTGCTGCTCGAGCATGGCTACGACCAGGCCGAGGCCGTCGCGGGCCTGCTGCGCGAGCGCGGCTTCGCGAGCGTGCGCCTGCGCCTGGACCTCGGCGGCCAGGCGCGCGTGACCGGCGGCTGCTGGCGCCCGCCGGCCCAGTGAGCGGACCGGCCGCCTCGGCCGGCGGCCCGCCCCCTCATTGCGGCGGCTCAATCGTGCAACATGCACTGGTTTCCCGCGGGTAATTTCCCCCCAGCCCCAGCGCCGCAGGCGTAGCATTTGTTTCCCAGGGGCAGTCGGGAGATCGTCATGAAGCATGTCATCAGTCTCGCCCGGACCGCGCGCCAGTCGCAGCGCGGCGGCACACCCGCCATCGCGCTGCTAGCGATGTTGCTGGCAGCATCCGCCCACGCCGACGGCCTGCGCCTGAACGACCTGCCCTACCCCTCCCAATGGCAGGCGCGCCTGCAACTGTCGGGCGTGGACAACGGCGCCGACGGCCTCGAGGCGCCGCGCGACAACGGCTCGCGCCTGCTCGGTGCCAATCTGCTCGGCGACTATTACCTGACGGGTTCGGGCCTGACCGGCGTGCGTGGCGGCCTGCGCGCGACCGGCGGCCTGTGGGTCGGCCCGCGCTCGATGACGCTCGGCAACGCGGGCCTCGCGCTCGACGCGAGCCCAGGCCCGCTCGCGATGGGCGCGCGCTCGATCAGCCTCGGCTACCCGGGCACGGACCCGTTCGACCCGAGCCAGTCGGCGTCCTACCTCGGCATCGGCTACACCGGCCATTCGATGCACACGGGCGTGTCGTTCAGCGCCGACCTCGGCCTGCTGACGAACATGAACCTCGCCGCGCTGCGTCTCGGCTACGGCTCGGGCGTACGCCTCGACGACAGCGCGCGCTTCTCGCCGGTGCTGCAATTGGGCCTGTCGTACAGCTACTAATTCCTCATCCGGGATAATGGCCGGCGGCGGCGAATCTGCCGATCAAGGATGAAGTTATGAGCGACGTTCAGCAGCGCATCGACGCGCTGGTCAAGGGCCACCGCGTGGTCCTGTTCATGAAGGGCACGGCCCAGTTCCCGATGTGCGGCTTCTCGGGCCGCGCGATCCAGATCCTCAAGGCCTGCGGCGTCGGCGACCTCACGACCTTCAACGTGCTCGAGGACGAGGGCGTGCGCCAGGGCATCAAGGAATACGCGAGCTGGCCGACGATCCCGCAGCTCTACATCAACGGCGAATTCGTCGGCGGCTCGGACATCATGATGGAGATGTACGAGTCGGGCGAGCTGCAGCAGGCGCTCGCTTGACGCAGGCCGAGCGCCGGGCCGCTCCCAAGCCGGCCTGCATCCCCTCGGGGGATCGGCCGGCGTTTGCGCCGAACGAGGGGCTTCAATGACACGGCTGGTCGTCGGCATCACCGGCGCGACGGGCGCGGCCTACGGGCTGCGCCTGCTCGACCGCGCGCGCGCGCTCGGCGTCGAGACGCATCTGATCGTAACAAAGGCCGGCGTGCTCAACGTCCACCACGAGCTCGGCCTCGCGCGCGGCGAGCTCGAGGCGCGCGCCGACCATGCCTACGCGCCGGCCGACGTCGGCGCCTGCGTCGCGAGCGGCAGCTTTGCGACGGCCGCGATGGTCGTCGCGCCCTGCTCGATGAAAAGCCTCGCGGCCATCGCCCACGGCTTCGGCGACAACCTGCTCACGCGCGCGGCCGACGTCACGCTCAAGGAGCGCCGCCGCCTCGTGCTGATGGTGCGCGAGACGCCGCTGAACCTCGCGCACCTGCGCAACATGACGGCCGCGACCGAGATGGGCGCGATCGTGTTCCCGCCGCTGCCGGCCTTCTACCACCGGCCGCAAAGCATCGCCGAGCTCGTCGCCGAGAGCGTCGAGCGCGCGCTCGAGCTCGCCGGCGTCAATGGTGCGGAGCCACAAGCCTGGCAGGGTCTGAAGGATTGACGTCGAGGCGCCTGCCGGGCCGCCCCCAAGGGCGTTACGCTTCCCCGGCCATCAGCCACTGACGGCGGCAGGCGAAAACGGCGCGCGGATAGTCGCCCTGGCCGCGGCTGCCGTTGTAGCGGCCCAGCGCCATGAACATGTCGCCGCGCTCGGCGTCGAGGTAATGGCGCAGGATCACGCAGCCGAAGCGCAGATTGGTCTGCATATGGAACAGGCGTGAGGCGTTGCCGTCGCCGATCAGGCGCGCCCAGAACGGCATCACCTGCATATAGCCGCGCGCGCCGGCGAGGCTGATCGCGTACTTGCGAAAGCCGCTCTCGACCTGGATCAGGCCGAGCACGAGCGCGGGCTCGAGGCCCGCGCGCACCGACTCGTACCACAGGGTCTCGAGGAACTCGGTGCGCGTCTGCGGCTCGGACAGGCGCCGCTTCAGGCGCTCGCCCATGGTGCCGAGCCAGGCCAGGTACCTGAGCCGCGCGTCGATATTGTCGAAGCGCGGCCGCGGCGGCGCGTCGTTCGCGATCGCCGACGACAGCGCGGTACGCACCGCGTCGGCGAGCGGCTCCTCGATCTGGGCGCCGGCCCAGGCGGCCTGCCAGGGCATCGCCGTGGCGGCGCACGCGCCGAGGGCGCCGCCGAGGAGCCCGCGTCGCTTCAAGGCTGGAGCTTGGCCTTGAGCTGGGCCACGACGCCCTCGAGCGACAGCGTGCTCGCGGCCGCGTCGCGGCGGCCCTGGTACTCGAGCTGGCCTTCCTTGATGCCGCGGTCCGACACGACGAGGCGGTGCGGCACGCCGATCAGTTCCCAGTCGGCGAACATCGCGCCCGGGCGCTCGCCACGGTCGTCGAGCAGCACGTCGACGCCGAGGTCGAGCAGCTCGGCGTAGATGCGCTCGGCGTGCGCGCGCACGTCCTCGCTGCGGTCCATGCCGATCGGGCAGACGACGATCTGGAACGGCGCGATCGCGTCGGGCCAGACGATGCCGCGCTCGTCGTGGCTCTGCTCGATCGCGGCGCCGAGGATGCGCGTGACGCCGATGCCGTAGCAGCCCATCTCCATCAGGCGCGGCTTGCCGGTCTCGTCGAGGTAGGTCGCGTTCATCGCGGCCGAGTACTTGGTTCCGAGGTAGAACACATGGCCGACCTCGATGCCGCGCTGGATCGCGAGCACGCCCTGCCCGTCGGGCGAGGGGTCGCCGGCGACGACGTTGCGGATGTCGGCGACGAGGTCGGGCTCGGGCAGGTCGCGGCCCCAGTTCACGCCCGCGTAGTGGAAGTCGGCCTCGTTCGCGCCGGTCGTCCAGTCGGCCATCCGCGCGACGGTGCGGTCGGCGACGACCTTGACCGGCTTCTTCAGGCCGATCGGGCCGAGGTAGCCGGGCTTGCAGCCGAAGTGCTCCTCGATTTCGGCGGCGGTCGCGAAGCGGAAGCCCTCCTTGAGGCCCTCGAGCTTGCCGGCCTTGACCTCGTTGAGCTCGTGATCGCCGCGCAGCAGCAGCAGCCACACGACGCTGCCCGTGACGGAGCCGTGCTCATCCTTGGTATCCGTCGCGAGCACGATCGACTTGACCGTGCGCGCGAGCGGCAGGCCGAGCAGCGCGGCGACGTCCTCGCAGGTGCTCTTGCCCGGCGTCGGCGTCTTCGCGAGCGCCTCGGCGGCCGGCGCGCGCTCTCTCAGCAGCGGCAGCGCCTCGGCGAGCTCGATGTTCGCCGCGTAGTCGCTCGTCGGGCAGTAGATGATCGCGTCCTCGCCGGTATCGGCGATGACCTGGAACTCGTGCGAGCGGTCGCCGCCGATCGCGCCGGTGTCGGCCGCGACGGCGCGGTACTCGAGGCCCAGGCGGTCGAAGATCCGGCCGTAGGCCTTGAACATCGCGTCGTAGCTGCGGCCCGCGCCCTCGACGTCGCGGTCGAACGAGTACGCGTCCTTCATCGTGAACTCGCGGCCGCGCATCACGCCGAAGCGCGGCCGGCGCTCGTCGCGGAACTTCGTCTGGATATGGAAGAAGTTGCGCGGCAGCTGCTTGTACGAGCGCAGCTCCTGGCGCGCGATGTCGGTGATGACCTCTTCGCTCGTCGGCTGGACGATGAAGTCGCGGCCATGGCGGTCCTTCACGCGCAGCAACTCAGGGCCCATCTTGTCGAAGCGGCCGGTTTCCTGCCACAGCTCGGCAGGCTGCACGACCGGCATCAGCAGCTCCACGGCGCCGGCCCGGTTCATTTCCTCGCGGATGATGGCTTCCACCTTGCGGATCACGCGCAGGCCCATGGGCATGTAGTTGTAGATGCCGGCGCCCAGTCGCTTGATCATGCCCGCACGCATCATCAGCTTGTGGCTGACCACTTCAGCATCGGCGGGGGCTTCCTTGAGGGTGGAGATAAAGAACTGGGAGGCTTTCATCGAGACGGCAAATATTTGTGCGTTGAAACGTGCAGGCCAGAAATTGCATTTGAATTTCCGAGCCAAGGGTAAGCGAGATCGCGCGGAGACGGTGCCCCGATGCAATAATCGAACCAATTAAGAATTCGAGGTTGATTAT
>JAFAMW010000050.1 GCA_019232985.1 Roseateles sp. | reverse complement strand
GGTGCTTTATTGCGCCTTGTTGGGCTTGGTCGCCATGGCGATCACGTGGGGGCTGCAAGCGGCCTCGGCCATGTTGCGACTCCGCGCCGCCAACTCATACCGGCCGACGCTGGTGCGCGGCTGAAAACGAGTTGTTCAGGGCGGACTCGCTAAGCGGCAGCCCGCAGTTCCATGTCGATCCGCACGGATTCGAACGGGCACTGCACACCGCCGCCTTCGGTGCGCTCGACGAGGCCGAGCTCCAGCAGCGCGACGACGTCTTCGTGCACGCGTTTCACGTCACGTTGAACGCGCCGCGCGAGTTCGCGCACGGCGACCTCGCCCTGGCCCTGGAGTGCGCGCACAATGGCCCAGCGACGCTCGGTCAGGCAACCAAAAAAAGCGCCTGGACTCTCGAAATTCAGTACTTCGCCCTGGTAGGTTGGTTTGGTCGCCTTGCGGCCCGTCTGCCGCAGCGCGGCCTTCCAGTTCGGCTGCAGCGTGATCGTCAGTATTCTTTGGCTCATGGCGCTCTCCTGGCGGTGTCGACCGCCTCGATGAAGTCCTCGATCAACTGGTCGACGGATACGAACGCGTAGCCCTGCTCGCGCCCGCCAAGGTGACAATGGTCGCCCTTGCCTATCTCGTTGTCGAAACCGACTAAGCGCACACCGTTGAGGGTGTAAGCCGCTCGGTACTTGAAGCCGTGCTGACTCGGCGGCACCGGCTTCGGTACGCGCCAGACCACCAACTCAATGACCCCGCCTTCCGGCGTCACATCCTTGAATCGGGTGACCAGCTCGGCTTTCATGTTGGCAATTTTGCCAACGAGGAGCAGCCTTGTCGACTATGGCGGTATCGGCGTTAGCCGGCCTAAGACTCGACCAGCAGGCCGCGGTTCTTCAGGATCAGATGCATCTTGTCGCCGATCGTGTCCTTGGTGAAGGGCTTGACCACATAGCCCGACGCGCCGAGCTGGGCCGCGCGGATGATGTCCTCCTTGCGCCCCTCGGCGGTCACCAGCAAGACCGGCGTCTTCCGGAGCGGATCGCCTTCGGGCTTGGCCTGCAGGGCTTCGAGCAGCTGGAAGCCGTTCATCACCGGCATGTTGACGTCGCTGAGCACGAAGTGGATCGGCTCCCCGGCGTCGGCCGCGAACTCGAGCGCCCGCAGCGCGATCTGGCCGTCCTCGGCCTCGGCGATCTTGCGAAAGCCGAGCTCGCGCAGCAGCCCCGAGATGATCCGCCTCATGGTCGCGAAATCGTCGACCACCAGGATGCTGAAGTCGTGCCGCTTGATCGTCGTGACCATGAGCGCGCTACCCGAGCATGGCTTCGATATCCTGACCCACGTCGCCCGCCGCGCTCAGCTGCTGACGCAGCTCGCCGAGATCCAGGTGAAGGTGGTCGACCAGCTCGGGCACCGCGGCCTGCAAGGCCGTGGCAGGGTCGTCGTGGGTGGCGGCGGCGTCGGCCAGGACCTCGGCCATGTGCAGCACGGCCGCCATCAGCGAGAAAGGGCTCACGGCCATCGGGTCGTTGGCGTCGGCGAAGGCCTGCACCATGGTCGCCGGGAAGTGCCAGTGCCGGGCCAGGCCGGCCGTCACGTCGGCATGCGTGCAGTCGAAGCGCGACTGTTCGAGCGAGTAGCGGCTGCCGGGCTCCTGCGCGTGGCCTTCCACATCGGCCACCTTGCTCGACTCGGCCATCGCCATCAGCACCTGCCCGGTGCGCAGCATCAGCCCGGCCAGGTAGACCGCGTCGGCGTCGAGCGCGAGGAATTTCGACAGCAGGCGCGCGTAGGCGGCCGTCGACACGGCGTGGCGCCAGAACGCCTTGCGATCCAGGCCGGTCACGGTCGGGAACGCGCCGGAGATGGCCGCGGCCATGCTCAGGTTGCGCAGCAGGTCCATGCCGAGCGCGTTCGCCGCGTCCTTCAGCGTGGTGATGTTGTGGGACGGGCTGTAGCGCGCGCTGTTGGCCAGCCGCAGGACCTTGGCCGACAGCACCGGATCCTTGCCGATGAGCTCGGCCAGCTGCCCCATGCTCACGTTGGGATCGTCGAAGCTGCGCAGCAGCCGCGTCGCCACCTCGGGCATGGCGGGCAGCGCGCTCGGATTGGCGAAGAAGCGCTTGGCCGCTTCGGGAATGGCGCGGGGGGTCTTGGGCGTCATGGGGTCCTGCTTTCCTGGCCGGGGCGTTGGAAGACGAAACTCAGGGGCGAGTCGACCCTATGCTAACCAGCGGCCGTAGGAAGACAAAATCCCGGGGCAAGCCCGGCAGTCTCCACGGCGTCTGCTATTTGCCAGCGACCGCCAGCAGCGCACCAGGGTTGGTGCTCGCAATCGCCAGCAGGGTCCGAGCCGCACCGGAGGGTTGCTTTCGGCCCTGCTCCCAGCCCTGCAGCGTTCGCACCGAGACACCCAGCAGCGAGGCGAACTGCGACTGCGACAGGCCCGTTTTCTTGCGGGCTTCGATGACGGGCGACGAAACCACGCGAACCTGGCCCGATTTCATCTCGCGAACGGCTTGCAGCAGGTCGGCTGCCAAGTCTCGGCCCGCCTCATACCCAGCCAGCTCGGCATCGGTCAGGGGTCTATTCTTCGAGGGCACGTCGAATCTCCTTCAGATTTTGCCCGGTGAGCTTGTCGGTCCTGGACTTGGCATACAGCGTCAGCAACACCAGCTCGTCCAGTTCGGTGCGCGTGAAGTAGATGACTCTCACACCACCGGACTTGCCCGATCCGGACCTTCCCCAGCGAATCTTGCGGATGCCGCCGGACTCGGGCACCACGTCTCCGGCATTGGGGTGCTCGGCAAGGTAGGCGGCAAAGCTTCCTCGCTCCTCCTCTGTCCAGTACATCGACCATTGCCGCTGGAAGAGAGCCGTCTCGACGACCGTCAGCATATCGAGACTATACGCCCTGGGCGTATGCTCGTCCAACAATCCAAAGGAGGTCGATGATGTGCTGCGAACCGGCGCGGATCGCGCTAGGCAAGGCTACGACGCTCGGTCGTCGGCCAGGGCGCTGCCGAGCCGCTGCAGGTATTGCCTTGTAAATTCGGTGTCGCCGCGGCGCAGCCACTTGATGCAGTTGAAGAGCTCCCAGACGAGGCCATCCTCGCCGTTGACGAACGGGCGTGCCGTGGCGCGGCCGATCGGCTTGTCTTCGGAACGGCGGGTCTCGAGATAGTCCTGGACGTTGATCAGCGCCAGAAACGGCGCGCGCGGCCGCATCCGCGTCGAGGGCTCGATGACATGGATCTCGAAGGACGACCAGTCCTCGAGGATGACTTTTTCGAACACGCTGCGCTCATCGTGCCGGCCGCTGAGTCGATGGACGACCGGCCCCGTCGCCGCCACGGCGCGCAGCTCCCGCAGGAGATCGGGGGCGGCGCCGAGCGTCAGGCGGCCTGTGGCTCGAAGCGCCGAATCTGTTCGAGTTCGGCTGCCATGGCGGCGCGTGCGACCTCGATGTCATGACGCATTTGCAGCGCCAGCCACCAGCCATCGCTCAGGCCGAAGAAGCGACACAAGCGCAGGTCGGTATCGGCCGTGATCGCGCGCTTGCCGGCCACGATGTCGCCGATGCGCTGAGGCGGCACCCCGATCTCCTTGGCCAGCCGGTACTTCGTCAGCCCCAGCGGCCGCAGGAATTCCTCTTCCAACATTTCTCCGGGCGTCACCGGAGCGACTTGCCGTTTGCCCATGGCGAACCCCTTTCAGCGGTAGTCGACGATCTCGACCTCGTGCGCAGCGCCGTCACGCCACACGAAGCACACCCGCCATTGATCGTTGATCCGCATGCTGTGCTGCCCAGCCCGGTCACCGGCTAGCGCTTCCAGCCGATTGCCTGGCGGTGCGCGCAGATCCTCCAGCCGGGAGGAGGCCTCCAACTGCTCAAGTTTTCGCAGTGCGGCACGCTCGATGTTGACCCACCGTTTGACGCGGCGGCCTTCGAACAAGGCCTTGCTGTCCATGCAGCGAAAGCTCTTGATGGTCACGGGACGATATTAACGCTACGCGTTATTGACGTCAATCGTGTATATGTCGCTGGACGCGGCGACTTGTAACTCGGAGGATCGGGGCCCCGCGTCGAGGCCGGGCGGCGCGGACGCCCCCTCAGGGCCGCCGCGCCAGCGTGAACAGCGGCCGGGTCCTGCCCGGGACCACGTCCGCATGGCCGGGGCGCGTGAGCCAGTCGTCGGCGTAGACGTCCCAGCCGGCCGGCGTCGGCACGAAGACCAGCAGCGGCAGGGCCGGCTCGGGCTGGCCGGGCGAGATGCCTTTCTGGAGCACGGTGCCGTACTCGGGCAGCTCGCTGAGGTCGAGGCTGAAGCTGCCGCCGAACGGCCGGCCGTCGACCGTGATCGCGTCGCGTGCGAAGCACCAGCGGTGCGCGTCGCTGCTGTCGAAGCAGCCGGGCATCAGCAGCGCGAGGTAGGCCAGCGCCTCGTTGTCGTGGGGGCCGGCGACGCGTCGGTACGGGCCGAGCACGGTCTTGCCGTCCCACGCGCGGCGCAGCCACAGGCCCTGCGCGTCCTCGCTCACGCAATGGCCGCCGCCATCGCTTTCGTGCCACGCCAGGCTCAGGTGGACCCGGCCGTCGCGGATGGTGATTCCGGCGGACTGCGCGTCGGTCGTCGCGAGCGCGGCGGGCCAGGCGCGCAGCCGCGGCGCGGCCGCGAGCAGCTTGGCGTCGGCGTAATAGCCGTCGAGGCGGCGCAGTGCGTCGGCGCCGCAAGCGAAGTCGTCGGCCCGGGCCGCGCCGGCCAGCGTCAGCAGCAGTGCGAAGAAGGCGACAAAGATCGGTGGGCGGCGCGTCGTTCGGAGCACGGCGTTGCGCGGAAGGGGATGCAGATCAGCGCGAGGATAGCTGCTCGAGCATCCCTGCCAGCTCGGCCGTCCTGCTTTGCCGCGACGCGCGCGCGACCGCGTCGGCGCCGGCCGGCGCGACCTGGCCCGCGCGCAGGCGCGCGACGAAGTCGGGCAGCGCGGCGGCGATCGCGTCGGCCGAGTCGAGCGCGACGATGTCCGCGATGCCGGCGCCGCGCAGCGCCCAGGCGGTGTCGCCGCTCGCGTCGGTCAGGCCGAGGATAGGCCGGCCGGCGCGCAGGTATTCGTAGAGCTTGGCCGGGATCTGCGCGTTGCAGTTCGCGGCCTGCATCACGAGCAGCGCGTCGATGCCGAGCATCTCGGCGAGCGCCTCGCGGTAGGGCACCGGCGGCGCGATCTCGATGAAGCCCTCGGCGCCATGCGCCTTCGCGGTGTCGCGCAGCATCGCGTCGTGCACGGCCGCGCGGAAGCGGATGCGCAGCTGCGCGGGCGTGAGCCGGCCTTCGCGCTGCAGGCGGCCGAGCGCCGCGAACAGCTGGGTCGGGTCGCGCTCGGCCGGGTAGACGATGCCGCTGTGCAGCAGCACGAGCGGGCGCTCGCCGGCCGGGTCCGGCGCGGCGGCCGGCGCGCCGGCGAAGCTCTCCTCGTCGTAGCCGTTTTCGAGCAGGCTCATGCGCGCGGCCGCCGCCGGGTAGCGCGCCGCGTAGTCGCGTTGCGCGCCCGGCGTCGTGAAGACGAGGCGCGAAGCCTGCGCGGCCGCGGCCTGCTCGATCGCGACAAAGCTCGCGAAGGTCGCCGGGTCGGCCGGGTAGCCATGCTCGGGCTGGGCCATCGGGTCGCGGAAGTCGGCGATCCAGGGCAGGCCGCTCTTCTTTTGCAGCGCGGCGCCGATCAGGTGCGCGGTCGCGATCGGGTAGGTCGACCAGATCGCCTGCGGCGCGAAGGCCTCGATCATGCGCAGGCCCTGGCGCACGCCGTCGAAGCGCCAGCTGACCCAGCGGTCGGGCCGCGCCATCGCGGCGACGTAGCGGCCGCCGACGCGCAGGTGGCGCGCGGTGTCGAGCGCGAACGCGCGGCGCAGCACGACGCCCTCGGGCAGGTCGCGCATCAGGTCGTCGCTCGTGCGCTCGTAGGCGCGCGGGTGCACGGTCAGCAACAAGGGCTCCCAGCCATGCCGCGGCAGGTTCTGGGCGAAGCGCAGCGTGCGCTGGATGCCGCTGCTGCCGGCCAGCGGCGGCAGGTGGTAGGCGATCATCAGGACGCGCTTCAAGCAGTCTCCCGGGGGTTGGCGGCGGCGGCGCGGATCATACAAGTCGCCGCGCCGGTGTCCCCCGGGGCCCCGGTCTCAGCGCTTGCGCGGCAGGATTTCGGTCTTCGGGAAGGGGTCGTAGGCCGGCGCCGGTGCGCCGCGCAGCAGCAGGTCCTGGACCTCGGGCGTGTCGGGCGGGTTCACGGTCACCTCGTTGCGCGCGCGCGCGCGGTTGACCTGGGCGCGCAGCTCGGCGAGCTCCTTCTGCAGCTGCTCGACCTGGCGGCGCGCCTGCGCGCACTGCGACTCGGCGAACTCGCGTGCCTGCTCGAGCTTGGTCGCGCGCCGCGCGGCTTCGTCGAGCTGGCGGCTCCACCAGCGCGCGCCGACCGCAGCCGCGCCGGCCGCACCGACCACGAGGCCGCCGAGGGCCAGGACAAGGGTGATCGGATCCATCGAGACCTCCGCAGCGTCGTTTGGCTTCGCGCGACTCTACGCCGGCCGGCGCGCGAGCGGGGGATTGTCAGCGTGCTGAAGCGTTCGCGCGCGGCGCGCTCTGGCCGAAGCGGCGCCGCCAGCCCGGCCGCGCCTACATGCCCTTGAACAGGTGCGTGTAGCTGCGGCTGACCTCGAGCTTTTCGGTGCTGCCCTTGACGCCGACGAGCTGGCGGCCGCGGAAGTCGCGCGTGATGCCGTCGATCGCGTGGGCGTTGACGAGCGTCGAGCGGTGGATCTGCCAGAACAGCTGCGGGTCGAGCTCGTCGACGAGCTCCTTGATCGGCTTGCGGATCAGCGCCTCGAGCTTGGGCGTCTGCACGCGCGTGTACTTCTCGTCGCTGATGAAGAACAGCACGTCGTCGACCGGGATCATCTGGATCGCCTGGCCGACGCTGGCCTGGATCCACTGCAGATACTGGGGCGCGCCGCCCGGGTTCAGCTGCGCGGCGAGCTTGTGCAGCAGCTGCTGCAGCGGCGGCGCGCCGTCGGCCGTGGCCGCCGGGCTCGCGCCCTCGCCGCGCTGCGCCAGGCGCTTCTTGATGCGCTCGACCGTGATCTGCAGGCGCTCGCGCTCGGCCGGCTTGAGCACGTAGTCGGCGACGCCCTGGGCGAAGGCCTCGATCGCGTACTGGTCGTAGGCGGTGATGAAGACGATCTCGGGGACGAGCCAGGTGTCGTCCTCGGGGAGCTGGGCGATGCGCCGCGCCGCGTCGACGCCGGTCAGGCCCGGCATGCGGATGTCGAGGAACACGAGGTCCGGGCGGTGCTCCTGGACCAGCGCGACGGCCTCCTCGCCGTTGCGCGCCTCGGCGACGATCTCGAGGTCGGGCCAGACCTCGCCGAGGCGGGTGCGGAGTTGCTCGCGCATCAGGCGCTCGTCGTCGGCGAGCACGGCGCGGATCTTGACAGGGGCTTCGCTCATGGGGCGCGATGCTACTGCGAATCCGTCGCGCCCGGACCTAGCGCAGCTTGGCCGCGCGGCGCGGCCGGATCAGCCACAGCGCGAGCAGGCCGAACAGCACGAAGGGCGAGCACAGCACGGCGCCGACGCCGCAGACCGCGAGCACGAGCGCGCCGATCACGACGCCGACGATCAGCAGCGGCAGGCCGATGCCCAGCAGCAGCACGAGCGGCAGGACCACGCCCAGCACGAGGCCGACGACGCCGGTCACGATCAGGCCGACGAGCCAGCCGGGGCCGTTGAAGCCGTCGAGGTCGACGTCGTCGCCGTTCACGCTCAGCGAGAAGTCGGGCTGCCAGCCGGCGTGGCCGTGGTGGCTCAGCGCGGCGACGACGAGCGCCGTGAGCCCGAGCGCCGCGCAGGCGGCGCAGAACAGGAACATGAACTTGAACAGGGTTCTCATGCTGGCACTCCTTCGTCGCTGCTGCGGGACACATAGGGCACGGTGATCGTCACGCGCGTGCCGCTCGGCTTGTTCTCGGCGATCGTGACGCTCGCGCGGTTGCCGTAGAGCAGCGAGAGCCGCTCGCGGATATTCGCCAGGCCGACGCCGGTGCCGGAGGTCGCGGCGCGGCCGAAGCCCAGGCCCGTGTCGGCGACCGTCACGGCGAGCTTGCCGTGCACGATCTCGGCCTTGACGCTCAGGCGGCCGCCTTCGGCCTTGGGCTCGAGGCCATGCTTGATCGCGTTCTCGACGAGGCCCTGGATCATCATCGGCGGGAACTCGGCCGAGTGCAGGCCCTCGGGCACGTCGATCTCGGTCTGCAGGCGCTCTTCCATGCGGACCTGGAGGATCTCGAGGTAGGGCCGCACGACGGCGAGCTCGCGGCCGAGTTCGCGCACGCCGCCCTGGTTGGCCTCGCGCATCGTCGGCATCGACGCGCGCAGCAGCGCGATCAGGTTTTTCTGCATCTGCGAGGCGCGCGGCGGGTCGGTCTCGATCAGGTGGTCGATCGACGCGAGCGTGTTGAACAGGAAATGCGGCTCGACCTGGGCCTGCATCGCGGCCATGCGGGCCTCGACGACCTGGCGCTTGAGCGACTCGGCCTCGGCCGTCTCGGTCGCCTGGGCGGCCTTCTTCTCGGCGACGAGGCGGCCCTTGTAGGTGGCCTTGATCACGGCCGACGCGATGATCCAGAACACCGCGAGGTTGACGAGGCCGTCGCCGAGGCGCTCGTAGCTGTGGTGCACGCGCGGCAGGCGGTGGGCGAGCCGGTTCGCCTGGCGCGCCTGGTCGGCGGCCTCGCGCGCGGCCTCCTCGATGCTCTGGCGCGCCTGTTCGGCGGCCTGACGCAGCGCTTCCCTCTGCTGTTCGATCTGGGCGAGCTCGGTCTTTTCCCGGTCGAGCCTGTCGGCCTTGTCGGCCGGCGCCGCGGCGCTCGCCGCCTCGGCCGGGAAGCGGATGTCCACCGAGGGCAGGCTCTGGTCGTCCTTGGCCGGGCCCGAGGCCGCGCCGGCGGGCCCGGTCGGGTGGATGCGCAGGCCGCGCTCGTCGATCGAGACCTCGTAGTGGATCGGGTGGTCGAGCTTGATGCCGGCGCTCGGCTTGGAGGCGGGCTTTTCGGCCTTTGCCGGGGCCTCCGGCGCCTCGGCCGGCTCGGGTTTTTCCTGGGTCTTCGCGTCAGGCTTCTTCGCGGCGCTGTCGTCGGCGCCGTCGTCGGAGAGGTCCTCGACGGTGATCACGTCGTTGATCTTCCAGGTGAACGGCGGCAGTTCCTGGAGCAGGTTCGCGCCGATCAGCAGCAGCACCGACAACACGACGAAGCGGTTCCAGCTGATGCTGACGAGCCAGCTCGCGTAGCGGTGGAAGGCGCGCAGAAAGGCGGCGCTGAACGCCTGCCAGCGCTGGTAGAGCGTCGGCGGCTGGGGCGGGCGGGGGGCGTCGGTAGGCATGGTCGCGGAACAGGGGAGGCTTGGGCCGGACTGTAGTCAAGCCCGCCATGGCAAACAGCCCCGGCGCGACACAAGGTCGCGACACGGGGCTGAACTGCACGGGAGACGGATGGCCGTGCGGCCATCCGGGGGGGCGGCGGCTTATTCTTATTGCTTGACGGCTTCGACCTGGACGATGAGCTTGAGCGTCTTCGAGAAGCCGTAGGCGACGCCGTAGTCGACGCCGTAGTACGGGCGGTCGATTTCGGTCCAGAAGTCGCCGCCGCAGGTTTCGTGGTGGGTCACGGGGCTGTCGTAGCAGTTGAAGTTGGTCGCGTGCAGCGTGGCCGGGCCGGTCTTGCCCTTGATCGTCAGCTGGCCCTCGACGGCCGTGACCTTGTCGCCGTCGAAGATGAACTTGTCGCCGACGAACTTGACGGTCGGGTACTTGGCCGCGTCGAGGATGTCGGGGCTCAGCAGGTGCTTGTCCATCGCGGCGTAGCCGGTGCTCGCGCCGGCGACGTCGAACGTCACGTCGACATGGCCGGTCTTGGCCGCGCGGTCGAACTCGACCGTGCCTTCCTTCTTGTCGAAGCGGCCGCGGTTCGTCGACGTGCCGAAGTGCAGGATCTCGTACGTGACGTAGGTGTGGGTCGGGTCGATCGTGTAGGTGCCGGCCTGGGCCGTGCCGAGCAGGGCGCCCGACAGGGCGGCGGCGATCGCGAGGGTCTTGAACATGGGTCTCTTCTCCTGGGTTGGGATGGGGGTGGGACGGACCGCGGCGCGGCCCGCTTAGATGCCGGTGAAGGCGAGCTTGAACTTGACGGTCACGGCGTCGGCGACGACCGAGGTGTCGGCCCAGTCGCCCTCGCCGATCTTGAAATCGAGGCGCTTGATCGGCACGGCGCCGGTCGCGATCGTCGTCGCGCCGGCCTTCGCGAGCGTGACGGGCACGGTCACGGGCTTGCTCTGGCCCTTGATCGTCAGCGTGCCGGCGACCTCGTAGCGGCCATTGCCGAGCGCCTTGAACGCCGTGCTCTTGAACGTCGCCTGCGGCAGCTTGGCGGCGTTGAACCAGTCGGCCTTGACGAGTTCGGCGTCGTACTCGGGCGCGCCGATCGTCGCGCTCGCCATGTCGACCGTGAAGGCGACCTGGGCGGCCGCGGGCTTGGCCGCGTCGAACGCGAGCTGGGCGTCGAAATGCTTGAAATGGCCGTCGACGGGCACGCCCATCTGCTTGGCCTCGAAAGCGAGCTCGCTTTGCGCGGGCACGAGCTTGGCCTGGGCCTGGGCGCCCAGCGAGACGGCGAGCAGCAGCGGGGCGACGAGGGTGGCGAGCAGCGATTTTGTCTTCATGGCGATGATCCTCTCGGGTTTCAGGGCAGCATGCGGCGGATCAGGCCGTCGCGCTTGATGAAATGGTGCTGGACGGCCGCCGCGACATGCATCACGACGAGGCCGGCGAGGCCGTAGGCGAGCAGCGCGTGGACCTGCTCGAGCGTCTCGGCGAGCTGCTTGTCGGGGGCGACGAGGTCGGGCAGCGGAATCTTGCCGAACCAGACGATCGGGTAGCCGGCGGCCGAGCTGTAGGCCCAGCCGGCCAGCGGCACGGCGAAGAAGAACAGGTAGAGCAGGCCATGCGTGAGGTGGGCGGCGCGCGCCTGCCACAGCGGCATCGGCGGGTCGGCCGGCGGTCTGTGGGTCAGGCGCCACAGCAGGCGCAGCGCCGACAGCGCGAGGATGCTGATGCCGGCCCACTTGTGCCAGTTGAACAGCTTGAGCCGCGTGATCGAGAACGGCAGGTCGGCCATGTACAGGCCGACGCAGAAGCAGATCACGATGGCCAGCGCGAGCAGCCAGTGGAAGGCGATCGCGACGAGGCTGTAACGGGCGTTGGTCTGGGTTGGCATGATGGGTCGCAGTGTCGGGCTTGTGGTGGTCGGGCGGATTCAGGCCGCTTGATACCAGGATTCAGTCGGCTTGAACATTCCAAGGCTTTGCATTTCAACTGGTTACGATGGCGGGGCCATGATGATCGAAACCGCCCCCGCGTCCGCCGCCGAGCCGCCCCAGGCCGGGCCCGAGCCGGATTACGTGCGCGAGGAGCTGCTGCGCCTGCTGTGCGGCTATGGCGGGCGGGCGCCCGTGATGTCCTGCCTGTCGGCCGTGATCATCGTCGGCATGGTCTCGGACGCGGTCTCGCCGCTGCTGTGGCTGCCCTGGTTCTGCTTCGTGTTCGCCGTGCTGTGCATGCGCTGGGTCGTGCTCGGCCGCATGCAGCACATGAAGCATGTGCCGCTGGCGAAGCGCCTGTCCTGGGCCTACTGGCTCAGCGGCCTGAACGGCTTCGGCATCGCCGCGGCGCTGCTGTTCACGCCGCTGATCACCGACAACGAGCATATGGTGCTGACCATCCTGATGCTCGGCCTGTGCGCGGGCGGCGTGCCCGTGACGGCCGGCCAGAAGGTGCTGATCCGCCTGCTCGTGATGCCGATCCTCGTCGCGACGGCGCTGTCGTGGCTGCTCGTGCAGTGGCCGCATATCGAGGCCATCCAGCTGGGCCTCGCGGCGATGGTCATGGCCTACGGCCTGATCGTGCGCACGGTCGCGCGCGACACCTACCGGATCTTCGTCGACTCCGTCGAGATCCGCGCCCAGCAGGTGCGCTCGAACGCGCAACTGCGCGTCGCGCTGCGCCAGGCCGAGGAGGCCGCCCAGGCGCGCACGCGCTTCATCGCCGCCGCGAGCCACGACCTGCGCCAGCCGATGCACACGCTGAGCCTGCTCGCCGCGGCGATGCTGCGCCGCCCGCTCGACGCGACGAGCGCCGAGATCGGCCGCAATATGGACATCGCGGTGCAGACGCTCGCGATGCAGCTCGACGCGCTGCTCGACATCTCCAAGCTCGACTCGCAGGCGGTCCAGGTCACGCCGCAGGTGCTGCGCCTCGCGCCCTGGCTCGCGCGGCTCACCCACCAGTTCCAGCCGGTCGCGGTCGCCAAGGGCCTGACGCTGACGCTCGCCTGCCCGCCCGACGCGTGCATCGAGACCGACCCGCTGCTGTTCGAGCGCGTCGTGCGCAACCTGATCGACAACGCGATCAAGTACACCGAGCGCGGCGGCGTGCTCGTGCGCGTCGAGCGCGACGGCGACGCGCTGTGGCGCGTGTCGGTGGCCGACACCGGCATCGGCATCCCGGCCGAAGAGCAGGCGCGCGTGTTCGAGGAGTTCTACCAGCTCGACAACCCCGAGCGCGACCGCAGCAAGGGCGTCGGCCTCGGCCTGTCGATCGTCGCGCGCCTCGTCGACCTGCTCGACCTCACGCTCAAGCTCGACTCGACGCCGGGCCGCGGCAGCACCTTCAGCCTCGGCATCGCGGCCGTCGACGGCGCGCGCGCGACCGGCACCGGCACGCCGCACGGCGACGTCGACCTGCCGTCCATGCACGTGCTGCTGATCGAGGACGACGAGCAGGTCGCCCAGGCGATGCGCACGCTGCTGCTCGCCCATGGCTGCGAGGTCTCGCTCGCGGGCGGCACGCGCGAGGCGCTCGTCAGGTGCATGACGCGGCGCCCCGACCTCGTGCTCAGCGACCTGCGCCTGCGCGGCAGCGACGACGGCCTCGCGGCGATCCACTCGCTGCGCCTCGCCGTGCCCGGCCTGCCGGCCGTGCTGATCACCGGCGACACGGTGCCCGAGCGCCTGACCGCGGTCTACGCCTCGGGCATTCCGCTGCTGCACAAGCCGGTGCCGGAGGTCCAGCTGCTCGACGCGATGCGCATGGCGCTGCGCGGCGCCGTCGCGAGCACGCCGAGGGCTTGAGCGGCGGCAACGGCGCCGAGCGAGCTCAGGTCCTCGCGGCGGCCGCCGGCGTGGCCGGCGCGCGCGGCGCGGCCGGCGCCGCGCAGCCCTGCGCCTGGCCGAGGCCCTTGAGGTAGGCGCGCCGCACGGTGCCGGCCGCGATCGCCGCGGCGATCTCGCGCGCGTGGCTTTCGGCGCCGCTGAACTTGCGCACCCAGCCGCGGAACGGCACGACGCCCTCGGTCGTGCTGCGCAGGGCGTCGATCGCGGCGTCGCCGGCTGCGTCGGCGCCGCGTTCGATCATGCCCGGGTTGGCCGGCGTCGGGGGCGTGTCGAGGTCGGCGCCGAGCGCCGCGTCGAGCGCGCCGACGTCGCGCGCGAGGCTCGCGCAGTCGCGCTCGGCCGGCCGCGCGTAGGGCGCCTGGCGCGCGGCCTCGAGCACGGCCGGGATCTGCTGGCGCGTGAGGTTCAGGTCGCCGAGCGGCGCCGTCGCGGCGCTGCCGATGCGCTCCTGGCCGGTCTGGTCGCTGCCGTCGGCCTTGCCGGCAGGCGTCGATGCGCAGGCCGCGAGCAGCAGCGTCGCGGCCAGCGCGAGGCCGCGCGGCGCAAGAAGAAGCGGGTGGGGTTTCGTCATGCGCCCCAGGGTAGCAGGGCCCGGCGCCAGCGCGCCAGCCCGGCAAGCCCTGGGAGCGGCGCTCAGGCCTGCGTCGGGCCGTGCCACTCGCGCAGCAGCGCGTCCCAGCGCGGCTGCACGGCGGCGAGGTGGCGAGCCTTGACGTGGCCGTAGCCGCGGATGTCCTCGGGCAGGCGCGCGATCTTCACGGCGAGCTCGAGCCTGTCGGCGCTGAGGCCCTGGAGCAGGGTCTCGACGCTCGCGCGGTAGCGCTCGATCAGCGCGCGCTCCTCGCGGCGCTCCTCGGTGTAGCCGAAGGGGTCGAGTGCCGTGCCGCGCAGGCCCTTGAGCCTGGCGAGCAGGCCGAAGGCCGGGCGGATCCACGCCCCGAACGGGCGCTTGAGCCGCTCGCCCTTCGCGTTCTTGTCGGCGAGCAGCGGCGGCGCGAGGTGGTGGACGAGCTTGTAGTCGCCCTCGAACTGCGCGGCGACCTTCTCGGTGAAGCGCGCGTCGGTGTGCAGGCGCGCGACCTCGTACTCGTCCTTGTAGGCCATCAGCTTGAACAGGTAGCGCGCGACGGCCTCGGTCAGCGCGGTCTTCGCGCCGAGCCGCGCCTCGGCCTCGCGGACCCGGGCGACGAAGTCGGCGTAGCGCGCCGCATAGGCGGCGTCCTGGTAGTCGGTCAGGAACTCGACGCGGCGCTTGATCAGCGCGTCGACGCCGGGGCGCTTGACGAACTCGATGACCTGGCGCGTCGCGTACAGCGCCTGCACGGCCGCGAGGTCGTGGGCGCAGCGGCGGCCCCATTCGAACGCGGCCTTGTTGTTGTCGACCTGCACGCCGTTGAGCTCGATCGCGCGCATCAGCGCCGCGTAGGCGAGCGGCACGCGGCCCTGCTGCCACGCGTAGCCGAGCATCAGCGGGTTCGTGTAGAGCGAATCGCCGACGAGCTTGACCGCGACCTCCTCGGCGTCGAAGCTGCCGAGCAGCGCGGGCCCGACGGCCTTGCTCAGCGCGCTGCCGCAGGCCGCTCCCGGGAACTGCCAGTCGGCGTCGCCGACGAGCGCCGCGGTCGGCGACGCGTGGGTGTTCAGCGCGACGAAGGTCTTGCCCTCGCGCATCACGGCGAGCGTGGCCTTGTTCGCGGCGACGATCGCGTCGCACGCGATCACGAGGTCGGCCTCGGCCGTGCCGACCTTGGTGCAGAAGATCGCCTCGGGGCGGTTCGCGATCTGGATATGGCTCCAGGTGCTGCCGCCCTTTTGCGCGAGGCCGGCCGCGTCCTGCGTGATGATGCCCTTGCCCTCGAGGTGGGCGGCCATGCCGAGCAGCTGGCCGATCGTGATCACGCCGGTGCCGCCGACGCCGGCGACGACGATGCCCCAGGCCGACTCGGCGTTCGGCAGGGCCGGCTGCGGCAGCGCGGGCAGCGTCGCGTCGAACGGGCTCACGCGCTGGTCCTGCCTGGGCTTGCGCAGCGTGCCGCCCTCGACCGTCACGAAGCTCGGGCAGAAGCCCTTGAGGCAGGACAGGTCGGTGTTGCAGGTGTTCTGGTTGATGCGGCGCTTGCGGCCGAACTCGGTTTCGAGCGGCTCGACCGACAGGCAGTTGCTCTGCACCGAGCAGTCGCCGCAGCCTTCGCAGACGAGCTCGTTGATGACGACGCGCTTGGACGCCTCGGCGAGCTTGCCGCGCTTGCGGCGGCGGCGCTTCTCGGTCGCGCAGGTCTGGTCGTAGATGATCACGCTGGTGCCCGCGATCTCGCGGAATTCACGCTGGATCCGGTCGAGCTCGTCGCGGTGGTGCACGGTCACGCCCTCGGCGAGCGCGCGGCCCGTGTACTTGGCCGGCTCGTCGGTGACGATCACGAGCTTGGTCACGCCCTCGCTGATCAGGCTGTTCATGATCTGCGTGACGCTGTGGCCCTCGGGACGCTCGCCGACCTGCTGGCCGCCGGTCATCGCGACCGCGTCGTTGTACAGCACCTTGTACGTGATGTTCACGCCGGCCGCGATCGATTGGCGGATCGCGAGGATGCCCGAGTGGAAGTAGGTGCCGTCGCCGAGGTTCGAGAAGATGTGCTTCTCGTTCGTGAACGCGGCCTGGCCGACCCAGGGCACGCCCTCGCCGCCCATCTGCGTGAAGGTCGCCGTGTTGCGGCCCGGCATCCACGTGACCATGTAGTGGCAGCCGATGCCGCCGACCGCGCGCGAGCCCTCGGGCACGCGCGTGCTCGTGTTGTGCGGGCAGCCCGAGCAGAACCAGGGCGTGCGGTCGCCGCCGGCGTTGGTTTCCTCGGCGAGGCCGCGCTCCTTCGCGTCGATCACCGCGAGGCGCGCGTCGAGGCGGGCCTGGACCTCGGCGTCGACGCCGAGCTTCTTCAGGCGCTTGGCGATCGCGCGCGCGATGATCGCGGGCGTCAGGTCGGCCTGCGGGCGCAGCAGCCAGTTCTTGCTCGGGTTCGGCAGGCTCCATTCGCCGCCGCTGCGGTCGCCCTCGATCTCGTCGAACTTGCCGAGCACGTTCGGGCGCACGTCGGGGCGCCAGCCGTACAGCTCTTCCTTGAGCTGGTACTCGATCATCTGGCGCTTTTCCTCGACGACGAGGATCTCCTGCAGGCCGGTCGCGAAGTCGCGCGTGATCGTCGCCTCGAGCGGCCACACCACGTTGACCTTGTGCAGGCGGATGCCGAGGCGGCGGCAGGTCGCGTCGTCGAGGCCGAGGTCGTGCAGCGCCTGGCGCGTGTCGTTCCAGGCCTTGCCGCTCGCGATGATGCCGAAGCGGTCCTGCGGCGTCGAAATAACGTTGTAGTTCAGCTTGTTCGCGCGCACGTAGGCGAGCGCCGCGTACCACTTGTAGTCCATCATCCGCGCTTCCTGCTCGAGCGGCGGATCGGGCCAGCGGATATGCAGGCCGCCCGGCGGCATCTCGAAGTCCTCGGGCAGCACGATGTTCACGCGGTCCGGGTCGACGCTGACCGAGGCCGACGATTCGACGATCTCCTGGATCGTCTTGAGCCCCGACCACAGGCCCGAGAAGCGGCTCATCGCGAACGCGTGCAGGCCCATGTCGAGGATGTCCTGGACGCTCGTCGGGAAGAACACCGGGAAGCCCGCGGCCTTGTAGACATGGTCGCTCTGGTGCGCGGCCGTCGAGCTCTTGGCGATATGGTCGTCGCCGGCGATCGCGATCACGCCGCCGTGCTTGCTCGTGCCGGCCATGTTCGCATGCTTGAACACGTCGATGCAGCGGTCGACGCCCGGGCCCTTGCCGTACCACATGCCGAAGACGCCGTCGAACTTGTTCTTCTCGGGGAACAGGTCGAGCTGCTGCGAGCCCCACACGGCCGTCGCGCCAAGCTCCTCGTTGACGCCGGGCTGGAAAACGATGTTCTGGGCCGCGAGGTGCTTCTTCGCGGCCATCAGCGCCTGGTCGTAGCCGCCGAGCGGCGAGCCGCGGTAGCCGCTGATGAAGCCGGCCGTGTTCAGCCCGGCGATCGCGTCGCGCGTGCGCTGGAGCATCGGCAGGCGCACGAGGGCCTGGACGCCGCTCATGAACGCGCGGCCATGGTCGAGCGCGTATTTGTCGTCGAGCGACACGGTCTGCAGCGCGCGCAGCACCGCTTCGGGCAGGGGGGCGTTCATGGGCGGGTACTCCGATGGTTCAGGACGCGCTGCGGCCGGGCGGCCTCGTGAGCCGCTTGCGCGCAGTATGGGGCGATCGATCAGTGTAGGCAATCCGCGCCGGCAAGTGCTTTCCGATTGCTGCCGTATTCAGGATGTTGAAGAAAGGATCTTTCTGAATATGCCTATAAAATTGCTGACTTATATTGCCAAACTGCGTTCTAGGGAAAACCATGGATTCCGCTGAGGAAGCCGCGGGCAGCGCCGCGCTCGACCGCTACCACGTCGCGATCCTGGCCGAGCTGCAGCGCGACGCGCGCCTGTCCAACGCCGAGCTCGCGGCGCGCATCGGCCTGTCGGCCGCGCCGACCTGGCGGCGCGTGCGCTGGCTCGAGGAGCAGGGCTTCATCACCGGCTACCGCGCCGAGATCGACCGGCGCAAGCTCGGCCTGGGCGTGCTCGCCTTCGTGCGCGTGGACGCCGAGCGCAGCGCGGGCTCGGTCACGCGCAAGCTCGAGGAGGCCATCCGCGCGCTGCCCGAAGTCATCGCCTGCCACTACATCTCGGGCGCGGGCACCTTCGAGCTGCAGGTCATGGCGACGGACCTGGACGCCTTCTCGCGCTTCTCGATCGACACGCTGCTGAACCTGCCCAACGTGAAGGACATCCACACGAGCTTTTCGCTCGGCGAGGTCAAGGCGCAGTCGGCCCTGCCGCTGGGGCACCTGGGCGGCTGAGTGAATAAAACCCCGAGTTCGTAAAACCGGCAAGTTACTGCGTCGAAATGGCCTGTTAGGCTCGCGGGCGCAAATAAACATAATGAAGACTATGGAGACCTCACCGCCCAGCGCCGACGCGGCGCAGGCCTGGTCGCGCTGGCTGTTCGGCCAGGACGCGGCCCAGGCCATGCGGCTGCGCCAGTCCGGCCTGGCGCTGCTGCTCATGGCCTTGTCGGTGCTGCTGATGCAGTACGCCGTCGACCGTGGCGGCGCGCTGGCCGACTACGTCCACGTCTGGGCGGCGGTGGCCCTGGGCGGCATGGCGGTGATCTACCTCATGATCCGCAGCGGCTGGGCGCGGCGGCTCAGGGATCCGTCGATGACGGTGCCGCAGATGCTGTTCGCCGTCGCCATGGGCTCGATCGGCTATGCGCTGCTCGGCCAGCTGCGCGGCATGGCGCTGCCGGCGCTGGTGCTGATCATGATGTTCGGCATGTTCAAGCTCGGCGCGCGCGCGGCGCTGTGGATGAGCGTCTACGCGCTGGCCCTGCTGGGCCTGACGATGGCCTGGATGACGCAGCTGGCGCCGCAGGTCTACCGGCCGGCCATCGAGCTCGGCCACTTCCTCATCATGGCCTGTGTGCTGCCGGCGGGATCGCTGCTGGCCGGCCGCATCAGCCGCATCCGCGCGCAGCAGCAGGCGCAGAAGCTCGAGCTGAGCCAGGCGCTCGAGCAGATCCGCGCCATGGCGACGCGCGACGCGCTCACGGGCCTGCTCAACCGCCGCCACATGCAGACCCTGCTCGAGCAGGAAGTGCTGCGCTGCCAGCGCGGCGGCACGGGCTACTGCATCGCGCTGATCGACCTCGACAACTTCAAGCGCGTCAACGACCAGCACGGCCACGCGGCCGGTGATGCGGTGCTGCGCGAATTCGCCGACGCCGCGCAGCAGGCCATCCGCGGCGCCGACGTGCTCGCGCGCTGGGGCGGCGAGGAGTTCGTGCTGCTCCTGGCCGACACCCGCATGCCGGCGGCGCGCGCCGGCGTCGAGCGCGTGCGCCGCCGCATCGAAGGCATCGATGTCGCCGCGCAGGACGGCGCGACGATCAAGTTCACGCTGTCGGCCGGCCTCACCGAATCGCTGGCGGGCGAGGCGCTCAAGGAAACGCTGGAGCGCGTCGACCGCCTGCTCTACCGCGCCAAGGCCGAGGGGCGCAACCGCGTCGCGTGGGAATGAGGCGCTGGCTGTTCGTGGCGCTGGCGGCGCTGGTCGCCGGGCACGCGCGCGCCGATGTTCGCGACGAGGAGATCGCGTCCTGTCGCCCCGGCGAGATCGTCACCTGGGGCGATGGCGTCGATCACGCGGCCAGCGCGCCGCTGGTCTTCGTGTACGAGCCGGCCGGTGCGCCGCCGTGGTTCGCGCGGGCGGCGGTCTACGCCGAGATCCAGAAGGCGCTGCAAGGCTGGGCGCCCTGCGGCGTGGCGGCGACGCTGCTGCCGCTCGGCCAGGCCGCGCCGGCCAGTGCGATCCGCATCTTCTGGAGCGACGCCGAGGCGCGCGGCAATGCCGCGCTCGCCAATGTGCCGATGCGCCGCCTGGCCATCGGCGTGGCGGTGTTCCAGCTGCTGCGCCAGCGCAACCCGAACTACCCGGCCGAGGACACGCTGCAGATGGCGCTCTCTCACGAGATCGGGCATTTTCACGGCCTGATGGCGCACTCGCGCCGCTGCGTCGACGTCATGAGTTACTACAACGACGGCCATGGCGGCCAATGCAGCCTGCGCGACCCGGCGGCATTGCGCTCGCGCATCGAGTACCGCGCCAGCCTGCCGACCGCCTGCGACATCGCGCGTTGCCGCGCGGTCAATGCGCCGGGGGCAGCGGCTCGCTAGGCGTGACGGCGGGCGCCGCGCACACGCTTGCAGACGCGCCAGACAAGCAGCGCCAGGACGGCCCGCGAGATCCGCTTGAAATGGACCGGTTGCGCGGCCATCGAATGCTTTCGGAATCCGGCCGCGAGCGTATCCTGCCCGCATGAAAAAGCTGCTGCCCATGTTCCTGATCTGCGGCGCCGCGCTGGCGCGCGCGTCCGAGCCGAACCTGGAAGTCGAGCTGCGCTGGGTCGAGACGCGACTCAACGCCGCCGCCGTGGGCGCCGTACGCAATGGCGCTTATGTCGTCGGCACGCTGGGCACGGTGTCGTCGCAGGGCGGCGGATCGACGTACTCCACGACATCGCCCGATGCCTCCGTGCAGCCGGTGGCGCGCCTGCGCGTGCAAAGCGGCCACACGGCTGGCGTGGACTTCAGCGAGGAGCGCCGGCAGCAGTCGATCGAGCTGATCGGCGGCGGCGGTGCCCAGGCGCAAGCGCAGGGCGCGAGTTCAGCGCGCGGCCCGCGCGGCAAGATCATCGACACGCCCGTCGAGCGGCATCGCAGCGTCAGCGTGACGCCGCGCCTGGCCGGCGACGGCGCGCAGCTCGAAGTCAGCGTCGTCGAGCCGCAGGCCGCCGGCCAGAGCGAGCAGCACACCACGCTGCAGGTGCCGCTCAACCGCTGGTTCACCGTCGCGCGCAGCGGCGAGCTGCCGCACGCGCCCGAGCCCGGCACCTACAGCACGAGCGACGCCGCCGTGCAGACGCAGCGCGAGCTGCAGGTGCGCGTGACGGTGCTGGATCGGTGATAGGCTCGCCGGCCATGCGCCGCCTCTGCACGAACCTCCTGTCTGCCCTGACGCTCGTCCTTGCCGCCATGACGGCGCAGGCGGCGGCGCCGCCGCTGTTCGCCGCCAAGGCCGACGCCTTCGCGCCAGGCCCGGCGCACAAGGTCGTCGGCGTCTACGTGCCGGGCTGGGAGTCGACGCGCTACGTCGACGCGCTGCCCGACGGCAGCGTCACGCACCTGATCTATGCCTTCCTCCATCCTTGCGGCCCGGGCCAGCGCCCGATGGACGCGGAAGGCTGCAAGGGCAAGGCGGACTTCGACTTCGCCGCAGCGCCGCCCAACGCCGAATCGGCGGCCGATTTCGACGCCGCCTTCGCGCGCCTCAAGAAGCGCATGCCGGCCGTGCAGGTGCTCGCCTCGGTCGGCGGCTGGGCCGGCTCCGACCCCTTCTTCTACCTGGCCGGCGACGCGGCCAAGCGCGCCGCCTTCGTCGCGGCCTGCCAGCGCTTCCTGCGCGAGCACCCGAGCTTCGACGGCATCGACATCGACTGGGAACACCCGGGCGGCAACGGCGCCGCCATTGGCGTGCAGCTCGGCAGCCCGCGGGACGGCCACGATTTCGCCGACCTCATGATCGACTTGCGCGCGGGCCTGGACGCGCTCGCCAAGGAGACCGGCCGCCGCTATCTGCTGACGGTGGCGGTGGACGCCGGCCCGGCCGTGGTCAAGCGTGTCGAGTACGCGCGCGCCGCGCCGGCGCTCGATCTCGTCTTCGCGATGAGCTACGACTACTACGGCCCGTGGACCCAGGTCGCCGGCGACCACAGCGCGCTCGCACCGAGCAAGCCCGACGGCCAGGACGGCCTGATGGCCGGCGTGCGCAACCTCGAAGAGGCCGGCGTGCCGGCGGCCAAGATCGTCGGCGGCGTGGCCATGTACGGCCGTGGCTTCGCGCATGTGGCAGAGCCCAAGCCCGGCGTGGCCTATCAAGGCCCGTTCCCGCCCGACGGCAAGGAACCCGGCGCCGTGCCCTACAAGGACATCGCCACGCGCTGGCTCGGCCCGCGCGGCAGCGGCCTCAACGGCTTCAAGCTGCGCTTCGACGCGAAGACGCGCGCCTACAGCCTCTGGAACGCCAAGACCAACGAGTGGCTTGGCTACGACGACCCGCGCGCCATCCTGTCCAAGGGCCGCTATGCGCTCGACCACGGGCTCGCCGGCCTGTTCGCCTGGGAGCTGAGCCAGGACAACGGCGACCTGCTCGACGCCATGAACCTCGGCGTCGGCAATCAAGCACTAAAGTGAAGCCCCTCGCCCAGTCGCGCCCCGCTGAACGCGGGCGCGCCCGGTCGGTCCCCCGAGGGGACGGCGATGCCTGCCGGATCGACCGGCAAGCATGCGCCCAAGGCGGGCCGGCTTGGGAGCGGCCCGGCGCTCGGCCCGCAAGTTGCGCGAGCAGCCACGCACCCGGTACGGAGGCTGCGGCATGAAACGCCGCGCGCTGCTCGGTGCGGGCAGCGCAGCCGTGCTCGCCGCGCCTGCGCTGGTGCGCGCCGCGCCACCGCCGCGCGACTTGCTCGTCCAGGCCATGGCCTTCGACGATGTGCTCAGCCTGGACCCGGCTGAGTCCTTCGAGGTCGCGAGCAGCGAGGTCCTCGGCAACACCTGCGAGCGCCTGCTGCGCTTCGATCTCGACGACCCGAGCCGCCTCGTCGGCGTGCTCGCGCGCGACTGGCGGCTCGGTGCCGACGGCCGCAGCTACCGCTTCGAGCTCGCCGAGGGCCTGCGCTTCGCCTCGGGCAACGCGCTGACGGCGGAAGACGTGGTGTTCTCGCTCGCGCGCGCCGTGCGCCTGGACAAGGCGCCGGCCTTCATCCTCAACCAGCTCGGCCTGAGCAAGGACCGCCTCGGCAGCGCGCTCGCGCAGGATGGCCCGCTCGCGCTGAGCCTGCAGACGAGCGAGGCCTTCGCGCCGAGCTTCGTGCTGAACTGCCTGACGGCCATCGTCGCCTCGGTGCTCGACAAGCGCCTGCTGCTCGCGCACGAGGTCGACGGCGACCTCGGCCACGCCTGGGCGCGCCGCAGCCATGCGGGCTCCGGGCCGTTCGCGCTGCGCGACTGGCGCGCCAACGAGATCCTCACGCTCGATCGCAACGAGCACTTCCACGGCCCGCGGCCGGCGCTGGCGCGCGTCATCTACTGGCACGTCAAGGAAGCGACGTCGCAGCGCCTCATGCTCGTCAAGGGCGACGTCGACGTGGCGCGCAACCTCACGCCGCAGGACCTCGACGCGCTGGCCGGCGCGCCCGAACTGCGCATCACCGCCACGCCCAAGGGCGGGCTCTACTACATCGGCCTCAACCAGAAGAACCCCGTGCTCGCCAAGCCCGAGGTGCGCGAGGCCCTCAAGTGGCTGGTCGACTACGACGCGCTCGGCGCCACGCTGATCCGCCACATCGGCCGGCCGTGGCAGAACTTCCTGCCGCAGGGCATCTTCGGCGCGAGCCTGGCCGCGCCCTTTCATCAGGACATCGCCCGCGCGCGGGCGCTGCTGGGCAAGGCCGGCGTGCCGGACGGCTTCGAGCTGACGATGGACGTGCGCAGCACCCAGCCCGACCAAGGCATGGCCGAGGCCTTCCAGCAATGGGCGGCGCGCGCCGGCCTGCGCATCAGCCTGCTGCCCGGCGACGGCAAGCAGACGCTGACGCGCTACCGCGCGCGCAAGCACGATCTCTATCTGGGCGACTGGTCGGTCGACTACTGGGATCCGCAATCCAACGCGGGTGCCTTCGCCTACAACATCGACAACAGCGAGCATCCGGCCACCAAGCCGCTGGCCTGGCGCAACGCCTGGGACATCCCGGGGCTCTCGCACGAGACCCTGGCCGCGCTGATGGAGCGCGACGACGAGCGCCGCCGTGCCGACTACGAGCGGCTGCAGGATGAGTTCCGCCGCAGCGCGCCCTTCGTCATCCTGTGCCAGCAGACGCAGGTCGCGGCACTGCGGCGCGAGGTGCAGGGCTATCGCCTCGGGCCGACGAGCGACACCAACGGGCTCGCGCCCGTCAGCAAGCTCGGCGGAGGGGTCGCATGAGGACGGCGCTGCGCTTCGTGCTCGGCACGCTGCTCACGCTGCTGGGCCTGCTCGCCGTGACCTTCTTCATCGGCCGCGTCGTGCCCGTCGACCCGGCACTGGCCGTCGCTGGCGACCGCGCCACCGAGGCCCAGCTCGCCACCGTGCGCGAAGCCATGGGCCTGAACCGGCCCTTGTACGTGCAGTTCGGGCGTTACCTGCGCGACGTGGCGCACGGCGATCTGGGCCAGTCCATCCTCACGGCCAACCCGGTCGGCGAGGACATCGCGCGCGTCTTCCCGGCCACGCTGGAGCTGGCCACGGCCGGCATCGTCATCGGCGTGGTGTGCGGCGTGCCGCTGGGCGTCTGGGCGGCGCTCAGGCGCGGCCGCGCCGTGGACCAGGCCGTGCGCGTGACCGGGCTGCTCGGCTACTCGGTGCCGATCTTCTGGCTCGGCATGATGGCGCTCGTGCTGTTCTACGTGCGGCTCGGCTGGGTCGCCGGGCCGGGCCGCATCGACCTGGCCTACTACTACGCCGTGCCGCGCGTGACGGGGCTGCTCGTCGTCGACGGGCTGCTCGCGGGCAATCTCGCAGCGGTGCGCTCGGCGCTGGCGCACCTGGCGCTGCCGGCGTTACTGCTCGGCTATTTCTCGCTGGCCTATATCAGCCGCATGACGCGCAGCTTCATGCTGGCCGAGCTCAAGAAGGAATACGTGATGGCCGCGCGCGGCCGCGGCGTCAGCGAGGCGCGCGTGGTCTGGCGCCACGCGCTGCGCAACGCCGCCGTGCCGCTGGTGACGGTGGTGGCGCTGTCCTACGCCGGCCTGCTCGAAGGCTCGGTGCTGACCGAAACCGTGTTCTCCTGGCCCGGCCTCGGCCAGTACATCACCAATGCGCTGCAGAACGCCGACATGAACGCAGTGCTCGGCGGCACGCTGGTCGTGGGCTCGGTGTTCATCGTCTTCAACCTCGTCGCGGACCTGCTCTACCGCGCGCTCGACCCTCGCGTCCGATGAACCAGCCCATTGCTGAGATGAGTCCGCACGGCAAACGCTGGCGCCAGTTCCGCCGCAACCGGCTGGCCTTGACCGGCGCCATCGTGCTCGCGCTGCTGGTCGTGGTGGCGCTGGCGGCACCGTGGCTCGCGCCCTTCGATCCCTACCTCGGCGACCTGCAGCACACGCGCCTGCTGGCGCCTTCCGGCGCGCACTGGGTCGGCACCGACGAGCAGGGCCGCGACATCCTCTCGCGCCTGCTGTTCGGTGCGCGCATCACGCTGTGGATCGTCAGCCTCGTCGCCGTGATCGCCGCGCCGGTAGGCCTGCTCGTCGGCACGCTGGCCGGCTTTGCGGGCGGCTGGGTCGACACGCTGCTGATGCGCGTGACCGATCTTTTCCTGGCGTTCCCGCGCCTGATCCTCGCGCTGGCGCTGGCGGCAGCGCTCGGGCCCGGCATCGGCAACGCCGTGATCGCGATCGCGCTGACGGCCTGGCCGCCCTACGCGCGGCTGGCGCGCGCCGAGACGCTGCTCACGGCCCGCGCCGACTTCGTGCGTGCCGCGCGTGCGCTCGGCGCTTCGCCGGCGCGCATTCTGCTGCGCCACCTGATGCCGGCGGCGCTGCCCTCGCTGGTCGTGCGCGTGACGCTGGACATGGCCGGCATCATCCTGACGGCGGCGGGCCTGGGCTTCCTCGGCCTGGGCGCCCAGCCGCCGAGCCCGGAGTGGGGCGCCATGATCGCCGGCGGCCGTGCCTTCGTGCTCGACCAGTGGTGGGTCGCGGCGGCGCCGGGCGCGGCGATCTTCGTCGTCAGCATGGCCTTCAACCTGCTCGGCGACGGGCTGCGCGACGTGCTCGACCCGAAGTCGGCCGATTGACGCACCGCCGTAACCACGCCGGCCTATCATCTGCCGCATGAGACTCGCCCTGATCGCCCACGACCACAAGAAGGACGCCATGGTGGCTCTGGCCCTGGAGTTCGCGGCCTTCCTCAAGACCTGCACGCTGATGGCCACCGGCACGACCGGCGGGCGCCTGCAAAGCGAGGTCGGGCTCGAGGTCGAGCGCATGCTCTCGGGCCCGCTCGGTGGCGACCTGCAGATCGGCGCGCGCCTGGCGATGGGTGAGGTCGACGCGGTGATCTTCCTGCGCGATCCGATGACGCCGCAGCCGCACGAACCCGACATCAACGCCCTTGTCCGCGCCTGCGACGTGCATGACGTGCCCTGCGCAACGAACGTCTCTTCGGCCCGTCTCGTGCTGGCTCGCCTGGCCGAAATCGGCTGATGCACTAAAATGCCCGGCTCAGCCCGTTTCCAAGGCTGTTCGTAACTTGCAATTTCTACGGAGCCACCATGGGCAACAAGATCGTCACCGAGGCCGACAAGAAGGCCACCCCGCGCCTCGCCGGCACCCGCCTGCGCCAGGGCGACGGCCAGCGCGGCAGCCAGGAGCGCGGTTCGCACACCCGCTCGAAGAAGAACCCGGGCAAGCGTCCGCATTCGGGTTGATTCCTGGCTGAAGCCTGCGGGCTTCCAGCGTCGATGCCCCGTCGCCCACGGCACGGGGCATTCTTCATTCCAGACCTGCCTGATCAATCACCATGATCCGCATCCAAGAACTCAAGCTGCCGCTCGACCACGCCGAGCCGGCCCTGCGCGAAGCCATCCTCACCCGCCTGGGCTTGAAGGACGCCGAGCTGAAATCCTTCCACGTCTTCCGCCGCGGCTACGACGCGCGCAAGAAGACCAACATCCTGCTGGCCTACACGGTCGACTGCGAAGTCGACGGCGATGACGGCGCCGTGCTGGCGCGCCACCAGGGCGACCACAACATCCGGCCGACGCCGGATACCGAATACAAGTTCGTTGGCCGCGCACCGGCCGACTGGCCCGAGGACAGGCGCCCCGTCGTCGTCGGCTTCGGCCCCTGCGGGCTGATGGCGGCGCTGATCCTGGCGCAGATGGGCCTGCGCCCCATCGTGCTCGAACGCGGCAAGCAGGTGCGCGAGCGCACCAAGGACACCTGGGGCCTGTGGCGCCAGAGCGTGCTGCAGCCGGAATCAAACGTGCAGTTCGGCGAAGGCGGCGCCGGCACCTTCTCGGACGGCAAGCTCTACTCGCAGATCTCCGACCCGCGCCATCTCACGCGCAAGGTGCTGACCGAGTTCGTCAAGGCCGGCGCGCCCGAGGAGATCCTCTACGTCAGCAAGCCGCACGTCGGGACCTTCCGGCTCGTCTCGATGATCATCAAGATGCGGGCCGACATCGAGGCGCTGGGCGGCGAGATCCGCTTCCAGAGCAAGGTCACCGACCTGCACATCGAAGACGGCGCGGTGCGCGGGCTCACGCTCGAATCGGGCGAGCAGATCCGTGCCGACCACGTCATCATCGCCCTCGGCCACAGCGCACGCGACACCTTCGCCATGCTGCACGAGCGCGGCGTGCAGATGGAGGCCAAGCCCTTCTCCATCGGCTATCGCGTCGAGCACCCGCAGGGCATCATCGACCGCGCGCGTTTCGGCCCGAACGCCGGCAACGAGATCCTCGGCGCCGCGGACTACAAGCTCGTGCACCACGCCAAGAACGGCCGCTCGGTCTACAGCTTCTGCATGTGCCCGGGCGGCACGGTCGTGGCGGCGACCAGCGAGCCGAATCGCGTCGTCACCAACGGCATGAGCCAGTACTCGCGCAACGAGCGCAACGCCAACGCGGGCATCGTCGTCGGCATCACGCCCGAGGACTACCGCCAGGACGGCAAGACGGACGGCAGCCGCGTGAGCCCGCTCGACGGCATGGCCTTCCAGCGCATCTGGGAGAGCCGCGCCTACGAACTTGGCGGCGGCGACTACAAGGCGCCGGGCGCGCTCGTCGGCGACTTCATCAAGCGCCAGCGCTCGAAGGAGTTCGGCGGCGTGCAGCCGTCCTACAAGCCCGGCGTGACGCTCACCGACCTCCAGCAGAAGGGCATGGGCAGCCTGCCCGACTACTGCCTGGACGCGATCCGCGAGGCGCTGCCGGCCTTCGAGCGACAGATCAAGGGCTTCTCCATGCCCGACGCGGTGCTGACGGGCGTGGAGACGCGCACCTCCTCGCCGCTGCGCATCAACCGCGGGCGCGACTACCAGAGCGTCAACGTGCGCGGCCTGTATCCGGCCGGCGAAGGCGCGGGCTATGCCGGCGGGATCATGAGCGCGGGCGTCGATGGCATCGAGGTCGCCGAGGCGCTGGCAGCCGATCTGCTGGGCCTGCGCTGACGCGGTCGTTCAGCGGCGTCAGCGCAGGCGTTTTCAGGCCGCGGCCATCAGGTCGATGAGCTCGCGCACAAAGGCCAGCGCCTCTTCGGGCGTGGCGAAGTAGTACTCGCCGCCGAGGTCGGCCGCATCGCCCTCGGGGCCGATGTGCACGACCGACCAGCCCTGCGCGCCGCCTTCGATCGCGCAGATGCCGAAGGCGCCGGGCGCCAGCTCGCGCGCGCTGCCGGCGGTGATGAAGATGTCCCGTCCCTGGTGCTCGTAATAGCGTTTCACGGCGGCGATTGTCTAACGCGGCCAGAGCGCCCAAACGCGCAGCTGCTGCTTCATCTTGCCGGCCTGTTCCTCGGCCTCGGCGCCCCAGCCCCAGAACAGGTCGACGCGGACCGCGCCCTGGATGGCGCCGCCGGTGTCCTGCGCCAGCACGAGGCGGCGCAGCGGCGTGTTGGTGAGCGGCGCACCGGTATCCAGCCACAGCGGCGTGCCCAGCGGGACGGCGAGCTTGTCCACCGCGACCGAGCGGCCGGGCGTCAGGGCCACGCCCTGTGCGCCGCGCGGGCCGAGCGCCGGGTCCGGCATCGCCTCGGCGCGGAAGAACACATAGCGCGGATTGGCCCAGAGCGCCTCGCGCAGACGCGCCGGATTGCGCCGCGCCCAGTCGCGGATGCCGGTCCAGGACGCGTCGCTGAGCTCGCCGCGCGCGCGCAGCCAGGCGCCGATCGACTGATAGGGCAGGCCGTTGTCGCCGGCATAGGACAGACGCAGCCACTGCGTGCCGCCGCCCGTGCCGTCGATGCGCAGGCGGCCCGAGCCCTGCACCTGGGCGATGGCGAGTTCGAGCGGATCGTCGACATAGGCGATGACCTCCGCGCCGGCCGCGCTGCCGGTCTCGATCTCGCGCCGCGTCAGGTAGGGCTGGTGGCGCCACAGCTCGCGCGGCGGTGCCAGTACGGGCGCCTGGCTGGCGCTGCCGGCGGTGCGCGAACCGACGAGCTGCGGCTCGAAGTAGCCGGTGGCCGTGCCCTGGGCCGAGCCGTCCAATGATTCGACGCGCCACGGCCGCAGGTGCTGCATGAGCCACAGCATGGCGTCGTCGTCGCGCGGCGCATAACGCAACGCCTCAGTGCACACGGCGTCCCAGCCCGGGGCCGGGCGGGCGCAGCCGCGTTGCAGGGCGCTCCAGGCCTCGAGCACGGCGTCGCCGCCCCAGCCGGGCAGATCGTTCCAGTCGGCGGCGATCCAGCGTGCGTGGTCGCGCGACAGGGTCGGTGCCGATGGTGCGCTCGGCGTTGGCGTGGCGACGGGCGCCGGCGTGGCGGGCGGCAGCGGAACCGTCGAGCAGGCGGCCAGCACGCCGGCCGCGATCAGGCCGCCGAGACGGGCGCGCATCGACATCGGCAGCTACCGATCAGTGCAGACCGGCGCTGTCGGCCAGGGCGAACTCGGGCACCTCGGCATAGAAGATTTCAGCGGCCTCGGTCACGCAGAGGTAGCGCCCGGCCATGCTGCCGTGCGGCGTCTCGATCTGCGCCCAGGAGCTGTACTGGAACTTCTCGCCCGGCGCCAGCAGCGGCTGATGGCCGACGACGGCGAGCCCGTCGACGCGCTGCTCGCGTCCGCGCGAATCGATGATGCGCCAGTGCCGGCCGATCAGCTGCGCGGTGATGTTGCCGGTGTTCTCGATCGTGATCGTGTAGCTGTAGGCCCAACTGCCCTTGGCGGCGTCGGTCTGTTCGGGCAGGGCCTGGACGGCGACGCTGCAGGTGAATTGGGCTTTGGGCATGCGCCCATTATGCTTGCCCACCATGGAAAAACTCTGGACGGCCCCCGACGGAAAACCGCGCTGCGCCTGGTGTGGCGCCGCGCCTGATGACGCTGAATATCTGCGTTACCACGACGAGGAATGGGGCTTCCCCGTGGCCGACGACCGGCGCCTCTTCGAGAAGCTCTGCCTCGAAGGCTTCCAGGCCGGCCTGTCGTGGCGGACCATCCTGAACAAGCGCCCGGCCTTTCGCGCGGCCTTCAGGGAGTTCGACTTCCGCCAGGTCGCGCGCTTCGGCGAGCGCGACGTCGAGCGCCTGCTGCAGGACGCCGGCATCGTGCGGCACCGCGGCAAGATCGAGGCCGTCATCGGCAATGCGCGCGCCTGCGTCGAGCTGATCGAGGCCGAGGGCTCGCTGGCGCGTTTCGTCTGGCGCTTCGCGCCGGCTGAGCGTACGCCCGGTGCCACCGAGACCGCGGCGTCCAAGGCCCTGTCCAAGGAGCTCAAGAAGCGCGGCTGGCGCTTTGTCGGGCCGACGACGATGCATGCGTTCATGCAGTCCGTCGGCCTCGTGAACGACCATGCCGACGCATGCGAGACGCATGCGGCGGCGGTGCGCGCGCGCAAGGCGTTCAAGGTGCCCAACTAGAATTGCGGCCATGACCAAGCCCACCTACCGCATCGCGCCGAGCCTTCTTTCCGCCGACTTCGCCCGCCTCGGCGAAGAGGTCCGCAACGTGCTCGCGGCCGGTGCCGACTGGATCCATTTCGACGTGATGGACAACCATTACGTCCCGAACCTGACCTTCGGGCCCATGGTCTGCGAGGCGCTGCGCAAGCACGCCATCAAGCCCGACGGCACGCCGGCGGCGATCGACGTGCACCTGATGGTCCAGCCCGTTGATGCGCTCGCGCAGGCCTTCTGCCGCGCCGGTGCCGACCTCGTGAGCTTCCACCCGGAAGCCTCGGCCCACGTGGACCGCACGCTGCAGCTCATCAAGGCCGAAGGCAAGCAGGCCGGCCTGGTCTTCAACCCGGCGAGCTCGCTGGACGTGCTCGAGTGGGTCATCGACAAGGTCGACCTCGTGCTGATCATGAGCGTCAACCCGGGCTTCGGCGGCCAGAGCTTCATCCCGAGCGCGCTGAAGAAGCTCGAGGCCGCGCGCCGCATCATCGACAGGAGCGGCCGCGACATCCGCCTCGAGATCGACGGCGGCGTCAAGGTCGACAACATCCGCCAGATCGCCGACGCGGGCGCCGACACCTTCGTCGCCGGCTCGGCCATCTTCGGCAAGCCGGACTACCAGGCCGTCATCGACGCGATGCGTCAAGAACTCGCGCGCTGAGAACGCGAATCCGATGCCTTCGGTCTTGTTCGTCTGTCTCGGCAATATCTGCCGTTCTCCCATGGCCGAGATGCTGCTCAAGGCGCGCCGGCCGGAGTTCTCGCCGGTGCGGTCTGCCGGCACGAGCGCGGTGGGCGGATCGATGGACGCGCGCTCGGCCGCGGCGCTCGAACGCGTCGAGGTCAAGGCTGACCGCAAGTTCCGCTCGCGCCAGGTCGAAGCCGCTGATTTCGAGCGTTACGACCTGATCTTCGCGATGGATCACTACAACCTCTCGGACCTCCAGGCGTTGCGGCCAGAAGGCGCGCGCGCCGAGCTGCGCCTGCTGCTCGACCTCGTGCCGGAGCTGGCCGGCCAGGATGTGCCCGATCCGTACTACGGCCCTGCTGCGGGCTTCGACCACGCGCTGCGCCTGATCGAGCGCGCGATCGCCGCACTGCCGGCCGCCTGAGCTCCCTCAGCGCTGCGCCTGCAGCGCCGCCGCCAGCCGCGCGCCGGCCCGCGCGTTGTTCTTCACGAGCGCGATGTTCGCCGTGAGGCTGCGGCCTTCGCTGAGCTCCTTGATGCGCGCCAGCAGGAAAGGCGTGACGGCCTTGCCCTTGATGCCGCGTGTGTCGGCATCGGCCAGCGCCTGCGCGATCCAGCCGTCCACGAGCTCGCGCGGCAGGCCGTCGGCCTCCGGCACGGGCACGCTGAGCAGCACGCCGCCTGCCAGGCCTAACGCCCATTTCGCGCGGATGAAGCGCGCCTGTTCGGCCGGATCGTCGATGCGCTGGTCGGCCATGAAGCCGCTGTCACGGCAATAGAAGGCGGCGAACGCGTCCTGGCCGCTGCTGAGCACCGGCACGCCGTGGGTCTCGAGGTATTCGAGCGTCAGGCCGATGTCGAGGATGGACTTGGCGCCCGCGCAGACCACCGCCACGCTGGTGCGCGCCAGTTCCTGCAGGTCGGCCGAGATGTCGAAGCTCTCCGCCGCGCCACGGTGCACGCCGCCGATGCCGCCGGTGACGAAGACCTCGATGCCGGCGAGCTGCGCGCAGATCATCGTCGCGGCCACGGTGGTCGCGCCGACGCCGTCACGCGTCAGCGCCACGGGCAGGTCGCGCCGGCTCAGCTTGAG
>JAFAMW010000036.1 GCA_019232985.1 Roseateles sp. | reverse complement strand
GACGTTCAGCGTCACGCTCTGCGCGGTCGGCGCCCAGAGCCGGAAGGTCGGCGTCGCGTCGGCCGCGACGCTGACGCCGAAGGCCTGGGTCTTCGCGCTCGCCGCGTAGACGTCGTCGAGCACGCCCTGCAGCTGCGGCTGGGTCGCGCGCGTGACCTGGCCCGCGGCGTCGAGCTCGACGACGACGAGCTGCTCCTTGAGCAAGGCCCCGAGCTGCGACTGCGCGGCGCTCGGCAGCGCGAGGCCGACCGCGCCCGACAGCTGCGGGAAACGGCTCGCCGCGGCGGCGCTCAAGCCGGCCGGCGCGCCGAGCGTGAACGTCGCGTCGGCGCCGCTGACGCTGCCGTCGGAACGCAGCGCCAGGCTCGCGTTCGCCGACGCGTAGAGCTTGTAGGTGTTCGCCGCGCTCGCCCCCGGCCAGGCCAGCGTCGTCGCGTCGAGCCATAGCGCGCTCGCGTCGCCGAAACCGACCGGCAGCGGCAGCGTCGTGCCGCCGCCGTCGCCGGCGTTGCCGCCCCCGCCCCCGCCACCGCCGCAGGCGGCCAGGCTCGCGAGAACGGCAAAAAGCAGGCCCCGGCCCAGCGGGCCGGCGCGGCGCGACGCGCTCGTCATGGTTTGTCTCCGAGTAGTTTTACTACATCATCAGAGACGATAACGAGCGCATCAGCCTAAAGTCAATGCCATTGACGCAAAATGAAACCACTTTGAAACCGGCGACACCGCGAGGCAACGCTGTTGTTTTGCTACCTGCCGCTCAAGCAAATTCAGGCCGGCAGCGCCTCGCGCACGAGTTGCTCAAAGCGCGCGAGCTCGGCCGGCTTCGCGAAATGGAAGCCCTGGCCGCGGTCGCAGCCCAGGCGCAGCAGCTCGACACGCGTGGCCTCGTCCTCGATGCCCTCGGCGGTCACGCGCAGGCCCAGCGAATGGGCCATCTGGATCACGGCCTGGACGATCGCGCGGTCCTGCGCGTTGTCGGCGAGGCGGCGCACGAAGACCTGGTCGATCTTGAGCTCGTCGATCTCGAAGCGCTGCAGGTAGGCGAGGTTCGAGTAGCCGGTGCCGAAGTCGTCGATCGCCAGGCCGACGCCGATCGACTTGAGCGCCTGCAGCATCGCGACGAAGCGCTCGGCGTCGTGGATCAGCGCCGACTCGGTGACCTCGAGCTTGAGGCGCCCGGCGCGCACGCCGTGGCGGTCGAGCGCCGCCGCGACGACCGCGTCGAGCGTGCCGCGGCGGAACTGGATCGTCGAGACGTTGACCGACAGCACGACCGCGTCGAGCGCCGTGCCGCGCCACGCCGCGAGCCGCTCGACGGCCTGCTCGATGACCCAGCTGCCGAGGTCGACGATGAAGCCGCTGCGCTCGGCGAGCGGCACGAAGCGTACGGGCGGGATCAGGCCGCGCTCGGGGTGGATCCAGCGCAGCAGGCATTCGGCGCCGACGATGCGGCCGCTCGCGAGGTCGACGACGGGCTGGTAGTGCAGGCGGAAGTCGCCGCGCAGCAGCGCGGGGCGGAACTCGGCCTGCAGGTTCAGGTCCTCGACCATGTTCGCGTTCATCTCGTCGCTGAAGTAGCGGATGACGTTGCGGCCGGCGTCCTTGGCGTGCTGCGCGGCCGTCGCCGCGTGGCGCAGCAGGGTCTCGAAGTCGCTGCCCTCGCTCGGGTAGACGGCGACGCCGATCGACGCCGACATCGGCACGCTGACGCCGGCGACCTCGGCCGTCTCGGACAGGCTGTGGAGCACGCGCGAGGCCGCGCTCGCGACCTCCTCGGGCGTCGGCAGCTGGCCGAGCAGCACGACGAACTCGTCGCCGCCGTGGCGCGCGACGACGTCGGCCTCGCGCACGATCTCGCCGAGGCGGCGCGCGATCCAGCACAGCAGTTCGTCGCCGGCGGCGTGGCCGAACGAGTCGTTGACGGCGCGGAAGCGGTCGATATTGATGAACAGCAGCGCAAACACGCTGCCCTGGCGCCGGCTCGCGGCGAGCGCCTTCTCGCCGAGTTCCATGCACAGGCGCCGGTTCGGCAGGCCGGTCAGCGCATCGTGGTCGGCAAGGTGGGCGAGCTGGGCCTCGGACTCGCGCACGCGCGCGATCTCGACGACGAGGCGCTCCATGCCGTCGCGCTGATCCCGCGAGACGAGCCGCGCCACGCCCACGAAGGCTGCGACGAAGACCATCTCGTAGCCGATGAAGGTCCAGGTCACCGGCGTGACGCGGAACGCGTGCAAGCCCGACAGCTGGGCCCAGCCCATCGCCGCGAGCGCCGCACAGGTCAGCACCGCCGCCGCAAGCGCGGCGCGCCCGCCAAGCAGCACATGGGCGAGCAGCAGGATCAGCGGCAGCACGAGCAGCGCAGGCGAGTAAACGCCCTGGTTGAGCCACATGCCATGCAGCACGGCGGCGCTGACCGCCGCGAGTGTGAGCACGCTTGCGGCGCCGAGGCGCCCGGCGCGGCGCAGCGCGTCGGCGCCGGCCAGCGCCAGCACGCTCAGCCCGACCATCGCGAAATTGCGCCAGTCCGCGCCGACCACATCCAGCAGCGCCGTGCCCGCGAAGCCGACGCCGAGCACCGTGTGCAGCTGGCGCAGCCGCTTGCCGCGGAGCTCGCGCTCGAAGGCTTCGATCTCCACGCGCAGTATCTGATTCTCCATCGAGTCGCCTCGCCGGCCGGTGGTCCTCCCCGGATTCAGGAATTCTTCTTGTCTCGTTCGCAGACCCGCCGACTCTACCCGGGCGGAACGTGGCGCGGCGTCGCTTCGGCGCCGCGCCCCCGCGTATGAGCGAGCACTATTGCCCGTCCGTCAAACTTCGCGCACGAAGCCGTTCGCGCTCCACGGCTCGCTGCCGACGCCGTGGTGGACGTAGAACAGGCCCTCGGGGTCGTAGCGCCGCTTCGCCGCGAGCAGGCGCGCGTAATGCTCGCCCCAGTACGCGCGCTGCCAGTCCGGCAGGAAGTAGTCGCTCTCCGACACATAGGCGCCCGCGTCGGGCGCGATACGGCGCAGCGCGGCCATCGCGTCGCGGATCGTCTGGGCGCGGCGCCGCGCGGCCGCGAGGTCGGGCGCGGCCTGGCCCGCCCGGCCCGCCTGACCTGGATAGGCCGGGTCGCCCCCGCCCGCCACGATCGCGAGCGCGAACGCGTCGAGCACCTGCGGGTTCGTCGCCGTGTCGCGCGCCGCCGCGAGCGTCGCCGCGTCGGCGCCCGCGAGGCCCTTGTTCAGGTGCAGCGCGAGGTCCCAGCGGCGCTTGCAGTCGACGATCGCGTCGACGAACGCCGCCTGGCGCTCGCGCGCGAGCAGGCCGCGCGGCAGCCAGGCCGACTGGTAGCCGTGGATGAACCAGCCGACCTGGCCGAGGTCGCCGCCCCAGGCCGCGTGGTGCGCGGGCGCGCCGGGCCGCGCGTCGGCGACCATGGCCCCCGGCGGCGCGTGCACACGCATGAACTCGGGGTCCCAGAAATGCCGGGCCGGCAGCGCGAGCGCCTCGACGGGCCTGTGGATCCTGAGGCCCGGCTGGGCCTGGACCCAGGCGACGAACGGCGCCCATACGGCGAGCGCCTGCTCGCGGCTCAGGCCCTGGAACACGAGCGACAGCGTCAGCTGGCGCTCGCCCTCGAAGCGGATCTGCTCGCCCCAATGCGGATTCACGAGCGCCTCGGCGCAGAACGCGACGACGCGCTCGATCAGCGCCCGCCAGCCCGCGTCGCTGTCGGCCGTGACGCCGCCGAACAGGCCGCCGAAGGTTTCGGGCAGCGCGTGGGTGCGCAGCGTGAGCCGCGTGACGACGCCGAAGCTGCCGCCCCCGCCGCCCTTGAGCGCCCAGAACAGCTCGGGGTCCTGGACCGCGTTGACGACGCGCACCTGCGCGTCGGCGGTCACGACCTCGGCCTCGAGCAGGTGCGCTGCGGCCGTGCCGAAGGCCTTCGAAAAATTGCCGAAGCCGCCGCTGAGCACGAGCCCCGCGACGCCGACCGTCGTGCAGCCGCCGCCCTGCACGTAGCGGCCGCCGCGCGTCGTCACGGCGTCGTAGGCGTCGCACCACATCGCCCCCGCGCCGAGGCTCACGGCCGGCTGCGGCGCGAGCTGCGTGCCCTGCGGCACGAACGCGTCGTGGAGCTCGACGCGCTTCATCTCGCGCGTCCATACGAGCAGCGAGTCGGCGCAGTCCGAGGTGCCTTGGTAGCTGTGGCCGCCGCCCTTGACGACGAGGCGCACGCGGTTCCGGCGGGCGAAGTCGACGGCCGCGGCGACGTCGGCCGCGTTGTGCGCGGCGACCGCGTAGACGCTGGCCTCGGAATTCCACGCGTCGACCCAGCCGCTCGTCTGCGTGAGCGCCGGGTCGTCGCCGACCGCGAACGGGTTCGCGAGCTTGGCCAAGGCCGCGGCGCAGGCGGCCGGCTGGTCGGCGCAGGCCTCGAACGGCGCGTCGAGCTTGACGAGGCGGCCGCCGACCGCGCGGTCGAGCCGGTACCACTCGGTCGGCTCGGGCCAGGCGTCGTCACTCGGCCGCACGCGCTGGAAGGCCGGGCCGCCCGGCGCCGACGCCGCCGACGCGCCGGGCCGGACCGCCGGTGCTGCGCTCGCCGGCGGCGACGGGAAAAGCGTCTCGGCCGCGGCGCCGCGCGCGAGCGCGGCCTGCACGGCCAGTCCCAGAACGTTGCGGCGCTTCATTCGCGGCCTCCCCAAGCTGCTCAGGCCGCGTTTATCGCATAGCCGGGCCGCGGCGCGGCCGCCGGGGCTCAGGCGGCGGCCAGCGTCACGCAGTCGCGGCCGCGCTGCTTGGAGGTGTAGAGCGCGCGGTCGGCGCGCTCGATCCATTGCTCGAAGGTCTCGGCGAGCTTGTAGCAGGCGACGCCGACCGAGACCGTGACCTGGCCGATCGCCGCCCCGCCCTCGCCGCGCCGGATCTGGCCGCGCGCGACGGCCTGGCGCAGGCTCTCGGCGAGGCTCGCCGCGCCCTGTATCGGCGTGTCGGGCAGCAGCACGGCGAACTCCTCGCCGCCGAAGCGCACGGCCAGGTCCTGGCCCTTGATGCACGCGCGCAGCATGCGCGCGACGGCCTGCAGCACCTTGTCGCCGAACAGGTGGCCGTGGGTGTCGTTGACCTTCTTGAAATGGTCGATGTCCACCATCAGCAGCGACCAGCCCGCGAGCCCGCCGGCGTCGGCCGCGAGGCGCTCGTCGACGGTGCGCTGCAGGCCGCGCCGGTTCGTCAGGCCCGTCAGCGGGTCGAGCAGCGCCTCGCTGCGCACGGTCGCGAGCTTTTCGGACAGATCGAGCATCTCGCTGCGCTTGGCCGCAAGCTCGCTGCTCAGGCGCTCGTTCGAGTCCTGCATGCGGCGCGTCTCGGCCGCGAGCGCCGCGATCGCGCCGCGCAGCGCGACGACGTCGAGCGGCGCGCCGCCCGGCGCGTCGAGGCGCGCGCCGCAGTCCTGCAGCGACGCGCCGTAGCGCAGCGCCTCGCTGCCCGCGTCCGAGGCCATCTGGGCGAGCCCGTCGAGCGTGCGCTGCAGCTGGTGCTGGAGGTCGTCGGTCGCGACAACGTCGCGCTCGGCGATGTGCTTCGCGTAGAACGCGTGGGTTTCCTCGAGGCTCAGCGGCCGCGCGTCGGCGAGGCGCGCGTCGAGCGCCTCGCGCAGGCCCGCGTTGCTGCCCGACACGTACTCGTACCACAGCGTGTAGCTCGGCGGCTGGCAGCCGCTGCCATGCTGGGCGATGCGCGGCAGCAGCAGGCGCAGCAGCTCGTTGCTCTCGGACTTGGATTGGGGGTAACGCATACGATCAAGCCGTTTCTGCGACGCCTCCAAACGGCCCATGCGGTGCCGCCCGACATCGCGCTGAGGCAGCAGGCGCAATGTGCGCCGACGGCCGCGAGCGCGCATCAGGGTGGGCGCAATGCGCGCCGAATTCCGTGATCTTGTGCCCGCGCCCGCTGCCGCATCGTTGTCGCGTTTGCAACAACCGGCCGCGAAGGCGGCGGCTTATCCGGCCTTGGCCGCCTTGCATTCGCGGCCACAATGCGCTTGAACTTCGGGCGAGGGTGCAGGCTGCCGCATGGGCATCATGAATACGAGATCGATGTGCATCGAGGGCTGGCGCGGCGTCAACCACTCGATCGCGATGGTCAACCAGAACCAGATCCTCGCGTTGGCGCGGCTGCCCGGCTGGCGCCTGTTCCACCGCGACGCGCCCTATCTGCTGCCGCACTGGAACGCCAAGCAGCTCGACGCGGGCTTCTCGGCCGAGGAACGTGCCGTGATCGACAGCCTGCCGCCGCCGGAGGAACCGGCCGGCCCGCTCGACGTCTGCCTGCGCATGATGTCGCCGGTGCGGCCCGTGCGCCCGGGCTTCGCGCGCCGCAACGCGAGTTTCGTCGTGACCGAGTTCGGCCTGACGCCCGAATGCTTCGACCCCCAGGACCTGACGGCCGCGGCGCTGACCCAGGGCGACGACTTCGCGATCGCGCCGAGCCATTGGGCCCGCGCGCGCGCGGTCGACTACGGCTTCGCGCCGGAGAAGGTCGCCGTCGTGCCGCATGGCTTCAAGACCGACAGCTTCACGCCGCTGCCGCCCGCGGCGCGCGAGCAGGCGCGCGCCGCGCTCGGCTTCAAGCCCGAGGAGACGGTGTTCTGCAACGTCGGCGTGTCGACCTGGAACAAGGGCCTCGACCTGCTGATCTTCGCGTTCGCCCAGCTGCGCCTGCGCGGCCTGCCGGTGCGGCTCGTGCTCAAGGACAACAAGGCGCTGTACGGCCTCTCCGTCGAGAGCACCTTCGCGACGCTGACCCAGCGCTGGCCGCAGGTCGGCGAGGCCGTCGTGCGCGACGGCATCGTGCTGCTGTCGACGAGCCTGAACCTCGGCCAGCTGCAGGCGCTGTACTCGCTCGCCGACGCCTATGTGTCGCCGTACCGCGCCGAGGGCTTCAACCTGCCGGTGCTCGAGGCGCTCGGCTGCGGCACGCCCGTCATCGTCAGCGCCGGTGGCGCGACCGACGACTTCGTGCCGGCCGAGATGGGCCGGCGCATCGCGACGCGACCGGGCAGCAGGGCCGATCAGCCGCAGGTCGACGGCGTGTTCGTGATCCCCGAGGTCGACGACCTGATCGCTGCGATGACCGAAATCGTCGACGGCCGCCGGCCCGACGCGGCGACGCGCGAGCGCGTGCGCGCCGAGCTCGCACGCGACTATTCCTGGGGCGCGGTCACGCGGCGCCTGGTGGAGCTGTTCTGATGGCCGCCACAAGCTTCGTCGTCGCCAACGCCGCGCAGGACTTCCTGAGCGGCCTGAGCGGCCGCGCGCGCGCCGACGCGCGCCTGCTCGACGTCGTCGTCAGCGCGTCGCGCGCGCTCCAGGCCAGGGACTGGGAGCCGCTGCCCGCGCGCGTCGTCTGCGACGGCGGCGCGACCTTCCGCGTCGAGTTCGCGCGCCCGAGCAACGCGCGCCACCTGCGCGTCGACGTGCTGCACGGCGGCGTCGCCGACCTCGCCGTGCAGACCGAGCGCCTTGCGCCGCTCGACGCCGCGGCGACGCGGGCGCTGCTCGAGCACAAGCGCATCGTCTTCGTCGGCTGCGCGCGCCAATGCGGCGCGGCGACCGACGCGACGCTCGCGCGCGTCGCCGCGCTCGGCGCGCTGTTCGCCGACTGGCGCCTCCTCGTGTTCGAGAACGACTCGACCGACGACACGGCCGCGCGGATCCGCCGCTTCGCGGCCACGCAGCCGGTCGAGCTGATCCAGGAGCCCGGCCTCAAGGAGCTGCTGAGCGAGCGCACCGCGCGCCTCGCCTACGGCCGCAACCGCCTGCTCGAGCGCGCGCTCGCGCTCGCGCCCGACTACGTCTGCGTCGTCGACATCGACGGCCTCGTGACGCCCGAGCACCCGAGCGAGGGCGCGTTCCTGTCGAGCTTCGCGCTCGAGCCCTGCTGGGACGCGGTATTCCCGGTCAACGCGGGCATCTACTACGACGTCTGGGCGCTGCGCCACCCGGTGCTGTGCCCGCACGACTACATGACGCTCGGCACCGTCATGGACGCGGCGCTGGGCCAGCCGCTCGCCGTGCACTTCGCCGCGTCCTACGCGCAGATCGACCTGCGCCACCTGCAGTCGTGGCTGCCCGTGGACTCGGCGTTCGGCGGCATGGGCGTGTACAAGGCCGCCGCGCTCGCGGGCGCGCGCTACATCGGCCTCGCCGAGGGGCGCGAGGTCTGCGAACACGTGCCCCTGCACGCCCAGCTGCGCGCGCGCGGCGCGGCGCTCTACATCAACCCGCAGTTCGTCGTCGCCTCGCATGGCGTCGAGGCCGCGAACCCGCTCACGCGCCATCCCTGAACCACAGGCCACCGCCCATGCAGATCCCGCTGCTCAGCCTCGTCACCCATGTCTACGACCAGCCCGCGGCGGTCGCGCGCCACGTCCAGTTCTGGAAATCGCTGCCGCCCGAGCTCACCCAGCACCTCGAGTTCATCGTCGTCGACGACTTCTCCGACCCGCCGCTCGCGATCGAGCGCGGCGCGCTGAACCTGCGCCTGTTCCGCGTGACCGACGACATCGACTGGAACATGCCGGGCTGCAAGAACCTCGGCGCGCTGATGGCGCGCGCCGACTGGCTGCTGTTCTTCGACATCGACGCGATGTGCGACGCGATGGCGCTCGTCAAGCTCGTCGCGAACCTGCCGCGCCTCGACGCGAAGACGCTCTACAACTTCCGCCGTATCGAGAACGGCGTCGAGGTCGACCCGCATATCAACACGCTGCTCCTGACCAAGCGCGGCTACTTCGCGGCCGGCGGCCAGGACGAGGACTTCTCGGGCCATTACGGCTTCGAGGACGTGCACTTCCACCATATGTGGCGCCACTACGTGGGCCCCGAGGTGCTGTTCACGGACATCGCGTTCGAGCAGCTCAAGGTCCGCACCGAGTCGCTGAACCGCGACCAGGCGCGCAACCAGGCGCTGATCAACCACAAGATCCTCGTCCAGGGCCACCAGGGTTCGGTCGGCAAGCTGCGCTTCCGCTGGGTCGAACAGGAGACTGGGTCGCCCTGACCGCCCAATTCGGCGGATGGCCGGGCCGCGCGGGACCGACAATCCTGGCTTTCAAACTCGGGGAAAAGCGCGCACATGTGCGGTATCGCAGGCATCTGGCTCAAGCATTCGGCCGACCCGCAGCGGCTCGACCGCGCGGCCGCGCTGTTCCGGCAGAGCCTGCACCACCGCGGCCCCGACGCGTTCGGCCTGCACCGCAGCGAGCGCGCGCTGTTCGTCAACCTGCGCCTCGCGATCGTCGACCGCGGCGCGGCCGGCAACCAGCCGTTCTACGCGCCGGGCCGGCGCCAGGGCATCGTCTACAACGGCGAGGTCTATAACTGGGCCGCGCTGCGCGCGCCGCTCGAGGCCGGCTTCCCCTTCGTCAGCCATACCGACACCGAGGTCGTGCTCGCGAGCTGGCTCGCCCATGGCGACGACGCGCTCGCGGCGCTCAACGGCATGTTCGCCGTGTGCCTGTGGGACGAGGACCGCGACAGCTTCGTGCTCGCGCGCGACCGCTTCGGCGCGAAGCCGCTGTACGTTTACGAGGACGAGCATTGCATCGCGTTCGCGTCCGAGCTCAAGGCGCTGCTGGGCCTCGAGGGCCTCGACCTCTCGCTCGACCCGCAGGGCTTCCAGGACTACCTGGCGATGCGCTACAACCTCGCGCCGCGCACCCAGTTCCGCCGCATCGAGAAGCTGCCGGCCGGCCAGCTGCTGCGCTTCGAGGGCGGGCGCCGCCAGCCCGCGCGCGCGTTCGCGGCGCTCGAGATCGCCGAGCCCGCGCCGGACCGCAGCGCGGCCGACTACGTCGACGAACTCGACGCGCTGCTCACGCGCTCGGTGCGCGGCCAGCTGATGGGCGAGGTGCCGATCGGCGTGCTGCTGTCGGGCGGCCTCGACTCGAGCACGATCGCCGCCTACGTGCACAAGGCCGGCGCGAACCTGAAGACCTACAGCATCGGCTTCCCCGAGGTCAACGAGTTCGCCTACGCGCGCGACGTCGCGCAGCGCTTCGGCCTCGACCATATCGAGCTGTGCATCACCCAGGACGAGCTGCGCGCGCAGACCGACCGCGTGCTGCGCGAGCTCGACGAGCCGATCGCCGACCCGGCCTGCTTCGCGCTGTCGCGGCTGTGCCAGCGCGTCGCCGAGGACGTCACCGTGATGCTGTCCGGAGAAGGCGGCGACGAGCTGTTCGCCGGCTACGCCCAGCACCAGCTCGTCGCGCAGGAGGGCCAGCTCTCGCGCGACGCGGCGTTCGGCCAGTATTTCCTGCGCGCGGCCTACAACCCCGACGCGAACGACTGGCTGCGCGACAAGGCCCTGCCGGCCGCGCACCTGCGCTACCGCGCGGGCTTCGACCGCGCCGACACGCTGCTGTCGGGCATGCAGACCTACGAGCTACGGACCTGGCTGCCCGAGGACCTGATGATGAAGGCCGACAAGATCGGCATGGCCCATTCGCTCGAGGGCCGCTTCCCCTTTCTCGACAACGAGGTCTTCGCGTTCGCCGCGCGCCTGCCGCGGGCCATGAAGATCCCCGCGGCGGGCGCGTCCAAGCAGGTGCTGCGCGACCTCGTCGCGCGCCACCTGCCGGCGTCGGTGATCGAGCGGCCCAAGATGGGCTTCTCGGTGCCGCCCGGCTACATCATGGCGCCGCTGCACGGCCGGCTGATGGGCGCGATCGAGCAGCTGCGCCGCACGCCGGTCGCCGAGGTGCTCGACCTCGACGCGATCGCGCTGCTGATGACGCGCCTGTACAGCGGCCAGCCGGTCGCCGGCTTCAAGGCCTGGAACCTCGCCGTGCTGCTGCTGTGGTGGGCCGAGGTCTACCCGACCTTCCTGCCGCGGCCGGCGCCCGCCGCGCCGCTGGATCTGCCGAGCGCGCCGGTCGCCGCCGCGCCGGTCCACCACGTCCTGTGCGACGGCGGCCTGAGCAACCGCTTCAACGCGCTGATCTTCGCGCTCGTGCTGCGCGAGCGCTTCGGCGGCGACTGGCGGATCTCCTGGCCGATCAACAACTGGTGCGAGGCGCCGTTCGACGCGCTGTTCGAATGCGATCTGCCGGTCGACGACCTGTCGATCGAGCATTACAAGGCGCACGAGCGCGAGCATCTGCTGCTGATGCACGAAAACCAGCTCGGCTTCGCGCCCGAGCAGCTCGTGATCAACCGCGGCCTGCGCGGCTACGCCGACTACGCGGCGCCGTTCGCGAGCGGCCGCAGCGTCGTCTACTACAACAACCTGATCCCGGACTTCGTGCCGCCCGAGGACCTCGCGCGCGCGCTCGCGCGGCTGCGCCCCAACGCCGCGGTCGCGCGCCGCGCGGCCGCGTTCGTGCGCGAGCAGCGCATCGGCGCCGACGTGATCGGCCTGCACATCCGCAAGACCGACTTCGGCAGCCGCGTCGACGACGCGGCGCTGTTCGAGCAGGTGCGCCAAAGCCCGGCGCGCTACTTCGTGTGCTCGGACGCGGCCGAGGTCAACGCGCGCTTCGCGGCCCTGCCGAACTGCGCGGTGTTCGAGAAGACCGCCCTCCCTGAAAAACTTGTCGCCGGCGCCGGCTGGCAGGACCCCACCGAGGACGCCGCGGGGCGGCGCTTCGGCTTCAACGTCTCGCGCTCGGCCACCGCGGTGGTCGAGGGCCTGATCGACCAGCTCATCCTCTCGAGGACCCACATCATGAGCACTTCCCCCTCGACCTTCCTGCATACGGCCCGCCTGTTCGGCAGCAACGACTTCCTCGGCGGCGGCCCGAGCGAACAGGGCGCCGGCACGGCCGTTCCAGCGGCGGCCGCCGCGCCCAAGGCGCCCCCGGCGGCGGAGCAGCCGGTCACCCAGGCCGACGTGCTCGACTTCCTGAACCTGATCCGGCCCTGGCAGATGAGCAGCGACCACAAGATCCGCATCGGCGCCGACGCCGACGGCGGCTACGTGATGCCCTCGTCCTCGCTGCGCAGCAACGCGGTGCTGTCGATCGGCATCGGCCGCGAGGTCAGCTTCGACGAGGCGCTCGCCCAGCGCGGCGCGCGCGTGCTGCAGTTCGACCACACGATCGACGCGTCGCCGAGCACCCACCCGGGCTGCGAGTTCCACCGCGTCGGCTGGGGCCCCGACGACGCGCCGCCGTTCCTCTCGCTCGCGAGCATGAGCCGCATGCTCGACTGGAGCCAGGCGCGCCACGCGATCCTGAAGTTCGACACCGAGGGCGCCGAATGGGACTGCCTGACCCAGGCGAGCAGCGAAGACCTCGCGCGCTTCGAGGTGCTGACCGGCGAGTTCCACGAATTCCACAACCTCGTGAACCGCGCGTTCTTCGACCGCGCGCGCGGCGTGTTCGAGAAGCTCGGCCGCACCCACCGCGTGATCCACCTGCACGCGAATAACGCGGGCGGCATGGTGATGCTCGGCGGCCTGCCCTTCCCGCGCCTGCTCGAGCTGACCTGGATGCGCATCAGCGCGGCGAGCTTCCACGGCCATTCGAACGAGCCGATCCCGGGCCCGCTCGACCGCCCGAACGTGCCGCGCCTGCCCGAGCTGATCCTGCGCGCGTTCTGAGCCCCGAGCCCGCGACGCCGCCATGACCTTCTCCCTGTTCCCCCGCCTGCGCGAACTCGGCCTGCCGGCGCCGACCGCGGTGCTCCAGCTCGGCGCGAGCTACGGCCAGGAGATGCGCGAGTTCGTCGACAACGGCATCCGCGCCGGCGTGTTCGTCGAGCCGCTGCCCGAGCCCTTCGCCCACCTCGAGAAGACCTGCGCGCTGATCGCGCCGACCTTCCTGCCCGTCAACGCGCTGTGCGCCGACGCCGCGGGCCGGCGCTACCGCTTCAACGTCGCGAGCAACGCGGGCATGAGCAGCAGCATCCTCGCGCCGGGCACCCACCTGACGGTCAACCCGCAGGTGCAGTTCACCCACGCGCTCGACCTCGAGTCGGCGACCGTCGACGGCGTGCTCGAGCGTCTCGCCGCGAACGGCCAGGGCCACGTGACGGCCGCGCTCGACCTGCTGTTCATGGACTGCCAGGGGGCCGAGTTCCAGATCCTGCGCGGCGCGTCGCGCACGCTGCCGCAGATCAAGTACATCTACACCGAGGTCATGCGCAACGAGCTCTACCGCGACCAGGTGCCCTTCCTCGGCTACTGCCATTTCCTCGACGCCATCGGCTTCACGCTCAACGACGTCTACTTCGGCTACCCGCAGCAGGCCGGCAACGCGCTGTTCATCCGCAAGGACCTCGTCGCGGTGCGCTGAGGCGGCGCGGCGGCGGCCCGCCTCAGGCGCCCCACTGCACGACGGCGACCGTATTGCCAAGCTGGCCCTCGACCGAGTCGTGCAGCGAGCCGCCGAGGCTCAGGCGCGCGGGCACGCCCAGGCGCGCGCCGAGCGCGGCCTCGAACGCGGCCGCCTGGCCCACCGTGCCGGGCGACCCGCCGAGCGCGCACAGCAGGCCGCCGGCCGGCTTCAGCGCATGGCGCAGCAGGCCCTCGAGCGCGCCCCACAGCGGCGCCGACGCGCCGAGCACGAGCACGGCGTCGAAGCGCGCGGCCGCGTCGTCGGGCGCGCCGTAGACGAGCAGGCCGGTCGCGAGCTGGCCCGCGTCGACCTCGGCGCGCACGCCGTCGCGCACGCCGAGGAACAGGCACAGCACCTGCTCGGCCGCGAGCATCTCGTCGGCCTGGTAGGCGGTCTCGCCGGGCTCGTGCACGCGCAGCAGCAGCGTGCGGCCGACGCGGCCGACGCGGTCCTGCAGCAGGTCCTGCAGTGCGCGGCCGAGCCGGCGCCGCGGCGCGACGCGCTCGCCGAGGCTGGACTTGAAGCGCTGGCACAGGTATTCGAAGACCTCGAGGCGCCGCATGAACAGGCGCGAGTCGCGCTCGGCGTGGTCGAGGTAATGGCGCACCGGATCGACCCGCGCGGCCGGGTCGGCGCGGTTCACCCAGGCGTAGCGCTGCGGATCGAAATTGGCGATCACGCGCTTGGGCTGGATCTTGGTGTCGTGGAAGATCAGGTCGCTGTCGCGCCGCGTGCCCGGCAGCCGCTCGAGCTCGACGCCGCTGTGCCGGACCGAGAAGTCGAAGGACATCTGGTCGCGCTTGCTGAAGTTGAGGATCTGCTCCCACCAGGTCACGCCGAAGCGCACGACGGCCGGATGGCGGTGCTCGCGGAAGATCACCGGGCAGGTCGACAGGGGCCCGATCTGCGCGATCGGCGCGAACTTCTCGTAGAAGTCGAGCTGGGCGCCGAGCCGGTCCATGCCGTCGTAGGCGACCTGGGCGATCACGGCCGCCTCCTCCTCGAGATGCGCGCGCACCTCGTGGCGGAACAGCTTGAACAGATAGGGCCGCGTCGTCGCGAGGTCGCTCGCCTGCGGCAGGCGCTTGAAGACGATGACGTTGTCGACGTAGAGGCTGTACTCGAAGTCCGGCAGGTACTCGTGGGGCATCGCCTTGGGGCGACGCGACAGCTTCTCGCCCGGCAGCGGCTGGTCGCCGATCGGCCGGATCTCCCAGACCGGCGATTGCAGCGCCGGCCGGTCGGTGAAGCAGACGAAGCTCAGCTCGAGGTCGGTGGTGCTGCCGGGCGGGAGCCAGACGAGCGGATTGCCGAGCGGCTCCTTGCCGCCGGTCAGCACCGTGTAGACGACGAGGCGCTTCAAGACCGGTCCACCGTCATGGCTGGGTATCGTCGGGCAGGCCGCCGAAGTCCGGACCCATGATGCGCACCCGCGAGCGCTCGCGCAGCGAGGTCTCGATCTTGCGCAGGGTCACGCGCATATAGGCGGCCTTGGGCCGTTCGCACGCGGCCATGGCCGCGTCCAGCCAGACGACGCCGGCCGGCTCGAAGCGATGCGTGGTCCAGCGCTGGGTCCAGAAATGCTCGCAGAACGCGGTCCAGCTGTGCTCGTTGAAGCTTCGCACGGCCGCGGGGTCGGCCCAGGCGACGCCCGAGCCCTCGACCGGCACCTCGATCTCGAACAGGCCGCCCGGCGCGAGCAGCGCGAGCACATTGCCCATCAGCACCGGCAGGTCGCGCGCCTGCTGCAGCACCTGGCGCGCCTGCACCTGCGTGAACGCGCCGGCCGCGAGTTCGACCTCGACGCCGCGCCGCGCCGGCGCGCGCAGCGGCAGCGCGAGCGGCTCGCAGAAGTCCAGCACGAGGTCGGGCTGCACGGCCGCGAGCCGGTCGACGTTGAGGCTGCCCGGCTGGTAGTCGACGCCGCAGCCGAGGTTCAGCGTGAGCGGGCGCCACGGCACGGCGCGGCCGCGCTCGAGATGGCGCCGGTACGCGGCGCAGCCGAGCTCGAACAGGCGCTGCCATTCGGCGCGCGGATCGGTGCGCCGGAACGCCGCGAGCTGGCCGCGCGCGCGCGCGTACCAGGCGGGCGACGCGAACTCGTCGGTGAAGAAGCGCTCGAGGTCGGCGCCCTCGATCCAGCTGACCGCGTCCTCGAACGCGGCCGGCGGATGCGTCGTGTCGCGCCGCTCGGAGATGAACGGCGTGCCGCAGGACAGCGTGTGGAACGCACGCGCCTGCTCGAAGCGGCTCGAATCATAATAGTGGCAGTTGAGCACCGCCTTGGCCTGGCGCACGAACTGGTCGCGCTCCTCGGTGAAATACGGGTAGTTGAAGCTCGTGACCTGGCGCCCACAGGCCTGGACGCGCCGGATGAAGGCCTCGCGCTTGGGGTTCATCGCGCCGAAGAACAGCAGGTCGATCGGACGCTGCTCGAGCGGCACCGCGTCGGCCCGTTCGAGGTAGGGCGCGTACTGGAACGAGACGATCGGCACCTCGCCCGGCACGCTCGCGTAGGCCGGTAGATTGCCGGCGTCGTAGTCGACCACGACGCTGCCGCGCAGCAGCGCGAGGTAGTCCGCGCCGAGCTTGGCGCCGCCCTCGCCGAGCTGCTCGAGGTTGAAGAGCATGCAGCAGTGGCGCTCGGCCCATTCGGGCTTGAAGCCCAGGTGCGGGCCGAAAACGAGGTTGACGGCGTCCTCGCGCAGGCGGTTCTTGCTCAGCAGCACCTCGGCGCCGAGCCGGCGCAGCTGGTGCCGGGCGTAGCGCGCGTGGTCGATGAAGCACAGCGACGCGCCGAAGCCATGCGGCTGCAGGATGACGACGTTGAAAAGCGGGATGCCGGCCGCCATGCTCAGAACCAGTTCACCGGCAGGTCCAGCCCGACCGACTTCAGCAGCGCCTGGCGCTGCGCCTTGAGCTCGGGCGTCGGCGCCGGCCAGCGCCGGTAGACATGGAGAAAGTCGAGCACGACGGTCTGGTCGTTGCTGCTCGCCTGCGAGCCGCGCCGCGTGCCCGGGTTGACGTCCTTGTGGACGATCGCGCCGCCGCCGCGGTAGTGGCGCGGCAGCGCGCGGCTCGCGGCGCCGAGCAGGTAGTCCCAGTCCTCCTGCGAGGCCAGGTGCGGGTCGACGCTCAGGCCGTCGAGCAGGCTGCGCTTGAACACCAGCGTGTTGTTCGGGATGAAGTTCTTGACGAAGATCTGAGCGACGTCGCGGCCGCCGAGGTCGAGCGCCTCCTGGCGCAGCGTCTGCACGCCCTGCGCGCCCTGGTCGAGGCCGCGGTCCTCGTACTGGAACACGGTGTCCGAGTACCAGCAGGGGTGGCCGCTCGCGTCGCCGCGCAGCACCTCGTCGAGGCGCGCGAGGTGGCTCGGCGTCCACGTGTCGTCGTCGTCGAGGAACATCAGCCATTCGCCGCGCGCGAGGCCGAAGGCCGCGTTGCGGCTCTCGGCCGGGCCGGGCCGGCCGTTGCGGCGCAGGAACTGGTCCTGCGGCCGCAGCAGCTCGGCGAGCACGGCGCCGGTCGCCGCGTCGAGCGCGTCGGCGACGACGATGATCTCGAGCTGCGCGAGCAGCGCGGCGTCCTGGGCCAGCACGGACGCGAGCGCGCGCCGCAGCAGGTTCGCGCGCAGATGGGTGGCCATGACGAGACTGAATCGCATGGGCGCGATTGTCGTCGGCGCGCGCCCCGCCAGCGCGCGGAAACGGGCCCGAAACCGGCCCGAGTTCGGCGCAAACCCGACAGTCGTCGATCCCCGGGTTTACGCGCCGTGACTTGCGGACGGCCGGGCCCGACGGTGCTACAAAGCCCGTTTCGCCACGCGCCTGCGCTCGCCCATGAAGCTCCACGCCCTCGCCTTCGCCGCCGCGCTCGCGGCGTCCGCCCTCGCCGCCCAGACCCCGGCTCGCGCTGCCGACCCGGCCAAGCCGGCCTGGGACGTCAATCACCCGCCGGGCCCGGCGCGCACCGTCAAGATCGACACGCAGACGGGCACCTGGATGAACGTCGACGTGAGCCCCGACGGCCGGACCCTCGTGTTCGACCTGCTCGGCGACCTCTACACGCTGCCGATCGGCGGCGGCGAGGCCCATGCGCTGACCCATTCGATCGCGTGGGAGCAGCAGGCGCGCTTCTCGCCCGACGGCAAGCGCATCGCCTTCACCAGCGACGCGGGCGGCGGCGACAATCTCTGGGTCATGGACGCCGACGGCAGCCACGCCCGCGAAGTCAGCCATGAAGACTTCCGCATGCTCAACAACCCGGTGTGGGACCCGAGCGGCCGCTTCATCGCCGTGAAGAAGCATTACACGGGCACGCGCTCGGCCGGCTCGGGCGAGATCTGGCTCTACGCGGCCGACGGCGCCGCGAACGGCAAGGGTATCGCGCTGAACGAGAAGCCCGACTGGCAGAAGGACCTCGGCGAGCCCGCGCTGTCGCCCGACGGCCGCTACCTGTACTACTCGCACGAGGTCGCGCCCGGCCATGTATTCGAGTACAACAAGGACGGCAACAAGGGCCTGTACGCGATCTTCCGCCAGGACCTGCACGACGGCTCGGTCGAGCGCTTCGTGTCCGGCCCCGGCGGCGCGGTGCGCCCGGTGCCCTCGCCCGACGGCCGCTGGCTCGCGTTCGTGCGCCGCGTGCGCATGCAGAGCACGCTGTTCCTCAAGGACCTGCACAGCGGCGAGGAGCGCCCGGTCTGGGGCGGCCTCGACCGCGACATGCAGGAGATCTGGGCGATGTGGGGCGTCTACCCGAACTTCGCGTGGACGCCCGACGCGAAGACCATCGTCGTCTGGGGCCAGGGCCGGCTCTGGCGCGTCGACCCGTTCGCGGCCGGCGGCGCCGGCAGCGCCGCCGAGATCCCCTTCCACGTCAAGGACACGCGCGAGGTCCGCGAGGCGCTGCGCGTGCCCCAGGTCGTCGCGCCCGAGCGCTTCGACGTCCACCAGCTGCGCTGGGCCCAGGTCACGCCCGACGGCAAGACTGTGATCTTCGCGGCGCTCGGCCACCTGTACGCGAAGCCGCTCGCGGGCGGCGACGCGCGCCGCCTCACGACGGCCGACGACCGCTTCGAGTACTACCCGGCGCTGTCGCGCGACGGCAGCCGGCTCGCGTTCGTGACCTGGAACGACGCGAAGCTCGGTGAGGTCCGCGTGCTCGAGCTCGCGAGCGGCGCCGAGACCGTGATCACGCGCGAGCCCGGCAAATACCTCGCGCCGCAGTTCTCGCCCGACGGCCGCACGCTCGCCTACGAGAAAGCGCGCGGCGGCTTCCTGACCTCGCCCTGGTGGGGCCTGAACCTCGGCGTCTACGTCGCCGCGGCCGACAGCAGCACCGCGCCCGAGCGCATCACGGCCGACGGCGAGGCGCCGCAGTTCGGCGCGCGCGACGACGAGCTGTTCGTGAGCCGCGAGGCCGAGAAAAGCGAGGTCGAGCGCGCCTACAGCCTCGTGCGCATCGACCTGCACGAGCGCCGCGAGACGACGCTCGCGACGAGCGAGTACGCGAGCGACTACCGCGTCTCGCCCGACGGCCGCTGGCTCGGCTTCACCGAGCGCTTCCACGCCTACCTGCTGCCGCTGCCCGCGGTCGGCAAGCCGCTGAATTTGAGCGCGCAGGCCGACAGCCTGCCGCTGCGCCGCCTCGACCGCGACGCGGCCGAGAACCTGCGCTTCGCGGCCGACGCCGCGAGCGTGACCTACACGCTCGGCGACCAGCTGTTCCGCGTGAAGCTCGCCGAGGCCTTCGCGCCCGGCGACGCCAAGCCCTTCACGCCCGCGGCCGAAGGCGTGAAGATCGGCTTCAGCGCACCCAGCGACAAGCCGAGCGGCCGCATCGCGCTGGTCGGCGCGCGCATCGCGACGCTCAAGGGCGACCAGGTCATCGAGGACGGCACGCTCGTCGTCGACGCGAACCGCATCGTCGCGGTCGGCGCGAGCGGCAGCGTCGCGGTGCCGGCCGACGCGCGGCGCATCGACGTGCACGGCAAGACCATCGTGCCGGGCTTCGTCGACGCGCACTGGCACGGCAGCATGGGCGAGGACGGCCTGATCCCGCAGCGCAGCTGGATCGACGGCGCGTCGCTGGCCTTCGGCGTGACGACGCTGCACGACCCGAGCAACGACTCGGCGCAGATCTTCACGCACGGCGAGATGCAGCGCGCCGGCCTCGTCGTCGCGCCGCGCATCTACTCGACCGGCACGATCCTGTACGGCGCGCGCACGCCGTTCACGGCCGTCGTGAACGGCTACGACGACGCGCTCACGCACCTGCGCCGCCTCAAGGCCGACGGCGCGATCAGCGTCAAGAGCTACCAGCAGCCGCGCCGCGACCAGCGCCAGCAGATCGTCGCCGCCGCGCGCGCGACCGGCATGATGGTCGTGCCCGAGGGCGGCTCGCTGTTCGAGCAGAACATGAGCATGGTCGTCGACGGCCATACCGGCGTCGAGCACGCGATCCCGGTCGAGAGGAGCTACGACGACGTGCGCGAGCTGTGGTCGCAGACCGAGGTCGGCTACACGCCGACCTTCAACGTCGCCTACGGCGGCCTCGACGGCGAGCATTACTGGTACGCGCGCACCGAGGTCTGGAAGCACCCGCTGCTGACGAAACATGTGCCGGCCGCCTTGCTCGACGCGCGCGCGGTGCGCCGCGAGACCGCGCCCGACGAGGACTTCAACGTGCTGCGCGTGGCGCAGGACGTCAACGCGCTGTCCAAGGCCGGCGTGCGCATCAATATCGGCGCGCACGGCCAGCGCGAGGGCCTCGGCGCGCATTGGGAGATGTGGATGATGGTGCTCGGCGGCGCGACGCCGCTCGAGGCGATCCGCAACGCGACGCTGAACCCCGCGCATTACCTGGGCCTCGATCATGACCTCGGCTCGCTCGAGGTCGGCAAGCTCGCCGACCTCGTGATCATCGACGGCAACCCGCTCGCCGACATCCGCCAGAGCGACCGCGTCGTGCAGGTCATGCAGAACGGCCGCCTGTACGACGCGGCGACGCTCGACGAAGTCGCGCCGCGCCAGGTCAGGCGCGCGCCCTACTTCTTCAGCGGCCAGCCGGGCACGCCGATCGCCGAGAGCCTCGGCCAGACGCACGGCGACGATTGAGCGCCCGTCGGGCGGCCGGGCGGGCTCAGCGCAGCGGCGCCATCACGCCGCGGCCCTGCGACCACATCATCGCGACGACCTGCTCGGCGTCGAACAGCGAGTTGACCTGCGCGATGCGCATGTTGTAGTAGTCGCCCTCGGCCGACATCACGTCGAACAGCGAGCGGCGGCCGAGCTCGCGCCACTGCTCGAGCGTGAACGCGCGCACGCGCTCGCTGTCGCGCAGGATGGTGACGATACGGTGCTCGCGATCGATCGCCGAGACCGCGCTGTCGTACATCTGGCGCAGGCGGTAACGCTTCGCGTCGACGGCGTCGTCGCGCTGCAGCTCGGCGGCCTGGGCGCGGCGCAGCGCGGCCGTGACGTTCGCGGTCGAGCCCGGCTGCAGGATCGGCAGGTTCACGGCCACGCCGACCGACCAGTCGGCCGAGGCGCCGGCGCCGAGGTATTTGTCGCTGCCCACGGCGAGACTCACGCTCGGCTTGTAGCCGGCCTGGGCGGCCTCGACGTAGCGGCGCTGGGCGCGCGCCTGGGCGTCGGCCGCCTTGATGTCGGACGCCGTCAGCACGTCGTCCTCCATCTGCTTGAGGTCCGGGACCTGCGCGAGCACCGCGCTCATTGCGGCCGCGGGCGGCAGGTCGTCGCCGACGAAGTGGCGCAGCTGGATCTCGGTCTCGCGCAGCGCGGCGGTCGTCTGCACGTAGGACAGGTCGGCCTGCTCGAGGCTCTTCTGCGCCTGCACGAGCTCGCTTGCGCGGCCATGGTCGGCCTTGACGATCACGCCGAGCGCGTCGACGAGGCAGCTCATGCGCCGCGTGTACTGGCTGTAGATCTGCGCCTGCAGCGTGTAGCGGCTGCGGTCGAGCGCGAGCGCCACGGTCTGCAGCGCGATCTGCTCCTCGGCGTAGACCTTGCCGTCCTGGGCCGCTTCGCGCAGCTCGCGGCGCCAGTCGATCAGCTTGTCGATGCGGCCGAAGTCGTAGACCGGCATGCTGACCGAGAAAGTCCCATGCGTCTGCCGGCCCTTGCTCGTCACGCCGTAGGTCGTGCTGCCGATCGACGCGTAGGTCACGCCGGCGCCGACCGTCGGCAGGTGCTGGGCCCGCGCCTCGTCGTAGTCCGAGTCGGCGGCGAGCTTGAGCAGGTAGGCCGCGCCGACGCTGCGGCTGTTGCGGATCGCGCGGTCGACGAGCTGCTCGAGCTGCACGCGCGGATCCGAGTCGATCGCGCCGACCTGCTCGGGCGGCAGCGCGTCGCTGCACTGCAGCCCGACGGCGTGGGCACCGGTCTGGCCGAGGGCCAGGGCGACGGCCAACAGGAGGGCGCGGTGCGGACGGGGTGCGGGCATGGCGAGTACAACAGCTTCGGTGAACGAGGCTCCCATGACACCACGGACAGCCTGCTGACCATGGCCGGATTAGCTGGCGAATCGGGCGGCTTTTATGCCGTGTTTCGGCGCCCGGGCGACGCCCGCACCAAGCGGCGCGCTAGCGTTCCTGCAGCGCCTCGCGGCTCTTCAGCAGCGGCCGCAGCATGTAGCTGAGCACCGAGCGGTCGCCGGTCCGGATGTCGACCGACGCGGTCATGCCGGGCAGCACCGGCAGCGGCTTGCCCTTGTACTCGAGGTTCGTGCGCTCGGCGTCGATCACGACGCGGTAATAGGCGGCCTGGGCGCCCTTGTCGGGGTCGCCGAGGGCGTCGGGGCTGATGTAGCTGATCTTGCCCTTGAGGCCGCCGAGGATGTTGTAGTCGTAGCCGGTCAGCCGGATGATCGCGTCCTGGCCGAGCTGCAGGAAGCCGATGTCCTGCGGCTTGACATGCGCCTCGACCTTGATCTGGTTGCCGAGCGGGACGATTTCCATGATCGCCGCGCCGCTGCCGACGACGCCGCCGATCGTGTTGATCTTGATCGACTTGACGAAGCCGTGCACGGGCGACTTGAGCTCGGTGCGCTGCATCACGTCCTTGCGCACGACCATCTGCTCGTCCATCTGCGCGAGGTCGGTCTGGTTGCGCGCGAGCTCGGCCGTCGCGTCCTGGCGGAAGCGCGCGATCTGCTCGCTGCGCTGGGATTCGAGCTCGTTGACCTGGCGCGTCAGGCGCATGACCTCGACGTCCGACATCAGGCCCTTGGCCGCCATCGCCTGCGACATGTGCAGCTCCTTGGCGAGCAGGCCGATCGAGCGCGCCGTGCTCGCGACCGACTCGTCGAGCAGGCGCTTGCGGGCTTCGAAGACCTCGGTTTCCGAGCTCACGACGCTCGGCACCGCCTCGACCTCGGGCGGGAACTTCAGCGGCAGGCCGAGCGCCTCGGCGCGCAGCCGCGCGACGGTCGCCTGCAGCGCGACATGGCGCGCCGCGCCTTCGTTCTGGGCCGCCTCGGCGCGCGTCGGGTCGAGCTGCACGAGGGTCTGGCCGGCCTCGACCTGGTCGCCCTCGTGGACGAGCACGGCCGCAAGAATGCCGCTCTCGAGGCTCGCGATCACCTGCTCGCTGCCGTCGGGCACGATGCGCGCCTCGGCGCGCGTGACCTCGTCGACCTTCGCGAACGAGGACCAGGCGATCGCCGTCGCGACGATGCCGACGATCAGGTAGAGCACCCAGACCGCGCGCGGCATCGGCTCGTTGAGCAGCGCGGCGTTGACGCTGCTGACGAGCAGGCCCTCTTCGCGGCTCAGACTGCGCTCGGACATGGCGTCACCAGCCTTCCGGGCCGAGCGCCGGGCCGCCCCAAGCCGGCCCGCATGCGGTGGTCCGCGGCCCGATGCCGTGGACCGCCGCGTCCCCTCGGGGGGCCGGCTGGGCTTGCCCGCGTACAGCGCGGCGAGACCGGGCGAGGGGCTTCATTTATACGGAGGCTTCGCGCTGCACCGGCTGGGCTGCCGGGTGCATGCGCAGGTTCGCGGCCTCGGTCGGGGCGCCCTGCGGCTGGCCCTGCTGGGCCGGGCGCACGCCCGACAGCGCCGCGAGGACCTGGTCGCGCGGGCCGTCCATGACGAGCCGGCCCGCGTCGACGACGACGATGCGCTGCACGAGCTCGAGCACGGCGGGGCGATGGGTCACGACGACGAAGGTGCAGGCGCCCGCCGCGTCCTTGAGCTGGCGCAGGAACGCGATCTCGCTCTGCGCGTCCATCGAGCTCGTCGGCTCGTCCATCAGCAGGATCTGCGGCTTGGACACGAGCGCGCGCGCGAGCGCGACGAGCTGGCGCTGGCCGCCCGAGAGCAGGCCGCCCATCTCGCCGACCGGCAGGTCCCAGCCCATCGGGTGGCCGGCGACGACGCGGTCGAGGCCGGTCATGCGCGCGACGTCGACGAGGCGCTGGGCGTCGATCTGGCGGCCCATCAGCACGTTGTCGCGCAGCGTGCCGTGGAACAGGCGCGGGTCCTGCGAGACGAAGCCGACGCGGCTGCGGAACTCGGCCGGGTCGATCTGGCGCAGGTCGATGCCCTCGATCTCGATCGCCCCCTCGGTCGGCTGGTACAGGCCCGCGAGCAGGCGCAGGATCGTCGACTTGCCGCTGCCGATGCGGCCGAGCACGGCGACGCGCTCGCCGGCGTTGATGCGCAGCGTGACGTTGCGCAGCACCTTGGGCGACTGGCCGTCGGCGTCGGCCGCCGGGTAGGCGAAGCCCACGTCGTTGAGGCCGATGCGGCCCGTGCCGGCCGCGAGCGGCACGTAGTTGCGGTGCGCCTCGCGCTCGGTCGGCGTGCCCATGATCTTGTTCAGCGACAGCATCGCCGCGCGTGCGCCCTGGTAGCGCGTCATCAGGCTCATCAGGCTCGCGAGCGGCATCGTCGCGCGCGCCGCGAACATCACCGCGCCGAGCAGCGAGCCGGCCGTGATCACGCCGTCGTGGATCAGGTAGACGCCCCAGACCAACATCGCCAGATTGATCATCTGGTTGATCGACATCGTCAGGTTCATGCCCCAGCTCGTCATCGAGCGCGAGCTCAGGCCCGACTCCGCGGCGACCGCCGTGCTCATCTCGTAGCGGCGCAGGAAGCGTCCCTCGGCGCCCGTGGTCTTGAGGTCCTCGAGGCCCTCGATCACCTCGACGAGGGTGCCGTGCAGGTCGGCCATCTCCGCCATATTGGTGCGCATCGCGCTGCGCAGCCGCCCCTGCATCGCGAGGCTCGCGCCGATGCCCAGCGGGATCGCGACGAGCAGCACGATGCCGAGCGGCCCGCCGACGACGAAGGTCATGCCGATGAACAGCAGCACGAAGGGCACGTCGGTCAGCATCGACATCGTCGCCGACGTGAAGAACTCGCGCACGAGCTCGATCTGGGCCAGGTAATGCGAATACGAGCCCGCCGAAGCCGGCCGGTGCTCCATGCGCACGCCGAGGGTCTGGCGGAACAGCTTGGCGCCGATGATCAGGTCGGCCTTGCGCCCGGCCAGGTCGATCAGGTGCGCGCGCAGCTGGCGCGCGAACAGGTCGAACATCAGCGCGAGCGCCGAGCCGGCCGCGAGCGTCCACAGCGTCACGAAGGCCTGGTGCGGGATGACCTTGTCGTAGATGATCGAGGTCACGAGGCCCGACACCAGCATCAGCACGTTGGACAGCAGCGCCGCGACCATCGCCGAGCGGTAATAGGGCGTGAAGCGGCGGATCGTGCCCCACAGCCAATGGGCCTCGCCCGGCTGCAGCAGCTGCGCCTCGTGGCCGCTGCGCTGCGCGGCCTGCGAGACCTCCTGCGGCGTCACGACCATCACGAAGCCGCTGTACTCGGGCTCGAGCTCGGCCGAGGTCGCCGTGCACGCGGCCGCCTCGGGGCCCGGGAACACGACCTCGTACTTGCAGTTGCCGGCGCCGCCGTCCTCGAGGCGCTTGACGAGCACGCAGGCGTCGCCGCCGTCGAGCAGCAGCACGGCCGGCAGCAGCACCTCGTTGATGTCGTCGATCGCCTTGCGCAGCAGGCCCGCGTTGTAGCCGGCCTCGCGCATCACGCGCAGCGCCTGGTCGGGCGCGAGCACGCCGTCGACGGGCATGCCGGCGCGCAGCGACTCGGACGAGCGGCCGCGGCCGTGGTGGCGCGTGAGCCACGCGAGCGCCTGCAGCAGCGGGTCGCCGTCGGGCATGTCGGCGAGTTGCTCCATCGGGTCCGGCGCGGCCGAGCCGCGGCCGCCCTGGGTCGCGTCGGCGGCCAGGCGCAGGCCGGCGCCGCCGCCCTGCTGGCGGGGGGCCTTGGCGTCGAAGAAGTTGTCGGAGCGCGACGGCACGGGACGTATTTCCTGTTGAACTGGGCCGGGTAAGCCTAGATAACTCGTTAGCTGGACTTAGTCAAGGTTTTGCCGCGCGGTCGCGGGCGCGCTGCGCGAGCGCGAGGCGCTCGAAATTGTCCTCGATGTCGCGCACCGTGGCCGGGATGTCGAACAGCGGCGAACCGCGGCCGTGCTCGCGCAGGAAGCGCTTGTACGACCAGGCGCGCGCCGGGTTGCGGCCGATCTGCACGGCGCGCTGCTCGTACTCCTCGAGGCTGAACGTGATCAGGTCAGGCAGGCCGACGGCGCTCAGCAGGCTGCCGGCCATGCGCGAGATGTAGCTGCGCCCCGCGAAGGTCAGGATCGGCGTGCCCATCCACAGGCAGTCGTTGGCCGTCGTGCCGGCGTTGTACGGGAAGGTGTCGAGCACGAGGTCGGCGGCCTGGAAGCGCGCGAGGTAGTCGGCCGGCATCGCGCGCGGCGCGAAGATCAGCCGCTCGGGCGCGACGCCGTGCGCCGCGGCGACCTTGAGCATGTTCGCCTTGGCCCATTCGTTGTCGGCGAGCAGCCACAGCACGCTGCCCTCGACCTGGGCGAGGATGCGCATCCACGCCGCGAACATGTCCTCGCGGAACTTGTGGTTGTTGTTGAACGAGCAGAAGACGAAGCGGTCCTCGGGCAGGCCCAGCGCGGCGCGCGTCGGCGTCGCGCCGACCGGGCGCTTGCGGTCGCTGACCTGGTAGGTGTGCTTGAGGTAGATCGGCTTCTCGGTGCAGTACGGCAGGTACTCGGGCGGCATCACGAAGCGGTCGGCGATGATCCAGTCGACGCCGGGCAGCGCCGAGGTCGCCGGCAGGCCCAGGTAGCCGACCTGGATCGGCGCCGGACGCTGCGACAGGATGTTCGGCCGCGCGCCGTTCGTCAGGCCCTGGAGGTCGACGAGCACGTCGATGCCGCAGGCCGTGATCGTGCGTGCCGCGGTCTCGTCGTCCATGTCGGACAGGCGCACGTGGTGGTCGAGCGCGCCGAGGATGCGCCGGCGCAGCTCCGAGCCGTCCTCGCGGCTCCACTCGAAGCCGAAGATCTCGAAGCGCTGCTTGTCGTGGAGCTCGAACATCTCGGCCGTCAGCAGGCCGACCGCGTGCATGCACAGGTCGCCCGACAGGTAGCCGATGCGGATCTTGCCGCTGCGCGGCGACGCGAGCTTGGTGTGCAGCGCTTCCGGGTATTTCTTGACACGCTCGTAGACGAAGCGCATCGACGACATCAGCTGCAGCGCCGGGTCGTCGGTCGCCGACAGCATCGACAGCAGCGAGGTCGCGACGAGCAGCTGGTTGTGCGTGACCTCGCCGACCGGCTGGTAGACCGGCCACTCGCATTGCTTCTGGCGGATGTGCACGTAGTGCTGCATCACGTCGGTCTGGCCCGGCTTGAGCTCGAGGCTCCTGCGCATCAGCGCGTGGGCCTCGTCGTAGCGCTTGAGCGTCTCGAGCGTGCGCGCCGAGTTGTTCATCGCGTGCAGGCGCAGCTCGAGCTGGTCGGGCGCGCGCAGGCCCTCGTTGGCATGGATCTTCGCCCATTCGGCGAGCGCCGCGTCGGTGCGGCCCTGGCGCTCGAACTGGTGGCCGAGGTTCAGGCTCGCCTGGATGAAGCCGGGGACGAGCTCGAGCGCCTCGCGGTAGGCCGCCTCGGCCTCGGCCTCGCGCTTGAGCGACGAAAGCTGGGTGCCGAGATTGAACAGCGCGATATGGCGCAGGGGCGAGCGCGTCGCGTCGAGCCAGGTGCGGTACAGCAGCGCCGAGGCCTCGTTCATGCCGGCGCCCTGCAGGCTCGCGGCATGGGCGACGAGCTGGTCGAGCGTCATCGTGCCGGCGCGCGCGGCGGCCAGCAGTTCTTCGACCTGCGACATATCGGGCTGGCGCATTTGCTTCAGGGGCGTGGACAGATCCATGACGGGCTCGCCGCTCGCGCGGCACTGGACACTTTCGGGCGACCCGATCGTAGGGGGCCGGCGCGTCGCGGTAGCGGCCGATCAGCGGGGAAAAAGACGGCCTTTAACCGGCTTGCTCCGCGCTTGCTCGACGTTCCCAGCCGGCTTTCTACACGCGTATAAACCCGTACGCCGTTCGAGCGGGCACTTTGGCGGGCAAAACCGGCCCAATTCCACGCTTGGGGGCGGGCCGCGACTGCCGAGAATCGCGCCGCCATGCCCCTGCCTTCGCTGTTCGCCCCGTTCCTGAGCCGCCTCACGCGCCACCGCCCGGTCCCGGGCTTCGTCGCGACGACCAGCACCACCCTGCCCCCGCTCGCGCGGCACGCGGCCGAGGGCTGCGACCTCGCCGCCGTGCTCGCGGCCGCGCGGCTCGCGTTCCAGGCCGCGCTCGAGGGCCTGCACGACGGCCCGTTCGGCGAGGAAGCGCTCGCGCTGAGCCTCGCCGAGCAGCGCGCGTGCGGCCTGCGCGAGCTCTGGCACCTGCGCGGCGCGCTCTACACATTGATCGCGCGCGGCCTCGACGAGGTCGAGGCGAGGCGGCGCCTCGCCCGCCTCGACTTCGCGTTCAGCGCGGCGCGCCAGTAGCAGCAGCGGCCCGGCAACGCGCCGGGCCGGGCGTCAGAACGCGCCGAGGAAGTCCGCCTTGCCGAGCGGCACGCCGGCGTGGCGCAGCAGCGCGTACAGCGTCGTCGCGTGGAAGTAGAAGTTCGGCAGCGCGAAGTGGCGCAGGTAGTCCTCGCCCTTGAAGCGGTAGGGCTCGCCGGCGCGGCGCGGGATCACGATGTCGCGCGTCTCGCTGCCCACGAGCGCCTCGGCCGGCACCGACAGCACGAAGTCGCGCGTCTTCGCGATGCGCGCGGCGAGCTGCTCGAGCGTGGTTTCGTCGTCGGGCCAGCTCGGCGCGTCCTGGCCCGCGAGGCGCGCGACGCAGCCCTTCGCGGCGTCGCTCGCGATCTGGACCTGGCGCGGCAGCGGCAGCATGTCGGGCGCGAGGCGCAGCGTCAGGTAGACGGCCGGGTCGAACTTCCTGGCCTCGGCGTGGGCGCGCGCAGCCTCGAGCCAGTTGTGCATGTTCGTGAGGATGCGTGCGAACGCGGGCACGCTCGCGCTGTGCATGGTGATGCTGCTCATGTCGGTCTCCGCTTGTTCCGGATTGGGGAGCGCGCATGCTAGCCGCGCCGCAAAGCCCTTGCAGAGTCGCGGCACAATGCGAGCCAGCATGAACATAGTCATCCTCGACGACTACCAGGACGCCGTGCGCAAGCTGCGCTGCGCGGCCAAGCTGGAGCCCTACAACGCCAAGGTCTATACGAACACGGTCAAGGGCATCGGCCAGCTCTCGGTGCGCCTGCGCGACGCCGACGTGCTCGTGCTGATCCGCGAGCGCACCCAGTTCCCGCGCCAGCTGCTCGAGAAGCTGCCGCGCCTGAAGCTGATCGCCCAGACCGGCCGCGTCGGCAGCCATATCGACGTCGAGACCTGCACGCGCCTGGGCATCGCCGTCGCCGAGGGCCGCGGCGACCCGGTCGCGCCGGCCGAGCTGACCTGGGCGCTGATCATGGCGGCGATGCGCCGCCTGCCGCAGTACATCGCGAACCTCAAGCACGCGGCCTGGCAGCAGAGCGGCCTCAAGGCCGGCTCGATGCCGCCGAACTTCGGCCTCGGCATGGTCCTCAAGGGCAAGACGCTCGGCGTCTGGGGCTACGGCCGCATCGGCGCGCTCGTCGCCGGCTACGGCCGCGCGTTCGGCATGCAGGTGCTGATCTGGGGCAGCGAGGCCTCGCGCCTGCGCGCCGCGGCCGACGGCTTCGAGGCCGCCGACAGCCGCGCGGCGCTGTTCGAGCGCAGCGACGTGCTGACCCTGCACCTGCGCCTCGCCGACGCGACGCGCGGCATCGTCAACGCCGAGGACCTCGCGCGCATGCCGCCGACGGCGCTGATCGTCAACACCTCGCGCGCCGAGCTCATCGAGGAAGGCGCGCTCGTCACGGCGCTGAACCGCGGCCGCCCGGGCATGGCCGCCGTCGACGTGTTCGAGAGCGAGCCCATCATGCAGGGTCACCAGCTGCTGCGCCTCGAGAACGCCGTCTGCACGCCGCACCTCGGCTACGTCGAGCTCGACAGCTACGAGATGTACTTCGACGCCGCGTTCGACAACGTGCTGAATTTCATCAAGGGCCAGCCCAGCCACGTCGTCAACCCCGACGCGCTGAAGGTGCGCCGATGACGGCGGACGCGGCCGTCGAACCCCAGCTCGCGGCGCGCCGGCCCGAGTCGCTCGGCGAGCTGTTCCGCGTGTTCAACCGGCTCGCGCTGCAGGGCTTCGGCGGCGTGCTGCCGGTCGCGCGCTTCGAGCTCGTCGAGCGCGAGCAATGGCTGGCGCCCGACGAGTTCGTCGAGCTGCTCGCGATCTGCCAGGTCATGCCGGGCCCGAACGTGATCAGCCTCGCGCTGCTGTTCGGCCATCGCTACTTCGGCCTGCGCGGCGCCGCCGTCGGCGTCGCCGGCATGCTCGCCGTGCCGACCGTGCTCGTGCTCGGGCTCGCGCTCGTCTACGGCCGCATCGCGAGCCACCCGGCCGCCGTCGCGGCGCTGCGCGGCATGGGCGCCGTCTCGGCCGGATTGATCATCTCGACCGCCGTGAAGTCGATGCCCGCGCTGCGCCGCAACGCGCTCGGCGTGACCCTTGGCGTGGCGCTGACGCTCGCGACCATCGTCGGCCTGCTGTGGCTGCACCTCGCGCTGTACTACCTGGTGCCCGTGCTTGGTGGCTTCGGCACCTGGGCGGCGTGGCGCGCGCTCAGGCGCCGGGGGACGGTCCGATGAGCTTCGGCGCGGGCGACTACCTCGAGATGTTCCTGCGCTTTTGCCTGCTGTCGCTGCTCAGCGTCGGCGGCGCGATCACGACAGTGCCGGGCATGCATCATTACCTCGTCGACGAACGCCACTGGCTCGACGGCCGAGGCTTCACCGCGTCGATCTCGCTGGCCCAGGCCGCGCCCGGGCCCAACATCCTGTTCGTCGCCGTGCTCGGCTGGAACGCGGCCGGGCCGCTCGGCGCGCTCGCCTGCATGGCCGGCATCATGCTGCCGGCCTCGGCGCTGATGCTCGCGCTCGCGAGCTGGATCCGCGCGAACCGCGACGCCTTGATCCTGCGCGCGTTCACGGCCGGCATGCTGCCGCTCACGCTGGGCCTGATGCTCACGACCGGCTGGCTGCTTGCCGTGCCCTTCCTGCAGGTGCCGAGCCATGCGGTCGGCACCGTCGTGCTGATCGTCGCGACCGTCGTCGCAGCGCTCAAGACGCGGCTTTCGCCGGCCTGGCTCGTGCTCGCCGGCGGCCTAGTGGGGCTGCTCGGTTTCGTCTAGCTCGCTGCCAAGCTCGCTCGTGCGGCCGAGCTCCGGGAACGCGACGACCGGCGGCCCCATCACGCGGTTGCGGCCGATGCGCTTGGCCTGGTAGAGCCATTGGTCGGTGTCGTCGACGAGCTGCTCGAGCGTCGGCTGGCCGCGCGCCTGGCACACGCCGAAGCTCGCACGGACATCGACGCGCGTGCCCTGCAGCTCGATCACCTCGGCCGCGATCGCGCGGCGCAGGCGCTCGGCGAGCAGCGTCGCCTCCTCCTGGTCGGTCTCGGGCAGCAGCAGCAGGAACTCCTCGCCGCCCCAGCGCACGATCAGGTCGGCGTTGCGGCAGGTCGTCGTGAGGATGTCGGCGACGCGCTTGAGCACGAGGTCGCCGCCGGCGTGGCCGAAGCGGTCGTTGATGCTCTTGAAATGGTCGATGTCCAGCATCAGCAGCGAGATCGGCCGCGCGCGCCGCTGCGCGACGCTCCACAGGCCCTGGGCGCGCTCGTAGAACGCGCGCCGGTTCAGCAGGCCCGTCAGCGCGTCGACGCGCGCGAGCAGTTCGGCGCGCTCGCGCGCCTCCTGGTGGCTGCGGATGTCGCGCGCGAGCGCGAGCGCGAGCAGCGTGCCCTCGAGCACGGCGCCGATCTCGGCCGCGTGGAAGGTCGCCGTCGTCATCGGCAGCAGGCCCATGCTCTGCGCGAGCGAGGCCGCGTGGCCGCCGAGCCCGCTCAGCGCCGCGAGCAGGAAGTACGAAGCCGCCTGCAGGCGCCGCAACACGGCCCAGCTGCCGATCGCGACCATGCCGAGCGCGTAGACGCTCACGCACAGGAAGCCCAGGCGCAGCGCTGCGAGGTGCCAGTCCGCGACGATGCAGACAGCCAGCAGCAAGGCGACGCCGAGCTGGATCGCGATCAGCGCGCGGCGCAGCCGCGGCGCGACGCGCTTCATGCGCAGGAAATGCATCGCGAAGCCGAGGCCCGCGACCGCGAACAGCACCATGCCGAGCGGGATCGCGAAGCGCTGGAAATAGACCTGGCCCGGCCACAGCAGCGCGAGGCCATGGCCCGTATAGGCGAGGTCGAGGCCGACGAACGCGAGCAGGTAGGCCGCATAATGCAGGTAGCTGCCCTTGCGCACGCCGGCGAAGATCAGCGCGTTGTAGAGCACCAGCGCGAACAGGTAGCCGTAGAGCAGGCCGTAGCCGTAGTCGTGCTGCTCCTGCTCGCGCCAGGCCGTCGCGGGCACGTTGAGCGTGACCGGCAGCGCCATCGCGTCGACGCTGTCGACGCGCACGTAGACCTCGCTGTCGCCCGAGGGCACCCACAGCGGGTACTCGAAGCCCTGCCCCGGCCGCACCGTGCCCGCCGCATTGCCCGGATCGGCCTCGTCGCCGCTCTCCCACACGCCGAAGGTCCGGCCGTCGCGGACCTGGTAGACGACGATGTGGTCGAGCCAGCTCATGCCGACGCGCAGCTGCAGCGTCAGGCCCTCGTCGAGCGAGTTGCGCAGCGCGAGACGCAGCCAGACCGGCCGCGCGCCGACGCCGAAGTTCGCGAGCGGCCGCGCGTCGGCGTGGAACGCGCCGCGCGCGTAGGCCTGCCGCGCCTGGTCGAGGTCGAGCGGCCGGCCCGCGGCCTCCTGCAGGTAGAGCAGCTGCGGCCCGAGCAGGCCGGCCGGCAGCCGGTCGATGCGCACCGGGTCGCCGGGCCGCGCCTGCGCGACGCCGGCGAGCAGCAGCCAGCCCAGCGCCCACGCGAGGCCCAGGGCCCTGAGCGCGGCACGAAGCGCGGGCGGCAAGGTCGTCGAGCCCATCGGAACTTCCGCTCGCGCGCCTCGCTTCAGGCGTCCTTGGTGCCGAAGATCTTGTCGCCGGCGTCGCCGAGGCCCGGGATGATGTAGCCCTTGTCGTTCAGGTGGCTGTCGACCGAGGCCGTCCAGCAGCGCACGTCCGGGTGGGCTTTTTCGAGCGCAGCGACGCCCTCGGGCGCGGCGACGAGCACGAGCGCGCGCACGTCCTTGGCGCCGCGCTTCTTGAGCAGGTCGACGGTCGCGACCATCGAGCCGGCCGTCGCGAGCATCGGGTCGACGATCAGGGCCGTGCGCTCGTCGAGGCGGCCGACGAAGCGCTCGAAGTAATGGACCGGCTCGAGCGTCTCGTGGTCGCGCGCGAGGCCGACGACGCTGACCTTCGCGTTGGGCATCATGTCGAGCACGCCGTCGAGCATGCCGAGGCCCGCACGCAGGATCGGCACGACCGTGACCTTCTTGCCGGCGATGCGCTCGACCTCGGTCGGGCCGCTCCAGCATTCGATCGTCGCGGCCTCGAGCGGGAAGTCCGCCGTGGCCTCGTAGGCGAGCAGGCGCGCGACCTCGCCCGTCAGCTCGCGGAACTTCTTGGTCGAGATCCCGGCCTCGCGCATCAAGCCGATCTTGTGCTTGACGAGAGGGTGCTTGACTTCGATGACGGGCATGCTGTTCCTTGGGCGCTGCGTCGACCTCGACTGCAGCCGATTATGGTGGTTCGCGACGCATTGCGGCGGCGGGCGATCGCAACACGAGGTTTCTTGCGGCTCACTCGAGCTGGCCGAAGCCGCTCGCGCGTTCGAGTTCGGGAAAGTCGGCGCGCGGCGGCGCGACGACACGGTCGCCTCCGGACGCGCGCGCGGCGGCGAGCCAATGGGCGGCGTCGTGGACGAGCTGCTCGAGCGTCGGCTGGTCGCGCCGCTGGGCGAGCCCCATGCTCGCGGTGCAGCGCAGCCGCCCGGCGTCGCTGCCGATCTCGAGCGCCGCGACGGCGCCGCGCAGGCGCTCGGCGAGCATGCGGGCCTCGAGCTCGTCGGTCTCGGGCAGCGCGAGCAGGAACTCGGCGTCGCCCCAGCGCGCGACGAGGTCGGCCGCGCGGCAGCGCTCGCGCAGCCGCGTCGCGACGGCGAGCAGCAGCGCCTCGCTGGCCGCCGCGCCATGGCGCTGGCGCAGCGTGCCGAAGCCGTCGATGCCGAGCTGGACGACCGTGAACGGCCGCATGCGCCGCTGGGCGACGCTCCACAGGCCCCGGGTCCGCTCGTACAGCGCCGCGCGCTCGAGCAGGCCGGTCAGCGCGTCGACGCCGGGCGCGGCGACGCTGCGGCCGACGCGGCGCCGGATCCGCGCGAGCACGAAGACGAGCACGAGGGCGAGCGCGAAGCCGGACACGAGGCCGAGCCCGAGCGCGGCCGCGTCGTGCGCGAGAAAGCCCTCAGGCATCGGCCCCATCGCCGACCGCGCGACGCTGCCGCAGCGCTTCGTACAGGCACACGCCGGCCGCGACCGACACGTTGAGGCTCTCGACCGCGCCCTGCATCGGGATCGACACGAGCTCGTCGCAGGTCTTGGCCGTCAGCGCGCGCAGGCCCTCGCCTTCGGCGCCGAGCACGAGCGCGATCGGGCGCTTCAGGTCGAGCTCGTAGATCGAGCGTTCGGCGCGGTCCGAGGTGCCGACGACCCAGAGGTCGCGCTCCTTGAGCTCGCCGAGCGTGCGCGCGAGGTTGGTGACCATCAGATAGGGCACGGTCTCGGCCGCGCCGCTCGCGACCTTCGCGACCGTCGCGTTGAGGCCGACCGCGTGGTCCTTGGGGGCGACGACGGCGTGGGCGCCCGCGCCATCGGCGACGCGCAGGCAGGCGCCGAGGTTGTGCGGGTCGGTCACGCTGTCGAGCACGAGCACGAGCGGCACGCCGCCGGCCGCCTCGACGTCCTCGAGCACGGCGTCGAGCGAATGGCCGAGCACGACCGGGTTCACGCGCGCGACGACGCCCTGGTGACGCGGGCTGCCGGCGAGGCGGCCGAGGCGCTCGTCGTCGCTCTCGATCAGGCGCGCCCCGGCGTCCTGGGCGCGCTCCTTGAAGCCGCGCATGCGCGCGTCGCGGCGCGTCGCGTCGAAATGGATCTCGACGATGGAGTCCGGCTGCGTCTTGAGCCGGACGGTCACGGCGTGGAAGCCGAACAGGATCTTGGGCGAACTCATGCGTGCATCGTAAGGGCCTGGGCGGCCAAGTAAAGCAGCGCCAGCATCACCGGCTGGTGCAGCATGTAATAACTGAGCGACCAGCGCCCGAGCCGCGCGAGCGGGCGCAGCGGCCGCGCCACGCCGCCGGCGAGCGCCTGCGGCCAGCGCCGCGCCAGGGCGTAGCCCCACAGCATCGGGCCGAACCAGGGCAGCAGCGGCACGTAGTCCTCGGTGATCGGCTTGGTCGTGACGAGGCCGATCCAGTCGGTCCAGCGCGTGTCGAAGAACGGCGCGGCGACGAGCTGCGGCGCGGCCACGCAGGCCGCGCCGAGCAGCAGCGCCGCCGGCAGGGGCAGGCGCGGCCCGACGAGGCGCAGCAGGATCAGCATCGCCGCCATGCCGTGCAGCACGCCGAAGCTGATGAAGCTGCGCGGGAACATCCAGTACGAGCCGGCCGTCACGAGCAGCGCGCACCCCGCGACGCGAGCCCAGCGGCGCCAGAAGCGCGGCCAGGCCGGCCGGCCGCAGGCCTGGCCCATGCCCGCGCAGGCGAGAAAGGTCGAGACGATGCACAGGCGCTGGACGATCCAGTGCGGATCGCGGTAGAAGTCGGCGTCGAGCCAGCGGAACTGCGTGAGATCGAAGCAGAAATGGTAGGCCGTCATCCAGACCATGGCGGCGCCGCGCAGCGCGTCGAGACGCGCCGCGCGGTCGGGGGCAGCGGCGGGGGCGGCGGGATTCAAGGCGGCAGGCGGCGCGACGGGTCCGGGACGGACGGGGGCGACAGTCTAAGCGCCGATCCCCTCCCCGCGCGGCGCGGCCTGTGATAAGTTTTGCGCCATCCGCCACGCGCGCCGCCCCGCCATGGAAACGCCGCCCGCCGCTCCGCCCCCGTCAGGGCCTGCAGTCCGGCCGCCGTCCTGGCTGGCCGCCTGGCTGCGCGGCTACTGGGCGCCGCTCACGGCGGCGCTGCTCGGCGGCAGCGCCGTGCTCGTGCTCTACCAGGTACGCGCGACCGAGTTCGCCGGCGCCCAGCGCGAGCGCGTGACCGTCACGCTCGAGCAGGCGCGCCACGGCCTCGCGGTCGCGAGCATGGCGAGCTTCCGGCCCGTGCTCGCGATGGCCGGGCTCGTCGCCGTCGACGGCGGCCTCGACGCGACGCGCTTCGGCAAGCTCGCGCGACGCTTCTTCGCGCCGGTGCCGGCACTGACCGGCGTCGCCGCGGCGCCCGGCGACATCGTCGCGATGAGCTACCTCGACGCTGCGAGCGCCGACGCGGCCGACGTCCACGAGCTCAACGCGCTCGCGACGCGCCGCGCGGCGCTGCCGGGCCTGCGCGCACGCGACGCGGCGCAGGTGTTCGCGCCGGTCACGCTCGCGAGCGGCCGCGCGGTCGCGCTGATCTACGTGCCCGTGCTGCTGCAGGACGACACGGCGCCGGCGCACTACTGGGGCTCGCTGACCGGCGTCGTCGACCTCGAGCGCCTGCTCGAGCGCGCCGGCGTCGACACGCGCGGCCGCGACGTCGAGTTCGCGCTGTTCGAGGCGCGCCCCGACGGCCGCCTGGGCACGCCGATCGCCGGCGACGCGCAGCTCGCCGCGCGCGGGGCGCTGAGCGCGATCGTCGAGGTGCCCGGCGCGCGCTGGGCACTCGCGGCAATGCCGCGCGGCGGCTGGCAGGCGCTGTCGCCCTGGCGCGCGCCCGACCTCGTCGCCGTGGCCGGCGGCGTGCTCGCGCTGACCCTGCTCGCCGCGCTGCTCGCGCGCCAGCGCCTGCGCCTCGAGGCCCACAACGCGGCGCTGCGCGCCGAGGTCGAGGAGCGCGACCGCGCGCGCGCCGAGCTCGAGCGCTCGCAGGCGCGCCTGGTCAGCGTCGCGGCGCTCGGCTCGGACTGGATCTGGGAGCAGGACGCCGAGCTGCGCTTCACCTATATCGGCGGCGTCCAGGCGCTGCCCGAGCAGCTCAATTTCCGCGGCGTGATGGGCCGGCAGCGCTGGGACATGGCGGGCGCGACCGGGCCCGCCTGGGACGCGCACCGCGCGCTCGTCGAGCGCCACGAGCCGTTCCGAGATTTCGAGTACAGCTTCACCTCGAACCGCGGCCGCCGCCAGGTCACGGTCTCGGGCACGCCGCTGTTCGACGCGGCAGGCCGCTTCACCGGCTACCGCGGCATCGGCCGCGACGTCACCCTCGAGCGCCAGCACGCGCTCGCGCTGCGCGAGTCGCGCGCCGAGCTGATGGCCGCGAACAACCGCCTGCAGGCCATCCTCGACGCCGCCGTCGAGGTCGCGATCATCGCGACCGACCCGCAGGGCCGCATCACCCTGTTCAACGCCGGCGCCCAACGCCTGCTGCGCTACGACGCGGCCGAGATGATCGGCCGCAGCCCGACCCTGCTGCACCTGCACGGCGAGCTCGAGCAGCGCGCCGAGGAGCTGCTCGGTCTGCTCGGCCGCCGCGTACGCGGCTTCGAGGTACTCAGCGCCCTGCCCGAGCGCGACGGCCTCGAGACGCGCGTGTGGACGCTGATGCGGCGCGACGGCTATCCGCTCGCGGCCTCGGTCACGGTCACGCGCGTGCAGTCGCACGAGGGCGAGCCGATCGGCTGGCTGACCGTCGCGCGCGACATCACCGCGCAGCTCCAGGCCGAGACCCAGCTGCGCGACCTCAACACCCTGCTCGAGACGCGCGTGAGCCTGCGCACGGCCGAGCTCGGCGCCGCGCGCGACCATCTGCAGCTCGCCCAGGACGAACTGCGCCGCGCCGAGCGCATGGCCGCGCTCGGCGCGCTCGTCGCCGGCGTCGCGCACGAGCTCAACACGCCGCTCGGCAACGCGCTGACGACGGCGACGACGCTGGGCACGCGCACGCGCGAGTTCCGCGCCCGCATCGGCGGCGACGCGCCGCTGCGCCGCTCGGCCCTGCTCGCCCAGCTCGAGGACACCGCGACGGCGGCCCAGCTGATCGAGCGCGCGCTGCACGCGGCGAACGACCTGGTCGGCCAGTTCAAGCAGATCTCGGCCGACCAGGCGAGCCAGCGGCGACGCCGCTTCGACCTCGCCGGCGTCGTCAACGACGTGCTCGCGCTGCTGCGCCCGCGCCTGCGCGGCGCGCCGTTCGTGATCGAGTCCGACATCGCGGTCGCGCGCGAGCTCGACAGCTACCCGGGGCCGCTCGAGCAGATCGTCGGCAACCTCGTGCAGAACGCGGCGCTGCACGCGTTCCCGGACGGCCGCGCCGGCCGCGTGCGCATCGACGCGCGCGAACTCGACGCCGCGCATTTCGAGCTGCGCGTCGAGGACGACGGCGTCGGCATGAGCGCCGAGGTCGCGGCGCGCGCGTTCGAGCCCTTCTTCACGACCAAGCTCGGCGCCGGCGGCACCGGCCTGGGCCTGGGCATCGTGCGCACGCTGTGCATCGAGACGCTCGGCGGCAGCCTCGAGCTCGACAGCGCGCCGGGCCGCGGCACGCGCTTCACCTTCCGCCTGCCCTTCGATGCGCCGCGCGCCGACGACGGCGCGGCGCTGGCCCCGGCCGATGCAGAGGCCGCGCCGTTCAGGCCACGGTGACCGGGATGCCGCCGAGCTTGCCCGTCGCGATGCGCTCCTTCCACTCGGCCGGGCCGGTGATGTGCGCGCTCGTGCCGCCCGCGTCGACGGCGACCGTGACCGGCATGTCGACGACGTCGAACTCGTAGATCGCCTCCATGCCGAGGTCGGCGAAGCCGACGACCTGGGCCGCCTTGATCGCCTTGGACACCAGGTAGGCGGCGCCGCCGACGGCCATCAGGTAGGCGCTGCGGTTGTCCTTGATCGCCTCGATCGCGACCGGGCCGCGCTCGCTCTTGCCGATCATCGCGATCAGGCCGGTCTGCTCGAGCATCATGCGCGTGAACTTGTCCATGCGCGTCGCCGTGGTCGGGCCGGCCGGGCCGACGACCTCGTCGCGCACCGGGTCGACCGGGCCGACGTAGTAGATGACGCGGTTCGTGAAATCCACCGGCAGCGGTTCGCCCTTGGCGAGCATGTCCTGGATGCGCTTGTGCGCCGCGTCGCGACCGGTGAGCATCTTGCCGTTCAGCAGCAGCGTCTGACCCGGCTTCCAGGCGGCGACCTGTTCGCGCGTGAGCGTGTTCAGGTCGACGCGCCGGCTCTTGTTGTAATCGGGCGCCCAGTTCACGTCCGGCCACAGGTCGGCGCTGGGCGCGTCGAGGTAGGCCGGGCCGGAGCCGTCGAGCACGAAATGGGCGTGGCGCGTCGCCGCGCAATTCGGGATCATCGCCACCGGCTTGGAGGCGGCGTGGGTCGGGAAGGTCTTGATCTTCACGTCGAGGACGGTGGTCAGGCCGCCCAGGCCCTGCGCGCCGATGCCCAGCGCGTTCACCTTCTCGTAGAGCTCGATGCGCAGCTCCTCGAGCTTGTTGGACGGGCCGCGTTGCAGCAGCTCGTACATGTCGATGTCGTCCATCAGCGCCTCCTTGGCCAGCAGCATCGCCTTTTCGGCGGTGCCACCGACACCGAGGCCCAGCATGCCGGGCGGGCACCAGCCGGCGCCCATGGTCGGCACGGTCTTCAGAACCCAGTCGACCAGGTTGTCGCTGGGATTCATCATCACGAACTTGCTCTTGTTCTCCGACCCGCCGCCCTTGGCCGCGACGGTCACTTCGACCGTGTTGCCCGGCACCAGCTCCATGTGGACGACGGCCGGCGTGTTGTCCTTCGTGTTCTTGCGGGCGAACAGCGGATCGTCGAGCACGGAGGCGCGCAAGACGTTGTCCGGGTCGAGGTAGCCGCGGCGCACGCCTTCGTCGACGGCATCCGTGATGGAACCGGTGAAGCCTTCGAACTTCACGTCCATGCCGATCTTCAGGAACACGTTGACGATGCCGGTGTCCTGGCAGATCGGGCGCTTGCCCTCGGCACTCATGCGCGAATTCGTCAGGATCTGCGCGATGGCGTCCTTGGCGGCCGCGCTTTCCTCGCGCTCGTAGGCGCGGGCGAGGTGGGCGATGTAGTCGGCCGGGTGGTAGTACGAGATGTACTGCAGCGCGGCGGCGACGGATTCGACGAGATCGGCGGCTTGGATGACGGTGGGCATGGCGGCGGCAGGCGGTTCGTACGGAAGACCGCCATTATCACAGCGCGGGTTCTCGCGGCGCCGTGCAGGGACAAGCGCCGCCGCCCGAACTCAGTGGGCGGCGGGCTGCGGCAGCAGCCGGTCGACCATCGCCAGCGCGAGCGCCGACACGAGGAAGGCGAGGTGGATCAGCGTCTGCCACATCAGCACCTTGGTGTCGTAGGCGCCGGCGTTGATGAAGGTCTTGAGCAGGTGGATCGAGCTGATGCCGATGATGGCCGTGCCGAGCTTGACCTTCAGCACCGATGCGTTCACGTGGTCCAGCCACTCGGGCTGGTCGCGGTGGCCTTCGAGGTCGAGGCGCGAGACGAAGGTTTCATAGCCGCCGATGATCACCATCACGAGCAGGTTCGAGATCATCACGACATCGATCAGGCCGAGCACCGCCAGCATGATCACGGTTTCGTTGAGCGAGGTGACCGGCGGCATCGGCGCGGCGTCGGCCGCCGCGGCGGCGGCCGGGTGGTAGCCGATGTTCTCGACCAGAAGTTGCAGCGCGTGCCCGTCGCCGAACGCGGCCTGCAGCAGGTGCCCGAGCTCGCCCAGGAAATGCACGGCGTAGACGCACTGCGCCAGGATCAGCCCGAGGTACAGCGGCAACTGGAGCCAGCGGCTGGCGAAGATCGCGCGCGGCAGCGGGCGCAAGCGTGGCGGCGGGGACGTCGTCATGGCGGCGGCGGGAAGCGTTGCGGAGGCGACATTGTAGGAAGGCCGCTGGGCGGCCCGGACGCGGGCGGGGAGTAAGACCTTCGTAAGAGCGTCCGGCTAGCCTATGCTTGCAGATACCCCGCGCACGCGACAAGACCCAGGAGACAACCCATGAGCGCCGAACAGCATGCTTCCGAACACCGTGTCTACGCGCCGCCGGCCGAGCTGGCGTCCCAGGCCTGGGTCAGCGGCATGGCCGCCTACGACAAGCTCGTCGCCGAGGCGAACGCCGACCATGCCAGCTACTGGGCGCGCTTGGCGCGCGAGTTGCTGAGCTGGAAGAAGCCCTTCACGAAGTCGCTCAACGATTCCGAGGCGCCGTTCTACCGCTGGTTCGAGGACGGCACGCTCAATGTCTCGTACAACTGCCTCGACCGCCACGTCGAGGCCGGCCTCGGCGACAAGACCGCGATCATCTTCGAGGCCGACGACGGCACCGTCACGCGCGTGTCCTATGCCGAGCTGCTGGGCAAGGTCGAGCGCATGGCCAACGCATTGAAGGCGCGCGGCGTGAGGAAGGGCGATCGCGTCATCGTCTACATGTCGATGTCTGTCGAAGGCGTGGTCGCGATGCAGGCTTGCGCGCGCATCGGCGCGACGCATTCGGTGGTGTTCGGCGGCTTCTCCGCGCAAAGCCTGCGCGACCGCATCGAGGACGCCGGCGCCGTGATGGTGATCACCGCCGACGAACAGGCGCGTGGCGGCAAGCACTTGCCGCTGAAGGCGATCGTCGACGAGGCGATCGCGATGGGCGGCTGCGACACGATCAAGGACGTGGTGGTGTATCGCCGCACCGGCGGCGCCATCTCCTGGACGGCGCGCGACCACTGGATGCACGAACTCTCCGCCGCCGCCGAGCCGCACTGCGAGCCCGAATGGGTCGAGGCCGAGCATCCGCTGTTCCTCCTCTACACCTCGGGCTCGACCGGCAAGCCCAAGGGCGTGCAGCATTCGACCGGCGGCTACCTGCTGCACGCCGCGCTCACCACGAAGTGGACCTTCGACCTCAAAGCCGACGACGTCTTCTGGTGCACCGCCGACATCGGCTGGGTCACCGGCCACTC
>JAFAMW010000022.1 GCA_019232985.1 Roseateles sp. | reverse complement strand
CTTGCGGATCTTGTCCTCGGGCATCTCCATCTTCTCGGCCAGCGTCGGCGCGTCCGGCTCGTAGCCGAACTCCTGCAGGTGCTGGCGCGAGATGCGGTTCATCTTGTTGATCGTCTCGATCATGTGAACCGGGATGCGGATCGTGCGCGCCTGGTCGGCGATCGAGCGCGTGATGGCCTGGCGGATCCACCACGTCGCGTAGGTCGAGAACTTGTAGCCGCGGCGGTATTCGAACTTGTCCACCGCCTTCATCAGGCCGATATTGCCTTCCTGGATCAGGTCGAGGAACTGCAGGCCGCGGTTGGTGTACTTTTTGGCGATGGAGATCACGAGGCGCAGGTTGGCCTCGATCATTTCCTTCTTGGCGTCGCGGCTGGCCTTCTCGCCTTCGTTCATCTTCTTGTTGATCTCCTTCAGATCTTCAAGCGGAACGACGGCCTTGGCCTGGATGTCGATGAGCTTTTGCTGCAGTTCCTGCACCGGCGGCAGGTTACGGCTCAGCACGGTGGCGTAAGGCTTGCCGGAGCCGACTTCCTTCTCGGCCCAGGCGAGGTTCAGCGCGTTGGGCGGGAAGTGCTTGATGAAGTACTCCTGCGGCATGCCGCACTTGTCGACGAGGATCTTGCGCAGCTCGCGTTCGTGGCGGCGCACTTCCTCGACCTGCGAGCGCAGGATGTCGGAGAGCTTCTCGATGATCTTGACCGTGAAGCGGATCGTCATCAGCTCCTGGCTGACGGCGTGCTGGGCCTTGTCGTAGGAGGGGGCGCGGTAGCCGTCCTTCTCGAAGGCCTTGCGCATCTTGTCGAAGTTGCTGGCCAGTGCGTCGAACTTGACGAGCGCGGCGTTCTTGAGTTCCTCGAGCTTCTTGGTCAGCGCCTTGGAGCCGCCGTTGCCGTCGTCGTCGTCTTCTTCGTCGTCGAATTCGTCGAAGTCTTCCTCGGCCACGTAGTCGTCGGCCTCATCCTCGGCGACGAAGCCGTCGACGACGTCGGAGATCTGCATCTCGCCGGCGCGGATCTTGGCCGCCATGTCGAGGATGTGGGCGATGGTCGTCGGCGAGGCCGAGATGGCCAGCATCATGGCCTGCAGGCCACCTTCGATGCGCTTGGCGATCTCGATTTCGCCTTCGCGGGTCAGCAGTTCGACCGTGCCCATCTCGCGCATGTACATGCGCACCGGGTCGGTCGTGCGGCCGAATTCGGAGTCGACGGTGGACAGCGCGGCTTCGGCGGCTTCCTCGGCTTCTTCCTCGGTCGAGGTCGCGGTGTTGGAGCCCTGGATCAGCAGCGTCGCGGCGTCGGGCGCCTGCTCGTAGACCGCGATGCCCATGTCGTTGAGCATGGAGACGATGGCCTCGAGGATTTCCTCGTTGACCAGCTTCTCGGGCAGGTGGTCGTTGATTTCCTGGTGCGTCAGGTAGCCGCGCGTCTTGCCCATCTTGATGAGCGTCTTGAGCTCATGGCGGCGCTTGGCGGCTTCCTCTTCGGTCAGCGCGGTCTCTTCGAGGCCGAACTCTCGCATCAGCGCGCGCTCCTTGGCGCGGCTGACCTTCATGCGCAGCGGCTTGACCTTGGCCTTTTCCTCTTCGGTTTCCTCGACCTCGGCGACCTCGGTTTCCTCGCCCTCGACTTCGGCGTCGATGTCGGAGAAGTCCTCTTCCTCTTCGGCCTCGGGCTTGCCGGCGGCCTTCTTGCTGGTCGTCTCGGCCTTGGGCTTGCGACCGCGCTTGGGCTTGTCTTCATCCGCGCCGGCCTTGGCCGCCGTCTTGGCCGGCGCCGCCTTGGCCGCAGCCTTCACGGCCGGCTTGGCCTCGGCCTTGACCGCCGCCTTCGCCGCGGGTTTCGCGACGGGCTTGCTGGTGGCCTTGGCTTCGACGGTGGCGGCCTTGGCGGTCTTCTTGGGCTCTTCAACCTTGGGCGCGGTCTTCTTGGCGGTCATGCAGGTCCTCGATGGGTAACGTCGATCAGCGACGGGCGGATTCTGGAAACGGATTCTGAAATGCAGCGGCCACCTGGTACGCGTTGGCTGCGCAACAAAGCGCAGGGCGCGACAGGTGGCTTCTTTGACACGAGGGAGTCACCCCGATAACGGAGCGGCGGCCTCATGCGGCGCGTGCAAGCTTGCGTGGACGTTTGTATCTGCAGCTTTCGGCGGTAAAGGGTGGCCTTTTGATAGTACCCAGTGTCTGCTGGGCGGCCGGGTCCGGCGAAAAGCTACCGTCACTCTTGACGCAGCGCTGGAAAACCCTGAATTGTCGCCGATTTTTCGGCTTCGTCAAGTGATGGCGGCGGCGCTCAGGCCGACAGCTCGCGGATCCGGTCGTAGACGCGCTGGAGTTCCTCGCGATCGTTCGCGGCTGCCAGCAGCTGGCTGCGCTCCTTGAGCTGCTTGATCAGCAGCTGGCGCAGCACGGCCTGGAGGTCGTCGAAGCTGGCCGGTTCGTCGGCGCGCAGGCCGCCGGGCAGGGCGCGCGCAGCGTCGAGCAGGCCGTCGTCTGCCAGCGCCGCTTCGAGCGCCGACCAGGGCGCCGGGCCGTGGTTCATCAGGTAGCGCTCGATCCAGCGCACGAGCTCGCCGTGGATGCCGGGCAGATCGTGCAGCAGGTGCTGGTCCTCGGGGCCGAGCCGTTCCCACCAGCCGCATTCGAGCAGCAGGAGGCGCAGTGCAACGTCGACCGGTGCGATCGGCGCGCGGCGCGGCACCGACAGGCTCGGATCGGGCGGCTCGCCGCGGCCACGCCAGGGGCGACGTCCGTCGCCGGACTCCTTCCAGGGGCGCCCTTCGCGCTGCGGACGGGGCGCGCGGGGCGCATCGCCGTAGCCGTCCGGCGGCCCGGCATGGCCGCCCGGTGCAGCGCCGGCACCGGCGCCGGTCCAGAGACGCTGCAGCTCGGCCTCGGGGAGTTGGGCGCGGCGTGCGAGATCGCCGAGCACGGCGCGCCGCAGCAGCCCATCAGGCAGGGCGTTCCAGAGCGGCTTCGCGTTGGCGAGCATGCGGGCGCGGCCTTCGGCGGTGCTCAGGTCGCAGCCTTCGCCGGCGCTCTCCAGCAACTGGCGCGACAGCGGCACGGCTTCTTCGACGCAGTGCTCGAAGGCCTCGGCGCCGAGTTCGCGCACGTAGGAGTCAGGGTCGTGCTCGGTCGGCAAGAACAGGAAGCGGACGGTGCGCGTGTCGGTCGCGTGCGGCAGCGCGGCCTCGAGCGCGCGGCCCGCGGCGCGGCGGCCGGCGGCGTCGCCGTCGAAGCTGAAGACGACGGACTCCGTGAAGCGGAAGAGCTTTTGCACGTGCTCGGCCGTGCAGGCCGTTCCCAGCGTGGCCACGGCGTTGCCGAAGCCGTGCTGGGCCAGGGCGACGACGTCCATATAGCCTTCGACGACGAGGCAGTAGCCGCGCTGGCGCAGCGCGGTGCGCGCTTCGAAGAGGCCATAGAGCTCGCGGCCCTTGTTGAAGACCGGCGTTTCCGGCGAGTTCAGGTACTTGGGCTCGCCCTTGTCGAGCACGCGACCGCCGAAGCCGATGACTTCGCCCTGGACATTGCGGATCGGGAACATGATCCGGTCGCGGAAGCGGTCGTAGCGCTTTTTTTCGGCGGCCTCCTCGCCCTGCGAGATGACCATGCCGCTTTCTTCGAGCAAGGGGTCGTCGTAGGCCGGGAAGGCGCTGGCCAGCGGGCGCCAGCCCTCGGGTGCATAGCCGAGCCCGAACTGCTTGGCGATCTGGCCGGTCAGGCCGCGGCCCTTCAGGTAGTCCTGGGCGCGCGGGCTCTTCTTGAGCTGCTCGTAGTAGTGCCGGCCAGCGCGTTCCAGCACGTCGCTGAGCGTGGCCTGGCGCTGCTTGACGGCCTTGTCGCGCTCGCGCTGCTCGGCCGTGCGGTCGTCCTCGGGCACCTGCATGCCGACCTGCTGGGCGAGGTCTTCCACCGCCTCGACGAAGCCGGCACCGGTGTGCTCCATCAGGAAGCCAATCGCATTGCCGTGCACGCCACAGCCGAAGCAGTGGTAGGTCTGGCGGCTCGGGCTGACGATGAAGCTCGGCGACTTCTCGCCGTGGAAGGGGCACAGGCCCTTGTGGTTGATGCCGGCCTTCTTGAGCTCGACATGGCGGCCCACCACCTCGACGATGTCGACGCGGGAGAGCAGGTCGTGGATAAAGCCGGGCGGGATCACCCGCTCAGTCTACTTGGGTGACCGCGGGGCTCGGCGCCGCGAGCCAGGCCGACTGGCCGAAAGCCTGCACCCACGAGGCGACCTCGACCGCCGGCATGGCCGGCGCGATGCCGTTGCCCTGGCCGAGTCGGCAGCCCAGGCGGAGCAGGGCGCGCGCGTGCGCGGCCGACTCGACGCCTTCGGCCACGACGCCGCAGTCGAAATGCCGCGCCAGGCCGACAACGCCCTCGACCAGCGCCATGTCCTGGGCATCGACGAGCATGTTCTGCACGAAGGAGCGGTCGATCTTGAGCGTGTCCACCGGCAGCTTTTTCAGGTAGGTCAGGGTCGAGTAGCCGGTGCCGAAGTCGTCGAGCGCGAAGCGCACGCCGAAGCCGCGGCAGCGCAGGATCAGCGCGTGGGTCGCGTCGACGTCGGCGAGCGCCGCGGTCTCGAGCACCTCGATGCACAGGTGGCGCGCGACCGGCTCGGGGTGGCGCTGCAGCAGCTCCTGCAGGCGCTGCGCGAACTCGGGCGTCTGCAGCTGGCGCGGCGTGACGTTGACGCTGACCTGGAGCGCGAGACCCTGGGCGAGCCATTGCGCCGAGCGCAGCAGCGCCTGCTCGATGATCCAGTCGCCGATGCGCAGCGCGAGCCCGGTCGACTCGATCTGCGGCAGGAACTCGCCCGGCATCAGCAGGCCCTGCTCGGGGTGCTGCCAGCGCAGCAGCGCCTCGACGCCGAGCACGCGGCCGGCCTGCATGTCGATCTTGGGCTGGTAGTGCAGGCACAGCTCGCCGCGGTCGAGCGCCTGCTGCATGCGTGCGAGGTGGAGCAGGCCGGCCTCGTCGCGCGCGCGCTTGGCGACGTCGAAGAAGCGCAGCGCGTCGGCGCCGCCATGCTGCTTGGCGCGATACAGCGCGTGGCCCGCGTGGCGCAGCAGCGTCTCGGCGTCGGCCGCGTCGTCGGGGTGGACCGTCACGCCGATGCTCGCGCTGAGCTCGACCGCCTGGCCCGTCGCACCGAGCTGGTACTGGCCGCGCAGCGTCGTCTTGAGCCGCTCGACCGCGCGGCGCGCCTCGTCGAGGTCGGTCGCGCGCAGGAACAGCGCGAACTCGTCGCCGCCGAGCCGGCCGATGCCGTCGGACCAGTGCGGCGCGTTGCGCAGCGCCTGGCGCATGCGCTGGGCGGCCTGGGCGAGCAGCGCGTCGCCGGCGGCCTCGCCCCAGCGCTGGTTGACGTCGCCGAAGCGGTCGAAGTCGACGACGCACACGCACAGCAGGAAGCCGCCGCGCCCGGCCTCGCCGAGCGCGTGGCGCAGCGCGCGCATGAACGCCTCCTGGTTCGGCAGGCCGGTCAGCGCGTCGCAGTCGCGCTCGCGCTCGTGCTCGAGCTGCAGGCCGAGGTCGGTGATCGTGAGCACGCGCAGCGGCGCGGCGCCCGGCGTGCCCTCGACCGTCGCCACGGTCAGCTGCAGCGCGCACGGCGTGCCGTCGCCGCGCTCGGCCTGCAGGCGTGCGCGCCAGTGGCCCTGCTCGCGCAGGGCCTGCTGCATCGCGTCGAGGCTCAGGCCGCTGCGCTGCAGCGTGGCCGGCGCGAGCAGCGCCGCCGGGCGCTTGAGCAGGCTGTCGCGGCTCTGCCCCATGATGCGGCAGTAGCTCGGGTTCACGTCGACGACGCGCGCCTGGGCGTCGACGACGAGCAGGCCCTCCTGCAGGTGGCGGAACAGGCCCGCGCCGATGCGCTGGCGCTCCTCGGCCTGCGCGAGCGCTTCAACGTCGCTGAGCAGGGTTTCGAGGCGGGTGGCCTGGCCGGCGGCGTCGCGCGCGAGCACCTCGGCGCGCAGCGCGTGCCAGCGCCAGGTCTTGGTGGCGCCGAGGCCGCCGTCGTCCGCGGCGATGCGCAGGCGCTCGTTGAGCACCGGCGCGCCGGCCGTCGCGAGCAGCGCGCACAGCGCGTCGGCGACGCGCTCGCGGTCCATCGGGTGGGCCTGCTCGAGCCAGTGGACCGGGTCGTCGCCCGCGTCCTGGTGGCCGCCGAGCATGGCGGCCCAGGTCGGCGAGTACAAGGCCTGGCCGCGGTCGAGGCGCCAGTGCGCGTGGCCGACCCCGGCCGCGTCGAGCAGACGGTGGTCGCGGCGGCGCACGGCCACGCGCTCGCCGCCGCGGCGGCCCTGCAGCAGCAGGGCGAGCAGCGCCGCGGCCCAGGCGTAGGCGGCGAGCCACGGCGTCTGGTGGTAGGCGTCGAGGGCCGCGAACGGGCCCAGATGGCGGGCGGTCGCGAGCCAGGCGAGCGTCGCGAGCGCGAGCGCCGCGGCCGGCGCGACGCCGCGCGGGGCGGTCGCGCCGACGCCGGCGAGCACGAGCAGCGGCACGAGGATCAGCGGCGCGAGCGCGGGCGGGCCCGCGAGCGCCGGCAGGGCGGCGAGCGCCACGAGCGCGGGCGCGCCGAGGTCGCGCAGGCGCGGCCGGCGCCAGGCCGCGCTGCCGGGCAGGCTCAGCAGCCAGGCGCCGACGAGCAGCAGACCGTTCATTTCTGCGCCCAGCGGGTGGGGGCGACGCACGGCGTCGGACGGCAGGGCGCCGCTGGCGTACAGCAGCGCGAGCAGCAGGGCCGCCGCGAGCGGGCCGGCGACGGCGGCGAACGGCAGCGCGGCGATGGCACGCCAGCCCGTCAGCGGCGCGCGCGCGCGCAGCGCCCGCAGCGGCGCGTAGGCGAGGGTCGGGATCAGCAGCTGGACGCCGAGTTCGAGTGCGGCCGCGGTGCCGGACCGGCCGTCGAGCCAGGCCAGCGCGAGCGCGCCGCCCGCGACACCCGGCAGCGCGCGCAGGCCCCAGGCGAGCAGCGCGGCGAGCGCGATGCCCGCCGGCGGCCAGAACAGCGGCGGCGCGCCGGCCTGCTCGGCGAGCCAGCCCGCAACCAGGCAGGCGCAGGCCAGGCCCAGCGTGCGCAGGGCGCCGATGCCGAAGGCGGCGGGCCAGGCGAGGGGTCCCGAGGCCGGCGCCGCGAAGCTGCCGGGAAGCGCGGTTTCGAAATCGTCCAAGATGCTGCGGGAGGACCGGGGCGCACCGCGATGCGCGGGTTGACGGGACGCGACGATGCAAAACAGGTCCAAAGAAAACCTGTTTTGAATCAAGATTTGTGAAACCGCGAAATGCTAGCAGCGGGGGTCTGCCGGGGCGGGCTTCCGAGCCCCTTCATTCGGGTGGCGCGCGCCCTGGGGAAAATGCGGGTAGGCGGGCAAAAAAATTAGCCGCCCGAGGGCGGCTCATGCGTCGAGCGGGCGGGCTCAGACGTGGAAATCTTCGAGCTTGGCGCCGCCGGTGATCGCGGCCTTCAGCCATTTGGGTTGCAGGCCGCGGCCGCTCCAGGTTTCGCCGGTGGCCTTGTTGCGGTATTTGGCCGCAACCTTCGAGACCTTGGCGGCCTTGGCCGCGCGGGCGCTGAGGTCGGCGACCGTCAGGCCGTATTCGCTCATCAGGGTCTTGACCTTGGCAATCGCGTCGGAGCGCTCGCGCTCCTTGGTCTGGTTAATTTGCTCGTCGAGCGCGGCGCGCTGGGCCAAAAGGTCTTTCAGAGAAGCCATGATGCAATTCCTCGCGGTGTTTGGTGGCTGCCAAAACGGACAAGCGAGTATATGCCGATAATTTTCCGAAAATCCAGGCCCGGTATTGCACGGAACCCACAGGAGACTTGAGATTAGGGGGGTGATTCCGCGAAATCTTGCGCAATCAGGCCGTCGGCGGCACGTAGCCGGCCGGCTGCTCGGCGCCCGCGCCGAAGAAGAATTGCTCCATCTGGCGCGCCAGATACTGGCGTGCACGCTGGTCGGCCAGATTCAGGCGATTTTCGTTGACGAGCATGGTCTGGTGCTTCATCCAGGCCGCCCAGGCTTCCTTGCTGACGCCCTGGTAGATGCGCTTGCCGAGCTCGCCCGGGTAGGGGGCGAAATCGAGGCCCTCGGCTTCCTTCTTCAGATAAACACATTGGACGACGCGTGCCATGACTTCTCTTCTTTCAAATCTAGGAGTGGGGAGCTGACGTTCAGGTCAGCTTTTTGACCAGGACCTGCGAGCGGCGGTCCCAGTTGTATTTGCGCTTGCGTTCCTCGGGCAGCCATTCGGGCTCGACCTGCTGGAATCCGCGCTTGATGAACCAATGCATGGTGCGCGTCGTGAGCACGAAGATACTCGCGAGGCCGAGCTGGCGCGCGCGCTGCTCGATGCGTTTGAGGATGCGGTCGCCGTCGCCCTGGCCCTGGACCTCGGCCGAAACCGTGAGCGCGGCCATTTCGGCGGTGTGCGCCTCGAAATAGGGGTAGAGCGCCGCGCAGCCGAATATCACGCCGTCGTGCTCGATGACCGTATAGGCCTCGATATCGCGCTCGATTTCATTGCGGTCGCGTTTGACGAGCGTGCCGTCGCGCTCGAAGGGCTCGATCAGCGCGATGATGCCGCCGACGTCGTCGTGGCTGGCTTCGCGCAGGCTTTCGAGTTTCTCGTCGACGATCATCGTGCCGATCCCGTCGTGGGTATAGACCTCCTGGAGGATCGCGCCGTCGACGGCGAGCGGCAGGATATGGCTGCGCTCGACGCCGGCCTCGCAGGCGCGCACGCAATGCTGGAGGTAGAACGCGACGTCGGTCGGCTGGGTCGGGCGCGGCAGCGCCGCGAGCAGGCGCTTCGCGTCGGCGAGCGCGAGCTCGGTGTCGATCGGGCTGTCGGGGTCGTTCGGGTCCTCGTGGACGCCGGGCACCTCGGTCAGGAACAGCAGCTTGTCGGCCTGCAGGGCGATCGCGGTGTTCGTCGCGACGTCTTCCATCGTCAGGTTGAAGGCCTCGCCGGTCGGCGAAAAGCCGAACGGCGACAGCAGCACGATCGCGCCGCTGTCGATCGCGCGCTGGATCGCGGCCGCGTCGACCTTGCGCACGAGGCCGCTGTGCAGGTGGTCGATGCCGTCGACGATGCCGACGGGCCGTGCGGTCAGGAAGTTGCCCGAGACGACGCGCACGGTCGCGTTCGCCATCGGCGTGTTCGGCAGGCCTTGCGAGAACGCGGCCTCGATCTCGAAGCGCAGCTGGCCCGCGGCCTCCTGGGCGCTGTCGAGCGCGACCGGGTCGGTGATGCGCAGGCCCTGGTGGAAGCGCGGCTCCTGGCCTTTCGCGCGCAGCTGTTCGTCGACCTGGGGGCGGAAGCCGTGCACGAGCACGATCTTGATGCCCATCGCGTGCATGATCGACAGGTCCTGGACGAAGACGTTCAGGCGCCCGGCCGCGACGAGCTCGCCCGGCATGCCGACGACGAAGGTCTCGCCGCGGTAGGCATGGATATAGGGCGCGACGAAGCGGAACCAGGGGACGAAGGTGTGGGGAAAGACGAGGCTGAGGCTCATGGCGGCGGTCATTGTGCAGCACGCCGGCCGTCATGCGCGCGCCAGCGGATAATCGCTGCCCCGTGAATTCCAAGACCCCAGTCCCGCGCGACCCGCGCGCCGCGGCGAACCCGCTGCCCCCCATCACCTTCCCCGAATCGCTGCCGGTGTCGAGCCGGCGCGAGGAGATCATGCGCGCGCTCGCCGAGCACCAGGTCGTGATCGTGTGCGGCGAGACCGGCTCGGGCAAGACCACCCAGCTGCCCAAGATCGCCCTCGCGATGGGCCGTGGCCGCGCGAACACCGGCAGGTTGATCGGCCATACCCAGCCGCGCCGGATCGCCGCGAGCAGCGTCGCCAAGCGCATCGCCGAGGAGCTCAAGTCGCCGCTCGGCGAGGTCGTCGGCTACAAGGTGCGCTTCCAGGACCGGCTCCAGCCCGGCGCGTCGGTCAAGCTGATGACCGACGGCATCCTGCTCGCCGAGACCCAGACCGACCCGCTGCTCAAGGCCTACGACACGCTGATCATCGACGAGGCGCACGAGCGCTCGTTGAACATCGACTTCCTGCTCGGCTACCTGCGCGAGATCCTGCCGCGGCGTCCGGACCTCAAGGTCATCGTGACCTCGGCAACGATCGACGCCGACCGCTTCGCGAACCACTTTGCGTCGATCAAGGGCCCCGCGCCGGTCTTGATGGTCTCCGGACGCCTGTTTCCGGTTGAGCAGCGCTACCGCCCGTTCGAGGAGTCGCGTGAATTCGACGTCAACGACGCGATCTGCGCGGCCGTCGACGAGCTGTGGCGCGAGGGCTCGGGCGACGTGCTCGTGTTCCTGCCCGGCGAGCGCGAGATCCGCGAGGCCGCCGAGGCGCTGCGCAAGCACCATCTGGCCGACGAGGCGCGCGCTGGCCGCGCGCGCGGGGGAGTGGAAGTGCTGCCGCTGTTCGCGCGCCTGTCGCAGGCCGAGCAGGACCGCGTGTTCGAGCCGCACGGCAACCGCCGCATCGTGCTCGCGACCAACGTCGCCGAGACCTCGCTGACGGTGCCCGGCATCCGCTACGTGATCGACCCGGGCCTGGCCCGCGTCAAGCGCTACAGCTACCGCAACAAGGTCGAGCAGCTGCAGATCGAGGCGGTCAGCCAGGCCGCCGCGAACCAGCGCGCGGGCCGCTGCGGCCGCGTCGCCAACGGCATCTGCATCCGCCTGTATGAAGAGAAGGAATTCAACGAGCGGCCGCGTTTCACCGACCCCGAGATCCTGCGCAGCTCGCTCGCCGGCGTGATCCTGCGCATGAAGGCGCTGCACCTCGGCGTGATCGAGGACTTCCCGTTCATCGAGCCGCCGCCGCGCAAGGCCGTCGCCGACGGCTACCAGCTGCTCGCCGAGCTCGGCGCCGTCGACGACGCGAACGAGCTCACGCCGCTCGGCCGCGAGCTCGCGAAGCTGCCGCTCGACCCGCGCGTCGGCCGCATGATCCTCGAGGCGCGCAAGCGCGACGCGCTGAGCGAGGTGCTCGTGATCGCGAGCGCGCTGTCGGGCCAGGACGTGCGCGACCGCCCGCTCGAACAGCAGCAGGCGGCCGACGAAAAGCACAAGAAGTTCGACGACGAGAAGTCGGAGTTCATGGGCTATCTGAAGCTGTGGAAGTGGCTCGGCGAATCGAAAGGCGGGGAGGGCGAACACAAGCTCTCGAACCGCAAGCACGAGCAGCTGCTGCGCGAGAACTTCGTGTCGGTGCGCCGCGTGCGCGAGTGGCGCGACATCCACGCGCAGCTGCACACGGTCGTCGCCGAGCAGGGCTGGCGCCTGAACGGCGCGCCGGCGACCTACGAGCAGGTCCACCTGTCGATGCTCGCAGGCCTGCTCGGCAATATCGGCCTCAAGAGCGACGACGAGGACTGGTACCTCGGCGCGCGCGGCATCAAGTTCTGGCGCCACCCCGGCGCGCACCTGAGCAAGAAGCCCGGGCGCTGGATCGTCGCGGCCGAGCTCGTCGACACGACGCGGCTGTTCGGCCGCGGCATCGCCGCGATCGAGCCGCAATGGCTGCCGGGCATCGCCGGGCACCTGCTCAAGACCAGCCTGTCCGAACCCCATTGGGAGAAAAAGGCCGGCGAGGTCGTCGCGAACGAGCGCGCGACGCTCTACGGCATCACGGTCTACGCGAACCGGCGCGTGAACTTCGGCCGCGTCGACCCGGTCGCCGCGCGCGACATCTTCATCCGCGAGGCGCTCGTCAACGGCGAGTGGGAGACGCGCCTGCCCTTCCTGGCCCACAACCGGCGCCAGATCGCGAAGGTCGAGGAGCTCGAGCACAAGTCGCGGCGCCAGGACGTGCTCGTCGACGACGAGTTGATCTACGCGTTCTACGACGCCCAGGTGCCGGCCGAGGTCTGCTCGGGCGCGGGCCTCGAGAAATGGTGGCGCGAGGCGTCCCGGGCCGACCCCAGGCTGCTGCACATCAGCCGCGAGGAGCTGATGCGCCACGAGGCCGCGGGCATCACGAGCAACGCGTTCCCCCGCACCGTGCGGCTCGGCGGCGTCGACTGCAACGCGACGTATCTGCACGAGCCCGGCGACGCGCGCGACGGCGTGACCGTCGCCGTGCCGATCTACGCGCTCAACCAGGTCAGCGAGGAGCGCTGCGAATGGCTGGTGCCCGGCATGCTCGAGGCCAAGGTCACGGCCCTGCTCAAGAGCCTGCACCAGAAGCCGCGCGCGCGCCTCGTGCCGCTGCCCGACTTCGTCGCCGAGTTCGTCGAGCTCAACCGCTTCGGCGAGGGCAGCCTCGTCGAGACCCTGCTCAAGGCCGTGCGCGAGCGCAGCCAGCTCGCGGTCCAGCGCAACGACTTCAAGCTCGAGCAGCTGCAGGCGCACCTGTTCATGAACTTCCTCGTCGTCGACGAGCATGGCCGCCAGCTCGGCGTCGGCCGCAACCTCGCGGCGCTCAAGGCCGAGCTCGGCGGCCAGGCGCGCTCGGCCTTCCAGGCGCTCGCGGCGCTGAAGCTGCCGACGACGGCGCCCGCGCCTGCGGCCAGGCCTGCGACGGAGGCGGCCGGCGGCGACGCGAAGCCCGCCGGCGCGAAGCCGGCCGCAGCGCCGCCGCCGCGCCCCGACGCGGCCGCGCGCTACACCGACTGGCGCTTCGGCGAGCTGCCCGAGCTGATGGAGGTCACCCAGGGCCACCAGACCCTGATCGGCTTCCCGGCCCTGATCGACAAGGGCGCGCATGTCGAGATCGAGGTCTTCGACGAGCCCGAGATCGCCGCGGCCAGGCACCGCCTGGGCCTGCGCCGCCTCGTCGCGCTGCAGCTCAGGGAGCCGCTCAAGTACCTCGAGAAGAACATCCCGGACCTGCAGCAGATGGCCGTGCAGTTCATGCAGCTCGGCACCCAGGAGGAGCTGCGCGAGCAGATCGTCGCAGTCGCGCTCGACCGGGCCTTCCTCGCCGACCCGCTGCCGGCGGACGCCCAGGCCTTTGCCGCGCGCGTCGAAGCGGGTCGCAGCCGCCTGAACCTGATCGCCCAGGAAGTCGCGCGCCAGACCGCGACGGTGCTCGCCGAGTACGCGGCCGCGGCGCGCAAGCTCAAGGACGCGCGCGCGCCCAAGGACGTCGCCGACGACGTCGCGGCCCAGCTCGGCGGCCTCGTCGGCAAGCGCTTCGTGACGGCCACGCCCTGGGCCCAGTACGCGCATCTGCCGCGTTACCTGAAGGCAGTCGTGATCCGCCTCGACAAGCTGCGCGCCGACCCCGCGCGCGACGCGAAGCTGATGGCCGAGCTCAAGGGCCTCGAGCAGCGCTACCAGCGCCGCCTTGCCGAGCGCAAGGGCCAACCCGATGCGCGCCTCGCGGACTTTCGTTGGCAGCTCGAGGAATTGCGCGTTAGTCTGTTCGCGCAGGAGCTGCGCACGCCGCAACCCGTCAGCGTCAAGCGCCTGGAGAAGGTTTGGGCACAGCTTCAGGGCTGAGGCGGGGTTGACGGCGGGCCGGCGCCTGTTGCGTAGCGATCAAGCGTGGGAAATCGCCGCGCTTTTCATGACAGTTTCGTCAACTATTTCGTATCTGTTTGTGTCAAATACGAACAAACTAGGGGCTTGAACAAAGCCTGGACCTTGCGTGGCCGAAGTCAGTACCAACGAAAGCAATAAGGCCGGCGCGGCCACCGACGCGCCGGTCGTGCGCAAGTTTGGCCGTTTCGAGCTGCGCGCGCTGCTGAACAAGAGCCAGCGCACGATGATGTGGCTCGTCAACGACCCGCGCGCGGGCCAGGAACTGATCCTGTGCATCCCGCGCCAGGCGCCGCAAGGGCCGGGCGCGATGGAGCATTGGCAGCGCACGGCGAACGCCGCGGCGCGCGTCCAGCACCCGCAGATCGCGCCGGCCCTCGAGGTCGGCCAGGTCGAGCAATGGCCGTACATCGCCTACGACCGCGCGAACGGCGAGACGCTCGACGAGCGTCTCGCGCGCAGCCCGGCCGCGCTGCCGATCGAGGTCGCCGACTGGATCGCCCAGTACCTGCTGGGCCTGGCGTTCGCGCACGAGGCCGGCCATGTGCACGGCGACGTCCAGTGCGCGACGCTGCTGATCGACGCGAACAACAAGGTCCGCATGCTCGGCCTCGAGGTCGGCCAGGACCTGCGCCAGTTCGCCGCGAACCCGCAGACGCTCGCGCCCGTCGCGGCGCGCGCGCCGCGCGAGCTCGCCGAAGAAGACGTGCTGTGCGTCGGCCTCGTGATGCATCGCCTGCTGACCGGCAGGCGCGTGATCGACCACGCCGACAACGCCGAGATCCTCGCGCTGATGCAGCCGCACGGCAACGAGATCGTGCGGCTGGGCTGGGAGACGCCGCACCCGATCCCCGACCCGCTGCGCGCGATCGCGAACCGCGCGACCGACCGCCAGCCGCGCCAGCGCTATCACAACGCGCGCACGCTGCTGCGCGCGCTCGAGGGCTGGAAGGCCGCGGCCGCGAGCGACGACGGCGGCCCGCTGGGCCTGCTGATGGACAAGCTCCAGCGCACCGGCCACCTGCCGACGACGACGACGGCGCTCAACCATGTCGCGCACGCGGCGAGCGGCTTCGCGGCCCAGCACACGGCCGCGCTGTCGGAGCTGATCCTCAAGGACATGGCGCTGACGCTCGAGCTCGTGCGCCGCGTCAACAACTTGCTCAAGCAGAACGGCTCGGCCTCGGGCACCGTGCTCAATATGCAGCGCGCCGTCGCGATGCTGGGCCTCGAGGGGGTCGAGGCCGGCGCGCGCGCGCTCAAGCCCTGGCCGGGCCCGCTCGCGCCGCCCGCCGCCGAGGCCCTGCGCACGCTGATGCGCCGCGTGCACCGCGCAGGCCAGATCGCCCAGGCGCTGCGCCCGGCCGGCTACGACGCCGAGGTGGTCTACCTCATCACGGTGCTGCAGAACTTCGGCCGCCTGCTCGCCCAATACCATTTCCCCGACGACGCGGTGCAGATCCAGCAGCTGATGGTGCCGCCCGAGCCGACCGCCGAGATGCCGCACCCGCCGACGCTCAGCGAGCAGGCGGCGGCCTACGCCGTGATGGGCTGCGACCTCGAATCCCTCGGCATGGCCGTCGTGCGCTACTGGGCGCTCGGCGACGAGATGCTCGTGATGATGCGGCGCCAGGCCCCCGACGCCCCGGTGCGCTCGAGCGGCAGCGACGCCGACGCGCTGCGCCTGACCTGCAGCCTCGCGAACGAGCTGGTCGACGCCACGGTCCTGCCGGCGCAGCGCCAGCAGGCCGCGATCGACGCGGTCACGCGGCGCTACGCGCGCGTGCTCGGCCTCGGCCAGCGCGACATCCAGGCCGCCCTGAACCCCGAGGCCGAGGTCGCGCAGGCCGACATGCCGCAGCGCGGCACCGAAGCGCTGCGCCCGTCGGCGTTGCGCGCACGCGCCGGCGGACAGGGAAGTGAAGGGCGCTGAAGCGCCGAACGTACTTAGAGTGAGAGTGGGCGCGCGCGCCGGTCCCGAAGAGTCTCAATAAATGCCCACCGCCCCCGCATTGCCGCCGCTCGTCGGCCGCTTCAAGCTGCTCAAGTCGCTCGGCGAAGGGGCGCAGGCGACCGTCTGGCTCGCCCACGACCCGCGGCTCGACCGCGAGGTCGCCGTCAAGGCGCTGCGCCCGGGCGCCGACCCGCGCGCCGTCGACGAATGGCTCGACGAGGCGCGCGCGGTCAGCCGCCTCACGCACCCGAACATCGTGCCGGTGTTCGAGGCCGACGTGCAGGGCCAGCAGAGCTATTTGGTGTTCGAGTACGTGCCCGGTGGCACGCTCGCCGACAAGCTGCGCGCCAAGCCCATGCAGAGCGCGCGGGAGGCCGTCGCGCTCGTGATCGGCGTGCTCGCGGGCCTCGAGGCCGCGCACGACGCCGGCGTGATCCACCGCGACCTCAAGCCCAGCAACATCCTGATCGACCCGCAGGGCAAGCCGCGCGTGATGGACTTCGGCATCGCCGCGCGCGTGTCCGACGCGAGCCGACCGCAGCGCGTCGTCGGCACGCCCGGCTATATCTCGCCCGAGGCCGCGCAGGGCCTCAAGCCCTGCGCGCAGATGGACGTGTTCGCTTGCGCCGTGATGCTCGCCGAGATGCTGTCGGGTCAGCGCATGAACTACGACAGCGACCCCTGGCGCGCGGTGCGCCGCGTCGCCGAGCAGGACCTGTCGATGCCCGACGGGCTCGCGGCCGACGCCGACGACGCGCTGCGGGCCATCGTCCAGCGCGGTCTCGCGCGCGAGACCGCGCAGCGCTGGCCGAGCGCGAAGGGCTTTCGCGAGGCGCTGACGGCCTGGCTGCACCCGGCCGTCGACGCCGGCGGCGCGCGCGAGGGCGGCGAGAGCGCGACGCTCGAATTCCTGCTGCGCCGCATGCGCACCAAGACCGACTTCCCGGCGATGTCCGATGCGGTCACGCGCATCCAGCGCCTCACGCTGTCCGAGAGCGAGAGCATCGGCAGCCTCGCGAACGAGATCCTCAAGGACGTCGCGCTCACGCACAAGCTGCTGCGCCTCGTCAACACCGCGCAGTTCAGCTCGGCCGGCGCCGGCAACGTCAGCACCGTGTCGCGCGCGGCCGCGCTCGTCGGCTTCGCGGGCATCCGCAACCTCGCGCTGTCGCTGATCCTGCTCGAGCGCATGGAGAACAAGGGCCACGCCCAGCTGCTGCGCGAGGAGTTCCTGCGCTCGCTGATGGCAGCCTCGCTCGCGCGCGAGCTGTGCAGCAACTCGCGCGAGAGCGAAGAGGCCTTTCTCTGCGCGATGTTCCACAACTTCGGCCGCCTGCTGACCGAGTTCTACTTCCCCGAGGAGGCCCAGCAGGTGCGCCGCCGCGTGCGCACCGAGGCCGCGCCCGACGCGCCGCCGGTCAGCGAGGCCGCGGCGTCGACCCAGGTCCTGGGCATCAGCTACGAGCGCCTGGGCCTCGGCGTCGCCAAGCAATGGGGCCTGCCCGACGTGCTCCAGGCGAGCATGCGCCGCCCCGAGGGCGCGCCGCCGGCCAAGCTGATCGACTCGCCGGTCGAGCGCCAGCGCTGGCTCGCGCGCGCCGCCAACGACGTCGCCGAGCTGATCGTCACGAGCGAGCCCAGCGAGGCGCACGCGAAGGTGCGCGCGATGGCGCAGCGCTACGCGAAGGCGCTCGGCGTGAGCGCCGAGACCTTCGACGCGGCCGCCGACCAGGCGCGCCAGCGCCTCACGCAGATGGCGCAGGCGATGGAGATCAAGCTGCCGAAGAACTCGACCGCCCAGCGCCTGCTCGCGCCGCTGACGCCGTCGACGAGCGATTCGCTCGCCGAGCACGAGCTCCAGCCGACCGCCGTGTTCGAGCCGACGCTGCCGCTCAGCGACCAGCAGCAGTCGCGCGAGCAGGCCGTCGAGATGCTCGCGATGGGCGTGCAGGACATCACCAACGCGATGGTCGAGTCCTTCAAGCTCAACGAGATCATCCGCATGATTCTCGAGACCATGTACCGATCGCTGAACTTCCGCCGCGTGATCTTCCTGCTGCGCGACCCGCGCAGCGAGACCCTGATCGGGCGCTTCGGCCTTGGCGACAAGGTCGAGGCGCTCGTGCCGCAGTACCGCGTGCCGCTGCGCGTGCCGCCGGGCCAGCAGCCCGACCTGTTCGCGGCGATCTGCGCCAAGGGCGTCGACATGATGATCCAGGACGCGTCCGAGCCGCGCATCGCCGAGCGCCTGCCCGACTGGTTCCTGCAGCTGAAGGCGCCGACCTTCCTGCTGCTGCCGCTCGCGAACAAGGGCGTGCCGTTCGCGCTGATCTACGCCGACAAGGCGCAGACCGGCTCGATCGACCTCGGCGAGAAGGAGCTGTCGCTGCTGCGCACGCTGCGCAACCAGGCCGTGATGGCGTTCCGGCAGTCCCAGTAAGCAGGGGCCGGGGCGGCGCCGCGCGCCGCCCGTGACGCTCAGCGCTTCAGCGAATCGCGGATCTCGCGCAGCAGCACGATGTCCTCGGGCGTCGGCGCGGGGGCGGCCGGCGCGGCCGGGGCCTCGCTCTTCTTCAGGCGGTTGACCTGGCGGATCATCACGAAGATCACGAAGGCCAGGATCGCAAAGTTGAGCAGAACGGTCAGGAAGTTGCCGTAAGCGAACAGCGGCACGCCGGCCTTGCTCAGCGCCTCGTAGGTCATCGGGCCGTGGTAGTCGGCCGGCGGGCTCGAGAGCATCACGAAGTAGTTGCTGAAGTCGAGGCCGCCGACGACCTTGCCGACGAGCGGCATGATCAGGTCCTTGACCATCGAGTCGACGATCTTGCCGAACGCGCCGCCGATGATCACACCGACCGCGAGGTCCATGACGTTACCCTTGACGGCGAATTCCTTGAACTCCGAGAAAAAACTCATCAAACGCTCCCAGCGGGTTGGTCCAGGCCGGGCATTGTGCCCCGGGCGAAGCGCGGTTCAGGGGTGTTTGGAGTGCAGGTTGTTGCTGATAGGGGAGGGCCTTGGCGACCCTTAGAATCCGCCGCGGCCGTCACCGGCAGTCTCATCAGCGTCGTCTCGTTGCAGGCAGTGTGGGCACCCATCAGGGGTGCCGCGAACCTAGAGGATCTTCATGAGTGAGCAGCAAGTAGACCAAGGCAAGCGCACCTGGCTCATCGCCAGCAGCTGCGTCGGCGCGGTGGGCACCGTCGCCACCGCCGTGCCTTTCGTCAGCAGCTTCGCGCCGTCCGAGCGCGCCAAGGCGGCCGGGGCGCCGGTCGAAGCCGACATCGGCGCCCTGCAGCCGGGCGAGAAGATGACGGTCGAGTGGCGCGGCAAGCCCGTGTGGATCCTGCGCCGCACGCCCGAGCAGCTCGCCGCGCTCGAGAAGCACGACCCCGAGCTCGCCGACCCGCATTCCGAGCGCACCGCCTACCCGATCCCCGAGTACGCGAAGAACGAGTACCGGGCGCGCGAGGACCGCAAGGAATACCTGGTCGTGATCGGCATCTGCACCCACCTGGGCTGCTCGCCGAGCGACAAGTTCCAGGCCGGCCCGCAGCCGCTGCTGCCCGACGACTGGCCGGGCGGCTTTCTCTGTCCCTGCCACGGCTCGACCTTCGACCTGGCCGGCCGCGTGTTCAAGAACAAGCCCGCCCCCGACAACCTCGAGGTGCCGCCGTACAAATACCTGACGGCGACCCGCATCGTGATCGGGGACGACTCCAAGGCCTGACGAGAACCGCCCGCCGCGCGAGACACGCGGCGTAGCCAAGCAAAAGGACAGAGGCAAACATGGCTGAATTCAAGGAAGCTCCGGCTGGCGCATCGGCCGGCACGAAGCTGCTGACCTGGGTCGACAACCGCTTCCCGGCGAGCAAGCTGTACAAGGAGCACCTCTCCGAGTACTACGCGCCGAAGAACTTCAACTGGTGGTACGTCTTCGGCTCGCTCGCGCTCGTCGTTCTGGTGATCCAGATCGTCACGGGCATCTTCCTCGTGATGAACTACAAGCCCGACGGCACGCTCAACGCCGCCGGCATCCCGACCGCGTTCGCGTCGGTCGAGTACATCATGCGCGAGGTGCCTTGGGGCTGGCTGATCCGCTACATGCACAGCACCGGCGCGTCGGCGTTCTTCGTCGTCGTCTACCTGCACATGTTCCGCGGCCTGCTCTACGGCTCGTACCGCAAGCCGCGCGAGCTGGTCTGGATCTTCGGCTGCGCGATCTTCCTGTGCCTGATGGCCGAGGCTTTCATGGGCTACCTGCTGCCCTGGGGCCAGATGAGCTACTGGGGCGCCCAGGTCATCGTCAACCTGTTCTCGGCGATTCCGTTCGTCGGCCCGGACCTCGCGCTGATGATTCGCGGCGACTACGTGGTCTCGGACGCGACGCTGAACCGCTTCTTCAGCTTCCACGTGATCGCCGTGCCGCTCGTGCTGCTGGGCCTGGTCGTCGCGCACATCATCGCGCTGCACGAAGTCGGCTCTAACAACCCCGACGGCATCGAGATCAAGGCCAGGAAGGACGCCCAAGGCCACCCGCTCGACGGCATCCCGTTCCATCCGTACTACACGATCCACGACCTCTACGGCCTGGGCCTGTTCCTGATGGCCTTCAGCGCGATCGTGTTCTTCGCGCCGACCATGGGCGGCTACTTCCTCGAGGCCAACAACTTCATCCCGGCCGACCCGCTGAAGACGCCGCCGCATATCGCGCCGGTCTGGTACTTCACGCCGTTCTACTCGATGCTGCGCGCGACGACGGACGTGATGGTCGAGATCCTGTGCGGCATCGTCGGCTTGTCCGCGCTGCTGACCCTGATCAAGGGCCGGCTGTCGACGTTCGCGAAGGGCGGGGTACTCGTCGCCGCAGCCGTCGGCATCGTGCTGCTGCTCAAGCTCGACGCGAAGTTCTGGGGCGTCGTCGTGATGGGCGGTGCCGTGGTCACGCTGTTCTTCCTGCCCTGGCTCGACAAGAGCCCGGTCAAGTCGATCCGCTACCGTCCGGGCTGGCACCTGTGGGTCTACGTGGTCTTCGTGCTCTTCTTCCTGACGCTCGGCTACCTCGGCATCCAGCCGCCGACGCCGACCGGCACGATGATCGCGCAGCTCGGTACCCTGGTGTACTTCGGTTTCTTCCTGCTCATGCCCTGGTGGAGCCGGCTTGGCACGCCCAGGCCGGTGCCCGAGCGCGTGAACTTCACCTCCCACTAAAGAAGAGCCGGAGACGCCAAGCATGAAGAAACTTATCATCACCCTGCTGCTCGGCCTGGGCCTGGGCGGCGCCGCGCTCGCCGACGAGGCGCTGTACCCGCTCGACCATTTCCCGGCCGAGAAGATGGAAGACATGGCTTCGCTGCAGCGCGGCGCCAAGCTTTTCGTCAACTACTGCCTGAACTGCCACGGCGCCGCGTTCGTGCGCTACAACAAGCTCCAGGAGCTCGGCCTCAGCGAAAAGCAGATCAAGGACAACCTGCTGTTCTCGGGCGAGAAGGTCGGCGACCTGATGCGCGTCGCGATCGACCCGAAGCAGGCCAAGGCCTTCTTCGGCGCCGCGCCGCCCGACCTGTCGGTGATCGAGCGCTCGCGCACCGGCGAGCGCGGCTCGGGCTCGGACTACCTGTACACCTACCTGCGCACCTTCTACCGCGACGACGGCAAGGCCACGGGCTGGAACAATATGGTCTTCCCGTCGGTCGCGATGCCGCATGTGCTGTGGGAGCTGCAGGGCGAGCGCCGCGCGAAGTTCGAGACCGAGACGAACGCCGAGGGCGAGAAGCTCGAGGTCTTCAAGGGCTTCGAGCAGCTCACCCCGGGCAAGCTCGACGCACACCAGTACGACGACGCCGTCGGCGACCTCGTCGCCTACATGACCTGGATGGCCGAGCCCACGCAGGGCCTGCGCTACCGCCTCGGCGTGATCGTGCTGCTGTTCCTGGCCGTGTTCACGCTGTGCGCGTGGCGGCTCAATGCGGCCTATTGGAAGGACGTCAAATAGGCGGTCGCGTGCTTGGGCGATAATCACCGCCTGGCTGCATGAAAGCGCAGTGGGAGCCCCAGGGCCCCCACTGCGTTTGCTTTTTGCATGCCGAATCGGTCAAACTCTCACGCTTCGCCGGCGCGGACCCCTGGGTCCGCCGCTCTAGAACTCGAACCGGGACCTCGGTCCCAGCCATTTCTCTCGGGAGCCCGCCACCATGATGGTGCTTTACTCTGGAACCACCTGCCCCTATTCGCACCGCTGCCGCTTCGTCCTGTTCGAGAAGGGCATGGACTTCGAGATCCGCGACGTCGACCTGTTCGCCAAGCCCGAAGACATCGCGCTGATGAACCCGTACAACGAGGTGCCCATCCTCGTCGAGCGCGACCTGATCCTCTATGAGTCGCACATCATCAACGAGTACATCGACGAGCGCTTCCCGCACCCGCAGCTGATGCCCGGCGACCCGGTCGCGCGCGCGCGCGTGCGCCTGTTCCTGCTGAACTTCGAGAAGGAGCTGTTCGCCCACGTGAACGTGCTCGAAGGCCGCGGCGCGACGACCAAGGCGACCGACAAGCAGCTCGAGAAGGCGCGTTCGCAGATCCGCGACCGCTTGACCCAGCTCGCGCCGATCTTCCTGAAGAACAAGTACATGCTCGGCGACGACTTCTCCATGCTCGACGTCGCGATCGCGCCGCTGCTGTGGCGCCTCGACTACTACGGCATCGACATGTCGAAGAACGCGCTGCCGCTGCTCAAGTACGCCGAGCGCATCTTCTCGCGCCCGGCCTACATCGAGGCGCTGACCCCGTCCGAAAAGGTCATGCGCAAGTAAGCAGCCCGATGGATGCGAACGACAAGGCCGGCGCGACCACGACCCGGCCCTACCTGATCCGTGCGCTGCACGAATGGTGCAGCGACAACGGCTTCACGCCCTATATCGCCGTGCAGGTCGACCGCCTGGTCCAGGTGCCGATGGAGTACGTGAACAAGGGCGAGATCGTCCTCAATATCGGCTTCGAGGCGACGAGCAACCTCGAGCTCGGCAACGAGTGGGTGCGCTTCAAGGCGCGCTTCGCCGGGGTCGCGCGCGACATCGTCGTGCCGGTCGACCACGTCGTCGCGATCTACGCCAAGGAAAACGGTCAGGGCATGGCGTTCCCGGCGCCGGGCGCCGAGGACGCGGCGGCGCGCGGCGCCGCGCCCGTGGCCCCGGCGGTGCCGGCAGCGGCGCCGGGCCCGCGCGGCCTGCGCCTCGCGCCGGCGCCGGCCGACGAGGCCGGCGGCGCTGACGCGACCGACGGCGACGACGGCCCGGACGCACCGGGTCCCGGCGGCGGCCGGCCTGCGCTCAAGCGCGTGAAGTAAGTCGGGAACGGCCCGCGGACTTGCGCCGGAGCCGTCCCTGCGCGTGGCTACAATGCCGCTCGCGCCGGTTTAGCTCAGTTGGTAGAGCAACCGCCTTGTAAGCGGTAGGTCGTCAGTTCGAATCCGACAACCGGCACCAGATGCGTGAAAAGAAGAGCCCCTGATCGGCAGCGATCGGGGGCTTTTTTTGGCCTGGCGCGGCGCCTCAGCGCCCGTAGGGGAACGTGGCCTTGCTCGTCGGCTTCTTGGTCGCCTTGCCTTGCGCGGCCCACTGCTTGTAAGCCGAGGATGTGAGCTCGCGCTTCATCAACTGCACGAGCTCGCCTTCGCTGAGGCCATGCTCGAGGCTCACGCGGCGATAGGGCGGGGCGTCTTCCCAGGCCGTCCTGACGACGGCGTCGGTCTGTTCGCGGGTCAGGCGGGGGATGGTTTTGGCCATGCGGGAGTCTAAGCTGCGACGGGTCCTTCGAGGATTCGGCTCTTATGCCGCGTCTTCGGCCTCGCGTCGGGCCTCGTTGAGTACCGCCTCCGAAACGCCGTGCCTGCGCAGTGCCGCGAGCAGCTGCGCCTGGTCCGTCGATGCGTAGAGCGCTTCGTCGCGCCGGAGCCCTTCGCTGAGATAGGACTTCAGCAGCGTTTGATAGCCCGCCATGCCGCGCTTGGGGGCGATCGCTTTCATCGAGTCGACCACGTCGACCGGGATGCGCAGCGTGATCGACGTCATCGGCCGGTCCTTGGACAGGCGGGTCTCGATGATTTCAGGAATGCTCATGCTGCCAACGGGAGGAGTTCGCAGAGGCGACCTTAGGCGCAGTATTGACGTAGTCAATACCTGCCCCGAAAAGCCGGGGCGACAGGCAGCACGAGCGCCTCAGCCCTTGACCAGCCTGATCCGCACCGCTGCCGGCTGCACCCCCGCCTCGGCGAGCAGCATCTCGAGGCGCGGCTGGAAGTGGCGCAGCTTGGCCGCGACGGCCGCGTTCGCGGCGAGCAGCGACCAGCCTTGCTCGTCGACCGGGCCGGCCTGGACCGCGCGGCGCAGCGGCGCGGGCAGGGCGGGCTCGACGATGCGCAGGCGCCGCGCCGACTCGCGCATCAGCCAGCCCAGGCGCAGCAGGCTCTCGCTTTGCGCGAGCGCCTGCGTGATGCCCAGCGCATCGGGGACCAGACGGGGTGGGGGCAGCGGCATCCGCCCAGTGTACGGCGAGCACGCGCGGGGGTGGCCGGGCCGCGGAGCGGTCACGACCGGGTGCTAAACTGCCGTGTTTTGCGTGACTCGTCGCGCGGCTCGCGCTCGCCCTTCGCCGGACCCGGCCAAGGAGGTGGGCGAGGGCCTCGGGGTATTCACGCGTCCGGGCTTGCAAGCCGGGTCAGAACACCCATATCCCCCGGTTCGCCCCTAGAAGAATCAAAGCGCATGTTGCCCAAGCTTCTCACCCAGATTTTCGGTAGTCGCAACGAACGCCTGCTCAAGGGCTATCGCCGCACCGTCCAGCGCGTCAACGCGCTCGAGCCGCAGTTCGAACAGCTCAGCGACGAGCAGCTGCGCGCCAAGACCGAGGAGTTCAAGCAGCGCGTGCAGGGCGGCGAGTCGCTCGACGCGATCCTGCCCGAGGCCTTCGCGGTCTGCCGCGAGGGCTCGAAGCGCGTGCTCAAGATGCGCCACTTCGACGTCCAGCTGATCGGCGCGATGGTCCTCAACGCCGGCAAGATCGCCGAAATGCGCACCGGCGAGGGCAAGACGCTGATGGCGACGCTGGCCGTCTACCTGAACGCGCTGGCCGGCCGCGGCGTCCACGTCGTGACCGTCAACGACTACCTCGCGCGCCGCGACGCCGAGGAAATGGGCAAGCTGTACAACTTCCTGGGCCTGAGCGTCGGCATCAACATGCCCTACGCGCCGCGCGAGGAGAAGCAGGCCGCCTACGCCGCCGACGTCACCTACGGCACGAACAACGAGTACGGCTTCGACTACCTGCGCGACAACATGGTCTACGAGACCGCCGACCGCGTGCAGCGCGGCCTCGCGTTCGCGATCGTCGACGAGGTCGACTCGATCCTGATCGACGAGGCGCGCACGCCGCTGATCATCTCGGGCCAGGCCGACGACCACACCGAGGTCTATGTCGCGATCAACAAGATCGCGCCGCGCCTGAAGAAGCAGATCGGCGAGCTCGACCTGCGCACCGGCGAGGGCGTGATCGACCCGGGCGATTTCACCGTCGACGAGAAGTCGCACCAGATCTACCTGACCGAGGACGGCCACGAGAACGCCGAACGCCTGCTCGCCGAGGCCGGCCTGCTCGCCGCGGGCGCGAGCCTCTACGACTCGGCCAACATCACGCTGATGCACCACCTGTACGGCGCGCTGCGCGCCCATCACGTTTACCACAAGGACCAGCATTACGTCGTGCAGAACGGCGAGGTCGTGATCGTCGACGAGTTCACCGGCCGCCTGATGACGGGCCGGCGCTGGAGCGACGGCCTGCACCAGGCCGTCGAGGCCAAGGAAGGCGTGCAGATCCAGAGCGAGAACCAGACGCTCGCGTCGATCACGTTCCAGAACTACTTCCGCATGTACGGCAAGCTCTCGGGCATGACCGGAACGGCCGACACCGAGGCCTACGAGTTCCAGGAGATCTACGGCCTCGAGACCGTCGTGATCCCGCCGAACCGCCCGACGATCCGCCGCGACGAGCTCGACCTCGTCTACAAGAGCACGGCCGAGAAGTACCAGGCCGTGACCGAGGACATCAAGGACTGCCACCGCCGCGGCCAGCCGGTGCTCGTCGGCACGACCTCGATCGAGAACTCCGAGCTGATCTCCCGGCTGCTCGACAAGGCCCAGCTGCCGCACGCCGTGCTCAACGCCAAGCAGCACGCCAAGGAAGCCGAGATCATCGCCCAGGCCGGCCGCCCGGGCACGATCACGATCGCGACGAACATGGCCGGCCGCGGCACCGACATCGTGCTCGGCGGCAACGTCGAGAAGCAGGCCCAGTTCATCATGGCCGACGCGTCGCTGTCGGACGAGGACAAGGCCGCGCGCGTCCAGCAGCTCAAGGACGAGTGGAAGGGCCTGCACGAGAAGGTCAAGGCCGAGGGCGGCCTGCGCATCATCGCGACCGAGCGTCACGAGAGCCGCCGCATCGACAACCAGCTGCGCGGCCGCTCGGGCCGCCAGGGCGATCCCGGCAGCTCGCGCTTCTACCTGTCGCTCGACGACCCGCTGATGCGCATCTTCGCGGGCGACCGCGTGCGCGCGATCATGGAGCGCCTGAAGATGCCCGAGGGCGAGGCGATCGAGGCCGGCATCGTCACGCGCTCGATCGAGAGCGCGCAGCGCAAGGTCGAGGGCCGCAACTTCGACATCCGCAAGCAGCTGCTCGAGTACGACGACGTCTCGAACGACCAGCGCAAGGTCATCTACCAGCAGCGCAACGACATCCTCGAGGCCGACAGCCTCGTCGCGCAGATCGCGAACCTGCGCAAGTCGACGCTCGAAGACCAGCTGCGCCAGTTCGTGCCGGCCGAGAGCGTCGAGGAGCAATGGGACCTGCCCGGCCTCGAGCGCGTGCTCAAGGACGACTGGCAGCTCGTCGTGCCGCTGCAGGAGATGGTCGCGAAGAACGACGGCATCAGCGACGAGGACCTGCTCGAAGCCGTCGTCAAGGCCGGCGACGCGTCGTTCCAGGACAAGCTCGACCGCGTCGGCCTCGAGCAGTTCACGCCGTTCATGCGCATGGTGCTGCTCCAGCACATCGACCGCCACTGGCGCGAGCACCTGTCGGCGCTCGACTACCTCCGCCAGGGCATCCACCTGCGCGGCTACGCCCAGAAGAACCCGAAGCAAGAATACAAGCGCGAGGCCTTCGAGCTCTTCGGCCAGTTGCTCGACATCGTCAAGATGGAAGTCACGCGCGTGCTGCTGAACGTGCGCATCCAGACGCAGGAAGAGGCCACCCAGGCCGCCGCCGCGATGGAGCAGCGCGCCGAAGCCCTGGCCAATGTGACCTACACGCACCCGAACGAGGACGGCTCGGTTTCCGAGGAAGCCGCTGGCGCGGTAACGCTGGCCGACGACGAATTCGCTCATGTCGGGCGCAATGACCCGTGCCCGTGCGGCAGCGGCAAGAAGTTCAAGTTCTGCCACGGCAAGCTGAGTTGAGCCGGCGTTTACTAACGCATCGAATCAGCTGACCGGCCCAGGCCGCGCGTCCGACAGGACTCGCGGCCTTTGTTTTGTGCGCACCACGACCACCCATCCGCAGGGGCGCCGCTGGCAATTTGCCGCAGAGCACGCGGATGAGGGGGGTGGCAGGCTTGAAGCCGCACATATAGTCACCGTTACGAGTTGTACAGACCCGCTTTCAGCGACAAATCAAGCCCCGAGGGAGCCCAGTTCTCATGAAGCTCAAGACCGTTCTGATCCCTGCGACGCTGCTGATCGCCACGGCGATGGCCGCCGCCTCGCCGGTCACCAGCTACAACTTCGACTGGACGCCCAAGAAGACGGGCGACTTCAAGCACAGCTTCTCGTTCGACGTCGCCCAGGCCGCCGATTGGGCCGGCGTGCTGACGGTCACCGTCGGCGCCCCAGACAACATCTCCATCTCGCAGCTGGTCCTGAGCAACGGCTCCGGCAAGAAGGCCACGACGTACACGTTCGACTTCTCGACACCGGACAGCGCGCAGATCGTGCCGGAGACGATCAACGGGGTGACCTTCGACCAGTACGTCTACACCTACGACATCGGCAGCGAGTTCCTCAGCGCCGACAAGTGGAAGCTGACGGTCTACGGCACCGAGCTGAACGACAAGGCCGGCGGCTCGCTCGCCATCGGCCTGATGGACCCGCCCAACGACGTTCCCGAACCCGCCTCGCTGGCCCTGGCTGCCGTCGCCCTCGCGGCGATGGGCGTCACCTCGCGCCGCCGCCGTTCATAACGCACAAAGCACAAAGCCCACCATGATCGCAAGCAAGAAGACGCTGACCCTGGTGCTGGCCCTGGCCGCCGCCGGCGCGGCCCACGCCCAGACCTCGCTCGGCGTCGAGTACCTGTCCACCAACGGCATCAACGTGATGACGACAGGCACGCCGTTCGGCTACAAGACCGGCGAGATGAACTTCCTCGGCTCGGACGGCAGCAGTTTCGCGGCCTACTGCGTCGAGCTGGCGCAGGGCAACGCGCCCAAGTCGGCCGGCTTGCAGACCTACACCTTTGGCAGCTTCACGGATTCGCAGGCCGGCCTGCTAGAAGGCCTGTACTCGAGCAGCTTCAGCTCGGTGAGTTCGAACACCGATAAGGCCGCCTTCCAGGTCGCGATCTGGTCGATCATGTCGGCCACGCCAAGCTCCACGACGCTGAACGTCGACGCCCAAGGCGGCGGCAACCTGCAGGCCATCGCGCTGGGCACCTCGTCCGCGCCGAACACGGGCAGTTCGTACACCCAGTTCGTCGCCCAGGTCGACGGCTACCTTGCTGCCGCCAACAGCTATACCGGTCCGGCCGAGTACCAGCTGCAAAAGCTCGTGAACGCCAGCTACCAGGACTATGTCGTGGCCAGCCCCGTGCCGGAGCCCGGCAGCGACGCGCTGCTGCTCGCCGGCCTGGCCGCCGTCGGCTTCATCGTGCGCCGCCGCCGCCGCTGAGGCCTCCTTCGCTTGGGTACCAAAGGGCTCCGTATGAGGAGCCCTTTGTCATTTGAGGCTCCCTACAATCCGCGCTGTTTTCCGCTTCATTCGATCGCCTTCGCGAGCCTGCCATGCCCGTCAACTACCAGACCCCTGATCCCGCCTCTCTGTATCCCGTGCCCGGCGTGCGCCTCGGCGTCACGGAGGCTGGCGTGCGCAAGGCCAACCGACGCGATCTCAGCGTGATCGCGCTCGACGAGGGCGCCGCCGTCGCCGGTGTGTTCACCAAGAACCGCTTCTGCGCGGCGCCGGTGCAGGTCTGCCGCGAACACCTCGCCGCCGGCAGCGCGATCCGCGCGATCGTCATCAACACCGGCAACGCCAACGCCGGCACCGGCGCCGACGGCCTCGCCCGCGCCCGCGAGACCTGCGCCGCGTTGGCCGAGCTGTTGGGCCTGCGCGCCGAGCAGGTGCTGCCGTTCTCGACTGGCGTGATCATGGAGACGCTGCCCGTCGACCGCATCAAGGCAGGCCTGCCTGGCGCCATCGCTGCCCTCAAGGCCGACAACTGGTCCGAGGCCGCCGCCGGCATCATGACGACCGACACCGTGCCCAAGGCCGCTTCGCGCCGCGTGCAGATTGGCGGCGTCACGGTCACCTTGAGCGGCATCGCCAAGGGCGCCGGCATGATCCGTCCGAACATGGCGACGATGCTCGGCTTCGTCGCCACCGACGCCAAGATCGCGCCCACGCTGATGCAGGCACTCGTCACCGAAGCGGCCGACGAGTCCTTCAATCGCGTCACGATTGACGGCGACACGTCCACCAACGACAGCTTCTTGCTGATCGCCACCCAGCAGGCCGCGCACGCGCCGATCGAGTCGCTCGACAGCGCCGAAGGCCGCGCACTGCGAACTGCGCTGATCGAGGTCTCACGCGAGCTGGCCCAGGCCATCGTGCGCGACGGCGAGGGCGCGACCAAATTCATCACCGTGCAGATCGACGGCGGCCGGACCGAGGCCGAGTGCCAGCTCGCCGCCTACGCGATCGCGCACTCGCCGCTCGTGAAGACGGCGTTCTTCGCCAGCGACCCGAACCTTGGTCGCATCCTCGCGGCGGTCGGCTACGCCGGCATCGCCGACCTCGACCAGAGCCTGATCGAGATGCATCTCGACGACGTCCACGTCGTTACGCGCGGCGGCCGCCGCCCCGAGTACCGCGAGGAGGAAGGGCAGCGCGTGATGAAGCAGGCCGAGATCACCGTGCGCGTGAACCTGGGGCGCGGGCCGGCCAGCGCCACCGTGTGGACCTGTGACCTCAGCCACGACTACGTCTCCATCAATGCCGACTACCGCTCCTGAGCGCTCGGCAGACCTGGCGCTGCTCGACCACTTCATGTGGAACGCGCTGAGCGGCCCGCTTGCGCACATCTCGGTGGGCGGCGCGAGCGTGCGCAAGCTGGCGCCGGGCTTCTCGCCGATCGTCGCCTTCGCGGACCCCGGACAACCGGACTTCGCAGCGCTGGCCGAGCTGTGCGCGCCGGATGAGCCGTTCTACGTCGAGAACTGGCGCGGTGCGGGGCCCGCCGGCTGGCGCATCGAGGCCGAGGCGACGATGGTCAAGATGTACTTTGCGGGCGAGATTCCGACGGAGGATGACTTCCCGCAAGCCATCGCGCTCGGCGCCGAACACGCGCCGCAGATGCTCGAGCTCGCGCTGCTGATGCGCCCTGGGCCCTTCGGCCTGCGCACGGTCGAGATGGGCGATTACTTCGGCGTCATCGAAGGTGGTGAGCTCGTCGCGATGGCCGGCGAGCGGCTGCGCGCGGGCAGCTTGCGCGAGATCTCGGGCGTCGCCACGCGCCCCGGCCACCAGGGCCGCGGTCTCGCGCGACGGCTGATGGCCAAGCTGGTGCGCCGCCAGCTCGCGCGCGGCGAGCAACCCGTGCTCCACGTCATGAGCGCCAACGCGGTCGCGCGCGCGCTCTATACGCGGCAGGGCTGGCGCGAGCATCGCGAGGTGCCCGTGCGCGTTGTCGTGCGCGAGGCTTGAATGTTCATCCGCGAGGCCGCACCGCAGGACTTCGCGCAGATCTGGCCGATCGTGCGCGACATCACCGCGGCCGGCGAAACCTACGCGCTGCCACACGACCTCGACGAGGCCGCCGCACGCCAGCTCTGGATGGATGCGCCGCGCCGCACTTTCGTGGCCGAGCAGGACGGCCGCATCGTCGGGAGCTACTACCTCAAGACCAACCAGGCCGGCGGTGGTAGCCACGTCTGCAACTGCGGCTACGCCGTCGCGGCGGACGCGCGCGGGCAGGGCATCGCCGGCGCGATGTGCCGCCACTCGCAGGACGTTGCACGTGAGCTCGGCTACCTGGCGATGCAGTTCAACTTCGTCGTGTCGACCAACGTCGGCGCGGTGCGGCTGTGGACGGCGCACGGCTTCGAGACCGTCGGCCGGCTGCCGCGCGCGTTTCGGCACCCGACGCTGGGCCTCGTCGACGCGCTGGTCATGTACAAGGAGCTCACGCCATGAGCATGAACTGGTTTCACTGGGCGCTGCTGTCCGCCGTGTTCGCGGCGGCGACGGCGATCTTCGCCAAGCTCGGCGTGCAGGGCGTTAGCTCCGACCTCGCCACGCTCGTGCGCACGGCCATCGTCTTCGTCGTGCTCGCGGGCTTCGTCGCGTGGAGCGGGCAGTGGCGCAATCCGCTGGAGCTGCCGGGGCGCACGTGGCTGTGGCTGACGCTGTCGGCGCTGGCGACGGGCGCCTCGTGGGTCTGCTACTTCCGCGCGCTGCAGCGCGGGCAGGCCTCGCAGGTTGCGCCGATCGACAAACTCAGCCTCGTGCTCGTCGCGATCTTCGCCGTGACCTTTCTCGGCGAGCGGCCGAGCCTGCGCGAGTGGTCCGGCATCGCGATGGTCGCCGGCGGCGTACTGGTGCTGGCCTGGAAGGCCTGATCAGGAGCGAAAGAGGCGCGAGTATTGCGTCTCGTGCTGGCTCGACAGGATAGATAGCATCGGCGCGAAGGCCTGGCGCGCGTTGTCGCCCATCGCCAGCGCCGCGTCGACGCAAGCGGGCAGGGCCGCGGACAGGGCGGCGAGCATGCGCTGCCCCGCGCTCTGCCCGAGCGGTACGGCCTTGATCGCCGCGGCGACCATGTTCTCGGCCCAGCCGAACGCATGCGCCAGCAGCGCCTCGCGTGGCGGCGCGCCGCTGAGCGCTGCGGCGAGCGCGAACGCGACCGGCCAGCTCGGCGCCGGCTTGAGCGCGGCAAGCCACGCGATGCGCTGATCTTGGGCGTTAGCGCTGTTGCGCAGCCACTCGGTCAGCGAGCGGCCCATCTGCTCGACCTGCAAACGCAGCTCGGCGCTTTCTCGCGTGTGCAGCACCCAGTCGTTGAGCGCCCCGATACGCGTGCGGTCGTCGGATTGCCACGCGGCGAGCGCCTGCGCGCAGGCGGGCAGGTCGGCGCGGGCGAGCGCGATGTGGAGCTGGTCAAGCAGCCAGGCCTGCGCCTGCGCCTCGTTCGTGACGCGACCCGTGTCGACGGCGGCTTCCAGCGCTTCCGAGTAGCTGAAGCCGCCCACGGGCAGCGCCGGCGAGGCGAGCTGCAGCAGTTGCAAGAAGGCCGCGGGCGTCAATGCTTGCAGCCCGGGCCGTGCCGGTGTTCGCCGTGGTCGTGATCGTCATGCCCGTGCGCATGCTCATGGCCGAGATGCTCGTCGCGCTCGTGATGCTCGTGCTTGCCATGGCCATGGTCGTGGTCGTGGTCGTGGTCGTGGTCGTGGTGGCCGGGACCATGCCCATGGCGATGCACCTCGCCATACGCCCCGGCCTCCGGCTCGAACGCCGCCTCGACCTCGCGCACGATCAGGTGCATGCGCGCGAGCATCTCGGCCAGCACGTGGTCGCGCTCAAGCAGCAGACGATCGGGTTGGAGCGCGAGCTGCACGTGACGGTTGCCCAGGTGATAGGCGGCCCGCAGCAGGTCGAACGGGCTGCCGTGCTCGCTGCAATGGCGTACTTCGAGCAGCGCTTGCGGCGCGGCCTCGACGCGCACGAGCGAGCCGTCCTCGGCCACGAGCACATCGCCGCCGCGCACGACCGTGCCGCGCGGCAGAAAGACACCGAGGTGCCGGCCCGAGCTGTCGGTCGCGTCGAAGCGGCTCTTGGCGCGCGTGTCCCAGTCCAGCGCCACGCTCGTGGCGCGCTTGAGCAGCACCGGCGCGAGCGGCGTGCCGTGCGGGAGCAGTTTGTTGATCATCAGCATGGCCTGAATGTAGCGCCCTGCACGCGGCTTCAGAAGTTCACGGCCTTGGTATGCAGGCCGTTGGCCACGAGGTTCAGGTTGATGAGCTGCGCCTGCTCGCGGCTGTCGAACGGATAGACCGCAGGGCGCCAGCCTTCGGGCGTCTTGAATACGCGCGCCGTCAGCGGGCG
>JAFAMW010000038.1 GCA_019232985.1 Roseateles sp. | reverse complement strand
AATTCATGACCGGGAACGGGTCGGGCAGTTCGATGTTCAGCGTCTTCTTGAATACCTGGCGGATCATGCCCTCGAACATGTCGCGGATTTCCTGTTCGGTCAGGAAGCTCGTCTCGATATCGATCTGGGTGAATTCGGGCTGGCGATCGGCGCGCAGGTCTTCATCGCGGAAGCACTTGGTGATCTGGTAGTAGCGATCGAACCCGGCCACCATCAGCAACTGCTTGAACAGCTGGGGCGACTGCGGCAGCGCGAAGAACATGCCGTCGTGCACGCGGCTGGGCACCAAATAGTCGCGCGCACCTTCGGGCGTGCTCTTGGTCAGCATTGGCGTCTCGATGTCGACGAAGCCGTGCTCGTCGAGGAACTTGCGCACTTCCATCGCCACGCGGTAGCGCAGCATCAGGTTGTTCTGCATGTAGGGACGGCGCAGGTCCAGCACGCGATGCGTCAGGCGCGTGGTCTCGGAGAGGTTCTCGTCATCGAGCTGGAACGGCGGCGTGACGCTCGGGTTCAGCACCTCGAGCTCGTGGCACAGCACCTCGACGCGGCCGCTCGCGAGGTTGGCGTTGAGCTTGTCGGCCGGGCGCGCGCGCACCTTGCCGACGACCTTGATGCAGAACTCGTTGCGCACGTCCTCGGCGACCTTGAAGCTCTCCGGGCGGTCCGGGTCGCAGACGACCTGCACGAGGCCTTCGCGGTCGCGCAGCTCGATGAAGATCACGCCGCCATGGTCACGGCGGCGATGGGCCCAGCCCATCAGGGTCACGGTCTGGTCGAGCAGCTTTTCGCTGACTTGGCCGGCGTAGCAGGTTCGCATGATTCAACTCCAGGATTCTTGATTCGGCAGCCGCGCGCGTCGGCGCGCGGCAATGAAGGGGGTGTGGCGCTTGGGCGTTGACGGGCTGAGCGCTTGCCGGGGCACTCAGCCCGGCTGATTGGGCTCGACCGGCGTCTCGGGCGCGACCACGCCCATCGAGATGATGTGCTTGAGCGCCTCGTCGACGCTCATGCGCAGCGGCCGCACGTTCGCGCGCGGCACCATCAGGAAGAAGCCCGAGGTCGGGTTCGGCGTGGTCGGCACGTACAGGCTCACGTGCTCGTCGCCGAGCGCCTCGGCGACCTCGCCGCCGGGCCTGCCGGTCACGAACGCGATGGTCCACGAGCCCGCGTGCGGGTACTGCACGAGCACGGCCTCGCGGAACGCGTTGCCGTTGGTCGAGAACAGCGTGTCCGAGACCTGCTTGACCGAGCTGTAGATGTTCTTGACGATCGGGATATGCGTGAGCAGGCGGTTCCACTGGCGCAGCCACCACTGCCCGACCATGTTCGCCGCGAACATGCCGGTCAGCAGCACGATGGCGCCGAGGATCACGACGCCGAGCCCCGGCACGTGGCGCAGCTCCTCGAGCGCGTCGCGCGCGCCGGGTGCGACGGCCTGGCCGGCCGTCAGGAGCGCGCCGAACACGCCGTTGACGATGCCGAGCACCCACAGCAGCACCCAGATCGTGATCGCGAGCGGCAGCCAGACGAGCAGGCCGGTGATGATGTACTTGCGCACGCGCGTCCTTGGGCTTAGTGGCAGGCGCAGGAGCCGCCGCAGGACGCGGGCGCCGCGGCGCTCGACTCGGTGCTGCTGCTCGATGCGGCGGCGGATTCACCGCCGGGGGCCGGCGCGCTCGTCGAGGCGCCCGAGGACGCGCCGCCCTTGAAGTCGGTCGCGTACCAGCCCGAGCCCTTGAGCTGGAAGCCGGCGGCCGTGATCTGCTTGCTGAACGTGGCCTGGCCGCAGGCCGGGCAGTCGCTCAGCGGCGCGTCGGACAGCTTTTGCAGCACGTCCTTGGCGTGGCCGCAGGCGCTGCAGCGGTAGGCGTAGATGGGCATGGTCTAAACCGTTGATGCAAAACAGGAAATTATAGCCGCCGCGGGTGAATTCAAGCCATGGCCTCGTCGGGCAGGCCCGCCACATGGGCCTTGTGCTCCTTGCGGTCCTTCAGCCACTGCGGCATCAGGCTGCCGGCGACCATCGCGAGCGTCGCGGCGAGCAGGCCGGCGAGCTGGCCCGGGAAGCTCGCGCCCAGGCTGCTGACCTGGGGCAGCATCACGACCCACACGCCGACGCCGAGCACGAGCGAGAAGATCGCACCCTGGGTCGTCGCGCGCGGCCAGTACAGGCCGAACACGAGCGGCACGAACGCGCCGACCAGCGTGACCTGGTAGGCCGCCGAGACGAGCTCGTAGATCGAGGTGCCCTTCATCACGATCGCGTAGAGCAGCACGAGTGCCGCGAAGCTCACGATCGTCGCGCGCATCGCGAACAGCTGCTGGCGGTCGCCCATGCGCGGCACGAGGTTCTTGAGGATGTTCTCGACGAAGCTCGTCGACGGGGCGAGCAGCGTCGCCGACGAGGTGCTCTTGATCGCCGACAGCAGCGCGCCGAAGAACAGGATCTGCATCACCAGCGGCATCTTGGTCAGCACGAACAGCGGCAGCAGCTTCTGGTACTCGCCGCCGCCCGCGAGGTCGGCCGCCTGCTTGCCCATCACGACGACGGCGGCCGTGACGATGAACATCGGCACCGCGGCGAACAGGATGTAGGACAGGCCGCCGATCATCGCGCCGCGGCGCGCGGTCTTCTCGTCCTTGGCCGACATCACGCGCTGGAACACGTCCTGCTGCGGGATCGAGCCGAGCATCATGGTCAGGCCTGCGCCGATGAACATGATCAGGTCGGTCGGCTTGGGGTCGGGCAGGAAGCGGAACAGGTCCTTGTTCTGCGCGAGCGCGACGACCTGGTCGGCGCCGCCGGCGAGGTCGGCCGCGAAGAACGCGATCACCGTGAGGCCCAGCACGAGCACGATCATCTGGATGAAGTCGGTCCACGCGACCGCGAGGAAACCGCCGATCACGACGTAGATCAGCACGGCGAGCGTGCCGACGATCATGCCGGCCGTCTCGCTCATCGCGCCGTTCGTGAGCACCGAGAACACCAGACCCAGCGCCGTGATCTGCGCGGCGACCCAGCCGAGGTAGCTGAGGATGATCGCGACCGAGCAGAACACCTCGACGCCGCGGCCGAAGCGGCCGCGGTAGAAGTCGCCGATCGTCAGCAGGTTCTGGCGGTAGAGCTTGGTCGCGAAGAACGCGCCGACGAGGATCAGGCAGATGCCCGCGCCGAACGGGTCCTCGACGATCGCGTTGAGGCCGCCGGTCACGAACTTGGTCGGCATGCCCATCACGGTCTCGGCACCGAACCAGGTCGCGAAGGTCGTCGTGACGACCATGATCAGCGGCAGGCTGCGGCCCGCGATCGCGAAGTCGCTGGTGTTCTTGATCCGGGTACCGGCCCAGACGCCGAGGCCCAGCGTGCCCAGCAGGTAAAGCACGACGAAAACGATCAGGGTGATGTTCATGTCAGGGAGCGATGCAAGGCACGTGCCACGCGCCGGGGTTCAGCGAGAGGCGCGCATTATCCCCGAGCCCCTGCGCGTGCCGGCTCGGGGCTCGCCCGTAGGGGCGCGGCTTTACTCCAGCTCGATCAACGGGGCATGAAGTGCGCGGCGAGCAGGCCCAGCGCAAAGCCGACCGCCGCGAGCAGCGCGGCCTGGAGCAGGCGATTCGTGCGGCGCTGCTCCTTGAGCAGCGCGGCGAGCTGCGCGTCGGCCGCGGCGCCGGCACCGCTCTGGTGCTTCAGCGCGTCGTGCAACAGGCGCGGCAGCTCGGGCAGGGCCTGGGCGAAGCGCGGCGCCTCCTTCCTGAGCTGGTTCAGGAGCGCGCGCCAGCCGACCTGCTCGTCCATCCAGCGTTCGAGGAAGGGCTTGGCCGTGGACCACAGGTCGAGCTCGGGGTCGAGCTGGCGGCCCAGGCCCTCGATATTGAGCAGGGTCTTCTGCAGCAGCACGAGCTGGGGCTGGATCTCGACGTTGAAGCGGCGCGAGGTCTGGAACAGGCGCATCAGCACCTGGCCCAGCGAGATGTCCTTGAGCGGCCGGTCGAAATGCGGCTCGCAGACCGAGCGCACGGCCGACTCGAGCTCGTTCACGCGCGTGTCGGCGGGCACCCAGCCGGACTCGATATGGAGCTCGGCGACGCGCTTGTAGTCGCGCCGGAAGAACGCGATGAAGTTCTGCGCGAGGTAGTCCTTGTCGCGCTCGGTCAGCGTGCCGATGATGCCGAAGTCGAGCGCGACGTAGCGCCCGAAGGTGGCCGCGTCGACGCTCACGAGGATATTGCCCGGGTGCATGTCGGCGTGGAAGAAGCCGTCGCGGAACACCTGGGTGAAGAAGATCGTCACGCCGTCGCGCGCGAGCTTCTTGATGTCGACGCCGGCCGCGCGCAGGCGCTCGATCTGCGAGATCGGCACGCCCCGCATGCGCTCCATCACGATGACCTCGGCGCGGCACAGGTCCCAGTGCATCTCGGGCACGAGGACGAGGTCGAGCCCGTCCATATTGCGGCGCAGCTGGGCCGCGTTGGCGGCCTCGCGGACGAGGTCGAGCTCGTCGTGCAGGTACATGTCGAACTCGGCGACGACCTCGCGCGGCTTCAGGCGCCGGCCGTCGGCCGAGAAGCGCTCGACCCAGTTCGCGAGCGTGCGCAGCAGGGCCAGGTCGTCGTCGATGATCGCGAGCATGCCCGGGCGCAGCACCTTGACGGCGACCTCGCGGCCGTCGGGCAGCACGGCGAAATGGACCTGCGCGATCGACGCGCTCGCGACCGGCTCGGCGTCGAAGCTCGCGAAGAGCTGCTCGATCGGCCGGCCGAAGGCCTTCTCGACGAGCGCGCGCGAGAGCGCGGCCGAGAACGGCGGCACCGCGTCCTGGAGCTTCGCGAGCTCCTCGATCATGTCGGTGGGCACGAGGTCGCGCCGCGTCGACAGCACCTGGCCGAACTTGACGAAGATCGGGCCGAGCGTCTCGAGCGCGAGGCGCAGGCGCAGGCCGCGCGGCTCGTCCCAGGTGCGGCCGGCCGCGATCACGCGGCGCAGCAGCTTGAAGCGCGTGCGGCGCAGGCCCGACAGGGCGAGGTCGTCGAGGCCGTAGCGCCAGATCGTCCAGACGATCTTGACGAGCCTGAGTAGATATCTCATGCGCAGGCCTAGGCCTTCGCGCGCAGATTCGCGGCCTGGCGCGCGAGCGCGGCCAAGGCCTTGGCCGCCGCGCGGCCCCAGCTCGCGAGCTGGTGCGCGGCGGCCGGGCCGGTCACGCCGGCGAGATCGTCCTCGAGGTCCCAGCGCAGCTCGGCCGCGAGCCAGTGGATCGCGCCGGCGAAGGCGGCGTCGCCCTGGACCGTGACCCTGGGCTGCTCGCCCGTCACGGCGCCGAGGGCGAGCAGCGCCGGGTTCGCCGCGTCGACCTCGATCGCGAGCGCGTCGGCCGGCGCGTCGTCGAGCCGCTCCCACAGGCCGGCCGGCGTCACGCGCATCGCGAGGTCCGGGGCCTTGGGCAGCAGGCTCGGCCAGCCGACCAGGCGCAGCACGACGGCGCGGCCCGCGAAGGGCTGAAGCCGGGCCATCGCCTGGGCCTCGCGCGAGATCACGTGGTTGAACAGCAGGACCAGGCGGTCCTGAAGGGCGGGTGCAAGCAAGGCGGTCCAGTTCTGCAGCATGGCCGGCATTGTAGAGAGGGTCCCAAGGGGCCTTTGCAATGCCCCGCGAGCAACGCATTTGCAACGGACTTCGCCTTAGGGGGGCGCCGTGCAGGTTGTTGTCATGAATTCATGGAGAATGACGGCGGATCAATCCATGCGCTCGGAGGGCGCCCCTAGAGGACCGCGCTCAGCAATGTTCGACGACCGCAGTTACAAGAGAAACTTCTACAGCGCCCCCCAGTCGGTCGAATCGCTCATTGCCGCGTTCCAGGAACCCGGCATCATCGTGCTGTGCTACCTGGGCGTGAACGCGTTCTTCGGCGAGCCCGTCCTGCGGTCGACGCTGACGCTTTGCTTGCTGATCTTCGCGCTGACCTTCCCGGGGCGCAGCCGCTACACCGAACACCCGGTCAGCGCCGCGATCGACGTGCTGAGCTCCTGGCTCGTGCTGCTCGCGATCCTCGGCCTGTGCGGCTACGCGACCAACAGCCTCGGCTATTTCGACGACTCGGTGCTGCTGTGGTGGGCCCTGCTCACGCCGGTCTTGCAGGTCGCCGCGGTCGAGCTCGGCCGCCAGGTGCTGCGCTGGCGCGCGCGCCAGCCGCAGGCACGCCGCACCGCCGTGATCGTCGGCGCCGGCGCGCTCGGCGTGAAGGTCGCGAAGGCCCTGCACGACAGCCGCGCCAAGGGCACCGACTTCCTCGGCTACTTCGACGACCGCCAGGACGGCCGCGTCCACGCCGAAGCCGCGGGCCGGATGCTCGGCACGCTCGGCGAGGTCGGCGACTACGTGCGCCAGCACAGCGTGCGCGAGGTCTACATCACGCTGCCGCTCGGCTCGCAGCCGCGCATCGTCCAGCTGCTCGAGCACATCCAGGGCACGACGGCCTCGCTGTACTTCGTGCCCGACGTGTTCGGCATCAGCATCATCCAGGGCCGCCTGCAGGACCTCGACGGCGTGCCCGTGGTCGGCATCTGCGAGACGCCGTTCACGGGCACCAACGACCTGGTCAAGCGCGCGAGCGACATCGTGCTGGCGACGCTGATCCTGCTGCTGATCTCGCCGGTGCTGCTGCTGCTCGCGATCGGGGTCAAGCTGAGCTCGCCGGGCCCCGTGATCTTCAAGCAGCGCCGCAACGGCCTCGACGGCGAGGAGATCATCGTCTACAAGTTCCGCTCGATGCGCACGCTCGACGACGGCCAGGTCGTCAAGCAGGCGACCAAGGGCGATGCGCGCGTCACGCGCTTCGGCGCGTTCATCCGTCGCACCTCGCTCGACGAGCTGCCGCAGTTCGTCAACGTGCTGCAGGGGCGCATGAGCATCGTCGGGCCGCGCCCCCACGCTGTCGCCCATAACGAGGAATACCGCCAGCTGATCAAAGCGTATATGGTGCGCCACAAGGTCAAGCCGGGCATCACCGGCTGGGCCCAGGTCAACGGCCTGCGCGGCGAGACCGACACGATCGAGAAGATGCAGCGCCGCGTCGAGTACGACCTCGAGTACCTGCGCAACTGGTCGCTCGCGCTCGACCTGCAGATCATCGTGCGCACCGTGCGGCTCATGCTGTTCGACCGTCACGCCTACTGACCCCCTGCCCCGAGGACCCTATGCGCCGTAGCCGCCCCCTGCCCCCCCTCCCGCGCCTGGCCGGCATCGCCGTGCTCGCGGCGCCGGCGACGCTGTGGGCGCAGGCCGCACTCGACACGACGAACCCGTTCTACCTCGGCGCGACCGCGGGGCTGACCCATGTCTCCAACGTCTACCGCGTGCCGAGCGACTCGGCGGCGCCGGTCGGCACGGCCAATACCGACTGGATCTACAGCGCCGGCCTGGTCGGCGGCGTCGACCTGCGCCTGGGCCGCGAGCACCTGACGGCCGACCTCTCGGCCCAGGACAACCGCTACGCCCACAACAGCGAGCTCAACAACGTCAGCTACACGGGCAAGCTCGGGCTCGACTGGAGCACGCTCGGCAACATCTCGGGCACCGTCAGCCTCGGCGGCTCGCGCGCGCTGAGCAACAACCTGGTCGGCTTCGGCACGGCGCCGGTCTACGGCAAGAACGTCGAGAGCTCGACCTACGCCGATGCGGTCGCGCGCATCGGCCTGGTCACGCGCTGGACGCTCGAGGGCGATGTCAATTACAACCACCGCAGCGAAAGCAACACGGCCTACTGGTTCGGCGACCTCACGCAGACCGCGTACTCGCTGGGCCCGGTCTGGCGCCCGAGCGACGTGCTGCGCCTCGGCGTCGACTATCGCCACACCAAGATCGACGAGCCCTACTACCCGGTGAACATCGGCGGCATCGCCGCGTATACGGCCGCGCATTTCAGCCGCAACGACGTCGACGTCACGGCGAACTGGCAGATCACCGGCGCGAGCACGCTCGACCTGCGCCTGAGCCATGGCCGCCAGAACTACGCGGGCGCGGCCGGCCAGGCCTTCCTCGGCACGACCGGCCAGCTGAGCTGGGCCTGGCAGCCGACCTCGCACCTGAGCCTGAACACCCAGTTCGCGCGCGATACGGGCGTCGCCTCGTCGTTCATCGGCTTCTTCAGCACGAGCGTCCCGGTCACGACGCAGAACCACCTGGTGACGAGCTGGCGCGAATACGCGTCCTACCAATACAGCGGCAAGCTGAGTTTCAACGCGTCGGCGACGGCGAGCCGCGGCAAGTACGTGATCGGCCAGGCCGGCACGACCGCAACGCTCGACTACCCCGAGAACGACTACTCGGCCTCGCTCGGCGCCGCCTGGCAGTATTCGCGCGGCATCAGCCTGAACTGCTCGGTGCAGCGCCAGTGGCGCACCGGTGCCGCCCTGGTCTACCCCTACACGGCCAACTCCGTCGGCTGCGTGGGCCAACTGCTGTTCTTCTGATGAAGCCCACCGTCCTGCTGACCGGCGCCACCGGCTATATCGCCTCGCATACCTGGCTCGCGCTCGAGGCGGCGGGCTTCAAGGTCGTCGGCGTCGACGACTTCTCGAACAGCTCGCCCGAGGTGCTCGCGCGCCTCGAGCGCCTGAGCGGCGCCAAGCCGGTGTTCGAGCGCGCTGACGTCTGCGACGCCGCGGCGCTCGAGGCCGTGTTCGCCGCGCACCGGCCCGCCGCCGTCGTGCATTTCGCGGCGTTCAAGGCCGTCGGCGAGTCGACCGCGCAGCCGCTCGCCTACTACCGCAACAACCTCGGCGGCCTCGTCAACGTCTGCGAGACGATGCGCCGGCACGGCTGCGCGCGCCTCGTGTTCAGCTCGAGCGCGACCGTCTACGGCACGCCCGACCAACTGCCGCTGACCGAGGACGCGCCGCTGTCGGCCGTCAACCCCTACGGCCAGACCAAGCTGATGGGCGAGCAGATCCTGCGCGACCTCGGCGCCGCCGACCCGGGCTGGCAGACCGCCTGCCTGCGCTATTTCAACCCGGTCGGCGCGCACGCGAGCGGCCTGATCGGCGAGGACCCGCGCGGCACGCCGAACAACCTGATGCCCTACGTCGCCCAGGTCGCCGTCGGCCGGCGCGCCAAGCTGCAGGTCTTCGGCAGCGACTACCCGACCCCCGACGGCACCGGCGTGCGCGACTACATCCACGTCGTCGACCTCGCCGAGGGCCACGCGGCCGCGCTGCGCTTCCTGTTCGCCGGCGCGGAGTCCCTGACGGTCAACCTCGGCACCGGCCGCGGCCACAGCGTGCTCGAGCTCGTGCGCGCCTACGAGGCCGCGAGCGGCCGGGCCGTCCCCTACGAGATCGTCGCGCGCCGCCCCGGCGACGTCGCCGCCTGCTGGGCCGACCCGCAGCGCGCGCGCGACCGCCTGGGCTGGCAGGCGCAGCACGACCTCGCCCGCATGTGCGAGGATTCGTGGCGCTGGCAGCGCCTGAATCCGCACGGCTTTGCATCCAACTAGATAGTTACCAACATGACAACGATCCAAGTGCTCCCGGTCATCATGGCCGGCGGGAGCGGCACGCGCCTTTGGCCGCTTTCGCGCGCCGGCTACCCGAAGCAGTTCCTGATCCTGTCGGGCAACACGAGCCTGTTCCAGCAGGCGGCGGCGCGGCTCGCCGCGCTCGCGGCGCCCGACATCGACGTGGCCGGGCCGCTCGTCGTCGGCAACGAGGAGCACCGCTTCATGGTGCTCGACCAGCTGCGCGAGGTCGAGCTCGACCCGAGCGCCGTGCTGCTCGAGCCGGCGGGCCGCAATACCGCGCCGGCGCTGACGCTCGCGGCGCTGCAGGCGCAGGCCGACGGCGCCGACCCGGTGCTCGTCGTCACGCCGGCCGACCAGACCGTCGGCGACGCCGCCGCGTTCACGGCCGCGCTGCGCGACGCCGTGCGCGTCGCCGCCGACGGCGCGATCGCGATCCTCGGCATCCACCCCGACCGGCCCGAGACCGGCTACGGCTATATCCGCGCGAGCGCCGACGCGGCCGGCCTTGCCGTCGCGGCCTTCGTCGAGAAGCCCGACGCGGCCACGGCGCAGTCCTACCTCGACGCGGGCGGCTACTACTGGAACGGCGGCATGTTCGTGCTCAAGGCGAGCGTCTGGCTCGCCGCGCTCGAGCGCTTCCGCCCCGACATCGCCGCGGCGACGCGCGCGGCCTTCGCGGCCGGCCGGGCCGACCACAAGTTCGTGCGCCCCGACAAGGCCCTGTTCGCCGCCGTGCCGAGCGAGTCGGTCGACTACGCCGTGATGGAGCGCTGCCCGGGCGGCGACCAGGCGCTGCGCATGGTCGTGCTCGACGCGGGCTGGAACGACCTCGGCGCCTGGGAGGCGGTCTGGCAGGTCGCCGACAAGGACGCCGCCGGCAACGCGAGCCGCGGCGACGCGCTGATCAGCGACAGCCGCAACACCCTCGTGCACGCGACGAGCCGGCTCGTCTCGGCCGTCGGCGTCGACGACCTCGTGATCGTCGAGACCCCCGACGCCGTGCTCGTCGCCGACCGCGCGCGCAGCCAGGAGGTCAAGACCATCGTCGCGACGCTCGCGCGCGAGAAGCGCGGCGAGCAGACCCTGCACCGCAAGGTCCACCGCCCCTGGGGCTGGTACGACAGCATCGACCAGGGCGCGCGCTTCCAGGTCAAGCGCATCATGGTCAAGCCGGGCGCGTCCTTGAGCCTGCAGATGCACCACCACCGCGCCGAGCATTGGATCGTCGTGTCGGGCACGGCCGAAGTCACGAACGGCGACCAGGTCATCCTGCTCAGCGAGAATCAGAGCACGTATATCCCGCTCGGCCAGACCCACCGCCTGGCCAACCCGGGCAGGGTCCCCCTCGAGATCATCGAAGTGCAGTCCGGCTCCTACCTCGGCGAGGACGACATCGTCCGCTTCGAAGACACCTACGGAAGAAAGTGATATGACACCCCCACGCTCGCTTTGCTCGCTGCCCCCCGCGGGGGCGCAGGCCTCCTTAGGGACGGCCCGGCAGGAGTCCTGACATGACGATTCTCGTCACCGGCGGCGCCGGCTTCATCGGCTCGAACTTCGTGCTCGACTGGCTGGCCCAGAGCGACGAGCGCGTCGTCAACCTCGACGCGCTGACCTACGCGGGCAACCTCGAGAACCTCAGGACGCTCGACGGCGACGCCCGCCATGTCTTCGTCAAGGGCGACATCTGCGACCGCGCGCTCGTCGACGCGCTGCTCGCCACGCACCGCCCGCGCGCGATCGTGCATTTCGCGGCCGAGAGCCATGTCGACCGCTCGATCAGCGGCCCGCGCGAGTTCATGCGCACCAATATCGACGGCACCTACACGCTGCTCGAGGCCGCGCGCGCCTACTGGACGCCGCTCGACGACGCCGCGCGCGCCGCGTTCCGCTTCCACCATGTCTCGACCGACGAGGTCTACGGCTCGCTAGGCCCCAGCGACCCGCCGTTCGCCGAGACCCACGCCCACGAGCCCAACAGCCCCTACTCGGCGAGCAAGGCCGCGAGCGACCACCTCGTGCGCGCCTGGCACCACACCTACGGCCTGCCGGTCGTCACGACCAACTGCTCGAACAACTACGGGCCCTACCACTTCCCCGAGAAGCTGATCCCGCTGATGATCGTCAACGCGCTCGCGGGCAAGCCGCTGCCCGTGTACGGCGACGGCCAGCAGATCCGCGACTGGCTCTACGTGACCGACCATTGCAGCGCGATCCGCGCCGTGCTGGCCGGCGGCCGCCTCGGCGAAACCTACAACGTCGGCGGCTGGAACGAGCAGGCCAATATCGACATCGTCAAGACCGTCTGCGCGCTGCTCGACGAGCTGCGCCCAAGCAGCGAAGGCCCCTACGCGCGCCTGATCACCTACGTGAAGGACCGCCCGGGCCACGACCGCCGCTACGCGATCGACGCGCGCAAGATCGAGCGCGAGCTCGGCTGGCGCCCGGCCGAGACCTTCGCGACCGGCATCCGCAAGACCGTGCAGTGGTACCTCGACCACCCGGACTGGGTCGCCCGCGTGCAGAGCGGCGCGTATCGCGACTGGGTCGCGCAGCAATACGGCGCGGCATGAAGATTGTCCTGCTAGGGCCTACCGGCCAGGTCGGCTGGGAGCTGCAACGCGCGCTCGCGCCGCTCGGCGAGCTCGCGCTGCTCGACCGCGCGGCCGGCGGCGACCTGACCCAGCCGGCCGTGCTCGCCGCGGCCGTGCGCGCCGCGCGTCCCGACGTGATCGTCAACGCCGCGGCCTACACGGCCGTCGACAAGGCCGAGAGCGACGCCGCGGGCTGCGAGACCGTCAACGCCGCGGCGCCGGCCGCGCTCGCCGGCGTCGCCGCGGAGCGCGGCGCGCTGCTCGTCCACTACAGCACCGACTATGTGTTCGACGGCAGCGGCAGCGCGCCGCGCGCCGAGGACGCGCCGACCGGCCCGCTGAGCGTCTACGGCCGCACCAAGCTCGCCGGCGAACAAGCGATCGCGGCGAGCGGCTGCTCGCACCTGATCCTGCGCACGAGCTGGGTCTATGCGGCGCGCGGCGGCAATTTCGCCAAGACCATGCTGCGCCTCGCGGCCGAGCGCGAGCAGCTCAAGGTCATCGCGGACCAGGTCGGCGCGCCGACCGGCGCCGACCTGCTCGCCGACCTCACCGCCCATCTGGTCCGCGCGACGCGCGCGGCCCCCGCGCTCGGCGGCCTGTACCACGCGGTCGCCGCCGGCGAGACGAACTGGCATGGCTATGCCCGTCACGTCGTTGAATTCGCGCGCGCGCGCGGCGCGAACATCAAGGTCGCGCCCGAGCAGATCCTCGCGATCCCGACCCGCGACTACCCGACGCCGGCGGCCCGGCCGCTGAACTCGCGCCTCGACACGGCGAAGCTGCGGGCCGCCTTCGGCCTGACGCTGCCCGACTGGCGCGTCGGCGTCGAGCGCATGTTGACGGAGATTCTGGTATGACGAAACAACGCAAGGGCATCATCCTCGCCGGCGGCTCGGGCACGCGCCTGCACCCGGCCACGCTCGCGATGAGCAAGCAGCTGCTGCCGGTCTACGACAAGCCGATGGTCTATTACCCGCTGAGCACGCTGATGCTCGCGGGCATGCGCGACATCCTCCTGATCAGCACGCCGCAGGACACGCCGCGCTTCGAGCACCTGCTCGGCGACGGCTCGCGCTGGGGCCTGAACATCCGCTACTGCGTGCAGCCGAGTCCCGACGGCCTGGCCCAGGCCTTCATCCTCGGCCGCGACTTCATCGCCGGCGCGCCGAGCAGCCTCGTGCTCGGCGACAACATCTTCTACGGCCACGACTTCCAGGGCCTGCTCAAGAGCGCCGACGACCGCGCGAGCGGCGCGAGCGTGTTCGCCTACCATGTCAACGACCCCGAGCGCTACGGCGTCGTCGAGTTCGACGCGGCCAGGCGCGCGGTCAGCATCGAAGAGAAGCCCAAGGCGCCGAAGAGCAACTACGCGGTCACGGGCCTGTACTTCTACGACGCGCAGGTCTGCGACATCGCCGCGGCGATCAAGCCCTCGCCGCGCGGCGAGCTCGAGATCACCGACGTCAACGCCCAGTACCTGCGCCAGGGCCAGCTCGATGTCGAGATCATGGGCCGCGGCTACGCCTGGCTCGACACCGGCACCCACGACAGCCTGCTGGAAGCCGGCCAGTTCATCGCCACGCTCGAGAAGCGCCAGGGCCTCAAGGTCGCCTGCCCCGAGGAGATCGCGTTCCGTTCGGGCTGGATCACGGCCGAGCAGCTCGAGCGCCTGGCCCAGCCCATGCTCAAGAACGGCTACGGCCAGTACCTGATGTCGCTGCTGCGCGAGAAGGCCTTCTGATCAAATGTTGACCGTCACCCCGACCCGCCTGCCCGAGGTCCTCGTCGTCGAACCCAGGGTCTTCGGCGACGCGCGCGGCTTCTTCACCGAGAGCTGGAACGAGGCGCGCTTCAACGAAGCGACCGGCAACACGCTGCGCTTCGTCCAGGACAACCATTCGCGCTCGGCGCGCGGCGTGCTGCGCGGCCTGCACTTCCAGCTGCCGCCGCATGCCCAGGGCAAGCTCGTACGCTGCGTCGCCGGCGCGGTGTTCGACGTCGCCGTCGACATGCGCCGCACGAGCCCGCGCTTCGGCCAATGGGCCGGCGTCGAGCTCACGGCCGGGAACCAGAAGCAGCTGTGGATCCCGCCGGGCTTCGCCCACGGCTTCCTCGTGCTGTCGGAGTCGGCCGACTTCCTCTACAAGACGACCGACTACTACGCCCCCGAGTGCGAGGGCTGCGTGCGCTGGGACGACCCGCAAGTCGGCATCGAATGGCCGCTCGGCGACATCGTGCCGCTGCTCGCCGACAAGGACGCGCGCGCGCCGCTGCTCGGCGACGCCAAGACCTTCGCATAAGCCGGCGCCGCGAGGCGCCGGCCGCGCGCCTCAGCGGCCGATGCCGTGGTGCTCGATGCCGAGCGCATGCATCAGCGTCGGCTCGTACTGGTTGCGCCCGTCGAACACGACCGGCTGCTTGAGCTGGCTCTTGATCGCGTCGAAGTCGGGGCTCTTGAATTCCTTCCACTCGGTCACGAGCACGAGCGCGTCGGCGCCCTCGAGCACGTCGCCGGCGCGCTCGACGTAGCTGAGCCCCGCGCGCTCGCCGAACACGCGGCGCGCCTCGGGCATCGCGACCGGGTCGTAGGCGCAGACCGTCGCGCCGCGCGCGAGCAGCGCGTCGACGATCACGATCGCCGGCGCCTCGCGCATGTCGTCGGTATTGGGCTTGAACGCGAGGCCCCACAGCGCGAAGCGGCGGCCCGCGAGATCGGCGCCGAAGCGCGCGACGATCTTGTCCACGAGCAGCAGCTTCTGGCGCTCGTTGGCCTCCTCGACGGCCGTGAGCACGCGCAGCGGAATGCCCTCGTCCTTGGCCGCGCGCACGAGCGCCTTGACGTCCTTAGGGAAGCAGGAGCCGCCGTAGCCGGCACCGGCGTACAGGAAGCTGTAGCCGATGCGCGGGTCCGAGCCGATGCCGCGGCGCACGAGCTCGATGTCGGCGCCGACCTTCTCGGCGAGCAGCGCGAGCTCGTTCATGAAGCTGATGCGCGTGGCCAGCATCGCGTTGGCCGCGTACTTGGTGAACTCCGCCGAGCGCAGGTCCATGACCATCACGCGGTCGCTGTTGCGGTTGAACGGCGCGTAGAGCGCGCGCATCAGCAGCGTCGCCTGCTCGTCCTCGGAGCCGACGACGATGCGGTCGGGCTTCATGAAGTCCTCGACGGCCGCGCCCTCCTTGAGGAACTCGGGGTTCGAGACGACCGCGAACTTGACGTCGGCGCCGCGCTTCGCGAGCTCCTCGGTCACGGCCGCGCGGACCTTGTCGGCCGTGCCGACCGGCACCGTGCTCTTGTCGACGATGACCTTGTAGTCGGTCATGCGCTGGCCGATCGAACGCGCCGCGGCGAGCACGTACTGCAGGTCGGCCGAGCCGTCCTCGTCGGGCGGCGTGCCGACGCCGATGAACAGCAGCGTGCCGTGTTGCACGGCCATGTCGACGTCGGTCGTGAACTGCAGGCGCCCGGCCGCGACGTTGCGCTGCACGATCACGTCGAGGCCCGGCTCGTGGATCGGGATCCCGCCCTCGTTGAGCACGCGGATCTTGTCCGGGTTCACGTCGAGGCAGACGACGTGGTTGCCCATCTCGGCCAGGCAGGCGCCGGTAACAAGACCGACATAGCCGGTGCCGATGGTGGTGACTTTCATGTGACGCCCCGGATTGAAATAAGAAAAATCGATGACGATCCGGATTCTGGCGGCTGATTTTTAAAAATCAGTGATATTTGAAATAGTCGCGATACCAGGCCACGAAACGCGCCACACCGTCGGCGACCGGCGTGGCCGGGCGCAAGCCCGTCCACGCGGCGAGCTCCTCGACGTCGGCGTGCGTGGCCGGCACGTCGCCGGCCTGCAGCGGCAGGAAGTTCTTGACGGCCTCGCGGCCGATCGCCCGCTCGATCGCCTCGACGAACGCCATCAGCTGGACCGGCTGGTGGTTGCCGATGTTGAAGACGCGGTACGGTGCGTTCGAATGCGCCGGATCGCTCTTGTCGGAGTCGTAGCCGGGCTCGGGCGTTGCCGGGCGGTCGAGCACGCGCACGACGCCCTCGGCGATGTCGTCGATGAAGGTGAAGTCGCGGACCATCTTGCCGTGGTTGAACACGTCGATCGGCCGGCCCTCGAGGATCGCCTTGGTGAACAGGAACAGCGCCATGTCGGGCCGGCCCCAGGGGCCGTAGACCGTGAAGAAGCGCAGGCCCGTCGTCGGCAGGCGGAACAGGTGGCTGTAGGTATGGGCCATCAGCTCGTTGGCCTTCTTGCTCGCCGCGTAGAGGCTGACCGGGTGGTCGACGCTGTGGTGCTCGGAGAACGGCATCAGCGTGTTGCCGCCGTACACGCTCGAGCTCGACGCGTAGACCAGGTGGGCCACGCCCGCATGGCGGCAGCCCTCGAGGATGTTGGTGAAGCCGACGATATTGCTGTCGATGTACGCGTGCGGGTTCTCGAGCGAGTAGCGCACGCCGGCCTGGGCGGCCAGGTGGACGACGCGGTCGAAGCGCTCGCGCCCGAACAGCGCGGGCATGCCGACGCGGTCGGCCACGTCCATCTCGACGAAGCGAAAGCCCGGTTTGCCGGTCAGGCGCGCGAGGCGGTCGCGCTTGAGCTGCGGGTCGTAGTAGTCGTTGAGGTTGTCGAGGCCCACGACCTCGTCGCCGCGGGCGAGCAGGATCTGGCTCACATGCATGCCGATGAAGCCGGCCGCGCCGGTGACGAGTACTTTCAC
>JAFAMW010000023.1 GCA_019232985.1 Roseateles sp. | reverse complement strand
ATGCCGTCGCGGGCCAGCTCGTTGAAGCTCGGGCAGCTCCACACGTTGGCGCCCACGCCCCACTCTTCTTCCAGCAGCTTCTTGGCGGCCTGGCTTTCGCGCAGGATGGTGCCGGAGCCGAGCAGGTTGACGGTGAGCGGGTGCTGTGCCGCCTCTTCGAGCAAATACATGCCCTTGAGGATCTGCTCTTCCGTGCCGGCCTTGAGGCCCGGCATCGGGTAGTTCTCGTTGAGCAGGGTGAGGTAGAAGAACACGTTTTCCTGGTTTTCGACCATGCGCTTGAGGCCGTGATGCATGATCACCGCCACTTCGTGCGCGAAGGTCGGGTCGTAGCTCACGCAGTTCGGGATCGTGCCGGCGAGGATGTGGCTGTGGCCGTCCTCGTGCTGCAGGCCTTCGCCGTTGAGCGTCGTGCGGCCCGAGGTGCCGCCGAGCAGGAAGCCGCGCGCCTGCATGTCGCCGGCGGCCCAGGCCAGGTCGCCGATGCGCTGGAAGCCGAACATCGAGTAGTAGACGTAGAACGGGATCATCACGCGGTTGTTCGTCGAGTACGACGTCGCCGCGGCGATCCACGAGGCCATGCCGCCGGCCTCGTTGATGCCTTCCTGGAGGATCTGGCCGGCCTTGTCCTCGCGGTAGTACATGACCTGGTCCTTGTCGACCGGGGTGTACAGCTGGCCCTTGGGGTTGTAGATGCCGATCTGGCGGAACAGGCCTTCCATGCCGAAGGTGCGCGCCTCGTCGACGAGGATGGGCACGACGCGCGGGCCCAGCGCCGGGTCGCGCAGCAGCTGCGTGAGGAAGCGCACATAGGCCTGGGTCGTCGAGATCTCGCGGCCCGCGGCGGTCGGCTCGAGCACGGCCTTGAAGGTCTCGAGCGAGGGCACGGTGAAGCTCTCGTCGGCCTTGGGGCGGCGCTGCGGCAGGTAGCCGCCGAGCGCCTTGCGGCGTTCGTGCAGGTACTTCATCTCCGGCGTGTCGTCGGCCGGCTTGTAGTACGGGATCTTGGCGAGCTCGCTGTCCGGCACCGGGATGTTGAAGCGGTCGCGGATGTAGCGGATGTCCTCGTCGGTCAGTTTCTTGGTCTGGTGGACGGTGTTCTTGCCCTCGCCGGCCTTGCCCATGCCGTAGCCCTTGACGGTCTTGACGAGCAGCACCGTCGGCTCGCCCTTGTGCTCGTTGGCCTTGTGGAACGCGGCGTAGACCTTGGACGGTTCATGGCCGCCGCGGCGCAGCTCGAAGACCTCCTCGTCGCTCATGTGCTCGACGAGCTTGAGCGTCTCGGGGTACTTGCCGAAGAAGTTCTTGCGCACGAACGCGCCGTCGTTGGCCTTCATGGCCTGGTAGTCGCCGTCCAGCGTTTCCATCATCAGCTGGCGCAGCTTGCCCGAGGTGTCGCGGGCCAGCAGGGCATCCCAGCCGTTGCCCCACAGCAGCTTGATGACGTTCCAGCCGCTGCCGCGGAACTCGCTTTCGAGCTCCTGCACGATCTTGCCGTTGCCGCGCACCGGGCCGTCGAGGCGCTGCAGATTGCAGTTGATGACGAACACGAGGTTGTCGAGGTTCTCGCGCGCGGCCAGGCCGATCGCGCCGAGCGATTCGGGCTCGTCCATCTCGCCGTCGCCGCAGAACACCCAGACCTTGCGGTTCGCGGTGTCGGCGATGCCGCGCGCGTGCAGGTACTTGAGGAAGCGCGCCTGGTAGATCGCCATCAGCGGGCCCAGGCCCATGGACACCGTCGGGAACTGCCAGAAGTTCGGCATCAGCTTCGGGTGCGGGTAGCTCGACAGGCCTCGGCCGTCGACCTCCTGGCGGAAGTTGTCGAGCTGGTCTTCGCTGAGGCGGCCCTCGAGGTAGGCGCGGGCGTAGATGCCGGGCGCGCTATGGCCCTGGATATAGAGCAGGTCGCCGCCGTGGTTCTCGCTCGCGGCGTGCCAGAAATGGTTGAAGCCGGCGCCGAACATGCTGGCCACCGAGGCGAACGAGCCGATGTGGCCGCCGAGGTCGCCGCCGTCGTCGGGGTTCAGGCGGTTCGCGCGCACGACCATGGCCATGGCGTTCCAGCGCATATAGGCGCGCAGGCGCTTCTCGATCGGGATGTTGCCCGGGCAATGGGCTTCCTGCTCGGGCGGGATGGTGTTGATATAGGCCGTGTTGGCCGAGAACGGCACGTCGATGCCGGCCTGGCGCGCGTGGTCGATCAGGGTCTCGAGCAGGAAATGGGCGCGCTCCTTGCCCTCCTCGCCGAGCACGGCCGACAGCGCGTCGAGCCATTCGCGGGTTTCCTGGGCGTCGGTGTCGTTCGCGCTGGCACCGAGAAAGCTCGTGGGTTGAGCGGACATGCGGGTCTCCTGGCTGCGGGCGCCTATTTGACGCCCTGTTCGTATGAGGGATGGCGCGCGCTGACGCGCAGGCCGGCGCAGTGTCGCACAGCCCGCCGGTAATTCCAAATCGTGCGAGTTGATTTCATATTGTGAATTTTCTTGATCCAGGTCACGCCGCAAGCGGGTCGGGGCCGACGCGATAATTCGCCCGTCATGCCGCCTCCCATCACCACGTCCCTGACCGCGGCCAGCGTGCTGCGCCCCCTCAAAAGACTCGCCGCGTCCTGGTGGCGCAGCCAGTCGCCGGCGCGCCAGGATCGCTTCGCGACGCTGGGCCCGCTGATCTCGGTGCTGCTGTTCCTCGCCGCGATCATTTCGGCGTTCTGGTATTTGCGCAACGAGGAAATCGCGAGCGAGGTCGAGTCGGTCACGCGCGACACCGAGATCGCCCAGCAGCAGATCCGCCTGCGCCTGACCGAAGACCAGGAGCAGCTCGCGCGGCTCGCGCGCGAGGTCGTCACGCACGCGATCGACCCGCGCGACTTCGCGCTCCAGGCCCAGGTGCTGATGCGCGACCGCCCGGACCTCGTCCAGCTCGACTGGATCGGCCCGCACCGCGAGCGCAAGTCCTTCGTCGCGCTGCCCGGCTACGAGGCCGAGGCCGGCGCGCCGGCCGGCGCCGACCCCTCGCTGCCGCTCGCGCAGCGCTCGAGCGCGGCCGAGCTCGCGTTCGAGGCCGCGCGCGACCGCCACCAGCCGAGCTACTCGGGCGCGTTCGCCGACATCAACGGCGTGATGGTGTTCCAGCTCCAGGTGCCGCTGCTCGACCGCAACGGCTTCGCCGGCGTCGTGATCGCCGAGTACTCGGTCGAGGCGCTGCTGCGCCACGCGGTGCCCGCCGAGGTCGCGACGCGCCACCCGATCGCCGTCGTCGACGCGAACGACCAGGCGATCACGAGCACGGTCACGCCGATGCCGGGCAAGCACCTGCTGCGCCACACGATCACCCACGAGGTGCCGTTCGCGCCCGCGCTGAACGGCCTGATCCTGCGCGGCGAGGGCTACCGGACCTCGGCCGGGCTGATCTCGAACACGCTGTTCTGGCTCGTCGTCGCGCTGTCGGCGCTGACCGTGTGGATGCTGCTCGGCACCTGGCGCCACATGCGCCGGCGCCTGCAGATCCAGAACGCGCTGACGAGCGAGATGAACTTCCGGCGCGCGATGGAAAACTCCATGCTGACCGGCATGCGCGCGATGGACATGGAGTCGCGCATCACCTACGTGAACCCGGCCTTCTGCGCGATGACGGGCTTCTCCGAGGCCGAGCTGATCGGCCGCAAGCCGCCCTACCCCTACTGGCCGCCCGATCGCCACGAGGAGAACGCGCGCCTGCAGCAGCAGGAGGTGCAGGGCCGCAGCCCGGCCGGCGGCGCCGAGGTCAAGGTCATGCGCAAGGACGGCACGGTGTTCGACGCGCGCATGTACGTGTCGGCGCTCGTCGACACCAAGGGCAAGCAGAGCGGCTGGATGGCGTCGATCACGAACATCACCGAGGCCAAGCGCGTGCGCGACCAGCTGTCGGCCTCGCACGAGCGCTTCACGACCGTGCTCGAGGGCCTCGACGCGGCCGTGTCGGTGCTGTCGGTGCAGAGCAGCGAGCTGCTGTTCGCGAACCGCAGCTACCGGCTGTGGTTCGGCGCCGACCCGGGCGGCCACGCGCTGCTCGCGGGCGGCTCGCTGAGCCACGCGCCCGAGGAGCCGCCCGAGGAGATCGACGAGTTCGGCACGCTCAGCCCCGCGCCGCTCGCCGACGCGCCGGGCTCGGACCCGCGCGAGGTCTTCGTCGAGTCGCTCGAGCGCTGGTTCGACGTGCGCTCGCGCTACCTGCAATGGACCGACGGCCGGCTCGCCCAGATGCTGATCGCGACCGACATCACGGTGCGCCGCCGCGCCGAGGCCCAGGCCGCCCAGCAGGCCGAGAAGGCCGCCGTGACGAGCCGCCTGATGACCATGGGCGAGATGGCGTCGAGCGTCGCGCACGAGCTCAACCAGCCGCTGACCGCGATCACCAATTACTGCAACGGCATGGTCTCGCGCGTGAAGACCGAGTCGATCCAGCGCGAGGACCTGCTCGCCGCGCTCGAGAAGACCGCCAAGCAGGCGCAGCGCGCGGGCCAGATCATTCACCGCATCCGCAACTTCGTGAAGCGCAGCGAGCCGCAGCGCCAGGCCGCGAACGCGGCCGAGATCGTCGAGGACGCGGTCGACCTCGCGGGCTTCGAGCTGCGCCGGCGCAGCGTCCAGCTGCACACCTATGTCGCGCAGCGCCTGCCGCTGCTACTCGTCGATCCGATCCTGATCGAGCAGGTGCTGATGAACCTGCTGAAGAACGCGGCCGAGGCGATCGACAACGCGTCGCTGCCCGCGTCGCGCCGGCATATCGAGCTGCGCGTCGTGCCCAAGCACACGCCCGAGCTCGGCGGCCATGTCGAGTTCAGCGTGACCGACATGGGACCGGGTCTGCCCGAGGAAGTCCTGACGCGGATGTACGAGGCCTTCTTCTCGACAAAGACCGATGGATTGGGCATTGGCCTGGGTTTGTGCCGATCCATCGTCGAGTCCCACCAGGGCCGGATCAAGGCCGAGAACCTCTACAATGGCGCCGCTGTCGTAGGGTGCAGGTTCGCCTTCACCATCCCCGTTGACATCGCGCGTCCCGACGCACAGCCCGGGGTCGCCGCGAATTTGACCGCCACACCATGAGCTTGATTCCGAAGAAGGGCAATGTCTACGTCGTCGACGACGACGAGGCCGTGCGTGACTCCCTGCAATGGTTGCTCGAAGGCAAGGACTACCGCGTCAAGTGCTTCGACTCGGCCGAGTCCTTCCTCGCCCGCTACGACCCGCGCGAAGTCGCCTGCCTGATCGCCGACATCCGCATGGACGGCATGAGCGGCCTCGAGCTCCAGGACCGCCTCGTCGAGCGCAAGAGCCCGCTGCCGGTCGTCTTCATCACCGGCCACGGCGACGTGCCGATGGCCGTGCAGACGATGAAGAAGGGCGCGATGGACTTCATCGAGAAGCCCTTCAAGGAAGACGAGCTGCTGGCCCTGGTCGAGCGCATGCTCGAGCAGGCGCGCCAGGCCTTCTCGACCCACCAGGAAGCCGCGAGCCGCGACGCGCTGCTCGCGCGCCTGACGACGCGCGAAGCCCAGGTGCTCGAGCGCATCGTCGCCGGCCGCCTGAACAAGCAGATCGCCGACGACCTCGGCATCAGCATCAAGACGGTCGAGGCGCACCGCGCCAACATCATGGAAAAGCTCAACGCGAACACCGTCGCCGACCTGCTCAAGATCGCGCTCGGCGCGACGACGGCGAAGGGCTGAGCCCCTAACCCCAATCCAAGGCCGCTGTCGCAACAGCGGCCTTTTGCATTCCCGCTCCAGGAGTCCGACATGACCGCCCAACTGATCGACGGCAACGCGCTTGCCAGACAAGTCCGCGCCGAGGTCGCCGCGCGCGCGGCCGCGCTGACGGCGCGCGGCGTCAAGCCGGGCCTCGCCGTGATCCTGGTCGGCGCGAACCCGGCGAGCCAGGTCTACGTGCGCAACAAGGTCAAGGCCTGCGGCGAGGTCGGCTTCCACTCGGTGCTCGAGCAGTACGACGAGAGCTTCAGCGAAGCCGAGCTGCTCGCGCGCATCGCAGCGCTGAACGCCGACCCGGGCATCCACGGCATCCTCGTGCAGCTGCCGCTGCCCAGGCATATCGACGACCACAAGGTCATCGAGGCGATCTCGCCCGCGAAGGACGTCGACGGCTTCCACGTCGCGAGCGCCGGCGCGCTGATGGTCGGCGAGCAGGGATTCAAGGCCTGCACGCCCTATGGCTGCATGAAGATGCTCGAGAGCGTCGGCCTGAAGAGCCTGCGCGGCAAGCACGCCGTGGTGATCGGCCGCTCGAACATCGTCGGCAAGCCGATGGCGATGATGCTGCTCGCGGCCGACGCGACGGTCACGATCTGCCACAGCGGCACGCCCGACCTCGGCGCGATCACGCGCCAGGCCGACGTCGTCGTCGCCGCGGTCGGCAAGCGCAATGTCTTGACGGCCGAAATGGTCAAGCCCGGCGCGGTCGTGATCGACGTCGGCATGAACCGCGACGACGCGGGCAAGCTGTGCGGCGACGTCGATTTCGACGGCGTCAAGGCGGTCGCCGGCTGGATCACGCCGGTGCCCGGCGGCGTCGGACCGATGACGATCACGATGCTGCTGGTCAATACGCTCGAATCTGCCGAGCGGGCTTGAAAGCGCGCGGCGGCGCCCGCATCATCCGTTGACGATGTCGTCAACGGGAGTCGCCATGAACAGCCGCAATTCCAACACCGATCCGAGCACGGGCACGACCGGATTCGACGACGCACTTGCGGACCAAACCGAACACGGGCGACTGTTGCTTGGGCAAACCGCCATCGAAGGGCTTGTCGACGTGGTGGCGGGCCGCGTGCTCTCCGAAGCAGAACTCGATGCCGCGCTGGCGACGCCGCGGGACACGGCTGGCTATCATGGCGGGAATAGCCGGGAGCCGTCTTGAGGCCATCTGAACTGCTGCAGAGCCACCGCGCCGCGATTCGGGCCGTCGTGGCGTCGAACCGCGCATGCAACGCGCGGGTCTTCGGCTCGGCGCTGTACGGCCTGGACCGCGAAGACAGCGACCTGGACTTGCTCGTCGACCCGACGGCCGAAACGACCTTGTTCGACATCGGCGCGATCCGCCTCGAACTGAATCGTCTGCTCGGCGTACGCGTCGACGTGCTGACGCCGAACGCGCTGCCGGACGGCTTTCGCGCGAAGGTGCTCGCTGAGGCGCTTCCGGTATGAATGTCGATTCGCGACGGCTGCCCGACTACCTGAAACATATCGCCGAGGCGATCGAGCGCATTCGGCGTTACACAGCCGGCATGGACAAGTCGGCTTTTCTCGGCAACGCGCTGGTCCAGGACGCCGTAATCCGCAACTTCGAGATCCTCGGCGAGGCCAGCCACAGCATCGTTACGCGACACCCCGAGTTCGCCGCTGCGCATCCTGAACTGCCTCTTGCCGTGAGCTATCAAATGCGCAATTCGCTGGCGCACGGCTATTTCAAGGTCGACCTCGATATCGTCTGGGCCACTATCGAGCGGGACCTCCCCGGCCTGCACGCCCGCGTCGTCGAGGCCATCAACACCCTGCATTGACGAGCGGCTCTACCCGCCCCCGCGATTCCCCCCATCCCAAGCCATGAGCAACCCCCTCCTCACCATCACCGACCTGCCCGACTTCGCCGCGATCACGCCCGCCGATGTCGTGCCCGCGATCACCGAGCTGCTCGCGGGCGCCGAGGCCGGCTTCGCGGCCGTGACCTCGGATGCCGTGCCGGCCGACTACGACGCGATCGAGCGCGGCTTGAGCCTGCCCTGCGAGCGCCTCGGCGTGGCCTGGGGTGCGGTCGGGCATCTGAACGCCGTCGCCGACTCGCCGGCGCTGCGCGAGGCCTATAACGCGATGCTGCCGGCCGTGACCGAGTTCTTCACGCGGCTCGGCTCGAGCGAGGCGCTCTACGCGAAGTACAAGGCGATCGCCGCCCACGCCGACGCGCTGAACCCCGCGCGCCGCCAGGTCATGCGCCACGCGGTGCGCGACTTCGTGCTCGGCGGCGCCGAGCTCCAGGGCGAGGCCAAGGCGCGCTACGCGGCGATTCAGGAGCGCGCGGCCGCGCTCACGCAGAGCTTCTCCGAGCATGTGCTCGACGCGACCGACGCGTTCGCGTATTTCGCGAGCGCCGGCGAGCTGCGCGGCGTACCCGCCGACGTCGTCGCCGCCGCGCGTGCGGCGGCGCAAGCCGAATCCAAGGACGGCCACAAGATCACGCTGCAGTACCCGAGCTATATGCCGGTCATGCAGTACGCCGAGGACCGCGCATTGCGCGAGCGCCTGTACCGCGCCTACGCGACGCGCGCAAGCGAGCTCGGCGACGCGAAGTTCGACAACACCGCGCTGATGCGCGAGCTGCTCGCCCTGCGCCAGGAAGAGGCGCAACTGCTCGGCCACGCGAGCTTCGCCGAGACCTCGCTCGTCGCCAAGATGGCCGAGAGCCCGGCCCAGGTGCTCGCGTTCCTGCGCGACCTTGCGCAGCGCGCGCGCCCGTTCGCCGAAAAAGACCTCGCCGAGCTGCGCGCGTTCGCGGCCGGCGAGCTCGGCATCGCCGAGCTCCAGGCCTGGGACGTCGCGTTCGCGAGCGAGAAGCTCAAGCAGGCGCGCTACGCGTTCAGCGACGAGGCGCTGCGCCCCTACTTCACCCTGCCCGGCGTGCTCGACGGCCTGTTCGCGATCGTCGAGCGGACCTTCGACGTGCAGATCCGCGCCGACCGCGCGAGCGTCTGGCACGAGTCGGTGCGCTTCTACCGCGTCGAGCGCGCCGGCCGCCTGATCGCGCAGTTCTACATGGACCTCTACGCGCGGCCCGGCAAACGCTCGGGCGCGTGGATGGACGAGGTGCGCGGCCGCTGGCTGCGCCCCGAAGGTTCGCTGCAGACCCCGGTCGCCCAGCTCGTGTGCAACTTCATGGCGCCGGCCGGCGACGCGCCCGCGCTGCTCACGCACGACGACGTGATCACGCTGTTCCACGAAACCGGCCACGGCCTGCACCACATGCTCACGCAGGTCGACGAGCGCGGCGTGTCGGGCATCTCGGGCGTCGAATGGGACGCCGTCGAGCTGCCGAGCCAGTTCATGGAAAACTTCTGCTGGGAATGGGACGTGCTCCAGCAGCTGACAAGCCACAAGGACAGCGGCGCACCGCTGCCGCGCGCGCTGTTCGACAAGATGATCGCGGCCAAGAACTACCAGAGCGGCCTGATGACGCTGCGCCAGGTCGAGTTCGCGCTGTTCGACATGCGTCTGCACGCCGAGCCCGGCAGCGACGCGCGCGTCCAGGACGTGATCGACGAGGTCCGCCGCGAGGTCGCCGTGCTGCCGCCGCCGCCGTTCAACCGCATGCAGCACAGCTTCAGCCATATCTTCGCGGGCGGCTACGCGGCCGGCTACTACAGCTACAAATGGGCCGAGGTGCTGTCGGCCGACGCGTGGAGCGCGTTCGAGGAGGAAGGCGTGTTCAACCCGGCCACGGGCCGGCGCTACCTGCACGAGATCCTCGAGCGCGGCGGCGCGCGCGACGCGATCGACAACTTCAAGGCCTTCCGCGGCCGCGCGCCGCAGATCGACGCGCTGCTGCGCCACCAGGGCATGGCCTGATGGCCGACGCCGCCCCGCGCACGGTCCTGGTCACCGGCTGCTCGAGCGGCATCGGCGCCGCGCTCGCGCGCGAGTTCCATGCGCGCGGCTGCGCCGTGATCGCGACCGCGCGCCGGCTCGAATCGCTCGAGCCCTTGCGGGCCCTGGGCCTGCGCACGCTCGCGCTCGACGTCTGCGACGCAGCGAGCATCGCGGCGCTCGTCGCGACGCTCGGCGACGCGCCGCTCGACCTGCTCGTCAACAACGCCGGCTATGGCCAGTTCGGCGCGATCACCGACCAGGACCTCGCCGCGCTGCGCGCGCAGTTCGACACCAATGTGTTCGCGCCCGTCGTTCTCACGAACGCGCTGCTGCCCGCGCTGCGGCGCGGCCGCGACCCCTGCGTCGCCCATGTCGGCAGCATCTCGGGGCTCGTGACGACGCCGTTCTCGGGCGCCTACGCGGCGAGCAAGGCCGCGCTGCACGCGGTCGCCGACGCGATGCGAATGGAGCTCGCGTCGCTGGGCGTGCGCGTCGTGACCGTGCAGCCCGGCGGCATCGCGTCGAACTTCGGCACGGCCGGCGGCGACCATATCGGCCTGCCCGACGCCTCGCCGTTCCAGCCCCTGGCCGCGCTGATCCGCCGGCGCGCGCAGTTCTCGCAGGTCGACGCGACGCCGGCCGACGCATTCGCGCGAACCGCCGTCACGCACCTGCTCGACCCGGCCGCCGGCCCCATCTGCCGCACCGGCAGCAAGAGCTTCGTGCTGCCAGCGCTCGGCCGCTGGCTGCCGACGCGCACGCTCGACCGCATGCTGCGCCGGCGCTTCGGGCTCGATCGCTTCAAGGCCTGAACAGCCCCGCGCCGGCCGGCGCGAGGTTCAGTGCGAGCCGCCCAGGTAGGCGGCCTTCACGGCCGGGTCGTCGCGCAGCTTCGCGGCCGGCCCGTGCAGCGAGATGCGCCCGTTCTCGAGCACATAGCCGTAGTCGGCGACGGCGAGCGCGGCGGCCGCGAACTGCTCGACGAGCAGCATCGTCACGCCGCGCGCCTTGAGCGCCGCGATGATGCGGAACACCTCGTCGACGAGGATGGGCGCGAGGCCCATCGACGGCTCGTCGAGCAGCACGACCTCGGGGTTCAGCATCACGGCGCGCGCCATCGCGAGCATCTGCTGCTCGCCGCCCGACAAGGTGCCGGCGAGCTGGTGGCGGCGCTCCTTGAGGCGCGGGAACAGCTCGAGCGCACGCTCGAGGTCGGCCGCGACGTCGCCGCGCGGCCGCGCGCCGGTATAGCGCGGGAACGCGCCGAGGCGAAGGTTGTCGGTCACGCTCATGGTCGCGAACACGCGCCGCCCCTCGGGCGAATGGGCCAGGCCCAGGCGCGCGATGTGATAGCTCTCGAGCCCGTCGATGCGCCTGTCGTTGAGCACGATCTCGCCCGCGCTCGGCTTGATCATGCCGCTGATCGCGCGCATGGTCGTCGTCTTGCCGGCGCCGTTCGAGCCGATCAAGGTGACCACCTTGCCCTTCGGCACCTCGATCGCGACGCCGTGCAGGACCTCGACCTTGCCGTAGCCGGCGCTCAGGTTCTTGATCGTCAACATAGCTTGTTATCCCGCCTGACCGCCCAGATAGGCCTCGATGACCTTGGGGTTCGCCTGCACCTCGGCCGGCAGGCCTTCGGCGATCTTCTGGCCGAAGTCGAGCACCGAGACGCGGTCGCACAGCGACATGACCACGTCCATATGGTGCTCGATCAGGATCACCGTGATGCCCTGCTCGCGGATCTTGCGGATGATCTGCAGCAGCTCCTCGATGTCGGGCGCGGTCAGGCCCGCGGCCGGCTCGTCGAGCAGCAGCAGCTCGGGGTCGAGCGCGAGCGCGCGCGCGATCTCGAGCATGCGCTGCTTGCCGTAGGGCAGGTTGCGCGCCTCTTCGCCCGCGAGCTCGGCAAGACCGACGAACTCGAGCAGCGCGAGCGCGCGCGCGGCGTTGTCGCGGCGCTCGCGCAGGAAGCGCGGCAGCTTCAAGGCGACCTCGAGCAGCTTGCTCCGGTACGCATGGTGCAGGCCAACCTGGACGTTCTGCAGCACCGTCATCTCGCCGAACAGCTGGACGTTCTGGAAGGTCCGCGCGATGCCCGCGAGCGCGATCTGCGCCGAGCTGCGGCCGCTCACGACCTGCTGCCTGAAGCGCACCTGGCCGCGCGTCGGCGCGTAGATGCCCGTGATCACGTTCATCATCGTGCTCTTGCCCGAGCCGTTCGGGCCGATCAGGCCGTGGATCGTGCCGCGGCGGATCTGCAGGTCGACCTCGTTGAGCGCCTTGAGGCCGCCGAACTGCATGAGCACGGCGCCGACCTCGAGCAGCACCTCGCCGCGCTCGCCGCCGCGCTGCGTGAGCGCCGCGGCCGCATGCCCGGCCGCGCGCGCCGCGCGGGTCTCGGCGGCCGCGGCCGCGGCGCCGCTGCGAAGGCTCAAGGCGCTGCGCACGAAGCCGACGATGCCGTCCTGCAGGTAGTAGACGATGAACAGCGTGATCAGGCCGTAGATCGTCAGGCGCCAGTCCGACAGGCCGTCGAGCTTGTACGAAACGGCCGCGAGCGCCGCGCTGCCGACGACCGGCACGGCCGCCGCGGCCAGGCTCAGCCGGCCGCGCCGCACGCCGACGCCGGCCGAAACGAGCACGATCGCGGCGAGGCAGCTCGCGACGACGCGGAACTGGCCGATATCGTCGAGCAGGTTCGGCAGCATCACGAGCACGGTCGCGCCGATCAGCGAGCCCGCGCGCGACTTGCGCCCGCCCATGATCACGGCGAGCAGGAACAGCACGGTCATCTCGAAGTTGTAGCTGTTCGGCGAGATGTACTGCTCCGAGTACGCGTAGAGCGCCCCGCCGAGCCCCGCGAGGCCCGCGCTGACGACGAAGGCGTAGACCTTGTAGCGGTAGACCGACACGCCCATGCAGTCCGACGCGACCGGGCTGCCGCGCAGCGCCTCGAAGCTGCGCCCGAGGTGCGAGTGCAGCACGCGGTCGACGAACACGAGCGCCGCGAGCATCAGCACGCCGACCAGCCAGAAGTACTCCGAGTCGGTCAATTGATGCTCGAAGAACACCGGCTTGGTCAGCGCGATGCCGAGCGGCCCCGCGGTGAGGAAGTCCATCTCGTTGATCAGGATCTGGATGATCGTGCCGAACGCGAGCGTGACCATCGCGAGATACGGACCCGTCACGCGCAGCGCGGGCAGCGCGAGCAGCGCGCCGGCGACGGCCGTCACGGCGATCGCGACGGGCACGGTCACCCACATCGGCTGGTCGAGGTGCATCACGAGCGTGCCGACCGCGTAGGCGCCCAGGCCGAACAGCCCGGCGTGGCCGAGCGAGACCTGGCCCGTGTAGCCGACCACGATGTCGAGGCCGAACAGCACGATCGCGTAGATCATGATCGTGACGACCAGGTGGATGTAGTACGGATTGGTCGCGACGAGCGGGAACGCCGCGAGGGCTGCGACGCCGAGCGCGGCGCTGGCGAGTTTTAATGCCTTCATCGCCGCCTTAAACCTTCTTGATCGCGGTCTTGCCGAACAGGCCGGCCGGCTTGATCGCGAGCACGATCAGCAGCAGCACGAGGCCCGGCACGTCCTGGTAGCCGGTCGAGATGTAGAAGCCCGAGAGCTTCTCGACGACGCCGAGGATGATGCCGCCGACGATGATGCCCAGGCCGCTCGTGAGGCCGCCGATGATCGCGACCGCGAAGGCCTTGAGCCCGAGCGTGCCGCCCATCTGCGCGCCGGCCAGCGTGATCGGCGCGACGAGCACGCCCGCGGCCGCCGCGGTCAGCGAGGACAGCGCGTACGAGAAGGTGATCACGAGCCCGGTGTTGATGCCCATCAGCTTGGCCGCGTCGCGGTCGTTGAAGGTCGCGACGACGGCCTTGCCGTAGATCGTGCGGCGGTTGAAGAACTCGACCGCGAGCATCATCACGAGCGCGCCGACGACGATCAGCAGCTCGCGCGGCAGCACGTTCGCGCCGAGGAAATGCAGCGGCGCCTCGGGCAGCGGCGACGGGAACGGCATCTGGTCGCGGCCCCAGACGTTCTCGGCGACGTTCTTGAAGATGATGCCCAGCGCGATCGTCGACATGATCCAGCCGAACTCGCTCTTGATCTTGATCGCCGGGCGCACGCCGACGAACTCGACGAGCGCGCCCTGCAGCGCGCCGAACACGCACACGAGCGGCAGCACGAGCCAGTAGTTGACGCCCGCGTTCGTCAGCGACAGGCCGACCAGCGCGCCGAGCATCAGCGCCTCGCCCTGGCCGAAGTTCAGCGTGTCCGAGGTCGCGAAGGTCAGCTGGTAGCCGAACGCGACGGTCGCGTAAATCATCCCCAGCGCGATGCCGCTGAAGATCAGTTGGGTAAGGATCTGCAGGTCCATGGACAGTCCGAAAAGCAGGCCCGATTCAAAGCAAGTCCCGCCGGGCCGTCAAGCCGGGCGGGACCCGATAGGAAGCCGTCCGGCTTTACTTCTTGCCCTCGAGCGAGGCCTTCTTCTGGTCGGCCTCGTACGCGTAGACGACGCGGCCGCCCTTGACCTCGCCGAACACCGGGATGCTCGCGTCGATCGCCTCGTGGTTGGCCTTCGTGAACGGGTGCTTGTAGGTCGTCACGACGCCGTCGACCGGCGTCTTCAGGTCCTCGAGCGCGGCCTTGACCTTGGCGCCGTCGGTCGAGCCGGCCTGCTTGATCGCCGCGGCGAGCAGGTAGACGGAGTCGTAGCCCTGCGCGGCCGAGACCGGCGAGTCCATGCGCCCGCCCTTCGGGTTGAAAGTCTTGAGGAAGGCGATGATGAAGCTCTGGCGCTTCGCGTTGGTCGGTTCCTGGACAAAGGTCTGCGGCATGCGCGCGCCCTCGCCGCCGGGGCCCGCGTTGTCGATGTAGTTGGCCATCGACAGCGTCCACGAGCCGACCATCGGCACCTTCCAGCCGATCTTGGTCATGCCGTTCGCGAGCTGGGCGAGCTCGGGGCCGATGCCGTAGGTCAGCACCGCGTCGGCGCCGGCGGCCCTGGCCTTGAGCAGCTGGGCGGTCATGTCGACGTCGCCGATATTGAACTTCTCGTTCGCGACCGGCGTCAGGCCCTTCTTCGCGAGCGCCGCGACGAGGTCCTTCTGGCCGAGCTGGCCGTAGTTGGTCGAGTCGGCCATGATCGCGACCTTCTTGAAGCCGCGGCGCACGACCTCGTCGACGATCATCGGCGCCTGGATGCTGTCGTTCGCGGCGTTGCGGAACACGTAGTTGTCGGGCTGGTTGTCGAACTGGTGCGTGACGATCGAGCCCGTCGCGACGTTGTTCATGACCGGCACCTTGGCCATCTCGTAGAAGCGCTGCGAGGCCAGCGCGACGCCGGTGTTGATGAAGCCGACGGTCGCGGCCACATGCTCGCGGTTGATCAGCTCCTGGGCGATCTGCACGCCGCGTTCGTTCTTGGCCTCGTCGTCGCGCTCGACGAGCTCGATCGGGCGGCCGAGCACGCCGCCGGCCGCGTTGATCTCCTGGGCCGCGAGGCGCACGCCGTCGCGCATCGACACGCCCATCGACGAGGAACCGCCGGTGAACGGTCCCGACACGCCGATCTTGATCGGCTCGGCGGCCTGCGCCGCGCCGAAGGCGATCAGCAGGGCCGCGGCGACGAGGGTCTGGTGGATCAGCTTCATGGGTTTGTCTCGCTCCGTTATGGGTTGGATATTCGCGCCCGCGCAAGCCTCGCGAAGGCGACCGGCGCCACGCTGCGCGCCATCGCTTACATCAGCATGACGTTTGCCGGGGTGGGTCGGCCATTGCGGCAAACCACAATCCGGCGCGCCATAAAAAAAAACGCCGGCGCGACGGCCGGCGTTTGTCCGGCGCGCAAGCGCGCCTCAGTTCGCCTTCGCGGCCTGGCCCGAGAAGTCGCCGGCCGTCGTGATCAGGAATGCATCGGGCCGGATGTACTTGCGCCAGGCCGCGTTGGCCTGCTCGAGCGTGACGGCCTGCAGCGCCGCGTCGCGCCGGGCCGTGTAGACCCAGTCGCGGTGGCCGATGTCGAGGTGCTGGTTCAGCGCCTGGGCGAGCGCGCCGTCGTTGGCGCGGCCCTGACGCCAGCTCTCGAGGATGTCGTGCTTGGCGCGCGCGAGCTCCTCGGCCGTGATGCCGTCGCGACTCATGCGCTCGAGCTCCTCGTGCACGGCCGCGAGCACGGCCTCGCGGTTCTGCGGCGCGAAGGTGCCGCTGATCGAGAAGTCGGCGTCCTGGCCGAACCAGGGCGCGCCGACGCGCGCGCCGATGCCGTAGGTCATGCCGTCCTGGCGACGCACCCGCGTCGACAGCCGGCTCTCCATGCCGCCCGAACCGAACACGCGCACCGCGAGCGCGAGCGGCAGGTAGTCGGGGTCCTGCTCGCTCAGGCTCAAGCGCTCGTCCCAGACCGCCTCGGCGCTGGTCTTGTCCCTGGCCTGGACGTCGACGCGCTGGACCGGCAGCGCGAACGGCGTCGACACATGGCGCACGAAGCGCGGCGCGTCGGCCTTCTTCCAGCCGCCGAAGTCCTTCTCGACCGCCGCGGCGAGGCCGTCGGGCAGCGCGCCGACGACGGCGACGCGCGCCGCGTCGGCCGACCAGTAGCGCGCGTAGAAGCCGCGCACGTCGGCGAGCTCGGTGCGGCGCAGCTCGTCGATGCGCTCGTCGAGGCTAGGGATGTAGTCGGGGTCGCCGAGCTTGACGCCGCGGCCCGCGTTGTAGAAGCCGCGCGTCGCCTCCTGGCGCTGCGTGCCGAGCTGCTCGCGCGAGGCCTCGAGGCCGGCCAGGCCGGCCTTCTTGATGCGGTCGAACGCGTCGGCCGGGAACTGCGGCTGCTGGAGCACGTCGGCCATCAGCGCGAGCGCGTCGAGCAGGGTGTCGCGCTCGGCGCTGAGCACGAGGGTCGCGCCCTGGTTGCCGCCGACGACGCTCGCGCTGGCCTTCAGGCGCAGCAGCTCGTCGCGGATCTTCTGCTTGTCGTAATGGGCGCTGCCCTCGAGCAGCATGTCGTCGACCGCGTCGGTGCCGAGCGCGCGCGTCGTCTCGCCGGGCTCGCCCCAGCGCAGGTGCATCAGCAGCGTGACGGTGTTGCCGCGCGTCTGCTTCGCGAGCGTGCTGAGCTCGATGCCGCTCGGCAGCGTCTGCACCTGGGTGCGCGTGTCGAGTTTCGCGGGGGTCGGATCGAATTGCTCGCCCTCCTCGACCTTGGGCGGCGCCTTGAGCTGGGCGAGGCGGGCGTCGAGCGGCGGCGTCGCGGGGATCGCGACGCGCTCGACCTCGGCGGCCGGCAGGTAGTGGCCGACCGTGCGGTTCGCGGGCTTGAAGTAGGCGTGGCGCACGCGATCGACGTCGGCGAGCGTGACCAGCGGCAGGTCCTGCTGGAGCTGGAACAGCAGGCGCCAGTCGCCGGCGCCGAGCAGCGTCGAGATCTGGCCGATCAGCGCCTCGGGGCGCTTCATGCTGTTGCGGTAGTCGAGCACGGCCTGCTCGCGCACGCGCTTGATCTCGTCGTCGGTGAACGCGGCGTCGGGCGTCGCGGCGTCGTCCTCGACGAGCTCGGTCAGCCTGTGCTCGACCGCGTCGATGTCGGCCGGCTTGGCCTCGGCCGGCAGCACCGCGTAGGCCATCATGCCGCCCGGGTCATGGCCGCCGAGGCCACCGAGGCCCGCGGCGACCGCCAGCTTGGTCTCGACGAGCTGCTTGTACAGATGGCCGCTCGGCTGCATCGACATCAGGCTTGCGTAAACGAGCAGCGCCGGCGTGTCCGGGTGCGCGAGCGCCGGCACGTGGTAGTCGACGAGCACGATCGGCTGCCCGCCGACGCGGCGCACGACGACGCGCTTCTCGCCGTCCTGCGCGGGCTCGACCGTGTAGGGCACCGGGACCGGCGCGGCCGGCTTCGCGAGCGGGCCGAACGCAGCGCCGATCAGCTTGAGCGTCGCCTGCGGGTCGAAGCGGCCGGCGACGAGCAGGGTCGCGTTGTCGGGCCGGTAGTAGGTGCGGTAGAAGGCCTGGAGCTTCTCGATCGGCACGTTCTCGATGTCGCTCTTCGGGCCGATCGTCGCGTGGCCGTAGGCGTGCCATTCGTAGGCGGCCGCCTGGACGCGCTTGCTGAGCACCGCGAACGGCTCGTTCTCGCCGCGCTCGTACTCGTTGCGCACGACGCTCATCTCCTTGTCGAGGTCGGCCTTGGCGATGAAGCTGTGGACCATGCGGTCGGCTTCCATGTCGATCGCGTAGGCGAGCGTCTTGTCGTCGGCGTTGAAACTCTCAAAGTAGTTGGTGCGGTCGGTGTTCGTCGTGCCGTTGAAGCGCAGCGCGTGCTGGGCGAACTCGGTCGGGATGTCCTTGTGCGTCGGCGTGCCCTTGAACATCAGGTGCTCGAGCAGGTGGGCCATGCCGTACTCGCCCTGGCCTTCGAAGCGGCTGCCGACGTGGTAGGTCACGTTGACCGTCGTCGTGGTCTGCGCCGCGTCGGGGAACAGCAGCACCTGCAGGCCGTTGGGCAGCCGGTACTCGCTGATGCCGCCGAGCTCGCGCACGAACTCGGGCTGGGCCGCGGCCTTCGCGATCGGCGGCTTGGGCTGGGGCTTGGCCAGCGCGGCGGGCGCCAACAGGTTCAGGCCCAGGGCCAGGCCCAGGGCGAGACTCGACAGACGGTGCAATTTCATGGTGCGCTCGGCGGCATTCGGGGCGCCCATCCTAGGGCACCCGCGCGACCCTGCCAAAAGTCGCACCACCGCGATCGGGTGGGGTTCAGGCGTCGGCGTCGTCGCCGTCTTCGGCGGCAGCGCCGAGCTGCAGCAGCGCGCCGGCCGCGCCCTCGGGCAGCGCCTCGACGCCCTTGAGCTTGCGCGTCATCGCGCGCGTGCGCACCTCGGCCGCGTCGATCGTGTTGCTCGCTTCCTCGAGCTTTTTCTTGGTCTTCGCGAGCACGTCGCCGAACTTCGCGAACTCGGTCTTGACGGCGCCGAGCACCTCCCAGACCTCGGCCGAGCGCTTCTCGAGCGCGAGCGTGCGAAAACCCATCTGCAGGCTGTTGAGCGTCGCGAGCAGCGTCGTCGGGCCCGCGAGCATCACGCGCTGCTCCTGCTGCAGCGCCTGGACGAGGCCGGGGCGGCGCAGCGCCTCGGCGTACAGGCCCTCGGTCGGCACGAAGAGGATCGCGAAGTCGGTCGTATGCGGCGGCGCCACGTATTTCTCGCGGATCGTGCGCGCCTCGAGGCGCAGGCGCGTCTCGATCGCCTTGGCCGCCGTCTCCGCGCCGGCCGGGTCGGCGCGCTCCTGGGCGTCGAGCAGGCGCTCGTAGTCCTCGCGCGGGAACTTCGCGTCGATCGGCAGCCACAGCGGCGCGCCGCCCTCGCGCTGGCCGGGCAGACGGATCGCGTACTCGACGCGCGCGCCGCTGCCGGGCACGGTCTCGACGTTGGCCGCGTACTGCTCGAGCGTGAAGACCTGCTCGAGCAGGCCGGCGAGCTGGACCTCGCCGAAGATGCCGCGCGTCTTCACGTTCGTGAGCACGCGGTTCAGCGAGCCGACGTCGCGCGCGAGGCCCTGCATCTCGCCGAGGCCCTTGTGGACCTGCTCGAGCCGCTCGGCGACCTGCTTAAAGCTCTCGCCGAGGCGCTGCTCGAGCGTCGCGTGGAGCTTTTCGTCGACGGTTGCGCGCATCTGCTCGAGTTTTTTCTCGTTGTCCTGCTGCATCGCGGCGAGGCGCTCGCGCATCGCGTCGGTCAGGCGCAGCATCGCCTGATCCTGGGCCTCGCGCGCGGCGTGCGCGGCGCCGCCGAGCGCCTGCTGCAGGCTCGCGAGCTGGACGCGAAACGCCTCGATCTGCTCGTTCTGCCCGCGCGCGACGGTGCCGCTCTGGGCGAGCAGGGTCTGCTGGAACTGCGCGAGCTGGCCGAGCAGTTCCTGGCGCAGGCCGCTCGAGCCGCGCGTGAGCTCGTCGCGCAGGCTGCGCTCGAGGCGCTCGCTGCTCTGGTTCACGAGCGCGCCGAGATCCGCCCCCTGCCCCGCCTCGGGTCGCGCACGCTTGAGCAGGAGCAGCAGCAGGCCGATGACGACGGCCAGGCCGGCGAGAAGAACGATGTCGACGATGGTCATGCGGGCATTGTCTCAGCCCGCCCGCGCCGCGGCGCTCGATCTCAACGCCGCAGCGCCTCGGGGTTCAGCAGCGTCGGCGGCGTCGCGCCGCCGAACGCGGCGACCAGATTGTCGACCGCGAGCATCGCCATCGCGAGCCGGGTCGGCACCGAGGCGCTCGCGATATGCGGCGTCAGCGCGACATTGGGCAGCTCGAGCAGGGCCGCGTGCACGCCCGGCTCGCCCTCGAACACGTCGAGCCCGGCCGCGGCGAGGCGGCCGTCGCGCAGCGCGGCGGCGAGCGCCGCGTCGTCGACGATGCCGCCGCGCGCGATATTCGTCAGCGTCGCGCCCGGCTTCATCAGCGCGAGTTCGCGCGCCGCCACGATGTGGTGGGTCGCCGCGCTGTAGGGCAGCACGATCACGAGGTGGTCGGCCGCGGCCATCAGTTCGTCTTTCTCGACCCAGCGCGCCGCGAGCGGCGCCTCGAGCTCGGGCGCGAGCCGGCTGCGGTTGTGATAGATCACCGGCATGCCGAAGCCGAGGTGGCCGCGCCGCGCGATCGCCTGGCCGATCCGGCCCATGCCGAGGATGCCCAGCGTCGCGCCGTGCACGTCCTGGCCCGCGAGCAGGTCGACGCCCCAGTGGCGCCAGCGCCCTTCGCGCAGGAAGCGCTCGCCCTCGGTCACGCGGCGCGCCGCGGCCATCATCAGCGCGAAGCCGAAGTCCGCCGTCGTCTCGGTCAGCACGTCGGGCGCGTTCGTCACGAGCACGCCGCGCGCCGTGCACGCGGCGACGTCGATGTGGTTGTAGCCGACCGTCATCGTCGCGACGATGCGCAGCGCGGGCGCCGCGGCGAGCGCGGCCGCGTCGACCGCGTCGGTGCCCGCGACGAACAGGCCGTGCACGCCGGGCAGCCGCGCGCGCAGCTCGGCCGGCGTCCACGGCGCGTCGGCGTCGTTGGCCTCGACCTCGAAATGCTCGCGCAGGCGCGCGAGCACCTCGGGGAACACGCGGCGCGCGACCAGGATCTTCGGTCTCGATTCGCTCATGGCGCTCATTCGTGGAAGCGGGTGAAGCCGGCGACCGGCTCGCGCTCGGTCGTGAGGCCGTTCTCGACCGCGGCCGGGTCGGCATGGCCGAGCGCCATGCCGCAGACCAGCGTGCGCCCGGGGCCCCAGCCGAGCTCGTCGGCGATCACGCGGTGGAACTGCGTCCAGGCCGCCTGCGGACAGGTGTGCAGGCCGCGCGCGCGCGCCGCGACCATCACGTTCTGCAGGAACATGCCGTAGTCGAGCCAGGAGCCCTGCGCCATCACGTCCTCGATCGAGAACATCAGCCCGACCGGCGCATCGAAGAAGCGGTAGTTGCGGCCATGCTGGAGGTGCATGCGCTCCTTGTCGGCCTTGCCGATGCCGAGCAGGCCGTACAGGTCCCAGCCGACCTTGCGGCGCCGGTCGATGTACGGCGAGCGCCATTCGCGCGGGTAGTAGGCGTAGGGCTCGCTGTGCAGCGCGCGCTCCTCGGGGTCGTCGTAGGCCGCGCACACGCGCTCGCACAGGCGCGCGAGCGCCGCGCCGGCGAGCACGTCGACCTGCCAGGGCTGGGTGTTCGTGCCCGAGGGTGCGCGCGCGGCGACCGCGAGGATCGCCTCGACCTCGGCGCGCGGCACCGGCGTCGGCAGGAACGCGCGCATCGAATGGCGGCTCGTGATCGCCGCGTCGACGGCGGCGGCCTCGGCCGCGGTGGGGGTGGTGAATCGGCTCATGGGCGCCATCTTGCCCGAGCCGGCACCACAAGCCGCCGGACGGGACTTTTTGACATTTTTGTTGCGACGCACAAAAAGTTCTTGCAATCGCCGATTGGATCCATATACTTCGAATTGTGCGGTGCAGCAAAACACCGCGAAACAAGCCAGTTGAACATCAACCCACGGGGCGGAGCCCCGATCCAAGGAGCCCAAGATGCTGACCGCTGAACAAGTCCTCGCCGCCCAGAAGGCCAACCTCGAAACCCTGTTCGGTCTGACGAACAAGGCCTTCGAAGGCGTGGAGAAGCTGGTGGAACTGAACCTGCAAGTCGCGAAGACCGCCCTGAGCGAAGTCGCCGAGACGAGCCAGGCCGCCCTGTCGGTCAAGGACGCGCAAGAGCTGCTGAACCTGCAGTCCTCGCTGCTCCAGCCGAGCGCCGAGAAGGCCGCCGCCTACAGCCGCCACGTGTACGAAATCGCGTCGAACACCAACGCCGAAGTCGTCAAGGCCGCCGAAGCCCAGTTCGCCGACGCACAGAAGAAGTTCGCCGCCGTGATCGACACCGCCGCGAAGAACGCGCCGGCCGGTTCCGAGAACGCCGTCGCGCTGGTCAAGTCGGCCGTCGCCGCCGCCCAGAACACCTTCGAGTCGGTCCAGAAGGCCGTCAAGCAAGCCAGCGAAGTCGCCGAAGCGAACTTCCAGGCCGCGACGAGCCAGGCCGTCAAGGCTTCGCAGACCGCCACGCGCTCGACCAAGCGCGCGGCCGCCTAAGCCACTACCCCTTGTCTCCTCGGTGCACCGCGCGAAGCTTTAGGCTTTCCCTGCACTGATTCAAACCCGGCCTTGTGCCGGGTTTTTTTTCGCTTCCTCAACGAAACGGATTCGCGCGCTTGCGCCTGGCCGGCGCGGCCCGGACCGTCGCCGGGTCGAAGCCGCGGCGCTGCGCGAGGAGCTCTTCGCCGTCGATGCGCTCGGCCAGGCTCTCGATGTCGCGCGGCACCACGCCGGCCTGCTCGAAATGTGCGCGCCAGTCGTCGACAACCTCGATGACCGCCTGCACTTCGGCCGCGGCTTCGGCGGGCCGCAGGCCAAACGCCGCGCACTCGGACATCGCGTTGGCCAGCGTCGAGTCGCGGCCGTCGGCGCCGCAGATGAACTCCTGATAGCCCTGCCCCGAGTTCGTCGGGAGGACGTCGTAGGCCGGCGCAAGCTTCAGGCGGCCGTTCGCGAACGGGCTCACGACCAGCAGCGCATGGTTCTTCTCGTGGTCGTCGGTGTTGTCGATCAGGATATTGAACACCATGCGGCGGAACAGTTCGCGCGCGTCGCGCTGATTCGCTGCGCCGTCGGTGACGCCGATGCGGCGCAGGATTCTCGCGAGCTCGGGGTAGCCGAGCGCGGGCTCGGTGCCCGATGCCGTCGCCGCGCGGATCGCCGTGCCCGCCGAAATGCTGTGGATCCGGCGCCCGGGCGCGCGGTCGAAGCGGCGGATCGCGAGCGCGTTGGCCCCGACCAGGCGAACCACCTGCGTCTCGGCCACCTCGATGCCGGCGCGCTTCGCGAGCGTCATCGTCGCGTGCTCGACGAGCGGCGCGTCGACGGGCTCGTTGTTGAAGAATTTGATCACCCACTGCACGCCGGCGATGTCGACGAGCGCCTTGGGCTTCGCGCCGCCGAGCGGGCTGCCGCCGCCGGCAAGAATCTTCGCCTCGAGCCGGTCGATGGGTTCCGCGGCCTCGATCTTGGCGACCACTTCGCTGAGCTGCTGCGCCTGCTCGAGCCGCGGCAGCGGCCCGCCGACCCGCGGGCTGTAGCTCGACGACGACGTGGAGACGCCGAGCGCACCGAAGCGGTCGTCGCCGGCGTAGTACAGGTACTCCATCAGGGAGAGCCGCTTCGGCTTGTCGACGAAGTGGATGACTTTCTCGCCCCAGCGGTCCGGCCTCGCGTCGTCGACGGCACCGACCGCGCGCGGCGCGCCCGCGGCCAGGCGATCCGGTGGCAGGAACTCGGCGTCGACGAGCGGCAGGTCCTCGCTCAGCGCGAACCCGCCGGCCAGCCAGGCCTCGCCGTAGCGCAGCGCCACCCCCTTGCCGGCGACGGCCAGGCGCAACGCGCCGACGTAGCGCGGCGCGGCCGGGTCCTCGAGGTACCAGAGGTAGAGCTCGTCCAGGCGCATCTCAGTCCTTTGTGCCGCCACCTGCCGCACGCGCCGCCGCCGAGGCCCGCGCGCGCGCGCGGCCGAGCTCGACGGCCTCGCGCACGTCCATCTCGAGGGCGCCGCGGTCATGCTCGGGCGCCGCGAGGTTCGCGAGCTCGCCGTCGCGCTGGATCAGCCACAGCGCGGTCGCGAAGATGCCGACGCCGACGGACGGATCGCCCGCTTCGAGCCGTTGGAGCGTCGCGACCGTGACGCCGAGGCGCTGGGCCCATGAGCGCAGCGATTCCTTGCGGCGCAGGCGCGCCACGGCAAGGTCGGCGCCGAGCTTTTCAAGGGCCCCGGCAGTCGCCGGCGGGAGCTGGAGCAATGCGCGAGCCGTTTTTGGCATCGCTATAGATTAGCACTATATGGCCAAATTTGTATAAATCTATTAATACAAATAGCGGCCAGACGACGCCCGCCCCGGTCCCTCGCAAGGAACTAATGGATGCCGAGCCCTTCGAGCTGGTCGGCGACGAGCTCGAGCCGCAGCAGCGGGTTGTCGAGCTGCATCAGGCGCTGGCGCTCGGCGTCAGCGAGCGGCAGCAGTTCGCACCAGCGGTTCGCGAGCCAGCCGCAGTCGTCCCACGCGTAGGGCGGCTGGATCGGCAGCTCGGCCGCGGCCGCGCCGAGCTCGAGCTGGTGCAGCAGGCTGCGCAGCAGGCTGGCGACGCTGCTGAACTCGCCGGGTACGGCGACGGCCGGGTCGAGCCCGAGCAGTTCGGCCGTGCCGACCCACAGGCCATGAGGGAGACATTCGCTCGCGTCGAGCCGGAAGCGCCGCGTGCCGCGCGCGCAGATCTGCATCAGGCCGGCCTGCGGGCGCGCGACGCTGACGAGCTCGGCGAGCGTACCGATCGGGTGGAAGCGCTCGCGCCGGAAGCCCTCGCCGTCGCGCTCGCGGACCTCGCGGCCCTCGACGAGCCCGACCACGCCGAACGGTTCGCCGCTGGCCTCGCAGCGGCGCATCAGGTCGAGGTAGCGCGGCTCGAACACGCTCAGCCGCAGCCAGCCGCCGGGAAACAGCACCGACTGCAGCGGGAACAGTGGCAAGGGCGCAGGCAGGGGGGCAGCCACAGCGCGCGATTGTGCGCGCTTACACAGGTTTGATGAAGCCCGCCGCCTGGTAGGCCGCGTCGATCGTCGCGCGGCCGACACGCTCCTCCATCTCGCGGTGCACGGGCATCAGCGCGCGCTTCCATTCGTTGACCTCGGCCGGCGCGAGCTCGATCAGGCCGACCCGGCGGCTCGCCTTGATGCGCTCGAAGGCCGCGGCGTTGTCGCTCGCGGCGAGCGCGTTCGCGTAGCCGGTCGACTCCTTGAGCGCGGCCTCGAGCACCAGGCGCAGCTCGGTCGGCAGGCCCTCCCAGAACTTCTTGTTGACGATCACGGCGTAGCCGAGGTGGCCGTGGTTCGACGCCGTGATGAACTTCTGGACCTCGTACAGGCGCTGCGTGTAGATGTTCGACGGCGTCGTCTCGGTGCCGTCGACGACGCCGGTCTGCAGCGCCTGGTAGAGCTCGCCGAACGCGAGCACCTGCGGCACCGCGCCGAGCGCGCGCATCTGCGCGTCGAGCACCTTGGAGCTCTGGATGCGCATCTTCAGGCCACGGAAGTCCGCGACATGGCGCAGCGGCCGGTTCGCGCTCATCATCGTGAAGCCGTTGTCCCAGTAGGCAAGGCCCTTGACGCCCGTGGTCTCGAGCCGGTCGAGCAGCTCGCGGCCGAGCCGGCCCTCGGTCAGCGCACGGTAGGCGGCCTGGTCCTTGAACAGGAAGGGCAGGTCGAAGACCTCGAACTCGCGCACGCCGAGCGGCGCGAACTTGGACAGCGAGGGCGCGAGCATCTGCACCGAGCCGAGCTGCAGCGCCTCGACCTCCTCCTTGTCCTGGTAGAGTTGGCTGTCCGGGTAGACCTCGACGCGCACGCGCCCATGCGTGCGCGCCTCGACAAGCGCCTTGAAGCGCAGCGCGCCCTTGCCCTTGGGCGTATCGGGCGCGACGACATGGCTGAACTTGATCACGATCGGCGCGTCGGCGCGCGCCCCGCGCAGACCGGGCAGGCCCAGCCCCGCGGCGAGCCCCGCGACGAGCTGGCGGCGATTGACGGCGTCGGACATGGGGCCTCCTCGGACAACGGACGCCGCATGCTCGGCAATGCCCCGCGGCCCCGGGAGTGTGGATTTCCGCAGCGCCGCGGCGGCGCCCGGGCGCCACGCCCCCAGGCCCTAGACTGCCCGCCATGCTTGCCGAGCTCACCGACAGCCCCGCGTCCAAGGCCCCGCCGGCCGTCGCCGGCATGGGTCTGTGGTGGCTGCCGCTCGTGCTCGGCCTGGTGTTCGCGCTGGTCGCCGCGGTCTGGCTCCAGCACGAGGACCAGCTCGAGGCCGACAACCAGCAGACCACGCTGATCACGGACGCGCTGTCGCTCGAGGCGACGCTGCGCGGCGTGGTCCAGGCCGAGCAGGAGCGCCTCGACCAGATGGCCCGGGATCTCGGCCGGGCGCGCCCCGACCAGCCACGCCCGCACCTGCAGGACGACGAGCGCCTGCTCCAGGCGCTGCGCCGCGGCTGGGTCAGCGTGACCTGGCTCGGCCCCGACCAGCGCATCCTGCAGGAGGCGCCGGACTCGGCCGCCGTGGTCGCGAGCGGGCGCGGCCAGGGCCTGTCGATCCACCTGCACGCGCCCGTCGTCGACGCGGCCGGCGTGCAGCGCGGCGAGCTGATCGCGCGGCTCCAGGCCGGCCAGCTGCTGCGCCAGTACGTGCCCTGGTGGCTCGCGCGCCGCTACGAGGTGCGCATGCTCGACCAGAACGACATCGAGATCTCGGGCGCGGCCGACCAGCCCCAGGGCCTGCCCGACGGCGTCTCGCACCGCATCTCCTTCGACCCGCCGCTGCCCGGCGTCTCGCTCGAGCTGACCGCGCGCGACAAGCTCAGGCGCTGGCACCAGCGCCTGCCCGCGCTGCTGCTGCCCGGCTTTCTCGTGCTGATCGGCTGGGCCAGCTGGCTGCTGCGCCGCCAGATGAAGCGCGCGCTGACGGTCAGCAACGCGTGGCGCACCGAGGCCGGCTGGCGCCGCGTGATGGAGGACTCGATGCAGGTCGGGCTGCGCGCGCGCGACCTCGACGGCCGCCTGCTCTACGTGAATAGGCGCTTCGAACAGCTCGTCGGCATCCCGGCCGAGCGCCTGATCGGCGCCGGCGTGCCCTACCCCTACTGGCTGCCCGGCGACATCGAGGACGCGATGATGCGCCACCACCGCAACCTCGCGGGCAACGCGCCGCCGGGCGGCTACGAGGCGACCTGGCGCCATTCGGGCGGCCGCGAGATCCGCGTCGTCGTGCTCGACGCGCCGCTGATCGACGCGAGCGGCCGCCAGGTCGGCTGGCTCGGCTCGGTGCTCGACATCACGGCGCGGCGCGCGGCCGAGGAGCGCGAGCGCCGCCAGTTCGAGCAGCTCGCCCACCACGCGCGGCTCACGACTTTCGGCGAGATCGCCTCGACGCTCGCCCACGAGCTGAACCAGCCGCTGACCGTGATCAACAGCTACAGCACGGGCCTGCTCAACGCGATGCGCAACCGCGCGATGCCCGAGGCCGACATGCTCGGCGCGCTGCAGACCCTGGCCGACCACGCGGCGCAGGCCGGCCGCATCGTCGCGCGCATCCGCGAGTTCCTGTCGCGCCACGAGCCGCGCGACGAGGCCGTCGACCTCGAGCAGGTCGTGCGCCAGGCCGGCGAGCTGCTCGGCCAGGAGTTCGCGCAGCGCGACGTCGTCGTGACGATCCGCGTCGCGCCGGCGCTGCGGCCGGTGCGCGGCGACCCGGTGCTGCTCGAGCAGGTGTTCGTGAACCTGATGCGCAACTCGGCCGACGCGATGGCCGCGACGCCGTCCGCCGAGCGTCGCCTCGACGTCGACCTCGCGCCGGCCGGCGGCTTCATGCGCGCCGACCTGCGCGACCGCGGCGCGGGCCTGAACGGCCTGACGATCGGCGAGCTGTGCCAGCCCTTCTTCTCGACCAAGCGCGAGGGCATGGGCCTGGGCCTCGCGATCTGCCGCAGCCTGATCGAATCGCACCAGGGCGCGTTCGACGCGGCCGACGCGCCCGGCGGCGGCGCCGTGTTCAGCGTGACCCTGCCCTGCTGGGAGCCCGAAACGTGACGACCTCCTCCACCGACCCGATGACCGTCTTCCTCGTCGACGACGAACCGGCCGTGCGCGCGGCGCTGAGCTTTCTGCTGCGCTCGCGCGGCCTCGCGGTGATGGACTTCGCGAGCGGCGAGGCGCTGCTCGAGCAGCTCGCGGCCTGGGGCGAGCGCGTGCCGCCCGGCTGCTTCGTGCTCGACGTGCGCATGGCCGGCATGAGCGGCCCGGCCGTGCACGAGGCGCTGCTCGCGCGCGGCCTGCGCCACCCGGTGCTGTTCCTCAGCGGCCATGGCGACATCCCGATGGTCGTCGAGGCGCTCAAGCGCGGCGCGTTCGACTTCCTCGAGAAACCCTATAGCGACAACACGCTCGTCGACCGCATCGAGCAGGCGCTCGGCGTCGCCGCGGCCATGCAGCAGCACGCGGCGCGCGACGCCGAGGTCCACGCGCGCCTCGCGAGCCTGACGCCGCGCGAGCGCGACGTGATGCGCCTCGTCGCCGCGGGCCGCCTGAACAAGCAGATCGCGGCCGAGCTCAACCTCGCGATGCGCACCGTCGAGGTCTACCGCGCGCGCGTGTTCGCCAAGCTCGAGCTGCGCTCGAGCGCGGAGCTCGGCGCGCTGCTCGCGCAGTACCCGGATTCTTGACTCGCGCCGTCAGCGCGCTTTCATCGAGTCTTCGCCTCGATCGCCCGGCGGATCTCCGGCAGCATCGCCGCGGCGGCCTCGCGGCCGGCCTGGATCGCGCGGCGCCGCGCCGTGAAGTCGGCGCTGCCGATGCCCGCGAGCTTGGGGCGCAGCACGACGTCGGCCTCGCGCAGCTCGTAGTTGTTGATGCTGCGGCCCATGATCGCGACGGTCTGGAGCAGCATGTGCAGCGCGTCGGTCTCGGGCTTGGCGCTCGGCGGCGACGAGATGTCGACGGCGATCAGCATCTCGGCGCCCATCTCGCGCGCCGCGCGCACCGGCACCGGCGCGACGAGGCCGCCGTCGACATAGTCGCGTCCGCCGATCTGCACGGGCTCGAAGATCGTCGGCACGCTGCTCGACGCGCGCACCGCGGTGCCGGTGTCGCCGCGCCGGAAGCACACGGGCTGGCCGCTCTCGAGGTCGGTCGCGACGATGCCCAGCGGCAGCGCCATCTGCTCGATCAGGCGCGCGCCGGTCTTCTCGCGCACGTAGCGCGCGAGCGCCTCGCCGCGGATCAGGCCGCGCATCGGGAAGGTCCAGTCGGTGATCGCGCCCTCGTCCATGGTCTCGGCGAGCCGGGCGAGCTCGGCGCCGTTGCGACCGGCCGCGTAGAGCGCGGCGACGAGGCTACCGGCCGAGGTGCCGGCGACGAGGTCGACCTTGATGCCCGACTCCTCGAGCACCTGGATCACGCCGATATGGGCGAAACCGCGCGCGGCGCCGCCGCCGAGCGCGAGGCCGACGCGCGGCGGCTTGGGCGGCGGCGGTGGCACCTGGGGGGGCGGCGCGGGCGGCGTCTCGGGGACGGCCGGCGGCGGCGCCTGCGGGATCAGCGGGACGGAGCTGCACGCCGAAAGCGTCAGCGCGGCACAGGCGCCGAGCAGGGCGCGACGGGACGGGGCGGACATGGGCGCAATTGTCGGCCAGGTCACGGATCGGTCACGCGGCGTTCAAATCGGCCCGCTAGCCTGCTCGCCTTGCAAAATGCCGGAGGGCAGGATCTTGGCCGTCATCCACGGGCGCGAAGCCCTCAGCGAAGCCACGCTCGACAAGCTGGTCCGCTATATCGAGGCGCGCCGCAAGCAGGCGGTCTGGAACACCAACGTCAACCTCTGGGACGCCGGCATCGTCCACGCGAGCGCGCCGGTGATCGTGCACCCGATCGAGGCCGGCTTTTCCGACGAGCTGCTCGCCGAGCTCCACGCGCGCGGCAAGCTGCCCTATCTGCACCAGGGCGTGACGGTGATGTTCTACGCCTGGCCGGCTGGCAGCTACATCCCCTGGCACAGCGACTTCACCGACAAGTACTCGATGACGGTGTACCTGAACCGCGACTGGCACCCCGACCATGGCGGCGCGTTCTGCTGGCAGGACTGGGGCGTCGGCATCGAGCGCCACGACTTCGCGGCACCGCCGCTGCAATGCCAGATGATCCGGCCGCGCCACAACGCCTACGCGCTGATGACCGACACCGAATGGCATTGCGTGACGGCGACGACGCCGAACGCGCCCGCGCGCCTGACGCTGCAGATGTTCCTGCCGCGGCCGGCCGCCGGCGGCGCCGCGCCGCTGCCGCCCCCGCCGCTGCCCTGAGCCGCGCCGGGCGTCTGCCGCCGAGCCTCAGCCGAGCTTGTAGCTCTGCAGGTGGATGCTCGTCTCGGTCGCGCCGATGCCCTTGATCAGGCGCACGCGCTCGAGGATCGCCGCGAGCTCGTTGAGGCTCGCCGCGCGCAGCTCGGCGAGCAGGTCCCAGCGGCCGTTGGTGTCGAACAGCCCGGTCACGCCGGGCTCGCCGAGCAGGATCGCGACGACCTCGCGCGTGCGGTTGCCCTCGACCGTGATGCTCATCCACGCGACGATCTCGTCGGCGACCTGGTCGGGGCGCAGCCGGACCGTGTAGCCGGTGATCACGCCACCGTCCTCGAGCTTCGCGATGCGGTTAGCGACCGTGCCGCGCGAGACCTTGAGCCGGGTCGCGAGCGTCGCGACGCTCGCGCGCGCATCCTGGCGCAGGAGCGCGAGCAGTTGCTGGTCCAAAGTATCCATTTCGGCAATTTACCCTGCCGATATGCTTAAGACAATGACGATTATTGTCTTTAATTGCGCTTCTGCTTGGCTGCGCGGACCGGAACAATGGCGTCAACGCATTCCCCGAGTTCACGCCATGACGCTGTTCCTGAGCCCCCAAGACATCGCCTCGATGGTCCAGCGCCTGGGCCTGCCCGCGCTGCTGCGCCGCCTCGTCGACGAGCTCGAAGCCGACTTCCTGCGCTGGCCCGAGTTCGACAAGTCGGCGCGCACGGCCGCCCATTCGCCGGGCGGCGTGATCGAGCTGATGCCGATCGCCGACGCCGAGCTCTACAGCTTCAAGTACGTGAACGGCCACCCGCAGAACCACCGCCTGGGCCTGCCCACGGTGATGGCCTTCGGCGTGCTCGCCGAGGTCTCGACCGGCACGCCGCTGCTGCTCTCCGAGCTCACGCTGACGACGGCGCTGCGCACCGCGGCGACCTCGGTCATGGCAGCCAAGCACCTTGCGCGCCGCGACGCGCGCCGCATGGCGTTGATCGGCAACGGCGCGCAGAGCGAGTTCCAGGCGCTGGCCTTCCACCACCTGCTCGGCGTCGACGAGCTGCGCGTGTACGACATCGACCCGGCCGCGACCGCGCGCCTCGTGCGCCACCTCGCCGCGACGCCGGGCCTCAAGCTGCGCGCGTGCGCGAGCGCGGCCGAGGCCGTGCGCGGCGCCGACATCGTCACGACCGTCACGGCCGACAAGCGCAACGCCGTGATCCTGACGCCCGAGATGGTCGAGCCCGGCATGCACGTGAACGGCGTCGGCGGCGACTGCCCGGGCAAGACCGAGCTGCACCCGGGCGTGCTCGAGGCCGCGTCGGTGTTCGTCGAGTACGAGCCGCAGTCGCGCATCGAGGGCGACCTCCAGCAGATGCCGGCCGATTTCCCCGTGACCGAGCTTTGGCGCGTGCTCGCGGGCCAGGCGCCGGGCCGGCGCGCGGCCGACGAGCTCACGGTGTTCGACTCGGTCGGCTTCGCGCTCGAGGACTACGCGGCCCTGCGCGTGCTCCACGCGACCGCCCTCGAGCTCGGCCTTGGCACGCCGCTGCCGCTGATCCCGCAGCTCGCCGACCCGCGCAACCTCTATGGCCAGCTGCTGCCGGCGGCCGTGGTGGCGGCCGCGACCGTTCCGGCATAAAGCTCGCCCGCGCCCTGGCGCCGGGCCCCGAAGCTTTCATATATTCCCGAAAGAATATATGCAATAAATAACTATGTAGTTCACTTATAAGAGCCGATTTTCTAAAGTTCGTCGCCTGGGGGCCCCTGCCCCCGGCTCTACCTATCAAGGCGAACTGTGGACTGGACGGCAATTGCAAGTGGATTCCTCGTCGGCGCGATCATCGGCGTGACCGGCGTCGGTGGCGGCTCGCTGATGACGCCGCTGCTGCTGTCGGTGTTCCGCCTGACGCCGGCGCTCGCGATCGGCACCGACCTCTGGTTCGCCGCGCTGACCAAGTTCTCGGGTTCCGTCGCCCACGCGCGCCACGGCCACGTCAAGTGGCGCATCACCGGCCTGCTGCTCGCGGGCTCGATCCCGGCCTCGATCGCGACCGTCGCGGCCATGCACGCGAGCGGGCTCGGCAAGGGCTCGATGAGCGCGCTGACCTTCTCGCTGGGCATCGCACTGCTGCTGACGGCCGTCGTCGTCGCGCTCAAGAAGCGCTGGCTCGCGCTGGGCCTGCGCCTCGAACAGTTCATCCCCGCATCGCGCAAGCCGGCGCTGACCGTGCTGTCGGGCGTGCTGCTCGGCGTGCTGGTGTCGCTGTCGTCGATCGGCGCGGGCGCGATCGGCGCGACCCTGATCCTGCTGATCTACCCGCGCCTCGAGGCGCGCTACATCGTCGGCAGCGACATCGCCCACGCGGTGCCGCTGACCCTCGTCGCCGGCATCGGCCACGCGACGCTCGGCAATATCGCCTGGGCCCTCCTCGTGCCGCTGCTCGTCGGCTCGATCCCCGGCATCTGGCTCGGCGCCCAGCTGACCCGCCGCCTGCCCGACGGCGCGGTGCGCGCGCTGCTGTGCGGCTCGCTGCTGCTCGCCGGCTGGAAAGTCATCCACTGAATCTCCGCGGAAGCTTGTAGTTATGTACTCGTATACCGACTTCGACCGACAGTTCGTCCACGCGCGCGCCGCGCAGTTCCGCCACCAGCTCGAGCGCAACCTCGCCGGCACGCTCGGCGACGACGAGTTCCGCCCGCTGCGCCTGCAGAACGGCTGGTACGTGCAGCGCCACGCGCCGATGCTGCGCGTCGCGGTGCCCTACGGCGAGCTCAGCAGCCGCCAGCTGCGCCAGCTCGCCCGCATCGCGCGCGAGCACGACCGCGGCTTCGGCCATTTCACGACGCGCCAGAACCTCCAGTACAACTGGATCCCGCTCGTCGACGCGGCCGACGTGATGGACCTCCTGGCCGAGGTCGACATGCACGGCATCCAGACCAGCGGCAACTGCATCCGCAACATCACGAGCGACGCGTTCGCCGGCATCGCGCCCGACGAGGTCGTCGACCCGCGCCCCTACGCCGAGATCCTGCGCCAGTGGAGCACGCTGCACCCCGAGTTCGCGTTCCTGCCGCGCAAGTTCAAGATCGCGATCAGCGGCGCGCGCGAGGACCGCGCGGCGATCGGCTGGCACGACATCGGCCTGCAGCTCGTGCGCGACGCGGCCGGCGCCGTGGGCTTCCGCGTGCTCGTCGGCGGCGGCATGGGCCGCACGCCCGTGATCGCGCAGGAGATCAACGCCTTCGTGCCCTGGCAGCAGATCCTCGTGTACATCGAGGCGATCGTTCGCGTCTACAACCAGTTCGGCCGCCGCGACAATATGTACAAGGCGCGCATCAAGATCCTCGTCAAGGCCGAGGGCCAGCGCTTCTTCGACGCGGTCAACGCCGAGTTCGGCCGCATCCTCACGCTCGACGAGGGCGGCCGCGAACACCTGATCCCCGCCGCCGAGCTCGACCGCGTCGCCGCGCATTTCGTGCTGCCCGAGGGCCTCGCCGAAGCGCCCGCGCGCGACATCTTCGAAGGCGCCGCGCCCGCCTACCGCCGCTGGCTCGAACGCAACGTGCACGGCCACCGCCTGAGCGGCTACCGCGCGGTCACGCTGTCGCTCAAGCGCGCGGGCGTGCCGCCCGGCGACGCGAACCACGGCGAGATGGACGCCGCGGCCGACCTCGCCGACCAGTACAGCCACGGCGAGCTGCGCGTGAGCCACGACCAGAACCTCGTGCTGCCCTGGGTCCGCGAGGCCGACCTGCCCGAGCTCTACGCCGCGGCCAAGGCGAACGGCTTCGCGACGCCGAACATCGGCCTGCTGACCGACATGATCGCGTGCCCGGGCGGCGACTTCTGCGCGCTCGCGAACGCGCGCTCGATCCCGGTCGCCGCGGCGATCACCGAGCGCTTCGACGACCTCGACGCGCTCTGGGACATCGGCGACATCGACCTGCACATCAGCGGCTGCATCAACTCCTGCGGCCACCACCACAGCGGCCATATCGGCATCCTCGGCGTCGACAAGGACGGCGCCGAGTGGTACCAGATCACGCTCGGCGGCGCCGACGGCAGCACCCTGTCGGGCCCGGCCCAGGCCGGCCGCGTGATCGGCCCCTCGTTCGCGGCCGACGAAGTGCCCGACGTGATCGAGGCGATCGTCGCGACCTACCGTAGCGAGCGCGCTGCGGGCGAGCGCTTCATCGACACCGTGCGCCGCCTCGGCGTCGAGCCCTTCAAGGGCCCGGCCAACGCGCAGCGCACGCTGACCGGCAACGCGGCCGTCCAGGCCCAGTAAGGAGCAGTACCGCCATGAAGTTCATCTCCTCCTCTACCGATAGCGCGCTGACCCTCGAGCAATGGCAGGCCGCGCGCGCGACCGCGACCGGCCCGGTCGCGCTGCAGATCGCCAACGACTACGACGTCGAGCTGCTCGCCGACGACCTCCATCGCTTCAGCCGCATCGAGCTCCAGTTCCCGAAATGGGTCGACGGCCGCGCCTACAGCCAGGCGCGCCTGCTGCGCGCGCGCCTGCGCTTCGGCGGCGAGCTGCGCGCGGTCGGCGAGGTGCTCGTCGACATGCTGCCGCTGCTCGCGCGCACCGGCTTCACGGCCGTGCAACTGCGTGCGGGCGAATCGGAAGCCGCGGCACGCGAAGCGCTGGCCTTTTTCCCCGGCCATTACCAGGGGGACGTCGGCGAGTCGCGGCCCTGGTTCCTGCGGGCGGCAGTGGCGGCAGCATGAGCGCGATCGATCTGTACGCCCGCAAGACCGCGGGCTTCGACGACCGCCTCGCGCTGACCGAAGCGCTGCTGCGCGAGGCCGCGGCCGTGCACGGCGCGGGCCTCGTCCAGGCGAGCAGCCTCGGCGCCGAGGACATGGTCATCACCGACCTGATCGCGCGCCTGGGCCTCGGCACGGCCGTCGCGACGCTGGACACGGGCAAGCTGCACGCCGAGACCCTCGCGCTGCTGCCGCGCATCCAGGCGCAATACGGCCTCAAAGTCGAGCGCTTCGTGCCGCGCGACGAGCAGGTCATCGAGTTCGTGCGCCGCGAGGGCGACGACGCGATGTACCGCTCCATCGAGCTGCGCCGCGCCTGCTGCGGCATCCGCAAGCTCGAGCCGCTCGCGCGCATGCTCGGCGGCCGCAGCGCGTGGATCACGGGCCTGCGCCGCGAGCAGTCGGCGAACCGCGCCGAGGTGCCGTTCGACGAGGCCGACGGTGAAACACGCCGCAAGCTCAACCCGCTCGCCGCGTGGAGCTGGAACGACGTCTGGCACTACATCAAGACCTACGACGTCCCCTACAACCCGCTGCACGACGAGTTCATGCCCTCGATCGGCTGCGCGCCGTGCACGCGTGCGATCGCCGTCGGCGAGGACTTCCGCGCCGGCCGCTGGTGGTGGGAGGACAGCGCGAAGGAATGCGGCCTGCACGCGACCCATCAGTCTTCTGGAGTACCGGCATGAACGCCCCCCTGAATCTCGACCAATTGCTGCCCCGCATCGACCACCGCCACCTCGACCACCTCGAGGAAGAGGCGATCTTCATCCTGCGCGAGGTCGCGGCGAGCTTCGAGCGCCCGGGCCTGCTGTTCTCGGGCGGCAAGGACTCGTGCGTCGTGCTGCGCCTGGCCGAGAAGGCTTTTAAAACGCGCATCGCCGGCAACGAGTTCGCGGGCAAGCTGCCCTTCCCGCTGCTGCACGTCGACACCGGCCACAACTTCCCCGAGGTGATCGAGTTCCGCGACCGCCGCGTCGCCGAGATGGGCGAGCGCCTCGTCGTCGCGCATATGGACGACTCGATCGCGCGCGGCACCGTGCGCTTGAGCAGCCCGCTCGAGTCGCGCAACGGCCACCAGACCGTCACGCTGCTCGAGGCGATCGAGCAGCACCGCTTCGACGTGCTGATCGGCGGCGCGCGCCGCGACGAGGAGAAGGCGCGCGCGAAGGAGCGCATCTTCAGCCACCGCGACAGCTTCGGCCAGTGGCAGCCCAAGGAGCAGCGCCCCGAGCTGTGGAATCTGTTCAACACGCGGATCCGCCCGGGTGAGCATTTCCGCGCGTTCCCGATCAGCAACTGGACCGAGCTCGACGTCTGGCTCTATATCGCGCGCGAGAACATCCCGCTCCCCAGCCTGTACTTCGCGCACGAGCGCGAGGTCGTGCGCAAGAAGGGCCTGCTCGTGCCCGTCACCGAGGTCACGCCGGTGCTCGCCGGCGAGCAGTCGGAGACCGCGACCGTGCGCTTCCGAACCGTCGGCGACATGACCTGCACCTGCCCGGTCGAGAGTCTCGCGCTAACGCCGCCCGAGATCGTCGCCGAGACCCTGACCGTCACGATCAGCGAGCGCGGCGCCACGCGCATGGACGACCGCACCAGCGAGGCCTCGATGGAGCGCCGCAAGAAGGAAGGCTATTTCTGATGAGCGCAGTACTGAAATCCGACGTCGTCGCGGCCGAGGCCGAGACGCACCACCGCGCGCTGCGCTTCCTCACGGCCGGCAGCGTCGACGACGGCAAGAGCACGCTGATCGGCCGCCTGCTGTTCGACAGCCGCGCGATCCTCGCCGACCAGCTCGACACGCTCGAGAAGCGCGCGGCCGGCAGCGCGATCGACCTGAGCCTGCTGACCGACGGCCTCGAGGCCGAGCGCGAACAGGGCATCACGATCGACGTCGCCTACCGCTACTTCGCGACCAAGGCGCGCAAGTTCATCATCGCCGACGCGCCGGGCCACGAGCAGTACACGCGCAATATGGTCACGGCCGCGGCCGGCAGCGACGCGGCCGTCGTGCTCGTCGACATCACCAAGCTCGACACGGCCGCGGCCGAGGTCGCGCTGCTCGCGCAGACGCGCCGCCACGCGCTGCTCGCCCACCTGCTGCGCGTGCCGAGCATCGTGTTCGCCGTGAACAAGCTCGACGCGATCGAGCAGCCGGGCCCGGCCTTCGCGGCCGTCGAACGCGCGCTGCGCAAGTTCGCGTCGGCCGCCGGCATCGCGGTCACCGCGATCGTGCCGGTCTCCGCGCTGCGCGGCGACAACGTCACGAGCCCGCTCGCGGGCGACTGGGCGACCTGGTACCAGGGCCCGTCGCTGCTGCAGGTGCTCGAGGGCCTGCCGGCCGCGGAAGACAGCGTCGAAGGCCCGCTGCTGCTGCCCGTGCAGTACGTGGCCAAGACCGGTGACGGCACCGGCGACCAGCCGCGCACGCTGTGGGGCCGCGTCGCCCAGGGGCGTCTGGGCGTCGGCGACGAGATCCAGATCCTGCCGAGCGGCGAACGCGCGAAAGTCGTCGCGCTGCACCGCGCGGCCGAGGCCGTGGCCTCGGGGGACGCGGGCAGCTCGCTGGGCGTCCAGCTCGAGCGCCAGATCGACGTGAGCCGCGGCGACTGGCTCATCGCGCCCGCGAGCGTCGCGCCGCGCCAGGGCTTCGAGGCGACGCTGGCCTGGCTCGACACCGAGCCGGCGCAGCTCGGCCGCAAGTACTGGCTGCGCCACGGCAACCGCTGGGTCCAGGGCCGCATCGCCGCGATCGAGCACCGGCTCGACATCCACACGCTCGCCGAAGCCGAGGCGCATGAGCTCGGCGTCAACGAGATCGGCCACGTGCGCATCGAGCTCCAGGCCGCGCTGCCGCTGAGCCCCTACGCCGACAACCGCGTCGCCGGCAGCCTGATCGTCGTCGACCCGAGCAGCAACCGCACGAGCGGCGCGCTGCTCGTGCGCTGAAGAGGGAGCCCGTCATGACCGGCTTCGTCACCTTCGTCAGCGCGGGCCCCGGCGCGGCCGACCTGATCACCCTGCGCGGCCTGCGCGCGCTGCAGCGCGCCGACATCGTGCTGTTCGACGCGCTGACCGACCCGGCCCTGCGCGACCATGCGCCGCAGGCGCGCTGGCTCGACGTCGGCAAGCGCGGCTTCTGCGACTCGACCGCGCAGGGCGCGATCAACGCGGCGCTGGTGCGCGCGGCGCGCGAGCACGCGCAGGTCGTGCGCCTCAAGGGCGGCGACGCGAGCGTGTTCGGCCGCCTCGAGGAAGAGCTCGCCGCGCTCGCCGAGGCCGGTATCGCGTCCGAGGTCGTGCCCGGCGTGACGGCCGCGCTCGCAGCCGCGGCCGAGGCGCGCCGCCCGCTCACGCGCCGCGGCGCGGGCCGCAGCGTCGCGCTGACGACGGCAATGACGCGCGACGGCGAGCTGCGCGCCGCGCACAGCGCCGACACCGAAGTGTTCTATATGGCCGGGCGCCAGCTCGGCGCGCTCGCGCGCCGCCTGCTCGACGCGGGCTGGGCCGCCGGCACGCCGGTGCTCGTGGTCTCGCGCGCGGGCTGCGCCGACGCGATCACGAGCGACCACGAGGTCGGCAACCTGGCCGCGGCGAGCCTGCTGCACCGCGGCCGGCCGACCGTCGTGACGGTCGGCGTCGGCGCGCGCGCCGTGGCTTCCGCGCCAAAGCGCACGGCTTTCGAGGCCGGTCAGGAACCCCGCGCGCGTCTGGTAGATACCCTGAGCGACTAAAATGCGCGGCTTTGCCGCCCAGCGAGACCCGGAGCGGCCCCGTCGGCGCTGCCGCCCTACCCAAAGCACGAACCCATATGACCCACGTCGTTACCGAATCCTGCATCCGCTGCAAGTACACCGATTGCGTGGACGTCTGCCCGGTCGATTGCTTCCGCGAAGGCCAGAACTTCCTGACCATCGACCCCGACGAGTGCATCGACTGCGCCGTGTGCATCCCCGAGTGCCCGGTCAACGCGATCATGCCCGAGGAAGACGTGCCGGGTAACCAGCAGCACATGATCAAGCTCAACGCCGAGCTCGCGCAGAAATGGCCCAGCATCACCAAGCGCAAGCCCGCGCTGCCCGATGCCGACGAATGGAAAGACAAGACGGGCAAGCTCAACGAGCTGATCCGCTGAAGAACTACTTATGGAACCGAATGTGAACGCCGAGATCGTCAAGACCCATACCGACCACGCCGGCCCGATCGAGACCGACGCCGTGATCGTCGGCGCGGGCCCCGTGGGCCTGTTCCAGGTCTTCGAACTGGGCCTGCTCGAGATCAAGGCCCACATCATCGACTCGCTCGCCTACCCGGGCGGCCAGTGCATCGAGCTCTACCCCGACAAGCCGATCTACGACATCCCGGCCGTGCCCGTGTGCACGGGCAAGGAGCTGACCGACAACCTGCTCAAGCAGATCGAGCCCTTCGGCGCGACCTTCCACCTCGGCCAGGAGGTCACGACGGTCGATCGCCAAGACGACGGCCGCTTCTACGTCGCGACGAGCAAGGGCACGACCTTCCTGACCAAGACGATCTTCATCGCCGGCGGCGTCGGTTCGTTCCAGCCGCGCACGCTCAAGGTCGAGGGCGTCGACAAGCACGAGGGCAGCCAGGTCCACTACCGCGTCAAGAACCCCGCGCTGTTCGCCGGCAAGAACATCCTCGTCGTCGGCGGCGGCGACTCGGCGCTCGACTGGGCGCTGAACTTCTGCGAAGGCAACCAGGACGGCAGCGCGAACAAGGCCGAGAGCGTGATCCTGCTGCACCGCCGCGACGGCTTCCGCGCCGCGCCCGCGAGCGTCGCGAAGATGCACGAGCTGTGCGAGCAGCACGAGATGCAGTTCCTCGTCGGCACGATCACCGACATCGTCGAGACCGACGGCGCCCTGAGCGGCGTCAAGGTCACCGGCGGCGACGGCGTCACGCGCGTCGTGCCCTGCGAGCAGGTGCTCGCGTTCTTCGGCCTGTCGCCGAAGCTCGGCCCGATCGCCGAATGGGGCCTCGCGCTCGAGCGCAAGCAGATCGTCGTCGACACCGAGAAGTTCGAGACCAGCGTGCCCGGCATCTTCGCGGTCGGCGACGTCAACACCTACCCGGGCAAGAAGAAGCTGATCCTGTCGGGCTTCCACGAGGCCGCGCTCGCGGCCTTCGCGGCCGCGCCCTACATCTTCCCCGAGAAGCGCATCCACCTGCAGTACACGACGACGAGTCCGAAGCTGCACAAGGTGCTCGGCGTCGAGACGCCGGTGTTCGACTGAGCGACCGCGACGCCCCACGAAACAAGCCGCTCACCGAGCGGCTTGTTCGCTCTAGCGCTGCCAGCCTTTCGCGCGCGCCGCGGCCTCCTGCGTCGCGTCGAGCGTGTCGCCGTCGCGCAGCGCGTCGATGCGTTCGAGCAGGGCCGGCGGCAGCGGGCTCGCGGCGGTGCGGTACTCGGAAGCGGGCGGGCTTTGCATCGGCACGAGCGCGCGGACGGTCCAGCCGGCCCGGTCGCGGCAGGCCAGGCCCGCGCCGTCGGCCGTGCTGAAGCTGCGGCAGTAGTCGCCGCCCTTGGCCACGAAGCTCAGGCCCAGGCGCACACCGCCGAGCTCCTCGCCCGACAGCTTGCTGTCGAGCGCCGCCGTCAGGGGGTTCTGCGCGAGCGCGCCGGGCGTGCCGATGCCATGCGGCGCCGGTCCGATCTGCCGCCCGACGACGACCCCGAGCACGACGCTCGCCGCGAGGCCGCCCCAGAACGCCCAGCCGAGCCGCGCGCGCGCCGTGGCAAGGCTAACGACCTTGGCACGCGGCGGCTGCAGCGCCGCGTGCAGGCGCTCGGGCGCGGGCTCGTCGAGCACCGGCGCGTAGGCCTTGCCGAGCAGCGCGCGCAGGCCGCGCGCGCGCTCGACGTAGGCGCGCAACTCGGCATCCGCGGCCGCGTTCGCGGCGAGGCGCGCCTCGAAGGCCTGGCGCGCGGGTTCGTCGAGCTCGCCGTCGACATAGGCCTGCGCGCGCATCAATTCCATCTCGTCCATTACTGCACCTCTCCGTCCACGAGCAGGGCCTGCAGGGCCTCGCGGCCGCGCGCAAGGCGGCTCGTCAGGGTGCCGACCGGGATCTCGAGCAGCTCGGCCGCCTCCTTGTAGGCGAGGCCCTCGACGAGCACGAGGCTCACGGCGACGCGCTGCTCCTCGGGCAGGCGCTGCATCGCCGCCTGCACGGCAAGGCGCGTGATCACGCCGCCGGTCTCGGCCGTGCCGGCCTTTTCCTCGAGTGCCTCGCTGTCCACGTTGTCCACGATCACCTCGCTGCGGCGGCCGCGCGCGCGCAGCTCGTCGATCCATGCGTTCTTCATGATGCGGAACAGCCACGCGTCGAGGCGCGTGCCCGGCTGCCATTGATCGGCGGCGCGCAGCGCGCGTTCGAGCGCGACCTGCACGAGATCGTCGGCGTCCTCGCGGCGCCAGGCCAGCGTGCGCGCAAAGCGGCGCAGGCGCGGCAATAGCGCGGCCAGACCCTGGCGAAGCTCGTCCACACTCATGTCTTGATTCGGATAACGTTGGCGCGGCGGATTTTCTTCCATGCCCGCGTCGTTCTACCTTTCATGAAAACGCTGATCGCCGTTCTTGCCGCCGTCCTGCTAGGGCTCACCGCGCCGGCCCGCGCCGGGCTGCTCGGCGGCGGCCTGCCCTCGCTGCCGGTCCAGCTGCCGCAGCGCCTGACCGACCCGCTGCGCCAGGACGCCCAGCGCCTGCGCGACAGCGTCGACGCGCTCGCGAGCCCGCTCGACCTGCACGCACTCGGCGACGCGCTGATCGAGCGCCACCCGCACGAACTCGCGCGCGACCCGGCCGGCCAGCTGATCGTGCGCGCCGAGCTGCTCGCCCTGCCCTCGGACGACGCGGCGCGCGCGCGCGTGCTCGCGCTGCCCGGCGTCGCGCTGATCGAGGACCAGGCGCTCGACGGCCTCGACCTGCACTGGCTGCGCCTGCGCGCCGACACGAAACTGCTCGCGCAGCTGCGCGCGCTCGACCCGGCTGGCGAGTACGACTACGAGCATGTGTATCTGCCGGGCGGCGCGCTGGCGGGAGCCGCGGCAACGGCACCCGCGGCAGCCGCCGCGACCTCGGCGGCGCCCGCGGCGGGCGCCGCACCGGCGCTGCGCGTCGGTCTCGTCGACACCGGCGTCGCCGCGCACGACGCGCTGGCCCAGACCGACATCCGGCGCGCGGCCTGCGCCGACGGCGCCAGGCACCCGGCCGCGCATGGCACGGCCGTCGCCTCGCTGCTCGTCGGCCGCCAGGGCCGCTTCGCGGGCGTGCTGCCGGGCGCGCAGCTGTTCGCGGCTGACGCCTATTGCGACGCGCCCGACGGCGGCTCGGTGCAGCGCGTCGCGCAGGGCCTCGCCTGGCTCGCGCGCGAGCATGTCGGCGTCGTCAACATGAGCCTGGTCGGCCCGCCGAACCTGCTGCTGCAGCGTGCGGTCTCGGCCGCGCAGGCGCGCGGCATGCTGATCGTCGCGGCGGTCGGCAACGACGGCCCCGCCGCGCCGCCGCTGTACCCGGCCGCCTGGCCCGGCGTGGTCGGCGTGACCGGCGTCGACGCGCACGAGCGCGTGCTACCCGAGGCCGGCCGCGGCCCGCAGGTGGCGTTCGCGGCGCCGGGCAGCGAGCTCTGGGGCGCGTCGGCCGACGGCGGCTATGCGGCGCTGCGCGGCACCTCGTTCGCGGCGCCGCTCGTCGCGGGCCTGCTCGCACGCGCGGTCGCCGACGCCGGCAGCAACGCGGCCGCGCTCGAGCGCCTGCGCGCAAGCGCCGTCGACCTCGGCGCGCCGGGCCGCGACGACGTCTACGGCTGGGGCCTCGTCGGCGCGGCGCTGCGCACGCGGCGACCCTGAGCGGCCGGCACGGCAACGAACAACTCGTTGCAACTCGCGTGGAAGAAGTGCTTCGCACGGTGCGTTCTTGAGGATGCAGGCGCCGGACAGGCCGACGCCCAAGCCACAGGAGATCCTCATCATGAACAAGCGCACTCACTCCCGCCCCCTGCCCACGCTGGCCCTCGCGCTCGCCGGCGCCCTGAGCCTCGCGGCCGCGCCCGCCCATGCGGGCCTGCTCGGCGGCGGCGGCATGGGCGGCCTCGGCGGCGGCTTCGGCCGCGGGCTGAGCGGCAACGGCAGCCTCGCCGGCAATCTCAGCGGCAACCTCAACGGCCAGCTGACCCGCCCGAACCTGCCGCAGGCGCCCGACGCGGGCGGCCTGGTCGACAAGGCCGGCAACAAGGTCGGCGACACGAAGACCGCCGTCGCGGGCAAGGTCGCCGACGTCAAGAACGGCGCGACCGCCCAGGCCGCGACGGCCAAGCAGGCGCTGCAGACCGAGGCCGGCGCGACCCAAGCGGCCGCGCAGGGCGAAGTCGCCGCGACCAAGCAGGCCGCGCAATCGGAAGTCGGTACCACCAAGCAGGTCGCGCAGACCGAGGCCGGCGCGCTGGGCGCCGCGGCCGGCAGCACGGTCGCGAGCGCGCAGAGCGGCGCTGGCACCGCGGCCGCCAACGTGAAGAACGCGGCCGCGAACGGCGCGAGCGAGCTGCAGGCCGCGGCCGGTCACGTCACGGGCCAGAACCCGCTCGCGAGCGTCGGCGGCTCGGTCTCCGGCAACGGCGCCGGCAGCGCCACGGGCAGCGTCGGCAAGACGAGCGGCGCCGTCGGCGGCATGACCGGCGGCAGCGCGAGCGGCAGCTCGGCCGGCGGCACGACGACGGGCTCGGCGAGCGGCAAGGCGGGCAACACGCACTCGCACAGCACCTCGGGCTCGACCAGCAAGGCGACGACCGGCGCGTCGGGCACCGGCTCGACGGCTTCGAACGGCAGCAGCACCGCGTCGTCGTCGACGACGCACAAGGCCTCGCATGGCGGCAGCCCGAGCGCGAACGCAAGCGCGACCGGCAACGCGAGCGCGAACCGCAGCAACGGCGCGTCGGCCGACGGCAGCCTGTCGGCCAGCGGCCACTGAGCCCGGCTCCCGCGACGGCGGCCCGCGCCGCCGTCGCGCTAGAATCCGGCCCGCGCCACGTTCCGACGTGGCGCATTCGCTAGGGGTGTTGACTTCGTCCACGGACGAAGCCGACTGAGAGAGTCCCTTTGAACCTGACTAGAAGCGCAGCAATGCGCTTCAGAGTCCCCAATCGGGGATTCGAGGTAATCCTCGCGCAGGGAAGCACGCATCGAGCCCGCGGCCGTCACCTCTTCTCTCCGACGCACCCGGGCCATGTCGTTCGCCGACCTGCCATCGCAAGCAATCCAACGATGGCAACCACCCAGAAGTTCCCGCTCCGCCTGACCGCGTGCGCTGCCGCCGCAGCCGCGCTGTTACCCGCCACCGCGCTCCACGCCCAGACCGCGCTGCCCACGGTGTCCGTCACCGGCCACGCCGCGAATACGCCGGTCGAGGTCGGCGGCTGGGGCGACACCCCGGTCGCAAAGCTGCCGTTGCAGGCCGACGTGATCTCGGCCGACCAGCTCAAGGACACCGGCACGACCCAGCTCTCGGGCCTGACCTCGCTCGACGCGTCGACGAGCGACGCCTACAACGCGATCGGCTACGTGAGCTACCTGAGCGTGCGCGGCTTCCAGCTCGACAACCGCTTCAACTACCGGCGCGACGGCCTGCCGATCAACGCCGAGACCGCGCTTCCGCTCGCCGACGTCGCGAGCGTCGAGCTGCTCAAGGGCACGAGCGGCATCCAGGCCGGCACGAGCGCGCCGGGCGGCCTCGTCGACCTCGTCGTCAAGCGCCCGACGGTGCAGGACTTCACGACGCTGGGTCTCGGCTTCGTCCAGTCGGGCACGGTCGAGACCACGCTCGACGCGAGCCGCCAGCTCGGCAACGGCTTCGCGCTGCGCGTCAACGTCGAGGCGGCCCAGCTCGACCCCGCGCTGCGCGACGCCAAGGGCAACTCGCGCCTGCTGTCGGCCGCGCTCGACTGGCGCGCGAGCCCCACCACGCTGGTCCAGCTCGAGGGCGAGGTCTGGCACCAGGCCGAGCGCGACCAGCCCGGCTTCAGCCTGCTCGGCACCGCGCTGCCCGACCCGCGCAAGATCGACCCGAACATCAACCTCAACGACCAGCCCTGGAGCCTGCCCTCGGTCTTCGACGGCCGCACCGCGAGCCTGCGCGTCAGGCAGCAGCTGAACGCCGACTGGAGCGTCACGGCCCACGGCATGGTCCAGCGCCTGAGCAACGACGACCGCCTCGCGTTCCCGTTCGGCTGCACGGCGAGCGACGGCACCTACTGGAGCTCGAGCTACTGCCCGAACGGCAACTTCGACCTCTACGACTTCCGTAGCAACGGCGAGCACCGCAACAGCACGGCGCTGCAGCTGACGCTCGACGGCCGCGTCGCGACCGGCGCGCTCACGCACCAGGTCTCGGCCGGCGTGCTGCGCACGGCGCTCGCCGCGCGCTTCAACGGCGAGGCCTACAACTACGTGGGCACCGGCAATATCGACGGCCAGGTCTTCACGCCGGCCGACCCCGCGCCGCTCGCCGCGAACACCAACCGCGACGAACGCAGCACCGAGTTCTTCGTGCGCGACGCGATCGCGATCGACGCGCAATGGCAGGCCTGGCTGGGTCTGCGCCACACGCGCCTCGCGCGCGCGACGATCGGCACCGACGGCAGCGCGCCGACCGCCTACACGCAGTCGTGCACGACGCCCTGGGCCGGCGTCGGCTACAGCCTGAGCCGCACGCTGATGCTCTACGCGAGCTGGGGCGAAGGCGTCGAGTCGCAGTTCGCGCCGAACCTGCCGCAGTACACGAACGCGGGCCAGGCCCTGCCCGCGCTGAAGAGCCGCCAGACCGAGGTCGGCGTCAAGTCGGGCACCAACACCGTCGACTGGTCGCTCGCCGCGTTCGACATCCGCCAGCCGGCCGCGCGCGACGTCGGCGCCTGCGACGGCACGACCGGCAGCTGCACGACCAAGGTCGACGGCAGCGAGCGCCACCGCGGCCTCGAGGCCGCCGTCGACTTCAAGTGGCAGGGCGGCAGCATGAGCGCCAGCGCGATGCACCTGCGCGCGCGCCGCGAAGGCAGCGCCGACGCGCGCCTCGACGGCCTGATGCCGACCAACGTGCCGTCGAACACGCTCAAGCTGCAGCTGCGCGAGGACGTCGCGGCGGGCCTGCAGGCGCAGGGCGGCCTCGTCTACGAAGGCCCGCGCGCGGTGCTGCCCGACAACAGCCTGATGCTGCCCGGCTGGACCCGCCTCGACGCGGGCCTGCGCTACGCGCAGCAGACCGCCGGCGCCCAGTACGTCTGGCGCGTCGGCGTGGACAACCTCGCGAACCGCCGCGCGTGGCGCGAGTCGCCCTACCAGTACGCACATGTCTACCTCTACCCGCTCGCGCCGCGCACTTTCCGTGCGAGTCTTGAGGTGCAGTTGTGAAGTGGTCTGAATCTGTCCTATAATCGTGGGCTCACTGTTCCTCGATAGCTCAGTCGGTAGAGCGCCGGACTGTTAATCCGTAGGTCCCTGGTTCGAGCCCAGGTCGAGGAGCCAAGATCAAGACGCGCGTCGCAACCGATCGACGTGCCGACATAGTGAAACTATTCCTCGATAGCTCAGTCGGTAGAGCGCCGGACTGTTAATCCGTAGGTCCCTGGTTCGAGCCCAGGTCGAGGAGCCAAATCAAAGCCCCACTCGCTGCCAAGCGGGTGGGGCTTTTTCTTGGTTCTTCGCGGCGAACGCCGAGGCTCAGCGGCGGGCGCGACGGCTCATGCGCACCACCAGCGCCGCACCGGCCGACGCCGTGCTCAGCGCGACCACGCCCACCCAGCCGGCGCTCGCGAGCGCGAGGCTGCCGAGCGCTGCGCCGCTCGCCATGCCGACGAACATGCCCGTGAACAGCAGCGCATTCAGGCGGCTGCGCGCAGCCGGGTCGATGCCGTAGACGAGGGTCTGGTGCGCGACCAGCGTTGCCTGCACGCCGAAGTCGAAGCCGACCGTCGCCGCGACGATCAGGCCGATCTGCGCGTCGCCGGGCAGCAGCACGCCCAGGCCCATCAGCGCGAACGAGGCCATCGCGAGCGCGACGCCGAGCCGCGTGACGAGCTCGGGGCCGCGCCGGTCGGCGAGCCGGCCCGCGAGCGGCGCGGCGAGCGCGCCGGCCGCGCCGGCGAGGCCGAACGAGCCCGCCGCCGCGCTGCCGTAGTGGAACTGCTGGTGCAGCATCACGGCCAGCGTCGACCAGAACGCGCTGAAGCCGAGCGCGAGCAGGCCCTGCGCCCAGGCCGCGCGGCGCAGCTCGCGATGCTCGCCCCACAGCGCGGCGAGCGAGCCCATCAGGTGGCGGTAGCTCATGCGCGTCGTCGCGTGGAAGCGCGGCAGCCCCTGCCACGCGAGCAGGCCGAACAGCGCGACGAGCGCGGCTGCGACGTCGAACACCGCGCGCCAGCCCCAGCGCTCGGCGACGAAGCCGCTCGCGACGCGCGACAGCAGGATGCCGAGCAGCAGGCCCGTCATCACGGTGCCGACGATCTTGCCGCGGCGCGCCTCGGGCGCGAGCGTCGCGGCGGCCGGCACGATGTCCTGCGCGAGCGTCGCCGTCAGGCCGACGACGAGGCTCGCGACGAGCAGCGCGGGCAGGCCCGGCGCGAGGCCGCTGAGCAGCAGCGCGACGCTCAGCAGCGCCGACTTGACGAGGATGATCGTGCGGCGGTCGTAGCGGTCGCCGAGCGGCGCGAGCAGCAGGATGCCCAGCGCGTAGCCGAGCTGCGTGAGCGTCGGCACGAAGCCGGTCGCGCGCGCCGACGCGGCGAGGTCGCCCGACAGCACGCCGAGCATCGGCTGGCTGTAGTAGATCGACGCGACCGCCATGCCCGCGCCGCCCGCGAGCAGCAGCACGAGCGGCCGCGGGATGTCGGCATGGGGCTGGGCTTGCGCATGGGTCGCAGTGGAAATCGTGCTCATTGGAAACTCCTTGGAAGACTTGCCGATCATTCTTCCCGAGCATGAAAAATTCTGGTAGAACGCCAAAATGCAAATCACCCATACACGTCACGCATGACAAAGTCAGCGCCGACCGTGCTCGACCGGCTCGAGCTCATGCAGACCTTCGTGCGCATCGTCGACGCGGGCAGCCTGAGCGCGGCCGCGCGCCAGATGGCGAGCACCCAGCCGACGATCAGCCGCCGGCTCGCCTGGCTCGAGACCATGCTGGGCCTCAAGCTGCTCCAGCGCTCGACCCACGCGATGAAGCTCACGGCCGACGGCGAGCGCTGCTACGCGCACGCGAAGTCGCTGCTCGAGGCCTGGGACGCCGTCGAGTCCGACCTGCGCGGCGCCAAGGACACGCCGCGCGGCCATCTGCGCGTGATGGCGCCGCACGCGTTCGGCCAGCAGCTGCTCGTCGAGCCGCTCGCCGCGTTCCTGCGCGCCAACCCCGAGGTCAGCGTCGACTGGCTGCTGCTCGACCGCCAGGCCGACTTCATCGCCGAGGGCATCGACTGCGCGATCCGCGTCGGCGCGGTCGAAGAGCCGGGGCTGGTCGCGGTGCGCCTCGCCGAGGTGCCGCGCATCCTCGTCGCGAAACCGGGCCTGTGGGGCGACGGCGCGCCGCCGCAGCATCCGCACGAGCTCGCGCGCCTGCCCTGGCTGTCGCTGATTCAGTTCTACCGCGACATGCTCGAGCTGCGCGAGATCGACGGCAGCGGCGTCGAGCGCATCGCGATCAAGCCGCGCATGAGCACCGACAGCCTCTACGCCGCGCGCTCGGGCCTGCTCGAGGGCCTCGGCGCGGCGCTGGTCTCGGCCTGGCTCGTCGTCGACGAGCTCGCGAGCGGCCGCCTGGTCCAGCTCGCGCCGGCCTGGGAGGCCGCGCCGCTGCCCGTGCACCTGCTCTACCCGCATGCGCGCCTGTACCCGGCGCGGCTGCGCGAGTTCGCGGCCGTCATGAAGCGCGCGATGCCGGACATCCCCGGCATGCGCCCGCCGACCCTCTCGCGGCCTTGAGCGGCTCGCTTCAGGCCGGCTGGTTCAGCAGCGCACGCACGTCGTCGGCCGCGGCCGGCGCGGCGATGAACGCCATCTGCTCGCGCAGCGCCGCGGCGCCGTAGCGGCGCTCCATCGCCGCGCGCGCCTGCGCGCCGACCTCGGCGCAGCGCTGCGGGGCGGCTGCGAGCTCGAGCAGCGCGGCATAGGTCGCGTCGGTATCGGCCGTGACAAAGCCGTTCACGCCGGCGTCGATGACCTCGGTGAAGCCGCCCGGCGGCACGCAGACCACGGGAAGGCTCGTCGCCATCGCCTCGCAGATCACGCGGCCCGAGGGCTCGACCCAGTCGGGGTGGGTGCGGTAGTAGAAGCAGTCGAGCGAGCGCAGGAACGCGTCGGCCGGCTCGGCGCCCTCGGGCAGGATCTCGACCCCGGCCACGCCCTCGAGCGCCTTCGCGAGCACGGTCGCGCCCATCAGGCGCACCTGCACGCCCTGGGCCGCGAGGCGGCGGTACAGCGCCGGGTCCTCGGGGTGGTGCTTGGCCGCGACGTCGCGGCTCAGGCGGCCAACCGTGAACGGCCGCTGCGGGTCGCGCGCCGGCGCGGCCCGGAATCGCTCGAGGTCGATCGGCGACGCGTGCACGACACCGGGCAGGCCGACGACCTCGCGCATCCAGTCGGCCGCGTAGCAGAGGTCGATGGGCACGCCGGGCTTGAAGCCGTGCAGGCGCTGCAGGAACGGCCGTGAAAGGTGCATGTCCGGCGTATTGAGCAGCACGACCATGCGCGTCGGCCGCGTGAAGCTCAGCCAGCGCCCGACATGCCAGTCGAAGTTGCCGATGAAGAAGAACACGCCGCTGAGCGGGAAGCTCAGGTAGCGCGCGTGCAGGCGCCGCGCGGCCGGGTAGAACTGCCGCGCGAGCTCCGGGCGCGGATGGGTGTTCCAGAGCGTGACGTCAGCGACCTCGCCGAGCAGCCGGTGCAGCTGCATCGAGCGCTGCTCGGTGCCGCCGAAGGGGCTGCGCAGCTGGCTGATGATGTGGAGTCTGGGCTGGTTCATGACGGTATTGCGAATCGCGCAAGCATAAACGTAGCGATGCGTTGGTCACCGGCGCGGGTGCTTGGCATTGTTATCATTTCCATCATCTGCCTGGAGCCCAGCCCCGATGCCCACCGAGACGACGACCGCCGACTACACCACGCTCGAAGTGGCGCGCCTGCTCGGCATGGCCGTGCGCTCGGTCCAGCTGATGGTCGACCGCGGCGAGCTGCAGGCCTGGAAGACGCCGGGCGGCCATCGCCGCATCGCGCGCGCTTCGGTGCAGGCCTGGATCGAGAGCCGCGGCGGTGCGCCGGCCGCGCCCGGCGCGCGCGGTACGGCTCGGCGCCCGCGCCTGCTGCTGATCGAGGACTCGGTCCATTACCAGAACCTCGTCGCGCTGCTCGTCGCCCAGCAGTTTCCCGAGCTCGAGCTGCACGTCGCGCGCGACGGCATCGCGGGGCTCGCGATGGTCGGCCAGCTCCAGCCCGAGCTGCTGCTCGTCGACATCCTGCTGCCCGGCATCGACGGCGCCGCGCTGATCACGAGCCTGCGCTCGCAGCCCCAGTTCGCGACGAGCCGCCTGATCGTCGTGACCTCGCTCGACGAACGCCAGCGCGAGCCCTACGCGTTCGCGCTCGAGGGCGTGCCGGTCGTGCACAAGCCCGAGCTCGTGACGCGGCTGCCGGCGCTGATCAAGCAACTGCTCGGAGTGGCCGGCCAATGAGCACGCCGACCCGGCCGCGCGTGCTGCTGATCGAGGACGACGCGCCGATCCAGCAGTTCGTCCGGCTCGCGCTCGAGGACTTCGCGCTCGAGCTGGTCGTCGTCGCCGACGTCGCGGCCGCGCTGGCGGCGCTCGCCCAAGGGCCGGTCGCGCTGATCCTCAGCGACCTGATGCTGCCCGGGCTGACCGGCTTCGATCTCGTCGAGCGGCTCGCCGCCGACCCGGCGCTGCGCGGCCCCGCGCGCATCGCGATCTTCAGCGGCGCGCTCGACGCGCAGGCGCGCGCCCGCCTCGACCGCCCCGAGGTCTGGCGCCTGCTCGCCAAGCCCTGCCGGCTCGACGAGCTCGAGGCCTGCGTCGAGGAAGCGCTCGCGGCCGCGGCCGCCGTGCCCAAGGCCGTGCCGCCGGCGCCGCAGCACCCGGCCCCGGCCGACCCGATCGCGCTGCACTTCGGCGGCGACGCGGCGCTGTTCGCGGCGTTCCGCGCGGCCTGCCTCGAGCGCTTCGGCGCCGACATCGACGAGGGCGACCGCGCGACCGCGAGCGGCGACCTCGCCGCGCTGCACCACCTCGCGCACAGCCTCAAGACCGTGCTGCGCATGCTCGGCCAACCGCGCGACGCGAGCATCGCCCACGCGCTCGAGGCGGCCTGCGCCGACGGCGAGGCCGACGCGGGCCAGGCGCTGTGGCCGGCGCTGCGGCGCGCGCTCGCGGCGCTGCGCTGACGCCGCCTCCTCTATTCAGATCATTGCCGCGCCCGCCGCCTGCCGCACAATCGACACGTCGATGACTCGGCGCGGCGAGGCGCGGAAAGAACGACTTTGCTCTTCGACACCGGACTCTCGAGATCGCGCGGCGCGCGCGCCGCGCTCGCGCTGCTCGTGGCGCTGCTGCCGGCGCGGGCCTCGACCGTCGCCGAGCCCGGCCCTGCCCCCGACATCGAGGCCGTGACGGAGGACTGGCCGCCGTACAACTTCAAGGAAGACGGCCTCGTGCGCGGCATCGCGACCGACCTGCTGCGCGAGACCTGCACGCTCGCGCAGCTGCGCTGCCGCATCGAGCTCGAGCCCTGGGAGCGCGCCAAGCTCGAGACGCTCGCGCGCCCGGCGACGCTGCTGTTCACGACCGCGCGCACGCCCGAGCGCGAGCACCAGTTCATCTGGATCGGCCCGGTCGCGCCGCGCGCGACCTGGATCTTCGACCTCGTGCGTCCGGGCCGCGCGGCCTGCCAGCCGGCCGACCGCGCCCACCCCTGCCGCTATGGCGTCGTGCGCGGCGACGCCGCCTACGAGGACCTGATCGCGGCCGGTGTGCCGGCCGAGAACATCGAGCTCGGCATCGACACCGCGCAGAACTTCCGCAAGCTGCTCGCGGGCCGCATCGACGCGGTCACCGACAACGAGCTGTCGATGCGCTGGCTGTCGCTGCGCGTCGACCATTCGGCGACGCGCGTGCGCCGCGTCGCGCTGCTGAGCCAGCGCGGCGCCTACTACTTCGCGCTGAACCCGCTCACGTCGCCGGCGCTCGTCGCGCGGCTGGACGGTGCGTTCAAGGCGCTCGCCGCGCGCCGCCGCCCCGAGGAGATCGCGCGCCATTACGCGCCCGAGCTCAGGTAAGGCGCCACGCGCCGGCGGGCCGCGGCGAGTCCCTAGCGCCAGAGCCCGTGAAGCTCCGCCTGCAGCGTCTGCAGGATCTCGTCCGACAGCGCCGGCGCGGCCTCGTGGGTCGCGCGCGCAAGCACGACGCCGCCGACGAGCGCGGCCAGGCACAGGATCGCTCGCGCCTTGTCAGCGTCGTCGAGCGGCGCGTCGGCCGCGACGACCGTGCCGTCGGGCCGGTGGCGCGCAAGGCTCTGCAGATAGTGGCCGATGCCCTGGGCGAGCGCCGCCGGCACCGCGCCGTGCTCGCGTGCGCCGTCGCCGGCGAGCGTCGGCATCGGGCAGCCGTCGCCGGCCTCGCGCACATGGTGCGGGCTCAGGTAATGGCGGAAATACTCCGTCGCGTCGCCGCCGCCCGCGCCGAGGCGCGCCTCGAGCTTGTCGACCGAGCGCTCGAACGCGAGCGCGCAGACCTCGGCCGCGAGCGCTTCCTTGGACTCGAAGTGACGGTAGAAGCCGCCATGCGTGAAGCCCGCCGCGCGCGTGATTTCGGCGACGCCGACGCCGCCGAAGCCATGCTCGCGGAACAGCCGCGCCGCGGCGTCGAGAATCGCCTGGCGGTTTTCCGCGGCCTGTTCCTTGCTGACTTTCATGCGGGTATTCTAGTTTTTGATTGCGTTCGTCATCAAACCATTTATGATGACATCCATCATCAAAATGCGCTGAACCATGACGACGCTCTCGCTGTCCGCCCCCATCGCCCGCTTGCTGCACGCGCGCCGCCTGCACTATGCCTGGGTCGTCGCGGCGCTGACCTTCCTGACCATGCTGTTCATGTCGGCCGCGCTGGGCCTGCCCGGCGCGATGCTGCAGCCGCTCGTGCACGAGTTCGGGTGGCGCACCGGCGACGTGTCGGGCGCGCTCGCGCTGCGCTTCGCGCTGTACGGCCTGATGGGCCCGTTCGCGGCGATGCTGATGGAGCGCTTCGGACTGCGCGCCGTGATGTGCGCGGCGCTCGCGCTGGTCGGCGGCGGCATGCTGCTCGCCGGCGTCGCGACCCAGCTGTGGCAGCTCGTGCTGCTGTGGGGCGTGATGCTCGGCGTCGGCAGCGGCATGACGGCCGTCGTGCTCGGCGCGGTCGTGTCGAACCGCTGGTTCACGGCGCGGCGCGGCCTCGTGATGGGCGTGCTCACGGCGAGCGCGGCGACCGGCCAGCTCGCCTGCCTGCCGGTCGCGGCCTGGATGATCACGCATTGGGGCTGGCGCGCGCCGCTCGCGCCGCTCGCCGCGATCTGCCTCGGCGTGATGGCGCTGGTCTGGATCCTGATGCGCGACCACCCGGCCGACGTCGGCGCGCGCGCCTACGGCGAGGCCGCCGACGCGCCGGCCGCGCCGGCGCCGGCCGCGGCGTCGAGCTGGCTCGCGCCGTTCGCGGCGCTCGCCGACGCGGCGGCCAAGCCGACCTTCTGGCTGCTCGCCGGCACCTTCTTCATCTGCGGCCTGTCGACGAACGGCCTGATGCAGACCCACTTCATCTCGCTGTGCGGCGACCGCGGCCTCGACGCCGTGCCGGCGGCGTCGGTGCTCGCGATGATGGGCGCGTTCGACTTCGTCGGCACGATCCTGTCGGGCTGGCTCAGCGACCGCTGGGACGCGCGCAAGCTGCTGTGCTGGTATTACGGGCTGCGCGGCCTGTCGCTGCTGTGGCTGCCGCAGGCCGAGTACACGATCGGCGGGCTCTCGCTGTTCGCGATGTTCTACGGCCTCGACTGGATCGCGACCGTGCCGCCGACCGTGAAGCTGACGGCGGACCGCTTCGGCCGCGAGCGCGCCGGCATGGTGTTCGGCTGGGTCTTCGCCGGCCACCAGATCGGCGCCGCGACGGCCGCCTTCGGCGCCGGTTTTTCGCGGACGGAATTCGCGAGCTACCTGCCGGCGTACTTCGTCGCCGGGGCGATGTGCCTGCTCGCGGCGATGCTGGTG
>JAFAMW010000013.1 GCA_019232985.1 Roseateles sp. | reverse complement strand
GGTCGCGAGCAGCAGCGAGCCGGTGATGATCGCGCTGCGGATGTCGAACGCGCCGAGCACGGCGACGACGACGACCAGCAGCACCCAGATCGGCAGCACCAGGCCGACCGGCAGGCGCCGGTGCCGGTAGGCGAGCGCGCCGGCGATCAGCAGGACCATCGAGCCCATCAGGCAGGCCGACGCGACGAGCGACTGCAGCGCGCGCCAGGCCCCGGGCGGGGTCGCGTCGCCGAGCACCGGGCCGATCAGCAGGCCGGTGCCGAGCAGCATCCAGCTCGTGCCCCAGTCGCGCACGAAGCCATAGCGCCGGTCCATGCGCCAGAGCCATAGCAGCGCCCCGCCCAACATCAGGTTGAGCCCGGCGCTCATCGAAAGCAGCAGGTTCATGGCGCCCCCGCGACGGTGCGCGTCGGCCAGGGCTGCGCTTGCGCCGACAATAGCGCCTTCATCGCCCTTCCCTCATTCCTTGCCATGCAGCAGCGTGTTTTGACCGGCATCACCACCACGGGTACTTTGCATCTCGGCAATTATGTCGGTGCGATCAGGCCCGCCATCGCCGCGAGCCGGTCCGCCAGCGTGCAGAGTTTCTATTTCATGGCGGATTACCACGCCCTGATCAAGTGCGACGACCCCGCGCGCATCGCGCGCTCGCGCCTGGAGATCGCCGCGACCTGGCTCGCCGCGGGCCTCGACCCCGAGCGCGTCGTGTTCTACCGCCAGAGCGACGTGCCCGAGGTCACCGAGCTGACCTGGCTGCTGACCTGCGTGACCTCCAAGGGCCAGATGAACCGCGCCCACGCGTACAAGGCCGCCGTCGACGCGAACACGGCCGAAGGCGAGGATCCTGACGCCGGCGTCAGCATGGGCCTGTACTGCTACCCGATCCTGATGGCCGCCGACATCCTGATGTTCAACGCCCACCGCGTGCCAGTCGGCAAGGACCAGGTCCAGCACATCGAGATGGCGCGCGACGTCGCCCAGCGCTTCAACCACCTGTTCGGCTAGGGCCGCGAGTTCTTCGTGCTGCCCGAGGCCGAGGTCGAGGCCGAGATGGAGCTGCTGCCGGGCCTCGACGGCCGCAAGATGAGCAAGAGCTACGACAACGTCGTGCCGCTGTTCGAGGGCGGCGCGAAGGCGCTGCGCGAGGCGATCGCGCGGATCAAGACCGACTCGCGCCTGCCCGGCGAGCCCAAGGACCCCGAGGGCCAGCCGCTCGTGCAGATTTTCGACGCGTTCGCGACGCCGGCCGAGCGCGCGGCGTTCCGCCAGGCGCTGCGCGAGGGCCTCGCCTGGGGCGAGGCCAAGGAGCGCCTGTTCGCCCAGATCGATGGCCAGATCGGGCCGATGCGCGCCAAGTACGAAGCGCTGATGGCGCATCCCGAGCGCATCGAGGCGACGCTGCAGCAGGGCGCGGCGAAGGCGCGCGCGCTCGCCCAGGCCTTCCTCGCCGAGCTGCGCGCGGCGGTCGGCCTGACGCCGTTCACGGCCGTGCCGGCCGCGGGTCCGGCGGCCGGGGCCAAGGCGCAGGCGCTGCCGCTGTTCAAGCAGTACCGGGAGGCCGACGGCAAGTTCTATTTCAAGCTGCAGGGCGCCGACGGCCGCCTGCTGCTGCAAAGCCGCGGCTTCGACAGCGGCCGCGACGCCGGCCAATGGGTCGCGCGCCTCAAGCGCGAGGGCGCCGCCGCGCTCGCCGAGCTGCCGGGCGCGCGCGCCGACGGCGTCGGCGCGGCCGAGGTCGCCGCGGCGCTCGCGCTGCTCGCGGCCCCATGAAAGTGCTGCGCTGGGTGACCGGCTTCGCGCTGGCGGCGGCGCTCGTCGCCTTCCTCGCGACGCCCTGGCTCGCCGTGCGCACGCTGCGTGCAGCCGCCGCACGGCAGGACGAGGAAGCGCTCGCCGCGCAGGTCGACTTCGACTCGCTGCGCGACAGCGTCAAGCTCGACCTGCTGCGCCGCCTCGCGGGCGACGGCCACGACCGCCCGACCCACGCGCGCGAGCTCGGCGCGGCCGTCGCGGGCGCGCTGCTCGGGCCGATGGTCGACGAGCTCGTCACGCCGCACAATCTCGCGCTGCTGCTGCAAGGCCACCGCGTCGTGACGAGCGCCGGGGCCGCCTCGGCGCCGCCGCCGCCCGAGGTCATCGCCTCGGGCCGCTACGAGAGCTTCGACCGCTTCGTCTACGCGCTCAAGCGCGGCGCCGACGACGCGCCGGTCGAGTTCGTCTTCGAACGCGATGGCCTGACCGGCTGGAAGCTGGCAGAGTTGCGTTTCCACTGAACCGCAGGAGCCCCGCCATGCCCTCCACACCGCGCCGCACCCTGTTGTCCGCCGGCCTGATCGGCGCGGCCGCGCCGGTCTTCTCGGCCGCGGCGGCCACGCCTGCGGCGAACGGCGGCGACAAGGTCGTCTACCACTTCGACGACACGGCCGAGCAGGCGACCAAGGGCCTGCGCAATATCCGCAACCACCTCGACACCGCGCCCGACACCACGATCGTCGCGGTCGCCCACGCCGAGGGCGTCGACTTCCTGATGGAAGGCGCGCACGACGCGAAGCATCCGAACATCACCTACGCCGAGCTCGTCTCGGCGCTGGTCGCGCGCGGCGTGCGCTTCGAGGTCTGCGAGATCACGCTGAAGAACCGCCAGCTCGACAAGGGCCAGTTCATCCTCGACGCGCAGTTCACCCCCTCGGGCGTCGTGCGCGTCGGCCGGCTGCAGTGCCGCGAGGGCTACGCCTACCTCAAGCCCTGAGGCCGGCCGCGCGGCTCAGGCGCGGTAGCCCGGATCGCTGCGCTCGAGCTTGCGCAGCAGCGCGGGCCAGACGAACGCGCCGCCCTGGCCCTGGGTCTGGGCGCGCATCGACGCGGCGACGCCGTCGAGGATGGGCTGGGGAATCCGGGTGAGCGCCCCGCCGCCGGCCTGGGCGGCGAGCTGGATCTGGCAGCTGCTCTCGAACATGTACATGGACAGGAACGCGTCGGCGATGCTCGTGCCGACCGTCAGCAGGCCATGGTTGCGCAGCATCAGGTAGTTGGCCGCGCCGAGGTCGGCCTGCAGGCGCGGCTTCTCGGCGTCGTGCAGCGCGACGCCTTCGTAGTCGTGGTACGCGAGCGACGCGAGCACGAAGGTCGACTGCTGCGAGATCGGCAGCACGCCGCCGGCCTGGGCGCTGACCGCGACGCCCGCGCGCGTGTGGGTATGGAGCACGCATTGCGCGTCCTCGCGCGCCGCGTGCACGGCGCTGTGGATCACGAAGCCCGCGCGATTGACCGGGAACGGCGTGTCCTGCAGCTTGTTGCCGTCCTGATCCACGGCGACCAGCGACGAGGCCGTGATCTCCTCGAACAGCAGGCCGTAGGGGTTGATCAGGAAGCGGTGACCGGCGCCGGGCAGGCGCGCGCTGATATGGGTGAAGACGAGATCGCTCCAGCCGTGCAGCGCGACGAGGCGGTAGGCGGCCGCGAGGTCGCAGCGCAGCTGCCATTCGGCGTCGCTGACCTTGCCGGCGAGGGAGGGGATCTGCATATCAGGCGAGCAGTGCGTCGGGGGCGACGTAGCGCTGGCGGAAGCGCTCGAAGTCGAGCGTGTCGGCGGCCTCGATGCGCGCCTGCTCGAGTAGCGACTCGCTCGCGAGCGCCGCGTAGCGGCGCGCGACGGCGGTGTCGAAAGGCAGCGCGAGCAGGGTCTGCAGCGTACGCTCGGAGCGCGCGCCGACGAAGCGCACATGCGAGTCGGCGTAGTCGCGCATCGCCGCGAGCACATGGTCCGACGGACATTCGGCCGGCCGCGCGAGGCGCGTGCGCGCGATCTCGAGCGCCCCGGCGTAGGCCGAGCCGCCATGCGCGGCGTCGAGCGCGGCGGCGAGCGGCGCGCAGGCCGCGACGATCTCGGCGCCCCAGTCGACGAGGCGGCGCGGGCCGTCGCGGGTCTCGAGCTCGAGGCCCGGCTCGCGGCCGCGCGCGGCCGTCTTGTGCTGGTTGCGCGCGAGCGCCGCGATCTCCTCGGGCGTGTCGGGCGGGCTGTCGGCCTGCAGGCAGTGCAGCAGGAACACGTCGATGAAGCGCATCGTCGAGGCCGCGATGCCGACCGGCTCGAAGGGGTCGAGGTCCATGCAGCGTACCTCGACGTACTCGACGCCGCGCTCGCGCAGCGCGTGCAGCGGCCGCTCGCCCGAGCGGATCACGCGCTTGGGCCGGATCGTGCCGTAGAACTCGTTCTCGATCTGCAGCAGCGTCGTCGACAGCTGGTTGTAGTCGCCGCCCGGGTTGCGCACGCCGATCGCCTCGTAGGGGCCGTAGGGCCGGGTCAGCGCCGCGTCGAGCGAGCGTGCGTAGCCCTCGAGGCTGTTGTAGCTGACCGCGAGCAGCCCCTGCGCGTCGCTCTGGTAGCCGAGCCGGCCCATGCGCAGCGAAGTCGCGTGGGGCAGGTGCAGGCTGCCGTCGCCGAGCGGCTCGAGGCCGTGCTCGCGCCCGGCGACGAAGCTCGCGCACACGGCCGGCGACGCGCCGAACAGGTATAGCAGCAGGAAGCTGTAGCGGCGGAAGTTGCGGATCAGGCCGAAGTACTGCTCGGTCGTCACGCCCGGCATCGACCAGTTGTAGTGGATGCCCGAGATCGTCTGCATGCGCCGGCCGTAGCGCTGGCCCAGGCCCATGCGGTAGACGCTCTTCGCGCGGCCGATGTTGGAGTTGCCGTAATGGCCGATCGGGATCGTCTCGTCGGGCGGCAGGCCGCAGGGCATCGAGCTGACCCACAGGCGCTCGTCGCCGAGCTGGGCGAGCACGCGGTAGACCGCCTGGTGGATCTCGGTGAGCTCGCGCAGGCAGGCGTCGACGTCGGCGTGCACGCCCGTGATCAGCTCGAGCTGCGACTCGCTGTAGTCGGTCGTGATGTGCGGATGGGTGAGCGCGCTGCCGAGCTGCACCGGGTGCGGCGTCAGCGCGAGCCCGCCCGCGGGCTTGGCGCGCAGGCTTTCCTTCTCGATGCCGCGGCGGATGCCGAGCAGTTGTGCTGTCGCGAATGCGCCCATGGAAACACCCTTGTGAACTGGCGCGCACGGTAGCAGACGGCCGTGACGGCCGCTCGCCCGCCCGGCCATGGCCCTACGCGGCGGCGGTCGCCCGATCCGGGCTCACGCCGGCCGGCCGGCCGGCGGTTCATTCCGGGCCGGCCGGCCGGCGATCCGATCCGATCAGGGACCGGCGACCTCCATCAGCTCGACCTGGCCGGCATTGCGCGCGGTCTCGAAATCGGCCTCGATGCGCGCGAACTCGGCCGCGTCGGCCGCGTGCACGCGCGTGATGCCGACGGCGCGGTTGCGCCCGTGGGCCTTGGCCGTGAACAGCGCCATGTCGACCCAGTTGACCGCCTGCTCCCAGTGCAGCACCGGCTCGGCGCCCGGCGCGGCCGCGCTCGGCAGCGGGAAGTGGGCGAAGCCGACCGAGGCCGTCACCTTGAGCCCGCCGTTCTCGAGCTGCACCGGGTCCATGCCGATGCAGTCGAGCACGCGCTCGGCGAGCGTGGCGAGCTGGCTCGGGTTCGCGCCGGGCGCGAACACGAGGAACTCCTCGCCGCCCCAGCGCACGACGATATCGCCCGCGCGCACCGCCGCCTTGAGGCGGCGCGCGACCTCGCAGATCACGACGTCGCCGGCCGCGTGGCCGTGGCCGTCGTTGATCTGCTTGAAATGGTCGAGGTCGACCATCAGCAGCGCGCCGTCGAAATGCGCGCCGTCCATGCGCTCCATCACGGCGAGGAAATGGCGCCGGTTCGCGAGGTCGGTCAGCGGGTCGCGCTCGCTCGCCGCGCGCAGCTGGGCCTGGTTGGCCTGCAGCTCGGCCTGGGCCGCGCGCACGCGCCGCACCATCAGCACGCCGAGCACGGTCGCGAGGCCCAGCAGCACGCCCGCGGCGATGCCGACGCGCTGGGCGAGCTGGCGGTTGTCGAGCTGCTGGTCCTTGAGCGACTGGTCGCGGCGCAACAGCGCGAGGTCGCGCTGCTTGCGCGCGATGTCGTACTTGAGGCGCAGCTCGCCGATCTGCGCGTCGCGGTTGCGTGCGTTGGCCTCGTCGGTGAGCGCACGCTCGGCGTGGAACGCGGCGATCGCCTCGCGCGGCTGGCCCGCGGCGCTCCAGGCCTCGTCGAGCTCGCGCAGCTCGCGGATGCGCCGCGTCGTGTCGGGCTGGCCGCGGCGCAGCGACTCGACGAACCCGACCTCGTGGCGCGCCGCGTCGAAGCGGTGCTGCTGGATCAGCAGGATCGAGAGGTTGTGGTGCAGCGTGCGCTGCGCCGCGACGTCGCCGTAATGCTCGATGATCGGCAGCGCCTCGCGCGTGACGTCCATCGCCTCGCGGGTCTGGCCAGCGTGCATGTAGGCGTCGCCGAGGTTGATCAGCGCGCGTGCGACCAGCGCCGGCGCGTTCGCCCGGCGCGCGAGCAGCAGGCTCTCGTTGATCGCGCGCTGCTGGGTCGCCTTGTCGCCGCTGAACGCGGCGACCAGGCTCTCGTAGGACTTGGCCTGGGCCATCAGCAGCGGGTCGTCGCCGGTGCGCGCGGCGGCCTGGTCGAGCCAGCGACGCACGTCGGCCGTGCGCTCCTGGGCCAGCGCGGCCCAGGCGAGCAGGCCGGGCAGGGTGACCTGGTTGTAGCGGTCGCCGGCCGCCTCGGCGAGCGTCAGCGCGCGCATGCCGAGCGTTGTCGCCTCGGCCGCACTGCCGCGGTTCATGCGGTCGGCGACGAGCAGGCTCAGCGCCTGCGCGCCGGCGAGCGCGTCGCAGCCGCGCACGAGCGCCTCGACGTCGACGTCGGGCGGGCAGGCGTCGGCCTGGGCGTCGAGGCTTTGCTGGGCGAGGCGCGCGGCGTCGGCGAGGCGCGCCTGGCGCGCGGCGACGCGCGCGCGCAGCAGCAGGCCGCGCGCGGCGTCGGCCGGCAAGGCCGCGAGCTCGTCGGCGCGGCGCGCGGCGAGCGCGGTGTCGCCGGACTCGAACGCGACCAGGCCCTCGCCGAAGCGGATCATGTCCGGGTGGGCGAGCCCGGCCGCGCTGTGCGCGAGCTCGTCGAGCGCGGCGCGCGCGGCCGGCGCGTCGTGCATCGCGAGCGTCTCGATGCTCGCGATCTCGGGGTCGAGCGTCGCGGCCGGGGCTCCGCCCGCGTGCGGGGCCGCAGCCGAGCTCGCGGCAGCGCCCGGCACGGCCCAGGCCGCCGCCGCGAACAGGCCGGGCAGCAGCGCCAGGCGGGCGAGCAGGGACAGGCGCTTCATGGACGGCGCTCCCGGTTCGGCCCCTGCAGCGCGACGAGCCGCACGCGGCCATCGTGCCAGGCGTCCTCGAGGCGCGTCGCGAGGCGCGCGGCGCCGGCCTCGTCGGCCGCGTCGAGGTGGGTCAGGCCGTAGGCCTTGTTGCGGCCATGGGCCTTGGCGATGAACATCACGGTGTCGGCGAGGTCGATCGCGCGCTCCCAGTGCAGTGCGAGGCCGTGCGGCGCCACGGGGAAACTCGCGAAGCCGATCGACGCACTGACCGCGATCGGGCGGCCGCCGTACTCGACCGGCGCGCCGCCGACGAGGTCGAGCAGGCGCTGGCCGAGCGCCTGCGCAGGCGCCGCCTCGAGCGCGCGCGAGTCGGCGAACGCACGCGCGACCTGGTGGTCGGCGGCGGCCGCGGCGGGCTCCTCGCCCGCGTCGCCGCAGACGATCAGGAACTCCTCGCCGCCCCAGCGCACGACGAGGTCGTGCTCGCGCACGGCCGCCTTGAGGCGGCGCGCGATCTCGACGAGCACGACGTCGCCGGCCGCGTGGCCGTGCACGTCGTTGATGCGCTTGAAATGGTCGATGTCGATCAGGAACACCGTGCCCGAGAACCGGCCGGCGCCGCCGGCCTCGGTCAGGCGCTTGATCGCGCTCTGGAAGTGGCGCCGGTTCGCGAGGCCGGTCAGCGGGTCGCACTCGCTCTGCACCTTGAGGTGCGCGTTGCTGACGGCGAGCTGGCGGTTGCTGCGGCGGATGCGCTGGTAGGCGAGCGCGAGCAGCGCCGCGATCAGCACCGCGCAGCCGCCGAGCACGCCCCAGAACGCGAGCGAGAGGTCGCGCGCGCGGATCTGCTCGGACTTGAGCCGGTTGTCGCGGTTCAGCAGCTCGATTTCCTTGGCGCGGCGCTCGGCCTCGAAGCGTTCCTGGGTGTCGATCACGGCCTTGCGAGTATCGTCGCGCAGCAGCCGGTCGATTACGCGGCGGTACTCGTGGTACGCGTCGATCGCGCCCGCGTAGTCGCCCGCGCGCTCGAGGTACTGGCCGAGCTCGTTCCAGTCGCCCGCGACATAGGCGGCCGAGCCGTCCTGCTCGTCCATCGTGATCGCGATCTTGACGTCGTCGCGGCCCTCGGCGACGCGGCCCAGCGCGATCTTCGCGAGCCCGGCGTTCTGGCGCGCGCCGATCTCCGCCGTCAGGCGGCGCGTCTTGCGCGCGACCGGGATCGCCTGCTGCGCGGTCGCGAGCGCCTGCGCGTACTGGCCGTGGCGCAGCTGGAAGTCGGCGAGGTTGCCCAGGCCCAGCGCGCGCTGGCCCTCGTCGCCGGACTTTTCGGCGTAGGCGAGCGCGTCGACCAGGCTCTGGCGCGAGATCGAGTCGTCGCCGACCCCCGAATAGACCATGCCGCGCAGGTTCAGCAGCGCGTTCATGAGCACCGGGTCGGGGTCGCTGCGGCCCAGCGCGATCGCCTGGTCCTCGGTCTGGCGCGCCGCGGCGAGCTCGTCGGCCTGGTAGTAGCAGAACGCCAGGTCGTCGTACGCGACGGCGCGGCGCCAGGCGCGGCCGTAGCTGTTCGCGAGGTCGACGGCGAGCTGTGCGGTGTGCAGCGCGAGCTTGGGCTCGCCGGTCTCGCTGAACACGGTCGCCTGGGTCGAGCGCGCGCGCAGCAGCTGGCGCGACGAAGCCTGGCCGAGGTCGAGCTGGTCGAGGTCGGCGATCGCCTGGGCCGCTTCGCGCAGGTCGCCCTGGGCGCGGTTGTAGACGGCGCGCGCGGTCGCGAGCGCGAGCTGGGCGTCGACGCGCGTCGCGCGCGCCTCGGGCGTCTGCGGCCAGACCGCGAGCTCCTGCTCGAGCAGGCTTACGCCGTCGCGCGCGCGCGCGCGGCCGTAAACGTTGGCGAGCAGCGCGAGCGTCTCGGCGCGCTCGGGCGTGCCCGCGGCCGCGCGGCCGAGGATTTCGCGCAGGGCCGCGATCGACGCGTCGGGCTGCGACGCGCCCTGGCGCTCGATGCGCTCGAGCTCGGACCAGAGCTCGGGCGCCTGCCGTTCGGCGCGCGACGCAGGCGCGCTGCTCGCCGGCGGCGCGGCGTCGGGGCTGCCGCCGTCGCGGCCGCACGCGCACAGGCCCAGCAGCAGCGTCGCGACGGCGACGAACCGCTTGGCGTGTACTGCCCTGCGCGAGTGCATTCGCATCGATCTCCGCTCCAGGCGGGATGGGTAGGGTGCCGTGGTGGCGACGGGGCCGGCCTGCGGCCCCCTCTGGCCGGGGAGTGTATGCGTCAAGGTCCTAGGCGGCGGGCCCCGCCGGCCCCTGGTAGCCGCGCGGCACCGCGCCAAGCAGCCGGCGCGTGTAATCTTGCCGCGGCGCGGCCATCAGCGCTGTTGTTTCGGCCTGCTCGACGACGTCGCCGTTCTGCATCACGAGGATCTCGTCCGAGATGAATTTCACGACCGCGAGGTCGTGGCTGATGAAGATATAGGACAGGCCGAACTCGTCCTGCAGGTCCTTGAGCAGGTTCAGCACCTGGGCCTGGACCGACACGTCGAGCGCCGACACCGCCTCGTCGAGCACGAGCACCTCGGGGTTCAGCGTCAGGCAGCGCGCGATCGCGATGCGCTGGCGCTGGCCGCCCGAGAACTCGTGCGGGTACTTGGGCAGCGCCGTATCGTCGAGGCCGACCTTGGCGAGCAGCGCGCTCGCACGGCCGAGCCGCTCGGCGTGGCTCGCGCCGATGGCGTGGATCTCCATCGGCTCGACGAGCGTCTGGGCGATCGTGAAGCGCGGGTTCAGCGACGCGTAGGGGTTCTGGAACACGATCTGGATGCGCCGGCGCATGCCCTGCCACTCGCGCGGCCCGAGCTTGAGCAGGTCGCGGCCGTCGAACTGCACGCTGCCGCCGGTCGGCTCGTGCAGGCGCAGCAGGGTCAGGCCCATCGTCGTCTTGCCCGAGCCCGACTCGCCGACGATGCCCAGCGTGTGGCCGCGGCGCAGCTGGAAGTCGACGCCCTTGACGGCCTTGAACTCGCGCCGACCGAACAGGCCCTCCTTGAAGAAGAAGCTCTTGGCGAGGCCGCGTGCCTCGAGCACGACCGGCGCGGCCGGGTCCTTCTTCGCTCGCGCCGCCGCCGACGCCGGGCGCCCGGCGATATGGTCGTCGATGACCGTCAGCCGCGCCGGGTTCTCGGCGAGGCTCGGCCGGCAGGCGAGCAGGGCCTTGGTGTACGCGTCCTGGGGGGCATGGAAGATCGCGGCGACCTCGGCCTGCTCGCGGATCTCGCCGTGGCGCATCACGACGACGCGGTCGGCGATTTCGCCGACGACGCCGAGGTCGTGCGAGATGAACAGCATGCTCATCTTGTGCGATTCCTTGAGCCGCGCGAGCAGGTCGATGACCTGGCGCTGGATCGTCACGTCGAGCGCGGTGGTGGGCTCGTCGGCGATCAGCAGCTTGGGGCTGCACGACAGCGCGAGCGCGATCATCACGCGCTGCTGCTGGCCGCCCGACATCTCGTGCGGATAGCTCGCGAGGCGGCGCCTGGGCTCGGGGATGCCGACCTCGGCGAGCAGCGCCTCGGCGCGCGCGAGCGCCTGGCGCTTCGTCATGCGCTGGTGCAGCATCAGCGGCTCGACGAGCTGGTCGGCGACCGTGAACACCGGGTTCAGCGAGCTCATCGGGTCCTGGAACACGCAGGCGATCTCGCGGCCGCGCAGCGCGCGCAGCGCGCGCCGCGGCGTCGTCAGCAGGTCGCGGCCCTGGAACAGGATGCGGCCCGTGCGCTCGGCGTTGTCGGGCAGCAGGTTCAGGATCGACATCGCCGTGACGCTCTTGCCCGAGCCCGACTCGCCGACCAGCGCGACGGTGCGGTTCTCGGGGATGTCGAAGCTCACGCCCTTGACGGCGTGGCTGCGGCGCATCTCGCCGCCCTCGCGTCCCATCCGGAACGCGACACGCAGGTCCTGAATACTTAAGAGCATGCTGCTGTCCCGGGAAATGGCGGCAATGGCCGCAGGATATCGGTCAAGCCGAGCGGTCGCCGCGGAACCGGCTTTGCCGGGCCGCTGGCGGCGCCCCCTCGAGGGGGAGGCGCGAAGCGCTTCGGGGGTGGGTTCATTCCAATCCACGCAGCTTGGGGTCCAGCGCGTCGCGCAGCGCGTCGGTGAACAGCGAGAACGCCGTGACGAACACGACCATCATCGCGGTCACGACGGCGAGCTGCCACCAGTAGCCGAGCAGCAGCTCGCTCTGCGCCTCCGACAGCATCGTGCCCCAGCTGACCTGGTCGACGCTGACGCCGAGGCCCAGGTAGGACAGGATCACCTCGTACTTGATGAAGCTCACGACGTACAGCGAGAGCTGGACCAGCGCGACATGCGAGACGTTCGGCAGGATGTGCCGGAACATGCGCGAAAAGCGCGACGCGCCGATCGCCTCGGCCGAGCGCACGTACTCGCGCACGCGGTGCTTCATGAACTCGGCGCGGATCAGCCGGTAGGTGCCGGTCCAGCCCGTCAGCGCGAGGATCATCACGACCGGCAGCACGCCGCGGCCGAACACCGCCGCGAACGCGAAGATCAGCAGAATGCTCGGCATCGCCGTGAAGACGTTGTAGACCCACTCGAGCAGGTCGCCGACCTTGGCGCCGAAAAAGCCCGACACCGCGCCGAGCCCGGTGCCGATCAGCGTCGCGACGAGCGACGCGAGCACCCCGACCGTGATCGACACCTGGGCGCCCTTGAGCGCCTTCTTCCAGACGTCGCGGCCGAGGTTGTCGCCGCCGAGCGGCAGGGTCTCGGCGCGCGTGGTCGCGGCGGTCTTGTACCTGAGTGCGCGCTCGGCCCATTCCTGGTAGCGCGGCGCGAGCGGGTCGACGTCGGACAGGTCGACGTCCGGGCCCTTGGGCGCGGCGATCGTGCCGATCGCCTCGGGCGGCGCCGGGCCCATGAAATGCGGCGGCGCGTTCGGCACGCCGACCTCGCGCTGCCAGTCGGCACCGACCAGGCCCAGGCCGGTCGCGACGACGAGCGCCAGCGCGAGCACGACGACGACCATCGCGACGACGCCGACGCGGTCGGCGCGCAGGCGGCGCCAGGCCGCCGACCACACGCCTTGCGAGCGCGCCGCGGCGCCGGACGAAGCGGGGAAAGCAGCTGCGGTCGTCATTTGAGCACCACGCGCGGGTCGACGAGCCTGTAGAGCAGGTCGGTCGCCAGATTGATCACCATGGTCAGCGCCGCGATATAGATCGCGAAGGCCTGGATCACCGGGTAGTCGCCGCGGTTCACGGCGAGCAGGGTCTCGCGGCCGAGGCCCGGGATCGAGAAGAAGACCTCGAGCAGGAAGGAGCCGACGAAGATGTCGGGCAGCGCGACCGAGATGTTCGTGAGGATCGGGATCATCGCGTTGCGCATCACGTGCTTGAGCAGGATCACGCGCTCGGACAGGCCCTTCGCACGCGCCGTGCGCACGTAGTCGTGGCCGATCTCGTCGAGGAAGAAGGTCCGGTACAGGCGCGTGTACGGCGACAGCGCGACGACGACCTGGACGACGATCGGCAGCAGCGAGTAGTTCGTCAGGTTGGTCCAGAAGCTGTCGCTCCAGCCCTGCACCGGGAACCAGCCGAGGCGGAACGCGAACAGGTACTGGAACACGATCACGTAGACGAGCAGCGAGATCGACACGGCGACGGTCGCGAGGATCATGACCGTGCGGTCGACGAGCGTGCCGCGCAGGTAGGCGACGGTCAGGCCGAACGGGATCGCGAGCAGCACCTGCAGGAACAGGATCGGCACCATCAGCGTCAGCGTCGCGGGCAGGCGCGTCGCGAACAGGTGCGCGACCGCCTCGTTGGTCGCCCACGAGCGGCCCCAGTCGAGCGTGACGACCTGGCGCAGGAAGATCAGCAGCTGGTCGAGCACCGGCTTGTTCAGGCCCAGCTGGTCGCGGATCACCTGGATCTGCTCGGGGCTCGCGTTGAGGCCGCCGAGCACTTCGGCCGGGTCGTTGCCGAACCACTTGAACAGGAAGAACACCAGCAGCACGACGCCCAGCAGGGTGGGGATCATCTGCCACAGGCGCCGGATCACGTAGGCCGCCATGCGCGGGGACTCCAGGGGAAACAGTCGCTCGTGGGCCCGCACTCGTGGTCCGGGCCGAATCAGGTCGCGAGTCTAAGGGAGGCCCCTGGCGGGATCACCCGCATTTGCCCGGGGCCGCAGGGACTCCGGCCATGCCGGACAATCCGCGGCCTCATGATGTGTATGTGTCGCCTGCTGGCCGTGTTCGCGGCCGGACTGTTCATCGCCGCCACGGCGCCGGCCCGCGCGGCCGCCCCGCCCCCGGCCCCCAAGGTGCTGCGCTACGCGTTCCGCGTCGCCGAATCGAGCTTCGACCCGACCCAGGCGACCGACGTCTACTCGCGCATCGTGATCGCCGGCATCTTCGACACCGCCGTGCGCTACGGCTACCTCGCGCGCCCGGTCCGGCTCGAGCCCGGCGTGACCGAGGGCCTGCCCGAGATCCGCGACGACGCGACGCGCTTCGTGTTCCATATCCGGCCCGGCATCCATTTCGCCGCGGACCCGGCCTTCCACGGCCGGCGCCGGGAGCTCGTCGCGGCCGACCTCGCGTACACGATCGAGCGCCACTACGACCCGCGCGCGAAGAGCGGCCACCTGTACAAGCTGATCGGCGCCGACATCCTGGGCCTGCAGGCGCGCCGCGACGCGGCGCTCAAGAATGGCAGGCCCTTCGACTACGACACGCCGGTCGAAGGCCTGCGCCTCGTCGACCGCTACACGCTCGAGGTCCGCACCGGCCACCCCGAGCCGCACCTGCTCTACCAGTTCGCCGACCCGATGCTCGGCATCCTCGCGCGCGAGGTCGTCGCGGCCTACGGCGCGCGCGTCGGCGACCATCCGGTCGGCACGGGCGCGTGGCGCCTCGCCGGGTGGCAGCGTTCGGCCAGGATCGTGCTCGAGAAAAACCCCGACTACCGCGTCGAGACCTATCACGAGCCCGTCCCGGCCGGCGACCCGGCGCTCGCCGCGCAGGTGCGCGCGCTGCAGGGCCGCCGCCTGCCGCTGATCGACCGCGTCGAGTTCTCGATCATCGAGGAGGCCCAGCCGCGCATGCTGTCCTTCCTGCAGGGCCAGTACGACCTGCTCGAGCAGATGCCCGAGGAGTACACGCCGCAGTACCTGCCGCACGGCCGGCTCGCGCCCGCGCTCGCGCGCCAGGGCCTGCGCGCGGTCGTCTACCCGCATGGCGACACGGTGTTCTCCTACTTCAACATGGAGGACCCGGTCGTCGGCGGCTACGACGCCGCGCATGTCGCGCTGCGCCGCGCGATCAGCCTCGCGCAGGACGCCGTCGTGCAGGTCGAGCGCGTGCGGCGCGGCCGCGCGCTGCCGGCCCAGGCGATCATCGCGCCCGAGCTCTACGGCTACGACCCGGCGCTGAAGACCGAGATGAGCCGCTACGACCCGGCGCGGGCGAAGGCCCTGCTCGACCTGTACGGCTACGTCGACCGCGACGGCGACGGCTGGCGCGAGCAGCCCGACGGCAGCCCGCTCGTGATCGAGTACGCGACCCAGTCCGACTCGCTTGCCCGCGCGCTCGCCGAGCTGTTCGAGAAATACTGCCGCGCGATCGGCGTGCGCGTGAAGTTCAGGATCGCCCAGTGGCCCGAGAACCTCAAGGCCGCGAACGCGGGCCGCCTGCAGATGTGGGGCATCTCGTGGAGCGTCGACTACCCGGACGGCGAGAATCTGCTCTCGCTCGGCTACGGCCCGAGCGCCGGCCAGTCGAACAAGGCGCGCTTCCGCCTGCCCGCCTACGACGCGCTGTACGAGCGCCAGCACCGCCTGCCCGACGGCCCCGAGCGGCTCCGGGCGATGCAGGACGCCGAGCGCCTGCTCGTCGCCTACCTGCCGTACAAGCTGGACGTGCACCGCATCTTCACCGACCTCGCGCAGCCCTGGCTGATCGGCTTCGACCGCAACCTCTACGTGCGCGATTTCTGGACCTACGTGGACATCGACGCCGCCGCCCAGGCCCGCGCCCGGCCATGAAGCGACGCCGCCCGACGTGCGGATCGGCCTCGCGCCGCTCCAAGGCGGGCCGATCGACGCGCTCGCCCTCGCGCGCGTGCGCCGCATGCGGGCCAGCGGCGTCGCCGACATGCCGACGCGGGTAACGGTCCACCGCACCGTCGACGACCGCGCGTGGCCCGGGGTCCAGGGCTTGCGCCGACCGGGCTTCGGCCAGCTGTTCCGGCAGTACGTCGACATCGACGCGGCGCCGCCGATGCGATCCGTATGCCGCATGGGCTAGGCTCGCGCCCATGCTCCTACGCCCCGACGCCCGCCCCAGCCTGCTGCCGCCGCTGCTGATCTGGGCCGCCGCCTTCGCGCTCGTCGCGCTGCTCGACGCGCGCATCGACCTCGCGGCCCAGGCGATGCTGATGCTGCTCGCCTCGGCGCTGACCGGGCTGTGGCTGCCGCTCGGCGCGGCGCTCGGGCTCAACGGCGCGGCGATGCTCGGCTTCGACGCGTTCTTCGTCCCCGCGCGCGCGGGCCTTGGCTCGCACCTGCACGAGCATGTCGTGCTGCTCGGCGCGACGCTCGGCGTGAGCGGCCTGAGCGCCGCGCTGACGGGCCGGCTGCGCGCCCAGGTCGGCGCGGCCGAGGCCCATGCGCGCGAGGCCGAGCAGCTGCAGCGCTTCGGCGAGGCGCTGCGCGCGAGCCAGGCCGCCGCGGGCCGGCCCGACCCCGGCCTGCTGCGCGACGCGCTGCGCCCGCTCGGCGCGGGCGCCGACCCCCTGCTGCTCGTGCTCAGGGACGCGCTGCCCGCGCGCGACGACGCGAGCCGCGCCGAGCTGCTCGGCGCCCCCGACGCCGACGCGCGCACCGGCCTGTGGCTGTGCACGCGCCGCGCGCTCGCGTTCGGCCCGGGCACGGGCCGCCACGAGCAGCTGCCGGCCTTCTACCTGCCGCTGCGCGGCCTGCTCGGCGCGCGCGGCGCGGCGCTGCTGCCGGTCGACCCGCAGGCCGGCGTCGAGCCGCTCGCGCGCCTGCGCGCCCAAGCCCAGGCGCTGTGCGACCAGATGGGCCAGGCACTCGAGCGCGCCGAGGCCGAACGCGCCGCCCAGGCCGCGCGCGCCGCGGCCCAGGCCCAGCAGCTGCGCAACACCCTGCTCGCGGCGATCGCGCACGACTTCCGCACGCCGCTCGCGACCATCCTCGGCGCCGCGTCGGCGCTCGAGGGCGAGACCGGGCGGCTCGACGCGGCCGCGCGGCGCCGCCTCGCCGCGAGCATCGTCGAGGAGACGCGCGCGCTCGCCCGCGTCAGCGACAACACGCTGCAGTTCGCGCGCCTCGACGGCCAGGCCGCCGCGCTCAAGCTCGACTGGGAGTCGGCCGAGGAGCTCGTCGGCGCGGCGCTGCACCGGCGCCGCTTCGAGGAACGCCGCGTCAAGACGCGCGTCGAGCCGGGCCTGCCGCTGCTGCGCTGCGACGCCGCGCTCGTCCACCAGCTGCTCGACAACCTGATCGACAACGCGCTCAAGTACGCCGACGACAGCGCCGTCGAGGTGCTCGCGCGGCGCGACGGCGCGCAGCTGCTGATCGCCGTGCGCGACCGCGGCCCCGGCGTGCCGCCGGCCGAGCGCGAGCGCGTGTTCGCGCCCTACGAGCGCGGCGCCGCGGCGCGCGCGCGGCGCGGCACCGGCGTCGGGCTCGCGCTGTGCCGCGCGATCGCCGCGGCGCATGGCGGCAGCCTCGGCTATCGTGCGCGCAGCCATGGCGGCGCGGCGTTCGAGCTGCGCCTGCCGGTCGAGGCCATGGAACAAACAGGAATGCCCGAATGAGTCTGTCGGTCCTGCTCGTCGAGGACGAGCGCGAGCTGCGCGCGACGCTCGCCGAGGCGCTGCGCGTCGAGGGTTTCACGGTCCACACGGCGGCGAGCCTCGCCGAGGGCCTCGCGCTGGTCGAGCACGCGGCGCCCGACCTGGTGCTGCTCGACCTCGGCCTGCCCGACGGCGACGGCGAGACCCTGCTCGCCGCCGTGCGGCGCGAGCGCAGCATCCCGCTGCTCGTGATCTCGGCGCGCGACCACGACGGCGGCAAGGTGCGCCTGCTCGACGCGGGCGCCGACGACTACCTGGTCAAGCCGTTTTCGATCGGCGAGCTGCTCGCGCGCATGCGCGTCGCGCTGCGCCACCGCGGCCGTCATACGGCTGCCGCGCAGACGCGCTACGAGCAGGGCGGCCTCGCCGTCGACCTCGCCGCGCACCGCGTCGCGCTGCACGGCGCCGAGGTCCACCTGACGCCGACCGAGTTCAAGCTGCTCGCGCGCCTCGTGCGCAGCGCGGGCCAGGTCGTCACGCACCGCACCCTGCTCGCCGACGTCTGGGGCGGCGACTGCACCGAGCAGACCCAGTACCTGCGCCTTTACATGGGCCAGCTGCGCGCCAAGCTCGAGGCCGAGCCGGCCGACCCCAAATTGCTGCTGACCGAGCCCGGCGTCGGCTACCGGCTCGCCTGAAGCTGTCGGAAACGTTGCGGGCGCGCATCCATAGGCGTTCCGAATACGTTCCTAATGCGTTCCTTACGCCGGGCTCGGCAGGATACTCGCAGCAAAGCATCCAGCGCCCGTGTCCCGGGCGCCTTTCGCATGTCCTCCCAGAACCCCCATACCCCGGCCAAGCACGGCCTGTTCGCCCTGGCCATGGGCGCGATCGGCGTCGTCTACGGCGACATCGGCACGAGCCCGCTGTACACCGTGATCGAGGTCTTCCAGCCCTATACCGGCGTGACGCTCGACCACACCAACGTGATCGGCGCGATCTCGACCATCATCTGGGCGCTGATGCTGATCGTCACGCTCAAGTACGTCGTGCTGATCCTGCGCGCCGACAACCACGGCGAGGGCGGCGGCCTCGCGCTGACGGCGCTCGCGACCCACGCGGTCGGCAAGAAGCCGCAGCTCAAGAAGTTCCTGCTGCTGCTCGGCGTGTTCGGCGCGACGCTGTTCTACGGCGACAGCGTGATCACGCCGGCGATCTCGGTGATGGGCGCGATCGAGGGCCTCGAGGTCACGGCGCCCGACCTCGCGCACTGGGTCATGCCGATCTCGCTGGTCGTGCTGATCGGCCTGTTCGCGGTGCAGCGCTTCGGCACCCACGTGGTCGGGCGCGTGTTCGGCCCGATCATCGTCGTGTGGTTCCTCGCGCTCGCCGTCGTCGGCGTCCAGCAGATCGCGGCCGAGCCCGGCATCCTCGCCGCGCTGAACCCGCTCGCGGCCTGGCACTTCATCGCAACGCGGGGCTGGCACCTGTTCGCCGCGGTCGGCGCGATCGTGCTCGCGCTGACCGGCGCCGAGGCGCTCTACGCCGACATGGGCCATTTCGGTGCGAAGCCGATCCGCCTGGCCTGGCTGGGCCTCGTCTACCCGGCCCTGGTGCTCAACTACATGGGCCAGGGCGCGCTGCTGATGCGCGACCCGACGGCGATCCAGAACCCGTTCTTCCGCCTGTTCCCCGACGCGCTCGTGCTGCCGATGGTCGTGCTCGCCGCGATGGCCGCCGTGATCGCGTCGCAGGCCGTGATCTCGGGGGCCTACTCGATGACCAAGCAGGCGATGCTGCTCGGCTTCCTGCCGCGCATGACGGTGCGCTACACCTCGGCGCGTGAGGCCGGCCAGATCTACATGCCGGCCGTCAACTGGATCCTGCTCTTCGGCGTCGTCGCCGCCGTGCTGATGTTCCGCAGCAGCTCGGCGCTCGCCGGCGCCTACGGCATCGCCGTGACGATGACGATGCTGATCACGACCGTGCTGACCTGGTTCGTGATCCGCGACGGCTGGCGCCTGCCCATCTATATCGCCGCGCCCGCGACGCTGTTCTTCATGGCGCTCGACACGCTGCTCGTGTCGGGCTGCGCGATCAAGTTCTTCGACGGCGGCTGGTTCCCGCTGCTGATGGGCCTGGTCCTGTTCACGATCATGAGCACCTGGCAGCGCGGCCGCCAGCTGCTCAGCGCGAGCATCCAGCGCGACGGCCTCGAGCTCCGGCCCTTCATCGAGAGCCTCGCGCTCGGCGGCGCCTACCGCGCCGAACGCACGGCGATCTACGCGGTCGCGAACTGCGACATGGTGCCGCCGGCGATGCTGCACAACCTCAAGCACAACCAGGTCCTGCACCAGACCAACGTGATCCTGACCGTGCGCTTCGAGGGCTGCCCCTGGGTCGCCGACGACGAGCGCGTCGCCGTCGAGGCGCTCGCGCCGGGCTTCTGGCGCGTGATCCTGCACTACGGCTTCATGGAGCATCCCGACGTGCCGCAGGCGCTGCCGCTGTGCGAGGCCAAGGGCCTGCGCATCCCGGTCTTCGAGACCAGCTATTTCCTGAGCCGCGAGACCGTCGTGCCGACGCCCGGCGAGGGCATGGCGAACTGGCGCGAGCGCCTGTTCGCGGCGATGACGCGCAACGCCGGCGGCGTCGCCGAGTTCTTCCGCCTGCCCGACAACGCGGTCGTCGAGCTCGGCGCACGGGTGCAAATCTGAGATGGGGCGCGCCGGCGGCGCGCTCGCTTCTTCAGCGCCGCCGCGTCGGCGGCGGCGGCGGGTTCAGCACCCGGCCGATGTGCTCGGACCAGGCGCGGCCGAGCTTGAGCGCGCCGCTGTGGTTCAGGTGGATCTCGTCGTGCCAGTCGCCGCTGCTGCCGGTCGCCGCGGTCGCGGCGGCCGCGAGCGGCACGACGGTCGAGTCGAACACCTGCAGGCCGCGGAAGTTCTCGACGTCGGCGGCCATGCGGCGCAGCTCCTGCGCGAAATGCGAGACGAGCAGGCGGCCGAAGGCCGGCCAGTCGGCCGCGGGCAGCGCGTACGCGCGCATCGCCGGGTAGAGCCAGGGGCCCCGCACCGGCTCGCCCGGCGCCTCGATGCCGGCCGGCCGCGGCGTCGGCGGCGCGTAGCAATGGACGAAGACCGGCTTGCCGGCCGACGGGCCCTGGTCGCGCAGGCTCAGGACATGGCGGACGTTCGCGCGCAGGTACTCGGCCAGCGTGGCCCAGCCCGGCGCCGAGAAATAGCGGCCGACGCCGGCCGAGGGCGGGCCCCACTCGGTCTGGCGGCGCAGCAGGCGCTGCTCGAGCGGCACCTCGCCGCCGTCGGCGCGGTGCGCGGGCACGCTCGCCGCGGCGACGAGGTCGCCGCCGCCGACGGACAGCACGATGCCGTCCCAGACCGGCGCGTCGGCCGCGCTGAGCAGGCGCACGAAGTCGGGCGCGGCGGCGAGGTCGACGACATGGCGCAGCAGGCCGGCGTCGGCCGCGGCGCCCGCGGTCGCGCTGACCAGGGCGGTCGGCGACTCGAAGCGCAGCTCGTCGAGCAGGCTCGCCTGGCCGGGGCCGGCGCCGGGTGGCGCGAACCAGGTATCTCCATGGGTCAGCAGGCGCCAGCGATAAGCGTTCAAATCGACGCCTTGCCCCTTGCCGAGGTCGGCGGGCGTGAAACGGGCCACATGATCCAAGTCGAGCACTCCCTGTTCAAATCGCGCCCCGATTGGACGGTCGGGGCCAGCCGATTCGCCATGATGGAAACCCGCGGATTGTTGGGCCCGATTTGGCCCGGTCAAGCGCGAAGTCCCGATTTTTTTGCAACCATGTTGCCCCCGAGGCACGAAAGGCAGCGATGAGCGAACACCAAGACGAGCAAGACAGTATCCGGGCCTGGGATTTCGAGGCGACGACGATCGCCGGCCAGCCCCAGCCGCTGGCCGACTACCGCGGCCGCGTGCTGCTCGTGGTCAATACCGCGAGCGCCTGCGGCTTCACGCCGCAGTTCGGCGGGCTCGAAGCGCTATGGCAGCGCTACGGCGCGCGCGGCCTGACCGTCGTCGGCTTCCCGAGCAACGAGTTCGGCGGCCAGGATCCGGGGACGAACGACGAAATTGCCGGCTTTTGCCAGCTGAACTACGGCGTCAGCTTCCCGATGATGGCCAAGATCAAGGTCAACGGCGGCGACGCCCACCCGCTCTGGCAATGGCTGAAGAAGGAGAAGACCGGCATCCTCGGCATCGGCGCGATCAAGTGGAACTTCACCAAGTTCCTGATCGGCCGCGACGGCCAGGTGCTGCGCCGCTACGCGCCGACCGACACGCCCGAGTCGATCGCGGCCGACATCGAGGCCGCGCTCGCCGCCTGAGCAACGGCGCGCCGGCGGCCTCCCCCCGGGTGATGACGGCGGCTCCGAGGCCTTGGGCGCTATGCAGCCGGCGGCAGCCAGAGCCGGCCGTAGCGCCGCCGCAGCTGGCCGGCCGCCGCGGCGCGGCGCAGCAGCGCGTTGACGGTCTGGCGCGACAGGTTCGCGACGGCGGCGATCTCGGCCTGGGTCGCGGCGACCTGGCGCCAGCCGTCGGCGTCGGGCGCCGCGTCGCCGCCGCGGTCGCGCGCGAGCTGGGCCAGCGCGAGGCGCAGGCGTTCCTCGGCGCCGCGGTGGCGCGCGGCCTCGAGCAGCCGCATCATGTCGTCGTAGCGCCCCGCGAATTCGCGCAGCAGCGCGCGCGCAAAGCCCGGCACCTCGTCCATCAGGCAGGCGTAGGCGGCCGCGCCGATCACGAGCAGCCGGCTCGGCGCCTGCGCGACCGCCTCGTAGCGCGCGGGCCGCGCGGCGGCGAACGCGGCGAGGCCGAACAGCTTGGACGCGCGCACATGCTCGAGCACCGAAACCGCGCCGTCGAGGCCGGTCAGGCGCGCCTCGACCTCGCCGTCGAGCACCGCATAAAAGGCGCGCACCGGCTGCGCCTGCGCGAACAGCGTGCGGCCGCGCGCGAGGCGCCGCGTCGCGAGCAGCGGCAACAGGCGCCGCGCCTGCGCGGCGTCGAGCTCGACCGCCGGAAAGTTCGCGGCCAGGACCCGGCGCAGGTCGGCCTCGAGCGCGTCGGGTACGGGTTGCTCTGCCATCGCCGGATTGTCGGGCACCCGACAATTTGTGGCGACGCCGTTCGCTAGGCTGAGGCCATGGCAGACCCCGACACCCGCCCCATGCCCGAGACCCTGGCCGCGCTCGCCGCGCAGTTCCGCGACTTCGCCGACCACGAATGCACGGAAGACCCGCTCTACGTCGCGCTGTGCCGCGCGATCGCCGCGGCGGCGCCGCTGCTCGAGCTGATGGCGCTCGCACCCGCGACGCAGTCGCGCCCGAACCTGCTGCTCGCCGCGCTGCACGAGCGCGTGCTCGCGGGCGCCGACCACGGCCTGCGCGCCTACTACCCGAGCGTCGGCGGCACGCGCGCGCCCGACGCGGCGCTGCCCGCGCGGCTCGCCGAGTTCGCGGCGCGCGAGCACGCGGCGCTTGCGGCCCACCTGCGCACGCGCAGCACCCAGACCAACGAGGTCGGCCGCTGCGCGGTGCTCGCGCCGGCGCTTGCGCACCTGGCCGCGCGCGGCGGCCACGGCGAGTTCGCGCTGCTCGACTTCGGCAGCAGCGCCGGGCTCAACCTCGGCGTCGACGCCTATGGCTACGACTACGACGGGCCGGCCGGCTGCTTCGCGCGCGGCGCCACGCCGCCGGCCGCACCGCGCATCGCGTGCCACTGGCGCGGCGCGCCCGCGCCGGACGCCGCGTGGCGCCTGGTCGCGCGCGACGGCGTCGACCCCGCGCCGATCGACGTGCTCGACGCCGCCGAGCTGCGCTGGCTGCAGGCCTGCCTGTGGCCCTGCCACGCCGCACGCCGCGCGCGCCTCGACGCGGCCGTCGCGATCGCGCGGCAGGCCGGGCGCGTCGTGCGCCGCGAGCCCGACTGCATCGCCGCGATCGGCCCCTGGCTCGCGGGCCTGCCGGCCGGCGTCCAGCCCGTGCTGTTCAACAGCTGGGTGCTCGCCTACCTGCCCGCCGCCGAGCTCGCGCGGCTGCGCGACGCGGTCGCCGCCCACCCGACCCTCGCCTGGCTCGGCGCCGAGCGTGCGGCGCTGCGCCCGCCGGGCCTCGCGCTACCGCCCGCGCCGGCCCTCGAGGCCGCCGACCGCGCGACGCTGTGGACGCTGCAATGGCAGGGCCGCGCCGAGGCGCTGGCCTGGTCGCACGGCCATGGCCATTGGTGCGAGTGGCTGATCTGAGCTCGTTGGCGCGGCGGGTGGAGATAATCCCCTGCAACCAAGGAGCGAGCGCGATGTTCGAGCATGTCGAGGCCTACCCGGGCGACCCCATCCTGAGCCTCAACGAGGCGTTCCAGAAAGACCCGCGCGCGGGCAAGATCAACCTGTCGATCGGCATCTACTTCGACGAGGACGGCCGCATCCCGATGCTCGACGCGGTGCGCCGCGCCGAGCTCGCCGTCGTCGAGGCCGCGGGCGCGCGGCCCTACCTGCCGATGGAGGGCGCGGCCAACTTCCGCAAGGAAGTCCAGGGCCTGCTGTTCGGCGCCGGCCACGCGGCGCTCGCGCGCACCGCGACGATCCAGGGCGTCGGCTCGAGCGGCGGCCTCAAGGTCGGCGCCGACTTCATCAAGCGCTGGCTGCCCGAGTCCAAGATCCATGTCTCGGACCCGACCTGGGACAACCACCGCGCGGTGTTCGAGGGCTCGGGCCTGACGGTCGAGACCTACCCCTACTACGACGCCGCCACCGGCGGCCTGCGCTTCGCCGAGATGCTCGAGGCGCTCGACCGCCTGCCGCCGCGCTCGGTCGTGCTGCTGCACGCGTGCTGCCACAACCCGACCGGCGTCGACCTGAGCCCGCTGCAATGGGACGAGCTGATCCCGGTGCTCGCGCGCCGCGAGCTGCTGCCCTTCGTCGACCTCGCCTACCAGGGCTACGGCGACGGCCTGGCCGAGGACGCGTTCGCGATCCGCGCGCTCGCCGACGCGGGCATCCCCTGCCTCGTCGCGAACAGCTTCTCGAAGAACATGAGCCTGTACGGCGAGCGCTGCGGCGCGCTGTCGATCGTGTGCGCCGACGCTGCGCAGGCTGAGCGCGTGCTCGGCCAGCTCAAGGCGACGATCCGCCGCAACTACTCGAACCCGCCGCTGCACGGCGGCCAGATCGTCGCCAAGGTGCTCGGCGACGCGGCGCTGCGCGCGCTGTGGGAGGGCGAGGTCACCGAGATGCGCGAGCGCATCCACGCGATGCGCAACGCGCTGCACGAGTGCTTGAGCGCGCGCCTGCCGGGCCGCAACTTCGACTATTTCCTGACCCAGCGCGGCATGTTCAGCTACACGGGCCTGACGCCCGCGCAGGTCGACCGGCTGCGCGAGGACCACGGCGTGTACGTCCTGCGCTCGGGCCGCGCCTGCGTGGCGGGCCTGAACAACCGCAACGTCGAGGCCACGGCGGCCGCGTTCGCGGCCGTGATCGCGTAGGCGACGCCGCGGCCGCCCCCGGATAACCCCTGCATGTCGTCAAGTTATATGGCCTGACTGCGCATTCATTGGCCTCGTGCCGAGCTTGTCCCGTACGCTGCCGAGACAAGATTTCCAAGAATGCGCATGAAACATGTGATGGTGATAGGGGGCGGCGTGGTCGGCCTGACGACCGCCTGGTCCCTGCTCGAGCGCGGCCTGGCCGTCACCGTCGTCGAACGCGAAGCCGGGGTCGGCCTCGGCGCGAGCCGCGCGAACGGCGGCCAGCTCAGCTACCGCTACGTCTCGCCGCTGGCCGACGCCGGCGTGCCGCTGAAAGCGCTGCGCTGGCTGCTCGACCCCGACGGCCCGCTGCGCTTCAAGCCCGAGTTCGACGCGGCCCAATGGTCGTGGCTCGCGGGCTTTCTGCGCGCGTGCCGCGGCTCGGTGAACCGGCGCACGACGCAGCGCCTGCTCGAACTCGGCGCCTACAGCCAGGCCTGCTTCGCGCGCCTGCACGAACGCGCCGGGCTCGGCGACATCGCGCTGCGCGAACCGGGCAAGCTCGTCGTCTACCGCAAGCCCGCCGAGTTCGCGCGCGTCGCCGCGCGGCTCGAGGGCGGCAGCGGCCCCGAGCGCGCGCTGTCGCACGACGAATGCCTGGCGCTCGAGCCCGCGCTGCAGGACAACGAGGCCGAGCTCGCGGGCGGCATCTTCACGGCTGGCGAGGCCGTCGCCGACTGCTACGCGCTGTGCCGGCAGCTCGCCGCGCGACTCGAGCAGCAGCCGGGCTTCCGCGGCGTCGTCGCGGCCCGGGTCGACGGCTTCGCGACCGGCCCGGACGGCAGCGTCCGCGCGCTGCGCACGACGGCCGGCGAACTCGGCGCCGACGCGTTCGTGCTCGCGGCCGGCCTGCAGAGCCGCGCGCTCGCGCGCCCGCTCGGCCTGAACCTGCCGCTGTACCCGCTCAAGGGCTACAGCCTGACCGCGCCGATCGAGGCCAAGCACCTGCCGCCGGTCGTCAGCGTGACCGATTTCGAGAAGAAGATCCTCTACGCGCGCATCGGCGAACAGCTGCGCATCGCCGCGATGGTCGACCTCGTCGGCGAGAACACCGAGCTCGACCCCAAGCGCGTCGACTCGCTCAAGCGCGCCGTGCGCGACATGTTCCCGAACGCGGCCGACTACGACCGCGCCGAGGTCTGGGCCGGCCTGCGCCCGGCGACGCCGACCGGCGCGCCGCTGCTCGGCGCGACGCCGCTGCGCAATCTGTGGCTCAACGTCGGCCACGGCGCCCTGGGCTTCACGTTCTCGTTCGCGTCGGCCGAGATCGTCGCCGACCTCGTCGAGGGCCGCACGAGCGCCGTCGCGCTCGACGGACTGAGGCTCGCGGCATGAACCACGACCAGCTCGCCGAGGCCCTGCTCGCGGCCGTGCGCGCCCAGGATTTCGCCGCCACGCCCGACCGTCTGCGCGGCGGGGCGCCCGTCGAGGCCCATCCGTCCATCGATCTCGCGGTCGCGCGCTTCGCCCCGGGGACCGCACCGATCTGGGCCAACGTACTGTTTTCGCGCGAGCACCCCGAGGGCTTCGCCGCCACCGTCCCGGCCGACGCCGGCGCCGTGGCGGACGTCAGCTTTCTCGCCGACCAGCTCGATGCGCAGCTCGTTTCGCCGGTCTGGCAGCCCGGCGCCGACTGGACCCGCATCGCGTTCCAGCCCCTGTTCGGCCAAGGCCCGCGACGCGTCGTCGCACCCTACCCGGGTTCGCTGGTGAAGATGATGGTGCTGGTCGGTGTCGCGCGGGCCGTCGACGCCGGCCGCACGCGCTGGGATCGCCCGCTCGGCGAATCCGGCGAAACGCGCCCGGCCGGCGACTGGGCCTTCGACATGACGGCGCTCAGCTGCAACCGTTCGACCGACGTGCTGGTCGCGCATCTCCACGAGATCGGCGTGCTCGACGACGAAACGCAGGGGCCGCACGAGCTGCACCGGCTGTTCGCGAATCTCGGCCTGCCCGGCCTGCGCATCGCGCGTACGCGCGCCGACGGCGGCTGGCGCAATGTCTCCGGCGCCGGGGTCGGCCAGCTGCAAATGACCGCCTGGGACGCACTGCGCCTGTTCTGGCTGATCGACCCCGACGCGCCGCCCGCGCCCTGGCTGCCGGACACCCAGGCGCCCTTGCTCGGCGCCAGCCTTGCCCATGTCATGCACTGCCTGCGCCATCAGCGCCTGCACCATGTCCTGTCGAGCAGCGCACTGCGCCATCTGCCCGACTGGCGCCCCGGGATCCCCGACGCGGACGGCTGCTTCGCCCACAAGACCGGCAACACCGAGAACTACACGAGCAACGCCGGCATCGTCCGTATCGCCGGCGCGCGGGCGCGCCACTACCTGGTGGCGCTGACGAGCAATCTCGGCAATCGCTACGCGCCGCACCCCGAGGCGGTGACGACGTGGAAGGTCCCCGCGCTCGGCGCGGCGATCGACGCGCTGCTGCAATGACGGCACGCACCGTGGCGATTCCGGCCCTCGCCCCCGGCGCGCGGCTCGCGATCGTTGCACCGGCCGGGCCGCCGCGGCCCGGCCAGCTCGAGCAGGTCGTGCCGACGCTCGAGGCCTACGGATGGTCGGCGCGCGTGTATCCGGGCTGCGCGGGTCCGCCCCATCTCGAGCACCTCGCCGCAAGCGACGCGCAGCGCCTCGCCGACCTGCATGCGGCGTTCGCCGATCCGACGGTCGACGCGCTGCTGTGCCTGCGCGGCGGCTGGGGTGCGCAGCGCCTGTTGCCGCACGTCGACGCGGCGCTGCTGCGCGCCCACCCGAAGCCCCTGATCGGCTTCTCGGACATCACGAGCCTGCACGCGCTGCGCGACGGCCTCGGCATACCCGGCTGGCATGGCCCGATGGCCGCCAGCAATCTGCTCGGCGCGGTCTCGGCGCCCGAGGCCGAACGCCTGTTCGCGCTGATGCGTCGTGGCGCCGGCCCGGGTCTCGTGCTCGCCCCGGACCTGCCCGAACATGCCCTGAGCCAGGGCAGCCTTGCCCGAGGCCGCCTGATCGGTGGCAATCTGGCGGTGTTCACCGCCCTGTGCGGCACCCCCTGGGCGCTCGACGCGCGCGACGCGATCCTGTTCTTCGAGGAGGTCGACGAGGCGCCTTACCGCGTCGACCGCCTGCTGACCCAGCTCGCCCAGTGCGGCGTCCTCGATGCCGCGGCGGGCTTTCTCGTCGGCGACTTCAGCGGCGGCGCCTATCCCACCGCCGTGCTCGCCGACCATCTGTGCCGGCGCGGCAAGCCGGTACTCGCGGGCTGGCCCTCGGGCCATTGCGTGCCGAACTGGCCGCTGCCGCTGGGCCTCGACGTCGAACTCGACGTCGCGGCACGCTGCCTGCGCTTCTGAAGCGGCAGGCGCTTCACGCGCCCGCCCCCCGAAATCCCCTGGCCAGAACAACGCCGCCGTCGCGAACGACGGCGGCGTGAGGCGTCACCAGAACTTGTAGTTCGCCTGGACCACGAGCGAGCGCAGGCGCGGGTCGCCGACGCGGGCGTCCCAGCCCGCCCCGGCGACGTCGTCGACGTTGTGGGCCGAGAACGGCGGCTTGGTGTCGAACAGGTTCTTGATGCCGCCGGTCAGCGTCAGGTTCTTGAACCCGGTGTAGCTCGCCGTCAGGTTGTACAGGGTGTAGCTGGCCACATGGGTCGGCGCCTGGGGCGGCGTGAAGCCGTTCGGCCACATCGGGTTCGGCGCGTTGTAGCCGGTGTTGAACACCTGCGTCAGCGACGAGCTCCAGGGGCCCTGCGACCAGCTCAGCGACAGCGTGTGCTTCCAGCGCAGGTGCAGGTCGAAGCCGTAGGTCGTGTCGCCGAACTGGCCGACGCGCTCGCTCCAGGGATCCGCGTCGCTGAAGCGCGACTTGAAGCTGCCGAGGTAGCTGCCGTCGAGGTGCGCGACGAACTGGCCGAGGTTGTTCTTCGTCACCGCGTTGAGCGAGACGTCGACGCCGCGCGCCTTGTCGCCGGCCAGGTTCAGGTACGGCGCCGTCACGCTCGTGATCTCGTTGGTCACCGGGTCGCGGTTCACGTACTGGCTGTACTGCGCGTAGCGTGCCACGAGCAGCTGGCCCGACAGCGTACCGATGCGGTTGTTGAGCTCGATCTGCCAGAAGTCCAGGCTGCCGCTGAGCCAGGCGGCGGGCTGGAACAGCACGCCGAACGACAACTGCCGGGAGGTCTCGGGCTTGAGGTTGGGATTGCTGACGGTGTTGATGTCGGGCCGGATGGCGCAACCGGTCGGCTCCTTGCCGGTCGGGCACAGCAGCGGGTCGTTGATGTCGCTGTTGAACTGGCCGGTCGTCTGGCCGCCGTACAGCGCATCGAAGTCCGGCGCGTGGAAGCCCGTGCTGTACGAAGAGCGGAAGCCAAGCTCGCGCACCGGCTGCCAGCGCAGCGCGACCTTCGGGTTGGTCGTCGAGCCGAAGTCGCTGTAGTGGTCGTAGCGCGCCGCGAGCTGGAGCTCGAGGTCCTTGACGACCGGCACGAGCAGTTCGCCGTAGACGGCGCCGATGGTGCGGCCGACCGCGGCCAGCGAGGCCGGCGACGTCACGCCGTTGATCGCCGGGATCGACGCGCCGTCCTCCTGGTCGTCGAAGCGGTAGCCCTCGCGCCGCAGGTCGACGCCCACCGCCGCGCTCAGCGCGCCGGCCGGGAGCTTCATCAGCTCGCCCGAGAGCACGCCGTCGAGCTCGTTGGTGGACGCCTGGCCGCCGTACAGCGACAGGCCCTTGGCCTTGGCCGAATCGATCAAGGCCAGGGCCTGGGGCGTCTGGGTCTGGCCCGGCATCAGGAACGGGTCGATCACGCCGCTGGCGAGCGCGCTCTTGATCGCGGCGTCGTACATCATGCCATCGCCGAGCAGCGTGCTCGCGCGGCTCTTGGACGAGGACAGGCCGACCTTGTAGTCCCAGGTGCCGATAGTGCCTTCGGCGCCGACCAGGGCGCGGAAGCTCGTCGCCGTCGTGTCCTCCTGGCGGAAGCCGCATTCCATGCAGCGCCAGCGGATGCGCTCGGGCTTGCTCGCGTCGAAGAACACGCGCGGGTCGGTCGGGTCGGTGTTGGTCGGCTTGAAGTACTGCGGCGCGAGCACCGCGAGGTTCTCGTAATAGGGGCTGCTGGTCGGCAGGTTGATCGAGGTCAGCTGGATCGGCGTGTACTCGACGGCGGTCTTGACCCGCGAGCCGGTGAACTCGGCGAAGACCGTGTGCTCGGGCGCGACCGCGAACTCCGCGCGCGACACCAGGTTGACGCTGTGCACCGGCTGCATCAGGCTCCAGGCCTTGCCGTAGTCCCAGTCGCAGGCATTGTTGGCGTTGGTGTAGCCGGTCAGGTCGCCGCGGTAGGGCAGCTGGTTCGGAATCGCGTTGCACTGGCCCTGCAGCGCGAGCAGGTTGACGCGGTTCGACGACAGGGTCTGGCCAGGCAGCACGTAGGAGCCTGCCAGCGCGGTGCCGCCGCCGACGCCGATGTTCGCGAACGGCGTGCCGGTCGTGTCCATCGACAGGCCGAGATTGGGCTGGTAGCCGTCCTGGAACGAGCGTTGCGCGCCGCGCAGCCGGCCGTTGCCGTTGGCGGTCAGGCTCGCCATGACGTTGAAGCGGTCGGCTTCGAGGTCGCCCTTGCCGAAGAGCAGCGAGGCGCGGTAGATGTCGCCGCCGCCATGCTGGGTCGCGTCCTCGGACGCCGAAGCCTCGAGGCCCTGGTAGTTCTTCTTCAGGATGAAGTTGATGACGCCGCCGATCGCGTCGGTGCCGTAGATCGCCGAAGCGCCGTCCTTGAGGATCTCGACGCGGTCGAGCGCCGCCAGGGGGATCGAGTTCAGGTCGACCGAGCTGCCGTTCAGGCCGTACGAAGACACCCGCCGGCCGTTGAGCAGCACGAGCGTGTACTGCGCGCCGAAGCCGCGCAGCGAGGCACCCGACGCGCCGTTGTTGTGGGCCCGATCGGCCGTGCTGTTGAGGAAGTCGCCGCCCTGGTTGGTCGCCAGGTTGTCGATGCCGTTGCCGTTCGCGCTGATCTGCGCAAGCAGCTGCTCGGCATTGGTAATGCCCTGCTTGACCATGTCGGCGGCCTTGATGACCTGGATCGGCAGTGCGCCTTCGTCCTGGATGCGCTTGATGCTCGAGCCGGTCACCTCGACCTTCTCGAGCTTTTGCGGCGCCTTCTGGTCCGCGGTCGCGGCGGCGTCCTGGTCCTGGGCTTGCGCGTACGCCGCGCCAAGCGCCGATGCGCCCAATCCCATCAGCGCCAGGCTGCGCGCAAGCTTGTTCAATTTCATCTGGATCTCCTCTAGGCAAGTTAGAAATGCCAATCAGCTTGACTTCATCATCAGCGAGGGATTCGGGCGGCACCATAGGGAGCCACCGGAGGTGTTGCGTCGCATGCAATGAATGCTTGTCGCGTTCGCATAACTTCCGGGAATGCGGCCTCCCGGTGATGCCGATCAAACCGCGGCTGACGCGCCGTTTCTTGGTGCTGCGCCGGGGTGCGCGCACCGCTTCGAGACCGTAGAGTCGCGGCCATGAGAATGATCACCGAACAAGAGGTCGGCGCCGTGCTCGGCTACACCGACGCCGTCGCCGCGTTGCGCGCCGCCTTCACCCAAATGGGGAGCGGCCAGGCCGCCGTGCTCGCCCGCGGCCGGGCCGGCGCGAACCACGATGGGGCGGCGCTGATGGTCAGCGCGATGGGCGCCTGCCTGCCCGTGCAGGACGTGCTCGGCACCAAGGTCTACGCAACGCGCAACGGCCAGTTCCAGTTCGTCATCACGCTGTTCTCGGCGCGCACCGGCCTGCCGCTCGCGACGCTCGAGGCCAACGAGCTCACGCGCCTGCGCACGGCCGCGACGACGGCGCTCGCGGTGAACACGCTCGCGCGGCCCGACGCCCGCGTGCTCGCGATCTTCGGCGCCGGCACCCAGGCCGAGGCGCACGCCGACGCCTTGCGCGAATGCTGGGGCTTCGAGCGCGTGCTCGTCGTCGCACGCAGCGGCGCGGCCGAGTTCGCCGCGCGCATCGGCGCGCACGCCGTCGACGCGGCGACCGCGCTCGCCGAGGCCGACGTGATCGTGACCTGCACCCGCGCGGCCGAGCCTTTGTTCGACGGCGCGCTCGTGCGCCCGGGCACGCTGGTCTGCGCGGTCGGCTCGAGCAAGCCCGCCGCGCGCGAGCTCGACGACGCGCTGCTCGCGCGCGCCGCGCTCGTCGCCGTCGAATGGAAGCCGGCCGCCGAGCAGGAGGCCGGCGAGTTCGTGCGCGCGGCCGCCGGCGCGATCGCGCCGGGCAAGGTCGTCGAGCTCGGCAGCCTGCTCGCCGCGCCGCGCCCGCTCGGCCGCGACGCGATCGTCGTCTACAAGAGCGTCGGCATCGGCCTCGAGGACGTCGCGATCGCCCACTGGGTCTTCAAGAAGCTGGAGGCCGCATGAGACACGCGTCGCGTCCCCGACTGCACCGCCCGCACCGCCTGTTCCGCCTCGCCGTCGCGCTCGCCGCGACGCTCGCGCTCGGCGCATGTGCGAACTTCGCCCCGGCGCCGACGCCGGTCGAACAGGCGCTGAGCCAGGCCGGCATCCCGCTCGAGCACCTCGCGATCGTCGCGTTCCCGCTCGACGCGCGCGACGCGGGCCTGCGCCTGAACGCCGACCGGCCGATGCAGCCGGCGTCGACGATGAAGCTGCTGACCGCCGTCGTCGCGCTCGACCGGCTCGGCCCCAACGCGCGGGGCTTCACCGAGCTGCTGGTCGACGGCACGCCGCACGACGGCCGCGTCGACGGCGCGCTCGTGCTGCGCGGCGGCGCCGACACGGACCTCGACTGGGGCGCGCTGTGGAACCTGCTGCGCGAACTGCGCGAGCAGGGCGTGCGCGAGATCGGCGGCGGCCTGGTCGTCGACCGCAGCCTGTTCCGGCCCGCGCGCCTCGATGTCGGCGCGCCGGCCTTCGACGAGGAACCCGAGTTCCCGTACAACACCATCCCCGACGCGCTGTTCCTCAACGCCGGCCTGGTCGACGTGCGGCTCGACGCTGACGCAACGCGGCTGCACGCGCGCCCGGACCCGGCCTGGCCGGGCCTGCAGGTCGACGCCGACGGTGCCGTGCTGGTCGACGCGCCCTGTGCGAACTGGGACGATGTCTGGACCACGCCGACGCTGCGCGACGCCGGTGCGGCCGGCCAGACGCTCGTCGCCACCGGCCCGTTCCCGCGCGGCTGCGCCCGCACCCAAGGGTTCAACAGCTTCGACCGCGCGCGCGTCGCGGCCGCCGCGGTGCGCACGATCTGGGCCGAGCTCGGCGGCACGCTCGCGGCCGGCGACATCGAGGGCGCCGCGCCCGCGAGCGCCCATGTGGTCGCGCGCCACGAAGGCCGCACGCTCGCCGACGTGCTGCGCGAGACCCTGAAGGACTCGGACAACCCGCTCGCGCGCCTGACCTATCTGCGCCTCGGCGCCCAGGTCGCGGCCCCCGGCGAGGACACGCGCGCGGCGGCCGAGCGCGTCGAGCGCGCCTGGCTCGCCGAGCACCGCATCGACGCGACCGGCCTCGTGCTCGACAACGGCTCGGGCCTGTCGCGCAGCGAGCGCATCACCGCGGCGCAGGAGGCCGCCCTGCTGCTCGCTTCGCACGACGGCCTGCACGGCCCCGAGCTGCTCGGCACGCTGCCGGTCGCCGGCGTCGACGGCACGCTCGCCCACCGCCTCAAGAACGGCCCGGCGACCGGGCGCGCGCGCCTGAAGACCGGCACGCTGAACAACGCGATCGGCCTCGCCGGCTACGTGCCCGACGCGCATGGCCGGACCTGGATCGTCGCGGCGCTGCTCAACGACCCGCAGGCCTCCAGGAAGGGCCGCGCGGTGCTCGACGCCGTGGCCGACTGGGTCGCGCGGCAGTAAGCCGCGCAACCGGCCCCCGGCCGCGCCGCGGCCGGGGGGCGCCGTTTCAGGCGACCGCGGGCGCGAGGATCTGCAGCGTGCAGGCGTCCGCGTCGAGCTCGGCCTGGCCGCCGAGCGGCAGCGTGAGCTTGCGGCGGATATGGCCGATCATCGCGCCGCGGTACACCGGCACGCCCAGCGGCAGGAAATAGTCGTCGAAGACCTCGTCGAGGGTCAGCGCGCCGTAGCCGTCGGTGCCGGGCTCGCAGTTCGTGAAATGGCCGAGCACGACGCCGGCGACCTGGTCGAGCACGCCCATCAGGCGCAGCGTCGACAGCATGCGGTCGACGCGGTAGATGTACTCGTTGACCTCCTCGATGAACAGGATCGCGCCGCGCAGGTCCGGAAAGTAGGGCGTGCCGGCGAGCGACGTGAGGACCGCGAGGTTGCCGCCGGCGATCACGCCGCGCGCCTTGCCGCCGCGGATCGTGCGCGTACGGTCCTGGCGCTGGGCGAGCTCGTCGCCGAGCTCGGGTGCGGGGTTGGCAAGCCGCGGCGTCTCGCCGCGCATCACGAGCGACTGGAACGCCTCGACGCTGTAGGCGTTCCATTCCGACGTCGCCATCGGCGCGTGGAAGGTCACGAGGCCGGTCTGCTGGTGGATGCCGTTGACGAGGCTGGTCAGGTCGGAGAAGCCGCCGAAGTACTTGGGCTTGCGGCGGATCAGCGCGTAGTCGAGCTTGTCGAGGATGCGGTTGCAGCCCGAACCGCCGGTCATGGCCATGATGCCGGCCACGCCGTCGTCGGCAAACTGCGCGTTGACGTCGGCCGCGCGATCGGCGTCGGTCCCACCGAACGCGCCGCGGCGCGCATGTGCGAAGCGGCCTTCGCGGACCTTGAAGCCGAGCGCGGTCAGCGACTCGTGGGCAATGTCGAACTGCTCGCGGTCGAAAGTCGCGTTGGCCGGGCTCACGAGGGCGATCGTGTCGCCGGGCTGCAGGCGCCTGGGCAGGAGTACGGGGGGGCGCGCAGCCGTGCCGGTCGGCGCGGCGGCGCGCGCGGCTGGCGCGGCCAGCGCGGCGGCGCCGGCCACGCCGGCGGCAAGAGTCTTGGCGAAATTGCGGCGGAGCAGGCTCATCGGGGTCCTTTGTCTCGGTTGCTCGTTCTACGTTCTCTGCTTACATCACCCGCGGCAGGTCGCGGCGCACGGCGACGCGGTCGCCGAAGTCGAAATGCCACCACTCGGTGCTGATCGCGTGAAAGCCCGCCGCGCGCATCGCCGCGCGCAGCCAGCCGCGCTCGACCAGGTGCGCGGCCTCGAGCAGGCCGCGCGCGAGGTGCTCGGCCTCGTGGTCGGGGTGCGAGCTCAGGGCCATCTCGTCGAAGCCCGAGCCCATGTCGGCCTCGCGGCCCGCAGGGTCGAGCAGGGTCAGGTCGACGGCCATGCCGAAGCTGTGGATCGAGCCGCGCTCGGGGTTGGCCAGGTAGGCGGTCAGCGGCGTGCCCGCGAGCTCGGCCCAGAGCTGCTCCTGCACGCGCTGCGGGCGCAGCGCGTCGAGCACGCGCAGGCGCCAGCCCGGGCGCTCGCGCGCGAGCCACGCGGCAGCCTGCTCGAGGGCCTCGGCCGCCTCGCGGCGCAGCCACGCGCAGTCGAGCCCGCCGTAGACCGGGCGGCCGACGAAGTTGTCGGGCGTCGCGTAGCGCAGGTCGACGTCGACGCCGGGGAGGCTCAGCAGCGACCGGAAGTCGGGGTGGTGGGGGACGTCTTCGCAGGCGATCATTCGGGCAGCGACTCCAGGCTTTCCCTGGCCGCGTCGGTGACGAACTTGACGAGCCGACGCGCGGCCTGGGCGAGCGGGCTGCTCGCGGCCGTCAGCAGGTAGAGGTTGACGGGCACGCTCGGCACGAGCGGGCGCAGGCGCACGCGCGCGCGGTCGGCCGACGCGGCGGTGAACGGGTCGACGACGGTCATGCCGACCCCGGCCTCGACGAGCGCGCGCGCGAGCTGGTAGGTCTGCACCGTGATCCGGCATTCGATCGGCACATGCTGGGCGACGCTCGCGTTCTGCACGACGGTCGCGAGCGGGTCGTCGCCGGCGAGGCCGACGACCTCGCTGCGGATGTCGGCCACGGCGAGCGGGCCGCTGCCCTCGCCCTCGGGGCTCGCGACCGGGCAGATCGCCGTCATCGCGCCGCTCGCGATCGCCTCGGCCTTGATGCCCGGGTGGCGCGGGTCCTGCAGCGACAGCGCGAGGTCGGCCTCGCCGAGCAGCAGCGCCGAGACGATCTCGCGCGTGTGGTTGGTCGCGAGCGAGCAATGGCCGCGCGGGAACGCGCGGCTCCAGCGCGTCATCGCGGGCGGGATCAGCACGGCCGCGAGCGTCGGCGTCGAGACCAGGCGCACGAGCTCGGACTCGCCGCTCTTGAGGTTGGCGGCGAGGCGGCGGATCGCGACGAGGTCGCGATTGAGCTTGTCGATCTCGACGAACAGGCGCTCGGCCTCGGGCGTCGGGTAGAGCTTGCCGCGCACGCGGTCGAACAGCTGCATGCCGAGCTGCAGCTCGCAATGCTGGAGCACCTTGGTCACGGCCGGCTGCGAGATGTGCAGCAGCTGCGCGGCGCCGCTGATCGTGCCGGCCTGCATGATCGCGTGGAAAACCTCGATGTGCCGGAGTCTCATGTGCGTGGGTTCCTCGTCGCGCCGCCCGCCGGGCCGCCGGCGGATTCGACGGCGCTGGCCCTCATTGTCGGTAAACGTTCTCGAAGTCGACGGCGCCGTTCGGCGCCATGATGAAGCCGTGCACGCTCTGGCGCATCGCGATGTACACGCTCGAGTGCGCCATCGTGATCCACGGCCGCTCGTACTTGAACAGCTGCTGGGCCTTCACGTATAGCTCGCGGCGCTGCTCGGGGTCGGGCGTCGCGCGGGCCGCGTCGATCAGCGCGTCGAAGTCCTTGTTGCAGAACTTCACGCCGGTCTTGTTCGCCGCGCACGACAGGTTGGGCGTCAGGAACTCGTCGGCGTCGCCGCTCTCGCCGGCCCATTGGCTCATGTAGATGTTGTGCTCGCCGTGGTTCGCGCGCTTCAGGTACTCGCCCCACTCGAAGGTCCTGATATGCGCGGTCACGCCGATCTTGGCCCAGTCCTGCTGGATCAGCTGGGCCATCAGCGCGCCGTTCGGGTTCGGCGGGCGCACGACGGGCAGGGCCCAGAGGTCGATCTCGAAGCCGTTCGGGAAGCCCGCCTCGGCGAGCAGGCGGCGCGCCTTGGCCGGGTCGTACTCGTTCTTCAGCGCGCTGTCGTAGCCGGGGATCGAGGGCGGGAACGCGCTGACCGCCTGCAGCGCGTCGCCGCGCGGGAACAGGGCGCGGAAGATCGCGCCGCGGTCGATCGCGATGTCGAGCGCGGTGCGCACCAGGCGCTGGTCGGTCGGCGCCTTCCTGAGGTTGAAGCTCAGGTAAGAGACGTTCAGCGCGGCCTTTTTCTCGACGCGGATGTCGGGGCGCTTGAGCAGGGTGCCGACGTCGACGTCGCGCAGCGCCGCGGCGATCTGGCATTCGCCGGCGAGCAGCTTCTGCACGCGCACGCTCGGCTCGCGGCTGATCGAGAAGATCAAACGATCCCGCTGCTGCTCGCCCCAGTAGTCCGGGTTCGGGTCGAAGCGCAGCACGTCGTCCTTGGCGTAGGACCTGAACATATACGGACCGGTGCCGACCGGCAGCTGGCCGATCTGCTCGGGGTGGCCGTCCCGGAGCAGCTGCGCCGCGTACTCGGCCGACTGGATGCCCGCCCAGGCCATCGCGAGGTTGGTCGCGAAGGTCACGTTGGGCTGGTTCAGGCGGAAGCGCACGGTGTAGGCGTCGAGCTTGTCGACGCCGGCGAGCAGCTTCGCGAGCCCCATATTGTTCGGGTAGACGAAGTTGACCGGAAACGCCTTGTTGAACGGCGTGGTCGGATCGACGAAGCGCGTGAACGTGAACAGCACGTCGTCGGCGTCGAACTCGCGCGTCGGCGTGAACCAGGGCCGCGTCTGGAAGCGCACGCCGTGGCGCAGGTGGAAGGTGAAGCTCTTCGCGTCGGGCGAGACGTCCCAGGACTCGGCGAGCCGCGGCGCGAGCTCGGTCGAGCCGCGCCTGAAGCCGAGCAGGCCCTGGAAGATCTGGTTCGAGACCGTGTTGGTCGTCTGGCTATCCCACATGCCCGGGTCGAAGCCCTCGGGGCTGGCCTCGGCGCAAAAGACCAGCGGACGCGCGGCCGCGCTGCCGGCGAGCAGCAGGGCGACGAAGAAACAGGTCAGCGCTCGGGAGGCCAGTGTCATGGGTTCGAACGGTCGGGCAACGGGCGATTGTTGAAAGCGCGCCGGGCCCCGGCAACTGAGAAGCGCGGGCCAGCCCATAACTTGCGATTATGACTGGGGGTTTACGAGGGCCGCGGTTATGCTCGGCCCATGAACGCGCAGCACTCCCCCCGTCTCGCCCCGACCCTGGTCCTGCTTGCCGCGATGCTCGGCGGCCTCGGCGGCGTTGCCGCGCGGGCCGATTCGACGGCCTCGTCGGCGTCGGACAGCGCCTCGTCGGCGGCCAGCAGCACCTCGGACTCGCTCGAGGACTCGAGCCACAGCTCGGGCCGCAGCTCGGGCGGCGACCGCCATTTCGCGGCCGGCACCTACGAGGTCGTCGCGATGGCGCCGAACGCCGCGCGCGCGGGCACGCTGCGCGTGCACCTGGCCCAGCTCGGCACCGGCGACGCGCCGGCCGAGGCCTTCGACCTGATCCTGCCCGAGGCCGCCGCCCAGCGCGGCGCGCTCGCGGTCGGCGCCCATGTCGACGTGCGCGCACGCCCCTACGGGTACGCGTTCGCGCGCGAGGCCGTCGACGCGCCGTTCTTCCTCGCGCTCGACGACGCGCGCGGCCTCGCGCTGCGCGCCGTGGCCGCGAGTTGAAGCGACGCCGGCCCGCCCGGCCCTCGCCCATGTCCCGCCGGCTGGCCTGCGCCTGGCTCGTGGCGCCGCTGCTGATGCTCGGCGCTGGCGCCGCCCACGCCGCCGCCTCCGCGAGCGGCGGCTTCTGTGACGAGGCGCGCGCGACCGACCCGGCCACGCTCGACCGCGAGCTGCGCTTCGCCGCCCATGTCCAGGACGTGCTCGCCGCGTCGGACGCCGACGTCGCGCTCGTCGCGCGCGCGGGGCTGAACCTCGGCCTGGTCGGCCAGACCTGGTCGCACGCGGCGCTCGCGCAGCGCGACGCCGCTTTGGGCCCCTGGGCCGTGCGCCAGCTCTATTACGCCTGCGACGCGAAGCGCTCGCGCTTGTTCGACCAGGGCCTCGCGGGCTTTGTCGCCGGCACGCGCGCGGGCGCGACGCTGCGCCTGTCGGTCGTGCTGCTGCCGGGCCCGGCCGGCCGCGCGCTGGGCGAGGCCGCGCGCGACGACGCGCGCGCGCTCGGCGTGCTCGGCCCCGACTACAGCGCGAACGCCTACGCGTTCTCGACGCGCTACGAGAACTGCAACCAATGGCTGGCCGAGCTGATGGCCGTGGCCTGGGGCGGCGCGCCCGACCGCGCGGCCGCGCAAGCCTGGCTCGCGGCGAGCGGCTACAAGCCCGTGCCGGTCCACGCGGGCCTGCTGATGTTCGCGGGCTGGTTCTCGCCGTGGCTCCACGACGCCGACCACCCGCGCGCCGACCTCGCGGCCGGCGTCTACCGCGTGAGCCTGCCGCCCGCGCTCGAGGACTTCGCGCTCGGGCGCGTGCCGGGCGCGCGCCGCCTCGAGTTCTGCGACGGCCCCGACTGCGGCGCGGCCGCGCCGCGATGACCGCGGCGCCGCGGCGCCGACATCAAGCCGGCATGCAAGGCTGCAAGAATCCAGCCATGCCCGACGTCCTGAAGAATGCCCGCGCCGCCTGTCTTGGCGGCCTGTCGATCCTGTTGCTCGGCCTGCTCGTCGCGTGCGGCGGCGGGGGCGGCGGGGGCAGCAGCAGCGGGACCGGCACGACCGGCGCCGCGACGAACACCGCGCCGGCCACCAGCACGCTCGTGCTGAGCCTGCCGAGCCACGGCCTGACGGCCCAGGACCTCGCCGTCGTCGTGCTCCAGGGCGACGCGACGTCCGAGGCGATGGCGAGCTACTACCAGAGCAAGCGCGGCGTGCCGGCGGCCAACATGATTTACGTCAGCCTGCCCGGCAGCGGCGGCGACACGATCGCCGCCAGCGACTTCGCGACGCTGAAGGCGCAGATCGACGCGCAGATGCCGGCTTCGGCCCAGGCCGTGCTGCTCGCCTGGAGCGCACCGTCGCGCGTCGTCGGCGCGAGCTGCTCGATGAGCATCACGAGCGCAACAACCTTCGGCTACAGCGCGGCCTACTGCGGCGGCTGCGCGACCACCGCGGCCTCGGCCTACTACGACAGCGAGTCGACGCGGCCGTTCGCCGAGCTCGGCATCCGCCCGACCATGCTGCTCGGCACGAGCACGCTCGCCGCGGCCCAGGCGCTGATCGACCGCGGCGTCGCCAGCGACGCGAGCGCGCCTGGCGGCACCGGCTGGCTCGTGCGCACGAGCGACGCGGCGCGCAACGTGCGCTACACCGACTGGACCGGCCTGCCGTCGACCTGGGCCGGCCTGCTCGCGCTCGACGACGTCGACAACAGCGCGGGCGGCGCGAGCGACACCGTCGCGAACCAGAGCAACGTGATGTTCTATTTCACCGGGCTCGCGGCCATCTCGAATCTCGCAAGCAACACCTACCGGCCCGGCGCAGTCGGCGATTCGCTGACCTCCTATGCCGGCCTCCTGCCCGACGGCAGCGGCCAGACCACCGTCCAGGCCTGGCTCGCCGCCGGCCTCACGGCGAGCTACGGCACGGTCGAGGAGCCCTGCAACAGCACCGCGAAGTTCCCGCGCGTGAGCGTGCTGCTCGACCACTACTGGCGCGGCGATACGCTGATCGAGGCCTATTGGAAGTCGGTGCTCGAGCCCGGCCAGGGCCTGTTCGTCGGCGAACCGCTGGCCCACCCCTGGCCCGACGCGCCGAGCTTCGCGATCAGCGGCAGCGCCTACCAGATCGCGACGCGCGCGCTGCGCCCCGGCAGCGCCTACGAGCTCGACTACACGAGCAATGGCGGCGGCAGCTGGAACCGGCTCGCGGGGTTCACGGGCGCGCGCGGCGGCGTCGCGAACCTGAGCGCACCGCTCGCGCCGGCCACGGCGACGCAGCTGCGCTGGACGGGGCCCTGCGCGTCGAATACCTCGCAGTCGTGCACGCTCGCGACCTCGCCGTGAGCGGCGCGGCGGCCGTCGCGCGCCCTCAGGCGTAGCGCACGGCCGCATCGCCGCGGCAGAAGCCGTAGAGCTGGGCGCCGCAGCGGCGCGCGAGGTCCACGGCCAGCGAGGTCGGCGCCGAGATCGTCGCGAGCCCCGGCACGCCGAGGCGCACGGTCTTGAGCACGAGCTCGGAGCTCGCGCGGCTCGTCATCAGCACGAAGCCGTCGCGCAGATCGGCGCCCGCGCGCAGGCGCGCGCCGAGCAGCTTGTCGAGCGCGTTGTGGCGGCCGACGTCCTCCATGACCTCGGCGAGCGCGCCGTCGGGCGCGGCCCAGGCCGCCGCGTGGTGAGCGCCGCTGCGGCGGTTCAGCAGCTGCCGCTCGGGCAGCTGCGCGAGCGCGCGCGCGATCGCGGCCGGGTCGACCGGCCGCGGGTCGACGAGCGGCGCCGGCGCGAGGTCGAGCGCGGCCAGGCTCTCGATGCCGCACAGCCCGCAGCCGGTGCGGCCGGCGAGCGCGCGGCGGCGTTCCTTCATGCGCATCTCGGCGGCCGCGGCGACCTCGAGCCGGACCTCGTAGCGGCCGTCGGCCGCCTCGGCCACGTCGATGCCGTAACACTCGGCGCGCGACGCGAGCAGGCCCTCGGACAGCGCGAAGCCGAGCGCGAAGGCCTCGAGCTCGCAGGGCGTCGCGAGCATCACCGCGTGGCTGATGCCGTTGAGCACGAGCGCGACCGGCGCCTCGACGGCGACGAGGTCCTCGGCGGCGACGCCGTGGCGCGAGACCTCGAGGCGGCGCAGACCCTGCGCTTCATCGCCGTCGCTCAAGCGAGCCGCTCCCGGTGGGTGCGCAGGGCCTCGCCGACGATGTCGCTGAGGCCGATGTCGGCGCCCGCGTCGAGCCGCGCGAGCAGCGCCGCGCGCATGCTCGGCGCCCAGAACTTGCGGAGATGGCCGGCGATGCCGTCGAGCGCCTCGGCGCGGTCGGGGAAGCTCGCGAAGAACTCGCCGATCTGGTTCGCCATCTTGACGAGGTTCTCAGCGTCCATGGTTGAGCAGCTCCGCCTGTTCCTCGCTGAAGCGCCGGTGCGCCTGCTGCCAGCTCGAGGGCTGGAGCACGCGCGCGACCTGCACGGCCGTGACCTTGTACTCGGGGCAGTTGGTCGCCCAGTCGGAGTTGTCGGTCGTGATCACGTTCGCGCCCGACTCGGGGAAGTGGAAGGTCGTGTAGACGACGCCGGGCTGCATGCGCGCGCTCAGGCGCGCGCGCAGCACGGTGTCGCCGGCGCGGCTCTCGATGCCGACCCAGTCGCCGTCGCGGATGCCGCGCTCCTCGGCGTCGTGGGCGTGGATCTCGAGCACGTCCTCGCCGTGCCACTGGTTGTTCGGCGTGCGCCGCGTCTGCGCGCCGACGTTGTACTGCGACAGGATGCGCCCCGTCGTCAGCAGCAGCGGGTACTTGCGGGTGACCTTCTCGGTGCTCGGCACGTACTGCGTGATCAGGAAGCGGCCCTTGCCGCGCACGAAGCCGTCGACGTGCATGATCGGCGTGCCCAGCGGCGCGGCGTCGTTGCACGGCCATTGCAAGCTGCCGTGCTGCTCGAGCCGCGCGAAGCTCACGCCGCTGAAGGTCGGCGTCAGCGCGGCGATCTCGTCCATGATCTCGCTGGGGTGGGCGTAGTCCATCGGGTAGCCTAGCGCCTGCGAGAGCCGGCACGTGGCCTCCCAGTCGGCGAGGCCGCCGAGCGGCGGCATGACCCGGCGCACGAGCGAGATGCGGCGCTCGGCGTTCGTGAACGTGCCGTCCTTCTCGAGGAAGGACGAGCCCGGCAGGAACACATGGGCGTACTTGGCCGTCTCGTTGAGGAAGAGGTCCTGGACGACGATGCACTCCATCGCCGTGAGCGCGGCCGCGACATGCCGGGTGTTCGGGTCCGACTGGACGATGTCCTCGCCCTGGCAGTACAGGCCCTTGAACGAACCCGCGAGCGCGGCCTCGAACATGTTCGGGATGCGCAGGCCCGGCTCGGCCTGCAGCTCGACGCCCCAGTGCGCCTCGAAGCTCGCGCGCACCGTGCTGTCCGACACATGGCGGTAGCCAGGGAACTCGTGCGGGAACGAGCCCATGTCGCAGGAGCCCTGGACGTTGTTCTGGCCGCGCAGCGGGTTCACGCCGACGCCCTCGCGGCCGACGTTGCCCGTGCACATCGCGAGGTTAGCGATGCCCATGACCATGGTCGAGCCCTGCGCATGCTCGGTCACGCCGAGGCCGTAGTAGATCGCTGCGTTGCCGCCGGTCGCGTACAGGCGCGCGGCGCCGCGCACGAGTTCGGCCGGCACGCCGGTCTCGGCCGCGAGCGCCTCGGGCGAGTTCTCGGGCCGCGCGACGAACTCGCGCCACTGCGCGTAGGACTTGGCGTCGCAGCGCTCGGCCACGTAGGCCGCGTCGACGAGGCCTTCGGTCACGATCACATGGGCGAGCGCCGAGATCATCGCGACGTTGGTGCCCGGGCGCAGCGCGAGGTGGTAGTCGGCGCGCACATGCGGCGCGTCGACGAGGTCGATCGCGCGCGGGTCGACCACGATCAGGCGCGCGCCCTCGCGCAGGCGCTTCTTCATGCGCGACGCGAACACCGGGTGCGCGTCGCTCGGGTTCGCGCCGATCACCATGACGACGTCGCATTGCTCGATGGACTTGAAGGTCTGCGTGCCGGCCGAGGTGCCGTAGCTCTGGCCGAGGCCGTAGCCGGTCGGCGAGTGGCACACGCGCGCGCAGGTGTCGACGTTGTTGTTGCCGAAGGCCGCGCGCACGAGCTTCTGCACCAGGTAGGTCTCCTCGTTGGTGCAGCGCGACGAGGTGATGCCGCCGATGCTGTCGCGGCCGTAGGCGCCCTGGATCCGGCGGAACTCGGACGCGGCGTGCGCGATCGCCTCGTCCCACGAGACCTCGCGCCACGGGTCGGTGATCTTCGCGCGGATCATCGGCCTGGTGATGCGGTCCTTGTGCGTCGCGTAGCCCCAGGCGAAGCGGCCCTTCACGCAGGAATGGCCCTCGTTCGCGCCGCCGTCCTTCCACGGCGTCATGCGCACCACCTCGCTGCCCTTCATCTCGGCCTTGAACGAGCAGCCGACGCCGCAGTAGGCGCAGGTCGTGATCACGCTGTGCTCGGGCAGGCCGCGCGCGGCGACGCTCTTCTCCTGCAGCGTCGCGGTCGGGCAGGCCTGGACGCAGGCGCCGCAGGACACGCATTCGCTCTGCATGAAGGGTTCGTCCTGGCCCGCGGCGATGCGGCTGTCGAAGCCGCGGCCCGAGACCGTCAGCGCGAAGGTGCCTTGCGTTTCCTCGCAGGCGCGCACGCAGCGGTTGCAGACGATGCACTTGGCGGGGTCGTAGCTGAAGTAGGGGTTGGACTCGTCCTTGACCGCGTCGAGGTGGTTCGCGCCCTCCCGGATGCCGTAGCGCACCTCGCGCAGGCCGACCACGCCGGCCTGGGTCTGGAGCTCGCAGTCGCCGTTGGCCGAGCAGGTCAGGCAGTCGAGCGGGTGGTCGCTGATGTAGAGCTCCATCACGCCGCGGCGCAGCTGCTGCAGGCGCTCGCTCTGCGTGCGCACGACCATGCCGGCGGCGGCCGGCGTCGTGCACGAGGCCGGGAAGCCCTTGCGGCCCTCGATCTCGACGAGGCACAGGCGGCACGAGCCGAAGGGCTCGAGGCTGTCGGTCGCGCAGAGCTTGGGCACCATCACGCCGGCCTCGGCGGCCGCGCGCATCAGCGAGGTGCCGACCGGCACGCTGACCGTCATGCCGTCGATTTCCAGCGTGACCAGGGTGTCGCTGCGGCGCGCGGGCGTGCCGTAGTCGCGTTCGCTGATCGTCGTCATGATGTGGACTCCTTCAAGCCGACAAACCAAAATCGTTGGGGTAGTGGTCGAGCGCCGACAGCACGGGGAACGGCGTCATGCCGCCCATCGCGCACAGCGAGCCGTCGACCATGGTCGCGCACAGGTCGCGCAGCAGGGCCTCCTGCTTGCCGCGCGCGCCGGCGTCGGCCGCGCCGCGCAGCCGGTCGATGACTTCGACGCCGCGCGTCGAGCCGATCCGGCAGGGCGTGCACTTGCCGCAGGACTCGAGCGCGCAGAATTCCATCGCGTAGCGCGCGAGCCGCGCCATGTCGGCGCGGTCGTCGTGGACGACGATGCCGCCATGGCCGAGCACGGCGCCGACGCCGGCGTAAGCCTCGTAGTCGAGCGGCAGGTCCCATTGCGACTCTGGCACGTAGGCGCCGAGCGGGCCGCCGACCTGGACGGCCTTGATCGGGCGCCCGCTCGCGCTGCCGCCGCCCCAGTCGAACAGGAGCTCGCGCAGCGTCACGCCGAACGCGAGCTCGATCAGGCCGCCGCGGCGGATATTGCCGGCGAGCTGGATCGGCAGCGTCCCGCGCGAGCGGCCCTGGCCGAAGCCCGCGTAGAAGGCCGCGCCGCGCGCGAGGATCAGCGGCACCGCGGCGAGCGTGATCACGTTGTTGACGACGGTCGGCTCGCCGAACAGGCCCTCGAGCGCGGGCAGCGGCGGCTTCGCGCGCACGATGCCGCGGCGGCCTTCGAGGCTCTCGAGCAGCGCGGTCTCCTCGCCGCACACATAGGAGCCCGCGCCCTTGCGCACGGCGAGCTCGAACGCGCGGCCCGAGCCGCCGACGTCGGGGCCGAGCCAGCCGGCGTCGCGCGCCGTGGCGATCGCGGCCTCGAGCGCCGCGATCGCGTGCGGGTATTCGGAGCGCACATAGACATAGCCCCGGGTCGCGCCGGTCGCGAGGCCCGCGATGACCATGCCCTCGATCAGCATGAACGGGTCGCCCTCCATGACCATGCGGTCGGAGAAGCTGCCCGAGTCGCCCTCGTCGGCGTTGCACACGATGTATTTCTGCGCCGCCGGCGCGTCGTGCACGGTGCGCCACTTGATGCCGGTCGGGAAGGCCGCGCCGCCGCGGCCGCGCAGGCCGGAGTCGAGCACCTGCTGGACGATCTCGGCCGGCGCCAGCGCGAGCGCGCGCGCGAGGCCCGCGCCGCCGCCATGGGCGCGGTAGTCGTCCAGGGACAGCGGGTCGGTGATGCCGACGCGCGCGAAAGTCAGGCGCTGCTGGCGCGCGAGCCAGGGCAGCGCGTCGGTCGGACCGAGGTGCAGCGCGTGCGCACCGGCGCCCGCCGCGAGGCCCGCGTCGAACAGCGCGGCGACGTCCTCGGCCCGGACCGGCCCGTAGGCGACGCGGCCGGCCGCGGTCTCGACCTCGACGAGCGGCTCGAGCCAGAGCATGCCGCGCGAGCCGTTGCGCTTGAGCGTGACGGCGACGCCGCGCGCCGCGGCCTCGCGCTCGATCGCGGCCGCGACGGCGTCGGCGCCGACGGCGAGCGCGGCCGCGTCGCGCGGCACGTAGATGACGACGCTCATGTCTGCCCCTCGTCCGATGCGTACATCGGCCGATCCCCCGAGGGGATGGCCACTTGCCTGGGGCGGCCCGGCGCTGCGTGGCCGGCCGCGGCCCCCTTCGCGCCAAGCGTCTGCGCGAGCAGCGCGTCGAGCCGCTCGGGCGTCACGCGGCCCTGCGGCTGGCCGTCGAGCAGCGCGCTCGGCGCGGTCGAGCACAGGCCCAGGCAGTAGACCGGTTCGAGCGCGACGCGGCCGTCGGCGCTGCGGCCGTGCAGGCCGCAGCCGAGGCGGCGCTCGGCGTGGGCGAGCAGCGCGTCGGCGCCCATCGCCTGGCAGGCCTCGGCGCGGCACAGCTCGAGCCGGTGCGGCGCGGACGGCGCGTCGCGGAAGTGGTGGTAATAGCTGACGACGCCGTGGACTTCGGCGCGCGACAGGCCCATCGCCTTCGCGATCGCGGGCAGCGCTTCGGGCGGCACGTAGCCGAGCGCGTCCTGGACCGCGTGGAGCAGGGGCAGCAGGCCGCCGGGTTCGTCGCGCCAGGCCGCGATTGCCGCGTTCACGGCCGCCGCGACTGCCGGCGCGAGCGGGGGCGGCACGAGGCTGCGCAATTTCTCGCGCAGCTCGCCGGGCGAGCCGAGGCGAACTTCGGCGCCGCCTCTATCGGGTTTCTCGACTGCTTGCATGGTCCAACACCTTAACTTGCCCGAAGCCCTCGCTCACTGGAACAGCGCCGCCGCCTTCATCAAGGCGGTCGACAAACCCCACAGGAACGGCACGCCGACCGCGAGCCACGCGACCACGCCGATCACACCGAATTCGCCGCGCGCGGCCCCGGCCGCGTCGCCCGACGCCGGCGCGTCGTGGCCGATCTGGCGTTCGCGCGCGAGCGCCTCGTCGCTCATATGGTGTTTGGCGTTGACCGCGTGGACGAAGAAGTTGCAGACCAGGCCCGCGCACAGCAGGCCGGCCATCAGGTACAGCGTGTTGTCGTAGACGAGCGTCCTGGCGACGCCCGACGCGAGCTGGTTCTCGCGCACCGCGGCGATCACGAGCGGGCCGACGATGCCCGCGACCGACCAGGCCGTGAGCAGGCGGCCGTGGATCGCGCCGACCATCTGCGTGCCGAACAGGTCGGCGAGGTAGGCGGGCACGGTCGCGAAGCCGCCGCCGTACATGGTCAGGATCACGCAGACCGCGATCACGAACGCGCCGGCCACGCCCATATGGCCGAGCGTCGGCAGCAGGCAGTAGAGGCAAAAGCCGAGGATGAAGAACACGAAATAGGTGTTGCGCCGGCCGAGCTTGTCGGACATCGAGGCCCAGAAGATCCGGCCCAGGCTGTTGAACAGGCTGACCAGGCCGACCAGGCCGGCCGCCGCGGCCGCGATCGCGGCCTTCTGCGCGGCCGTCAGCGCGCCCGCGTCGGCCGCGCCGACGAGCTTCGCGCCGAAGACCTCCTGGAACATCGGGCTCGCCATCGAGATCACGCCGATGCCGGCCGTCACGTTCAGGCACAGCACGCCCCAGACGAGCCAGAACTGCGGCGTCTTCCAGGCCTCGCTCAGGTGCACATGGCGCGTCGTCACGCGCGCCTGCGCGGTCGCCGGCGCGGTCCAGCCCTTGGGCGTCCATCCCGACGGCGCGATGCGGAAGCCGAACGCGCCGAGCGACATCGCGACGAAGTACAGCGCGCCCATCGCCATCAGCGTCGGCGCGACGCCTTGCGGGTTCGCGTCCGACGCGAAGCGGCCCATCAGCGCGACCGCGATCGGCGCGCCGATCATCGCGCCGCCGCCGTAACCCATGATCGCGAGGCCCGTGGCCATGCCGCGGCGGTCGGGGAACCACTTGATCAGCGTCGACACCGGCGTGATGTAGCCGAGCCCCTGGCCGACGCCGCCGAGCACGCCGCAACCGAGGTAGACGAGCCAGAGCTGGTGCAGGTGCACGCCGAAGCCGCCGACGATCAGGCCGCCGCCCCAGCACAGCGCGGCGATGAAGCCGGCCTTGCGCGGGCCCGCGTGCTCGAGCCAGCCGCCCCACAGCGCGGCCGAGATGCCGAGCATCGCGATGAAGGTCTCGAAGACATGGTTGACCTGCGCGACCGTCCAGTTGCAGTCCGACGTGAACAGCGCGTCGACGAAGCCGAGCTTGGTGCAGGCCGCGCCGTTCGCCGCGAGCAGCTTGCTCATCGGCAGCCAGAACACCGAGAAGCCGTAGGCCATGCCGATGCACAGGTGGATCGCGAGCGCGGCCGGCGGCACGAGCCAGCGATTGAAGCCCGGACCGGCGATCGTGCGGTCCTTGTCGAGCAGGCCGCCGCCGGCGGGCGCCCCTGCTACTGCTGCTGCTGTCATGACGTCTCCTCTCGTGGATGGCGCGTGTACCCGCGCGTCATCAAGTTTGAGGAGGCCCCGCGCGCCGGTCAAATTTTTTCCCGGAATGGTGCGATTCGCGCCGCGAATCGCGGGTGATCCTTAGTGACCCTCTGCAAAACCCCGGTGGGGCGCTAACCGGCCAACTGACCGGCATGGCGCGCGACCTGCTCTTGCCAGGCCGGGTCGGCCGCGAACGCGAGCGCGGCCTCGAGCGCGCGCGCCGGCTGGGCGCCCGCGTGGACCATGAACGCGATCGGCACGACCAGCTGCGGCGCGCGCAGCGGCCGCGCGACGAGCCCGGCGTCGCCGCGCAGCGTGCCGACGAGCGCGCCCGGCATGATGCTGTGCACCGCGCCGGCGCGCACGCTCAGCGCGAGCGTGAGGATCGAGTTGGTCTCGATCACCGGCGCGACGACGCGGCCGCAGGCCGCGCGCAGCGCGCGGTCCATCAGCGTGCGGTTGTGCATCTCGGCGCTGAGCAGGCACAGCGGCAGCGCGCCGGCCTCGGCCCAGTCGAGCGGCGCGCCGCGCGTCAGGCCCGCGCCGCCCGCCGCGCCGCGCGAGAGCAGGAAGTAATGCTCGTCGTACTGCGGGATCACGCGCAGCTGCGGGCGGCCCGCGTCGACGCGCTCGGTATAGCCGAGCGCGAGGTCGAGCGCGAGGCTCTCGAGGCCGGTCTCGAGCTCGCTCGAGCTCAGCGAGCGCACGACCGGGCGCAGGCCCGCATGGCGCGCCTGCAGCATCGCCGCGAAGCGCGCGGCGATCGGGATCGCCGTGGGCACGGCGCCGAGCGTCAGGTGGCCGACCGGGCTCGCCGCGCCGCTGTGCAGGTCCTGCTGGAGCCGCTCGTGCTCGTGCAGGATGCGCCGCGCGCTCGCGAGGATGCGCTCGCCCTCGGCCGTGAAGCCCGCGAACGCGCGGCCGCGCTTGACGATGGCCGTGTCGAAATGGCCCTCGAGCGCGCGCAGCGCGTTCGACAGCGCCGGCTGCGTGACGTTGCAGCTGAGCGCCGCGCGGCCGAAATGCCGGTGGTCGTCGAGCGCGACCAGGTATTTGAGCGAGACGAGCAGGTTCATGCCGCGCGCAGGATACGCGTGGCCGGGCCGGCGTGCCGCGCCGGCGGCCGCGCCTGCGGGTAAGCCCGATCCGCGCGGGGGGCGGCTGGCAAAATACGGCCCATGCTTCCTCAGCCTTCCGGCTGGCGCGTGCTGTCGCTGATTCCGCCGATGACGCAGCTCAACACGCCCTACCCGTCGACCGCCTACCTGACCGGCTTCCTGCGCTCGCGTGGCATCGCCGCGGTCCAGCAGGACCTCGCGCTCGAGCTCGTGCTCGCGCTGTTCTCGCGCGCCGGCGTCGCGGCCCTGGCCGAGCCCGCGCGCGCAGCCGCCGCCGCCCGGCCGAGCCCGACGCTTGCGGCCTTCCTCGACGAACACGAACGCTACGTCGCGACCGTCGACCCGACGATCCGCTTCCTGCAGGGCGGTGACGCGACGCTCGCGCACCGCATCAACGCGCGCCGCTACCTGCCCGAGGGCCCGCGCTTCGCCCAGCTCGACGCCTACGGCGCGGCTGACGACGATTCTGGCGAGGACCCCCTCGCCTGGGCCTTCGGCGCCCTCGGCCTGCAGGACCGCGCGCGCCACCTCGCGACGCTCTACCTGAACGACCTCGCCGACGTGCTGCGCGAGGCCGTCGACCCGCGCTTCGAGTTCGTGCGCTACGCCGAGAAGCTCGCCACCGCGCAACCGACCTTCGATCCGCTCGCCGAGGCGCTCGCCGCGCCGCCCAACCTGATCGACCGCGAGCTCACCCGCCTGGCCGAAGCCGCGGTCGAGCGTCATCAGCCCAGCCTCGTGCTGCTGTCGGTGCCCTTCCCCGGCGCGGTCTACGCGGCCTTCCGCATCGCGCGCACGATCAGGGCGCGCTGGCCCGAGCTGCCGATCGTGCTCGGCGGCGGCTTCGTCAACACCGAGCTGCGCGAGCTCGCCGAGCCGCGCGTCTTCGACGACTTCGACTTCGTCACGCTCGACGCCGGCGAGCGTCCGCTGCTCGCGCTGATCGAGCACCTGCAGGGCCGGCGCGGGCGCTCGCGCCTGGTGCGCACCTTCGTGCGCGAGGACGGCGTGGTTCGCTACGTCAACATGGCCGAGCCGGACGTGCCCTTCGAGGACGTCGGCACGCCAACCTGGGACGGCCTGCCGCTGGAGCGCTACCTCTCGCTGCTGGACATGCTCAACCCCATGAACCGGCTCTGGAGCGACGGGCGCTGGAACAAGCTCACCGTCGCGCATGGCTGCTACTGGAAGAAGTGCAGTTTCTGCGACGTCAGCCTGGACTACATCTCGCGCTACGAGGCCGCGTCGGCGACGACGCTGGTCGACCGCATCGAGGCCATCGTGCACGAGACCGGCGAGACGGGCTTTCACTTCGTCGACGAGGCCGCGCCGCCCAAGGCGCTCAAGGCCCTGGCCGAGGAGATCTCGCGGCGCGGCACGGCCATCAGCTGGTGGGGCAATGTGCGCTTCGAAAAGACCTTCACGCCGGACCTGTGCGAGCGCCTCGCCGAGAGCGGCTGCGTGGCGATCTCGGGCGGGCTCGAGGTCGCCTCGGACCGCCTGCTCGGTCTGATGAAGAAGGGCGTCAGCGTCGACCAGGTCGCGCGCGTGACCAAGGCCTTTGCCGATGCCGGCATCCTCGTCCACGCCTACCTGATGTACGGCTTTCCGACGCAGACGGTGCAGGACACGGTGGACGCGCTCGAGTACGTGCGCCAGCTCTTCGAGAACGGCTGCATCCACAGCGGCTTCTTCCACCGCTTTGCCTGCACCGTGCATTCGCCCGTCGGGCTGAACCCGCAGGACTACGGCGTCACGCTGCTGCCACTGCCCGACAGCCCCTTCGCCAAGAACGACGTGGGCTTCGTCGACCCGACCGGCACCGATCACGACGCCATGGGCCGCGCGCTCAAGAAGGCGATCTACAACTTCATGCACGGCATCGGCGTGGACAGCGACGTGCGCCAGTGGTTCGACGTGCGCGTGCCCAAGCCGACCGTGAACCGGCACCGCATCGCCCGCGCGCTGGCTGAAACCGCGCGCTGAGCGCCGGCCCCGCGCGGGCCGCTGTCATGCAGGGCCAAGGCGGGCGTCGTATGCTGCGCCGCAGCGTTCCCACCCTGCATCAACGGAGGATCCCATGAAGCTCAAGGACAAGGTCGCCTACGTCACCGGCGCGGCCAGCGGCATCGGCAAGCGCATCGCCGAGGTCTACGCGCAGGAAGGCGCCAAGATCGTCATCGCCGACCTGAACAAGGCGGCGGCCGACGCGGCGGCGGCCGAGATCGTGGCGGCGGGCGGCCAGGCCATCGGCGTGGCCGTCGACGTGACCAACGAAGAGCAGGTCGAGGCCTCGGTCGAGGCCGGCGCCCAGGCCTTCGGCGGCATCGACATCCTCGTCTCCAACGCCGGCATCCAGATCGTCCATCGCGTCGAGGAATTCACCTTCGCGGACTGGAAGAAGATGCTGGCCATCCACCTCGACGGCGCCTTCCTGACCACGCGGGCCTGCCTCAAGCGCATGTATGCGCAGGGCCGCGGCGGCAGCGTGATCTACATGGGCTCGGTGCACTCCAAGGAGGCCTCGCTGCTGAAGGCGCCCTACATCACGGCCAAGCACGGCCTGATCGGCCTGTGCAAGACGGTCGCCAAGGAGGGCGCGCAGCACGGCGTGCGCGCCAACGTGATCTGCCCCGGCTTCGTGCGCACGCCGCTGGTCGACAAGCAGATCCCCGAGCAGGCCCAGACGCTGGGCATCAGCGAGGACGACGTGGTCAAGAAGGTCATGCTCAAGGACACCGTCGACGGCGAATTCACGACGACCGACGACGTGGCCCAGGTCGCGCTGCTGTTCGCAGGCTTCGAAAGCAATGCCTTGACCGGACAGTCGCTGATCGTCAGCCACGGATGGTCGATGCAGTAATCCGCTGGTAGCCCGCGTCCGGGCTGCGGGTTTACCAGGGCATGGCGAATGGCAGGCCGGCGGCGCACCGGGACAATCCGGCGCACTGAAACTCCGCCCCAATCGCCATGAAGCGCACTGCCCTCGCCCTGGCCCTCACCGCCTTGTTCACCGCCGAGCCGGCGCTCGCCGCACCGGCCGCGGCACCCGCAGCCGCTTCGACCGAGGCCGTCGCCGCGGGCAGCTGGGACCTGCGCCCGCTCTACGCCACGCCCGCGGCCTGGGACACCGAGCGCCAGGCCATCCTGGCCGATCTCACCCAGCTCGGCGCGCTCAAGGGCACGCTGGGCACCAGCGCCGAAAAGCTGCAGGCCGGGCTCGACCAGGCCGCTGCGCTGCGCCGCCGCATCTACCGCCTGGCCGTCTACGCCTCGCTGGCCGCGGACGCCGATACGCGCGTGACCGAGAACCAGGCACGCAACCAGCTCGCCGATGCCACGGCCAACAAGTTCGGCGAAGCGACGGCCTGGGTCACACCTGAAGTCACCGCGATCGGCGCCGACAAGATCCACGCCTGGCTCGCCGCAACGCCGGGCCTGGCCAAGCACCGCTACCTGCTCGAGACGACGCTGCGGCTCGCGCAGCACACGCTGGCGCCGGGCGAGGAGTCGCTGCTGGCCGCCGCGGCCGACCCGTTGCAGCAGCCGCAGTCCATTTACAGCCTGCTCACCAACGCCGACCTGCCCTGGCCGACCCTCACGATCCGCGGCAAGAAGGTCACGCTGGACCAGGAAAAATACGTGGCGTATCGCGCCGATCCAGATCCGAAGGTGCGTGAGCAGGTCTTCAAGGCCTTCTGGCCGGTCTACAAGGCCTTCGAGCGCACGATCGGTGCCGTCTACGCGGCCGAGTTGCGCGGCACCGTCTTCCAGGCCCGCGCGCGCAAGTACGACAGCAGCCTGGCCATGGCGCAGGGCGGCGACAACATTCCCGAGGCGGTCTACACGACGCTCGTGAAGGAGGCGAACGCCGGCCTGCCGACGCTGCATCGCTACTTCAAGCTGCGCAGCAGGATGCTCGGCCTCACGGAAGCGCGCTACTCCGACATCTACGTGCCGCTGGCCAAGCCTTCGCGCACGAACTACACCGTGGCCGAGGCCGAGGCGCTGACGCTGGAGGCGCTCAAGCCCATGGGCAGCGAGTACGAGGCGCGGCTGGCCGCCGGCTTCAAGGGCAACTGGATGGACTCCAATGTCCAGCGCGGCAAGCGCTCGGGCGCCTACATGAACGGCGCGGCCTACGACGTGCATCCCTACCTGCTGATGAGCTTCAACGGCGACTACACCAGCGTCTCGACGCTGGCCCACGAGTGGGGCCACGCCATGCACACGGTGTACACCGACCACACCCAGCCCTTCGAGACCTCGGACTACTCGACCTTCATCGCCGAGATCCCGTCCACCGCCAACGAGCTGCTGCTGGCCGACTACATGGTCGCCCACGCCCAGGGCAAGGCCGAGAAGATCTTCGCGCTGAGCCAGGAACTCGAGAACCTGCGCGGCACCTTCTTCCGCCAGGCGATGTTCGCCGAGTTCGAGCTCGCGGCGCACCAGGCGGCCGAGCGGGGCGAGCCCATCACGGGCGAGATGCTCACGAAGCTGTACCTCGGCCTGCTCAAGCGCTACCACGGCGACGCGGAGGGCGTGGTCCACATCGACGACCTCTACGGCATCGAGTGGGCCTACATCCCGCACTTCTATACGGACTTCTACGTCTACCAGTACGCCACCTGCGTCAGTGCCGCCGCCTACTTCGCCGAGGGCATCGGCAAGGGCGACACCGCGCTGCGCGAGCGCTACTTCAAGCTGCTCGAGGCCGGCGCCTCGGCCGAGCCCTACCAGCTCGTCAAGGCGGCGGGCGTGGACCTGGCGTCGCCGGAACCCTACCGTGCCGTCGTGCGCCGCATGAACCGCGTGATGGACGAGCTCGAGGCGCTGACGGCGCAGAAGTAAGCGTCTACTTGGGCGGAGTCCAGCGCGCCACCGAAGCCGCGACGAAGCGCTCGAAGGCCTGCCACAGCGGCGCGTAGGGCCCGGAGACGGGGTCGGAGCCGGGCGGCGCCTCGAGCTCATGCAGCGCCAGCAGCACCGCCTCCAGCGTGGCAAGCTGGCCGCCGCGACGCGCCTTGCGCAGTGCTGCATAGCGAGAGGGGGCGGCCTCGCCGAGGGCGAGCCGCGGCAAGGCCTGGAGCCAGGGGTTCTCGGCCAGCATGCGCCGGCTCTTGCGCCAGGTCGCGTCGAGCACGATCAGGCGCAGCGCGCCGGGCGCCGGCACCGATGGCATTGGCGCCGGTGCATCGCCGTCGGCGGGGTAGAGCAGCCAGTCATCGCGCCCCGGCACGGGCTCGGGCGGGTCGAAATGCTCGCCGATCCGCAGCTCGCAGCCGGCCAGCCCCAGGCGCAGCAGCGGGGCCGTGCCCTTGGCTTCACGCGCTTCGTCCGGATGCTGCAGCACGAGTAGCGCTACCCGATTCATCAGCGGGACGCCGGGCAGCAGACCGCAAAGGCAGGTCGCGCTGGGCCGCCCGCAGCGCGCGCAGACCGACCGACCGGGTCGCAAGTCCTTGTTCAGGCGGGCCGACGCGTCAGCGACACCGCCGTCAGACCGCTGCGCACGGTCATGCTCGCCAGTATGGCGCCAGCGAAAACGGCAATGACATTGAGCAGGCCCCACAGCGGCGGCACGCCCGACGACAGCAGCAGGCCTATCAGGTCGGGCCGGTGGTCGGCGCGCTGCAAGGCCAGGACAAACAGGCCGGCGACCATGCTGCTCATCCAGGCCAGCACGATGCCTCCCATGCACCAGCTCGTCAGCAGGCGCCGATCACCTTGGCGCGGACGCAGGGTGATGAAACCCCAGACAAAGGCCAGGAGAAAGATGAACAGGGCGGTGATGGCGGCGGCAGCCAAGGTCGCCAGGTACCTTCCGGCGATGAAGCTGCGTATCGGCGCCAGCAAAAGGTCTTTGTCGACCAGCGTGCTGGCCAGGATGGCGGTGCCGTACAGCAGCACCCCGGAAGCGAAGGCAGCGAAACGACGCACGCGTCTCATGGACGGCTCCCTGGAATCTTCATGCCGCATTTTGCGGCAAGCGGCTCCAGTGTAAATCCCTGCATACCAGGGGACTTCCGAAGCTGTTTAGCGCTTGCGATCCAGCCGCATGGCACGTGCCATGGTGCGGCGGTCGCTGCCGACGGCGGCGTTGAAGGCCTCGTGTTTACGGCCTTTGTCGCCGTTCCATTCGGGCGGCGGGAGGCGGCGGGTGCCGGAAGCGCTGTGGGTCTGGTTCTTCATGGCGGAGCCTGATCGGTCACGTCCCTTGACGGGCATGAGGGAGAAACGTGAAGCCCCTGTCGGGGGTTGACATCCAGATGCAACAAATCTTTGCGAGGGAGAATGGCGGCCTCGCCGCCAGCGCGGCCATCCATACCTCCGCCATGACTGTCCAACTCAAGAAGGCCGCACCGGCCACCGCCGTCCCCATCGTCGCCATCGATCGCGCAGGCTTCGCCAAACTCGAAGCCAGCCTGCCGGCCGCGACCCGCGCATGGCTTTCCACGAACGGATTCAAGGGCGCGCCCGACAGCCTCGCCCTGGTTCCCGGACCGGACGGCCGGCTCGGCCAGGTCTTCGCCGGCGTCGAGCGCGCCGACCACCCGTGGGCGCTGGCCGCACTGCCGATGGCGCTGCCCGAAGGCGTCTACAAGCTTGCAGAGACAGGCCTGGCACTGGATGCAGAGGCCGCCGCCCTTTCCTGGGAGCTCGGCGCCTATCGCTTCGACCTCTACAAGAAGCCCGGCCGCGCGCCGGCCACGCTCTGGCTTGCGCCCAGCGCCGCCGCCGAGCGCGGCCTGGCGCAGGCGACCGTGATCGCCGCGACGCGCGACCTGGTCAATACGCCGGCCGAGGCGCTCGGGCCCGCGGAACTGGCGCGCGCGGTCGAGGTGGTCGCGAAGCAGCACGGCGCGAAGTTCAAGCAGGTCGTCGGCGACGAGCTGCTCAAGAAGAACTTCCCGGCCATCCACGCCGTCGGCCGGGCCGCCGAGCGCGCGCCCCGGCTGATCGAGCTGAACTGGGGCAGCGACAAGCATCCGCGCCTGACCCTCGTCGGCAAGGGCGTGTGCTTCGACTCCGGCGGCCTCGACATCAAGAGCGCCGAAGGCATGCGCCAGATGAAGAAGGACATGGGCGGCGCCGCCAACGCCCTGGGCCTGGCCGCGCTTGTGATGGCGTTCAAGCTGCCGGTGCGCCTGCAGCTCCTGATCCCGGCTGTCGAGAACGCCATCGCGGGCAACGCCTACCGCCCCGGCGATGTGTTCAAGACGCGCGCCGGCCTGCACATCGAGATCGGCAACACCGACGCCGAAGGCCGCGTCATTCTTTGCGACGCGCTGGCCTACGCGGCCGAGCACAAGCCCGACCTGATCGTCGACATGGCCACGCTGACTGGCGCGGCGCGCGTGGCGCTCGGCCCGGAGCTGCCGGCCCTGTTCACCCGCGACACCGCGCTGGCGCGCGAGCTCGTCGACCTGGGCCTGCAGCTGGACGACCCGATGTGGCACATGCCGCTGTGGGCGCCGTACAAGCCGGGCATCGCGAGCGACATCGCCGACATCGTCAATACCGGCAAGGGCCCCAAGGGCGGCGCCATCAATGCGGCGCTGTTCCTCGAATACTTCATCCCGGCCGGCCAGGACTGGCTGCACATCGACCTCTACGCGGCCAACGACGGCTCACGCCCGGGCCGCCCGGCCGGCGGCGAGGCGCAGACGATCCGCACGCTGCTGGCCTGGCTCGCCAAGCGCTTCGGCGCGTAAGCCGGCAGGGCCGACTCAGGCCCGATCGGCCTCGATCCAGGCCGCGGCCTTCTCGGCAATCATCAGCGTCGGCGAGTTGGTGTTGCCGCGCGTGATGGTCGGCATGACGCTGGCGTCGACCACGCGCAGGCCGGCAACGCCGCGCACGCGCAGCCGCGCGTCGACGACGGCCTGGCCATCATCAGCACGGCCCATCCTGCAGGTGCCGACCGGGTGGAAGATCGTCGTGGCGATGTCGCCGGCCAGGCGAGCGAGTTCCTCGTCGGTCTGGAACTGCGGGCCAGGCTTGTATTCCTGGGGCGCAAACGGCGCCAGCGCAGGCTGCGCGACGATGCGGCGCGTCAGGCGCAGGCTCTCGGCAGCGACGCGCCGGTCCTCGTCGGTGGCGAGGTAGTTGGGCGCGATGGCCGGCGCATCCTTGCGGTCGGCCGAGCGGATCAGCACGGTCCCGCGGCTCGTCGGCTGCAGATTGCACACGCTCGCCGTGAAGGCATTGAAGCGGTGCAGCGGCTCGCCGAAGGCGTCCAGCGACAGCGGTTGCACGTGATATTGCAAGTCGGGCCCCGCCTGCTCGGGCGAGCTCTTGGCGAACGCGCCGAGCTGCGAGGGCGCCATGCTCATCGGGCCGCTGCGCCGCAGCAGGTATTCGAGACCGATGCCGGCCTTGCCCCACCAATGCGCGGCGCGCGTGTTGAGCGTCTTCGCGCCGCTGACCTGGTAGACGGCACGGATCTGCAGGTGATCCTGCAGGTTGGCGCCGACGCCGGGCAGGTCTTCGCGGACCTCGATGCCCAGCGACCGCAGGTGCTCAGCCGGCCCGACGCCGGAGAGCTGCAGGATCTGCGGCGAGCCGATCGCCCCGGCCGCGAGCAGCAGTTCGCCGCCAGGGCGCAGCGTCACGACCTCCGCGCCGTTCGGCGTCTGGACCACGGCGCCATTGCAGCTCAACTGGCCATCGGTGCGGGTCAGCACGAGACGCTTCACCTGGGCGCCGGTCCAGAGCTCGAAGTTGGGCCGGCCCAGGCAGGTCGGCCGCAAGAAAGCCTTGGCCGTGTTCCAGCGCCAGCCGCGCCGCTGGTTGACCTCGAAGTAACCGACGCCTTCGTTGTCGCCACGGTTGAAATCCGCGCTCGCCGGGATCCCGGCCTGCTGGGCCGCTTGCGCGAAGGCATCGAGGATGGGCCACGACAGGCGCTGGCGCTCGACGCGCCACTCGCCGCCGGCGCCGTGCATCTCGTCGGCGCCGCGCCAATGGTTCTCGTGCTGCTTGAAGAAGGGCAGGCAGGCGTCCCAGGACCATTCGGCGTCGCCGAGCTGCTCGGCCCAGCCGTCGTAGTCACGCGCCTGGCCGCGCATGTAGATCATGCCGTTGATGCTCGACGAGCCGCCGAGCACCTTGCCGCGCGGGTAGCGCAGCGAACGGCCGTTCAGGCCCGCGGCGGGTTCGGTCTGGTAGAGCCAGTCGGTGCGCGGGTTGCCGATGCAGTACAGGTAGCCGACCGGGATGTGGATCCAGTGGTAGTCGTCGCGGCCGCCCGCTTCGAGCAGCAGCACGCGCCGGCGCGGATTGCGGCTGAGGCGGTTGGCGAGCAGGCAGCCGGCCGTGCCGGCGCCGACGATGATGGTGTCGAACTGGGCGGCCATCAAGCAATCATCGACGCTCGGCCGCCAGCGTCAATTGGGGCTGCCGGCCAGCACCGGGAACAGCTTGATCAGGCCGTCGGACAAGAGCTCCACGGCCAGCGCCGCGAGGATCAGGCCCATGAGCCGCGTCATGATGTTGATGCCCGTCTGGCCGAGCACCTTGGCGATCTTGCCCGCGGCCGAGAACACCGCGATCGTGATCAGCCCCACCACGACGCCGTAGCCGACCAGCACCGCCAGCTCCCACCAGTGGCGCGTCTTCTCGGCGTAGATGACCATGGTCGAGATCGTCGCCGGGCCGGTCAGCAGCGGGATCGTCAGCGGCACCACGGCGATGCTGGCGCCCGCGTCGGCCTTGCTCGCGCCTTCGTCGACGTCGGTACTCTTGGACTCGGCCGGCTGCGCGTTGAGCATCTGCAGCGAGCTGATGAACAGCAGCGCCCCGCCGCCGACCTGGAAGGACGCCAGCGAGATGCCGAAGAACTCGATCACCTTGAGGCCGAACAGCGCGCTCGTCGCGATCACCACGAAGGCGCTGAAGCTGCTGACCATGATGGTTCGCTTGCGCGCCTCGCGCGAAAAGCGGCTCGTGAAGTGGATGAAGAAGGGCACCACGCCGACCGGATTGACGATCGCGACCAGTGCGACGAGAGGCTTGTAGATATCCATTCAGTCCGCTTCGTTGAGAGCCAGGAAGACCGCGCAGCAGCCGCGCAGGTAGACCAGCGTCGGCAGCACCAGCGCCACCGCGAACACCACGCCGCCGCCGACCAGCGCCCCCGCGCCCAGCGGTGAGTGCGCCACCGGCGCACCCGCCGCACCGGCGGCGCGCAGCCCGTAGCCGAACAGCCCAGCCATCAGCTGCTGCGGCGGCAGGTCGATGCCGACGATCCAGACGGCGAGCTGGGCCAGCACGCGCCCGCCGCCGACGACGACAAAGCTGATCAGCGCCGTCACGCCCGTGGTCAGCGCCATCACCAGCAGCATCAGGGCCGCGCATTCGACCAGATCGCGACGCAGCAGGCGCCAGAGCAGGCGCACCGTCGCGCCCACGCCCAGGCCGCTCCAGATCGACGGGCCGACCAGCGGCCCGACCAGCACGGCCCCGGCCAGGCCCATGATGCCGAGCAGTACCACGCCGACAGGCACGGTCACGGTGAACAGCGGCGCGCCGATCACCGGCTGGCGCGCCAGCCAGAGCAGGCCGACGAGCGCGGCCAGGACGCCGCCCGCGGCACAAAGCACCAGCGCCAGCACGCCCAGCACACGGTGCGCACGTCCGAAGGCGTCCAGCAAGGCGTCAAGGATGTCGCGAACCGGCTCGCCGCGCGCCTGGTCCATCAGCATCAGCCCGGTGGCGTTCAGGCCGAAAAAGGCGCACGCCAGTGCCAGCCCGGCCCAGACCGCGCCCCAGAAAGAATCTTCCCGCGCCAGCGCCGACTCCGAAGAAGCCAGCAGCAAGCCCGCGGCACAGAAGGTGCACAACAGGGCGTAGAGCGCCGAACCGTTGCGCGGTGCGTCGAGGCTGCCGAGAACCCGCTCGAGCGCCTGCAGAGTGAGTTTTCGATCGGACCGGCCCATGAGGCCGGGATGATAGCCAGCCCAAACTGGCCGAAACCGTGCATTACTACGGGTTATTGCTAGAACCTTAAAAACAACACTCCCCAAAAAGGCCTAGGCTTGTAATTTGGGCCTCAGCCCATAATGAGATTTGCCTGTGTCTGGAAGCCGCGCCTTCGCTTGAATGGTTCACGATGGGTTGAAGCTCCACCTGGTTTTTTGAGTATCGAAAGGGCTTCCCCATGGGAAACAAGCTTTATGTGGGCAACCTCGCCTACAGTGTGCGCGATCAGTCGCTGCAAGACGCCTTCGGGCAATTCGGCACGGTGACGTCTGCACGTGTGATGATGGATCGCGAAACGGGCCGCTCCAAGGGCTTCGGTTTCGTCGAAATGGCTTCCGACGCTGAAGCGCAATCCGCGATCAACGGCATGAACGGCCAGCCTCTGGAAGGCCGTGCCATCGTCGTGAACGTCGCCCGTCCGCGCGAAGAGCGTCCGGGCGGTGGTGGCGGCTTCGGCGGCGGCGGCGGTGGTCGCGGCGGCTTCGGTGGCGGCGGCGGCGGTGGTCGCGGCGGCTTCGGCGGCGGCGGTGGCGGTGGCGGCTACGGTGGTGGTCGCGGCGGCTTCGGCGGCGGCGAAGGCGGCGGCGGTGGTTACGGCGGCGGTGGCCGTGGTGGCTACGGCGGCGGCGGCCGTTCCGGCGGTGGCGGCGGCTACAGCGGCAGCGGCCGCTCGGGCGGCGGCTACGGCGAGTACTGATTCCCGGCTACCGGCACACAAGAAAGGGCGTCTTCGGACGCCCTTTTTCATTGCCTCTCCATTTGCATCGATGCCGCCGCGGCGACTTTAGTGGCCCGCCCGCGGCTTGCGCGGCTGTTTGGCGAAGATGCGGTCGAACAGGCCATCGGGCAACAGGCGCAGGACTTTGGCGACCACGCCCATCTGCCAAGGGATCACGCGATAACTCGTGCCGGCCGCAATGGTCCGCACGGCGCGCCGCGCGAAGTCCTCCGGCCGCATCAGGAAGGGCATCCGGAAGGGGTTGCGACTCGTCAGCGGCGTCGCCACATAGCCCGGCGCGATGGTGACGACGCGCACGTTCGACTCGCGGCACTCGGCGCGCAGGCTCTCGCAATGGCTGATGACCGCGGCCTTGGAGCCGCTGTACGCCGCATGCCCCGGCAGGCCACGGATGCCGGCGACGCTGGCCACCCCGACCAGCGTTCCGCTGCGGCGCGCGCGCATCGGCGCAATAAAGGGCTGGAAGGTCGCCGCCAGCCCGAACACATTGGTGCGATAGACCTGCTCGATGACCGCGAGGTCCTCGGCCTCGGCCGTGTCCACGCCCACGCTGATCCCGGCATTGGCGATCACGACATCGGGCAGGCCCTGGCTGGCGATGCAGGCCAGGGCCGCCGCGGCGATCGAGGCACCATCGGCCACGTCGGCGGCGTAGATGGCACAGCGCTCGGGCCCGAGGCCCTGGGCCGCAGTCCATTCGCGCAAAACCGCATCGCGCCGCGCCACGAGCGCCAGGCGCCAGCCGCTGCGCGCGTATTCGAGCGCCAGGGCCTGGCCGATGCCGCTGGAAGCACCCGTGATAAAGACCAGCCCGCTCACCGTTTGGACCCGGGCTGGAACTGCGCGTGCGAACGTCCGCTGAGGACCACCGTGCCGCGCAGGTGGTCGTAGACGAAGCCCTGGTCGCTGTGCATCGTTCCGCCCATGAAGTCGACATCGACGGGCAGGTGCGAACGCATGATCTGCGCATCGGACAGCGCCTCGACGAAGTCGCCGCGCACGACGGCGCGCGGCACATCCTGCTCGGGCTGCTGGCCCGGGTCGAAGCGGCGCAGATGCACGTCGCCGATGAGCTGAAGCTGGCTTGCGTCGCCGTTGGAGATGGCGCGCGCCGCCGTGGCGAGGATCTGCCCGCCGTTGGGCGAGATGGCGCGCACGCTGACGCCGTCGATCTCGACCGTGTCGGTATCGGGATAGTGGCGCAGCGCCTCGCCCTCGACGCGCACACGCAGCAGCCCGTCGGCGCCGATGCGCTCGAGCTCGAAATGCTGCATGCGGTAGTCCGGCACGTGGCGCAGCGGCGCGGCTGTCTGCGGGCCGCCGGCCAGCGGCGTGTTCTTGACCAGCCACGCGGTCCCGACGGCCAGCAGGCTCATCAGGAACAAGGGCAGCCAGCTGCTGACCAGGGCCTGGACCCGCCAGGTCCACGACGGCAGCTCGCGGCGCGGCCCGCCGGCCGGCGGCGCCAGCGGAGTCAGCGGGCCTGACGCCATCAGGGTGCGCCCCCGTCGAGCGTGTCGAGATGGCCGGCGAACAAGCGTGCGTAATGGCCGCTGGCCATCAGCATCAGGTCGCAGAACTCGCGCGCCGCGCCGTGGCCGGCTGCTGCGGTGGTGACGTGGTGGGCGATCGCGAGCACCTCGGCATGCGCCTGCGGTGGCGCGCAGGCGAAACCGGCGCGCGTCAGCAGCGGCAGGTCAGGCCAGTCGTCGCCCATGGCCGCCACCTGCGGCCAGTCCAGGCCCATCTGCGCGAGCAGGGGCGTTGCGGCCACCAGCTTGTCCTTGGCGCCGAAGACTGCGTGCTTCAGGCCCAGGTCGGCGACGCGACGGCGCACCGCCGCCGAGTCGCGGCCCGTGATGACGATGGGCTCGATGCCCGCCTGCGCCAGCAGCTTCATGCCGTGGCCGTCCAGCGTGGCGAAGGCCTTGAACGCCTCGCCGCTCTCGCCGATGTAGATGCGGCCATCGGTCAGCACGCCGTCGACATCGAAGATCGCGGCCTTCAAGCCCAGTCCCGGGCCCTGGGCCTTGAGCAGCAGCTCCGGCGGAAAACTCAGTGCCGGCTGCATCAGATGACTTTCGCGCGCATCAGGTCGTTGATCGACACGGCACCGAGCAGCTTGCCGTCGGCGTCCGCGACGAGCACGACGGTGATGCGCGCCGATTCCATCACGTCGGCCGCATCAACGGCCAGCGCGTCGGGTGCGACGCGGCGCGGATTCGCATGCGCGACTTCCGCTGCCGTCAGCGCCCGCAGGTCGCGGCCGCTCTCGACGAGGCGGCGCAGGTCGCCGTCGGTGAAGATGCCTTCGATGCGATCGTCGGCACCGACAAGCACCGCCATGCCCAGGCCGCCGGCCGACATGGCGCGCATCATTTCGGTGAAGGGCGTCGAAGCGCTCACGCGCGGCAGGCTTTCGCCCGCGCGCATGAGGTCGCGCACCAGCGTCAGCAGCTTGCGCCCGAGCGCGCCGCCCGGGTGCGAGCGCGCAAAGTCCTCGGCGCGGAAACCACGCGCGTCGAGCAGCGCCACGGCCAGCGCATCGCCGAGCGCCATCTGCGCCGTCGTGCTGGCCGTCGGCGCGAGCTGGAGCGGGCAGGCCTCCTCGGCCACGGCGCTGTCGAGCACGACATCGGCATGCCGCGCCAGGCTCGACTGAAGACCGCCGGTCATCGCGATGATGGGCACGAACAGACGCCGCAGCACCGGCAGGATGGCGTTGAGCTCATCGCTCTCGCCCGAGTTGGACAGCGCCAGCACTACGTCCTGCTGAGTCACCATGCCGAGGTCGCCATGGCTGGCCTCGGCCGGATGGACGAACAACGCGGGCGTGCCGGTGGACGCGAGTGTCGCGGCGATCTTGCGGCCCACGTGGCCGCTCTTGCCCATGCCCATCACGCAGACGCGCCCCGAGCAGCACAGCACGGTGGACACGGCCTTGGCGAAGGATTCGCCCAGGCGCGGCCCGAGCGCCTGCAGCGCGGCCATCTCGACGGCGAGCGCGCGGCGGCCCATGTCGATGGCGCGATCGGCGTCGAAGCCGTGGCAGGGAGTGGGGGAAGGATTCATCGCCGGCAGTTTAGCGGGCCGCATGCGCCGATGTTTGCCCCTGCGGGCCTCGGCCACTTCAGTCAAGTTTGAACTGAAATTCCTGCTCGACAGTGCGATCGCGCGTGCACTCGTAGCTGTACACGGCAGCTTCGATAGCCTGAATGAGGCGGCGATCTGTTTCAGGATCGCCAGCACTCTTCAGCGTCGAAACATCGACTCGCGTCACCTTGCCGGCCTGGACAACAAACGTTGCCTTGTACGCGACGTCGAGGAAGGTGCCAAAGTCCGGAAGCAGCGGCTGGGGTACCTTCGCGCAATCAGCGTCGGGACTCGCCAGGGTGCCACCAATCTCGCGCGTCTCGCCGTTCGGTGCCTTGATCGTCGCGCGACCATATGGAATGCCATCGCGAAAGTCGCTCTCGAAGACCGTGCCGTCGACTTTGTAGATGACGCCATGCCCGTTGAGCAAGCTTTTCGCGAACTGGCCTTCATAGCGCTCACCGCTGCGCTGGGTGTAGACGCCTTTCCCCTCTCGGAAACCACCCGCGAAATCACCTTCATAGGTATCGCCATTGGGCAGGTGCATGACCCCATGCACAAGGGATCCGCCAGTGAACTCCCCCTCGATATCGATCCCGTCCGCTTTGTGGAGCACGCCATGCCCGTTGAGCGTGTCCTTCAAGAAGTGACCTTCGTAACGATCGCCGGTCGACCAAGTATAGACGCCTTCACCTTCTCTGGACCCGTCGACAAAGGTGCCCTCATAGGTTTCGCCACTCGCGGTGCGCACAACACCAGGCCCGTCAAAGCGACCGCGTTTCATCGCACCGGTATATCGCGTGCCCGGCTGCCCTTTGCCGAACCATTGAAGCGTGCCCTCGCCCTGCGCCCAGCCGTCGACGCACGCCCCAGTCCAGGTGATGGCCTCTCCGGCCTTTGGGTACGGATTGGAGACCTTGCACCCGTTGTCATCCAATAGCCAAGCAGCGATCGAATTGCCGGAGGTGCCGTCGTCCGCGCCTGCGAATGCGCTGCCGGCGAGCAAGGCGAACAAGGCGGCGCAGGCGCGCCAACGTTCCATCCAGGCCATAGGTTCTCCCTCGACTATCGCTATTCAACGGCGCCTCGCGCCAGGGTCGGCTGGAGTGTCCCCGGGCTTCGCCGGCCCGCGCCTCCGGGCCTGCCCTAGCGGCTCGGCCAATGCCAGGCCGGCCGATCAAGCAGATCCTGGCCGCGGATGACGGTCTGGCCGAGGTCCTTGTCGAGCACTTGATGAACGCACTGCTCGTGCTCGGCCAGCGTCGCGATGAGCCGGCTCGCGTGGGAGACCACGATGATCTGCGCGTCGCGCGAGGCCGAGGCGATCAGGCGGCCGAGTGCCGGCAGCAGGTCGGGGTGCAGGCTGGCTTCCGGCTCGTTCAAGACCAGCAGCTCCGGCGGCCGAGGCGTCAGCAGCGCGGCGATCCAGAGCAGGTAGCGCAGCGTGCCGTCTGAGAGCTCGGCGGCCGAGAGCGGGCGCAGCAGGCCGTGCTGCTGCATGTGCAGGCTGAATCGGCCGTCGCGGACGTCGACGAAGACAGCGGCCCCGGGGAAGGCGTCTTCGACCGCGGCGCGGAGCCGCTCGACATCGCCGATCTCGATGATGGTCTGCAGCGCCGCGGCGAGATCGGCGCCGTCGTGGCCGAGAACGGGCGTGTAGGTGCCGATCTGCGCGGCGCGGGCGGGCGCGGCCAGGTCCGTGCGGAAGTGGTCGTAGAAGCGCCAGCCGCGCAGGCGCTCGCGGACCTGCAGCATCTCGGGCGCCCGCTGCGGGTCGGAGAACTGCGCGAGCATGCTGTCGAAGGGCGCGATGTGGTGGGTCGACTCAGACCACGCGCCGGCCTCGTTGCGGATGCGAACGCCGCCTCCGGCGCGGTCGACCAGCAGCGCGGAAGGCCGCAGCATCGGCCCGGCCCAGATGCATTCGCGCTTGATCTGCGGGTCGCGTCCGAAGGCCGTCGGCGGGTTCGCGGGCGGGCGCTCAGGCGGCGGCAGGCCGAGGTCGATGGCGTAGCCGAATTCGTCGCCCGCGAAACCGAGCCGCAGGGCGATGGGCTCCTTGCGGCGCGTGCCTTCGATCGGCTGCTCGCCACTGCGCATGGCGCGCGTGAACTGCTCGGGACCAGCCCACAGCGCCGATGGCAAGCCGCCTTCACGCGCGAGCGCCGCGACGACCGCACCCTGCGCCGTCTCGGCCAGCAAGCGCAACGCACGGTAGGCGTTGGACTTGCCGCAGCCATTGCCGCCGGTAATGAGCGTGACGGGACCGAGCGGCATCACCAGTTCGCGCAGCGAGCGGTAGTTGGAGATGGCGAGGGTGGTGAGCATGCTGCAATTTCAGCATGCCGCTTGCCGCTTGCCGCTTGCGTTTGGGAGCTCAGCAGGAGGGCGGACGGGCCTGCCACTCCGTGTCCTCCTCTCATCGCCTGCGCGGCGATGAGATTCCCCCTTTACCTGCGTGGCAGGCCCGTCCGCCCTCCCGCTCTACGTACTAGCTCGATTCTTTTCTTTGCCTGCGCGCGGCACTCGGTGATGGGGAGCCGGGGTACGGGTGCGCGATGGCGTAAGTAAAGGAGGAATTCCATCGCCGCGAGGCGATGGAAGGGGGACATGAAGCCAGCGCGCACCCGGGCCCCGGCGATGCCTCAGTCGAGGCAAGTGCACTGCAAAAAAAGCGGGCCTCGAAGGGCCCGCTCTTCCCTGCTTGCCGGAAGCGGATCAGGGATACAGACCACGCTCCTCACGCGCCTGGAGCACCCGCGTGCAAGCCACCACGAAGGCCGCCGTGCGCAGCGGGATCTTGTGCTGCTCGGTCGTGTCCCAGATGTGCTTGAAGGCGCCGGTGATGATCTTGTCGAGGCGCACGTTGATCTCGTCCTCGGTCCAGAAGAAGGACGAGAAGTCCTGCACCCACTCGAAGTACGAGACCGTCACGCCACCCGAATTGGCGATGACGTCGGGCACGACGATGATGCCGCGGTCGGCCAGGATGGCGTCGCCGTCGGGCGTCGTCGGACCGTTGGCGCCTTCGAGCACGATGCGCGTGTGCACGCGCTTGGCGCGCTCGCCGGTGAGCTGGCCTTCGAGCGCAGCGGGGATCAGCACGTCGCTCTTGACGTCCCAGAAGTTCTCGTTGTCGATGCGGTCGGCGCCCTTGAAGCCGCCGACGCCGCCGGTCTTGCCGACGTGGTCGAGCAGGTCGGCCATGTCGACGCCGTTGTCGTTCAGGATGGTGCCGGTATGGTCCTGCACGGCCACGACCTTGGCGCCGTTGGCGGCGAAGAGCTTGGCGGCGATGGAGCCGACGTTGCCGAAGCCCTGCACCGCGATGCGCGCGCCTTCCATCGGCACGTTCAGGCGGCGCATGGCTTCACGGCCGATCACGAACACGCCGCGGCCGGTGGCGGCCACGCGGCCCAGCGAGCCGCCCAGCGGGATCGGCTTGCCGGTGACGACGCCGGTGGCGGTGGCGCCGGCGTTCATCGAGTAGGTGTCCATCATCCAGGCCATGATCTGGCCGTTGGTGTTGACGTCCGGCGCGGGAATGTCCTGCTGCGGGCCGATGATGATGCCGATCTCGCTCGTGTAGCGGCGCGTGATCTTCTCGATTTCCTTCAGCGAGTACTGCTTGGGATCGAGGCGGATGCCGCCCTTGGCGCCGCCGTAGGGCAGGTTGACTGCCGCGTTCTTGATCGTCATCCAGGCCGAAAGCGCCATCACTTCCTCGAGCGTGACGTCCGGGTGGTAGCGCACGCCGCCCTTGCCCGGGCCGCGCGTCAGGCTGTGCTGGACGCGGTAGCCCTCGAAGTGGGCGATGGTGCCGTTGTCGAGCTCGATGGGGATGTCGACGATCAGCGCGCGCTTGGGCCGGCGCAGCGTTTCGATCCAGCGGGCGAGGTTGCCGAGATAGGGCTCGACCGCGTCGATCTGCGAAAGATACGTGCCCCACGGGCTGTTGCGCGTGGGCGAGACAAAGGACAGGTTGGGCATGAAACCGCTCCGTAATTTTGTGTGGACGAACGGTACCGCGAAGCGAGCCTTGAACGCCAGCGAAGGCAAAGCCGAGTGGACATGCCCTGATGCGGGCTGCGCATAGCCCGCGGGTTTGGACTTGCGTCGAAGCCTGGCGTTAGCGCTGGCCGATCCCGAGGCGGCGCAGGATCCGTCCGAGTGTCGGCGCTTGCACGAGCAGGCTGAACAGCACGACGGCAAAGGTCGCGGCGACGAAAAGGTCTTTGCCCGGGAAGGCCGGCAAGGACAGCGACAGGGCTACCGAGATGCCGCCGCGCAGGCCGCCCCAGCTCATCAGGAGGACGGTATGCCGGCGCTGCGGCCACCAGGGCCGCAAGGCCGCCAAGGGCAGCGCGACGCTGGCCCAGCGCGCCAGCAGTACGAGCGGCAGCAACGCCAGCGCGGCGGGCCAATGGCTGCCTTCGCCGTAGGGCGCGATCAGCTTCAGCCCGATCAGGCCGAACAGCAGCAGGTTGAACAGCTCGTCGAGCATCTCCCAGAACGCGAACAGGGTGCTGCGCGCCGACCCGCCCATGGCCCGCCGCGAGGCGTGGTGCCCGACCGTCAAGCCCATCACGACCGAGCACAGCGGCCCGGACGCATGGAGCGCCTCGGCCACGCTGTAGCCGGCGGTGGCGATGGCCAGGGTGATGACGATCTCGATGGCATGGCTGTCGACATCCTTGAGCATCCAGACGCCAGCGCTGGCCACGACCAGGCCGATGACGATGGCCCCCAGCACTTCGCGCGCCAGCAGCATCGCCACCGCGCCGGCGCTCGGCTCGGCCGTGCCGGTGACCAGGCCCAGCAGCACGACGTAGGCGACGACCGCCGTGCCGTCGTTGAAGAGGCTTTCGCCAGCGATGTTGACTTCGAGGTCGCGAGGCGCGCCGGCCGTCTTGAGCATGCCGAGCACGGCGATCGGGTCGGTCGGCGAGATCAGCGCCGCAAACAATAGGCAATACGGCAGCGCCACCGGCACACCGAGCGCCGCCAGCAAGCACCAGGCGCCGAGGCCGACCACCGCGATCGAAATCAGCAGGCCGACGGTGGCAAGCACGCCGACCGGCACCTTCTGCCGTCGCAGGTCCCCGACCGAGATATGCATGCTGCCCGCGAACAGCAGCACCGGCAGCAAGGCGTGGAAGACGAGCTCGTACATGTCGAGCCGGTCGACGAAGCCGTGCGCCTGCTCGGCCACGCCGGGCAGATGCGGCCCGAGCAGGGCGAGCACCAGCGCGAACACCAGGCCCATGGCCGTGATGCCGACCGTCTCGGGCAGGCGGATGAAGCGGTGGTTGACGTAGCCGAAGACAGCCACCGTCGTCGTGAGCACCGCAAGAATCTCGAAGAGGCTCATGGGGCGCGATTGTGTCGCCCAGTCCGCACACCGTCGCCGGCCGCGCCTGCGGACTTCCACAAGTGCCCGGCGGTAGGGCCCCGCTTGTCCCCGGATATCGCCACACGACCGGCCAACTCGTCATCGGCAAAGCGACCGGCGGCGGACCCGGCCGCCGCTACGCCGACGCACGTCCGTCAGCGCACGAGCGCTGCGCGGAAATCGGGCTCGTCGATCAGCTTGCCGATGAGCAAGTGATAAAGCCCCTCGTAATGGCGGATCGCGTCCGGGATCGCGACCGGGCCCATGAACGAGCCATCCCATTGCTCGTCGACGACAAGCTCCTTGTCGAACACCAGGTGGCCGTCCCGCTTGATGGTGAAGCGCGCGGCGAGGCGGCCCGAGCTCGTCCCGATCGCAGCGTCGACGAAGCTGTCGGTCAGCTGCCCCTCGATCAGCGCGGGCGACGTACCGTCGTAGAGACTGGCGTTCTTGAGCTCCGCAACCAGCGTGTCGCGCAGCTGCAGCGCGAAGCTGCCGTGGGCCGGTGCAAGGCTCGTCGATCGCAGTCCACCGAGCGTGGTGTCCATGTCCTTGGGCTTGCCCGCGGCGAGCATGAAGGTCCCGACCATCGCCGGGCGGATCTGCGCAGTGCGCAGCTTCTCGACATTGGCGAAGCTGGCCGTCGGCTCCGGCATCGAATGGGTTGCGCAGCCGCCGAGGCCGAGCAGGGTCAAGCCGGCCAGGCCCGCAAGCAAAACACGGTCGCGCATGCCGGTCACCTCAGCGGAAGTCCGTCTTGTGCGTGAGGTCGTTGAGCGCCTGGCTCAGCACCTGCCGCGTCAACAACTCGGCGGCCTCTCGTGCGCTGGCCACCGGCGTGCCGTTGAGCGGCGCCGAGGTGTTGCCTATCGTAGTGTGGAGCACATGACGCGCCTGGCTGACAAGCGCGGGGGCCTGCGCGTCCGCGTGGTAGGTCAGCGTGCAGATATAGCCGTCGTCGACCGAGGTGCCGACGAGGCCGAAGGTAAGGCCCGTGCCGAAGCCCTTCCTTGCCACGTCGTCGGTCAGCGATACGTTGTTAATCTGGATGCTCAGCAACGCGCCATCGGCGACCGGCGCCTCGCTGACGTCGGCGAACACGCTGCTGTCCTTGATTTGCGCGAGCACGCGGGCCTTGAGCACCTCCGTCGCCTTCGCGTTCGGCGCGCCCTTGGTCTGGAACTCGAACATCACCTGGACGGGGTGCGGCGGCTCGGTCTTGCGCAGGTTCGCCGCCGGCACCTCCTTGACGGCGTCGTCCACATAGAAATGCGGCACGATGCAGCCGCTTAGCGCGGCAAGCGTGGCGGCCAGCAGCACTACGTTGAGCGTGCGTCCGAATGTCGTTGCAATCCCCTGCATGGTCAGGCCCTCCCAGGCGCATAGCTGAATTCGTGCGGATGCTAGGCGCGCGACTTCGCCACGCGCCTCATGGCATTCCCGGGGAGCTTGGCAGAAGTCCCCCTAACATCGCGGCATGACCGGCTCGCTCGACATCGCCCTGCTCTATCTCGCCGCTGCCGTGCTGGGCGTGGTGTTATGCCGCTCGCTCAAGCTGCCGCCGATGCTGGGTTACCTCGTCATCGGCGTGGCGATCGGCCCGCACGCGCTGGCCCTGGGCGGCGGCAACGAGGCCGACCTCGCCTACCTCGGCGAGTTCGGCGTGGTCTTCCTGATGTTCGTGATCGGCCTGGAGTTCAACCTGCCCAAGCTGCGCAGCATGCGTGCCGACGTCTTCGGCCTGGGGCTTGCGCAGGTGCTGCTGACGACGACCGGCGCGGTGCTCGGCAACTTCCTGCTCGAAGCCGTCTTCGCGCTGTTCGGCGTGCAATGGGAACTGGGCTGGCGCGGCGCGCTGGTGCTCGGCGCGGCCATGGCAATGAGCAGCACGGCCATCGTCGTCAAGCTCATGGCCGAGCGGCTCGAGCTCGACAGCCTGCACGGCCGCCGCGTCATGGGCGTGCTGCTGTTCCAGGATCTGGCCGTGGTGCCGCTGCTCGTGCTGATCCCGGCACTGCAGAGCAGCCCGGCCGAGATGGCCGGCTCGCTGGCCTGGGCCGGGCTCAAGGCGGCCGCGCTGCTCGGCGTGCTGCTGTGGGGCGGCCAGAAGGCCATGCACTTCTGGCTCACGCTGGTCGCGCGGCGGCGCAGCGAAGAGCTCTTCATGCTCAACCTGCTGCTCGTCACGCTGGGCCTGGCCTGGCTGACCGAGCACTTCGGGCTCTCGCTCGCGCTGGGCGCCTTCGTCGCCGGCATGCTGATCGCCGAGACCGAATACAAGCACCAGGTCGAGGCCGACATCCGGCCTTTCCACGACCTGCTGCTGGGCCTGTTCTTCATCACCATCGGCATGCGCCTGGACTGGCACGCGCTGGTCCAGCAGTGGTTGCTCGTGCTGCTGTTGAGCCTCGGTCCCATCTTCGCCAAGTTCGCGCTCATCGCACTGCTGGCGCGCGGCTTCAAGGCGCCCGGCGGCGTGGCGCTGCGCACCGGCATCTATCTGGCGCAGGCCGGCGAGTTCGGCTTCGTGCTGCTGACGCTGGGCACCGAGAGCGGCCTCGTCGCGCACCAATGGGTGAGCCCGGTGCTCGCGAGCATGGTGCTGTCGATGCTCGCCACGCCGCTGCTGATCCAGTACAGCAACCGCATCGTCATGAAGCTCTCGAGCAGCGACTGGATGATGCAGTCGCTGCAGCTCACCACCATCGCCAAGAAGTCCATCCACGCGAGCGAGCACGTCATCATCTGCGGCTTCGGCCGCAGCGGCCAGAACCTCGCGCGGCTGCTCGAGAGCGAGCATTTCCCCTACGTCGCGCTCGACCTCGACCCGGACCGCGTCGCCCAGGCCACGGCGGCTGGCCAGAACGTCGTGTTCGGTGATGCCGCGCGGCCGCAAAGCCTGATGGCCGCGGGCCTGGCGCGCGCCAGCGCCGTCGTCGTGACCTACCACGACACGCCCTCGGCGCTGAAGGTGCTGCGCCTCGTGCGCGCCCACGCGCCCAAGCTGCCGGTGATCGTGCGCACGCTCGACGACAGCGACCTGGAGCGCCTGCGCGAAGCCGGCGCCACCGAGGTCGTTCCCGAGGCCATCGAAGGCTCGCTGATGCTGGCCAGCCACGCCCTGGCCCTGCTCGGCGTACCGATGCGCCGCGTGCTGCGCATCACCCAGGAGATGCGCGACAAACGCTACGGCCTGCTGCGCGGCTACTTCCGCGGCGGTGACGACGACACCACCGAGGAAGAACGCCACGCCGCGCGGCTCGTCTCCGTGACGCTGCCCGCCGGCAGCGCGCACGCCGGCAGCACGCTCGGCGCGCTGGCCCTGGGCGAGCTCGACGTGGCCGTCGTCTCGGTGCGGCGCAGCAGCGGCGCCGTGGTTGCGGCGCACGATGGACTGACGCTGCACAGCGGCGATACGCTCGTGCTCTCGGGCGTCCCCACGGCGCTGGCGCTGGCCGAGGAACAGCTGCTGTCGAGCTGACCCGATCGGTCTGGCACCACCGTGCCACCTCGGTGACAGCGCGCCCCTCCCGTTTGTGAGGCAATCGCACCATGGACTTCGACTTCAGCCCCCGCACCGGCCCGCTGCGCCAACGCCTGCTCGAGTTCTGCGCCGAGCACATCGAACCCAACGAGGCCCGCTACCTCGCCGAGATCGAGGCGCACCGGCGCGCCGGCAATGCCTGGCAGCCCAGCCCGCTGATCGAGGAGCTCAAGCCCAGGGCGCGCGCGGCCGGGCTGTGGAATCTCTTCCTGCCGCATTCGGCGCGCGTGCCGGAGGGCCTGTCCAACCTCGAGTACGCGCCGCTGTGCGAGGTCATGGGCCGCGTGTTCTGGGCACCCGAGGTCTTCAACTGCTCGGCGCCGGACACCGGCAATATGGAAGTGCTGGAGCGCTATGCCAGCCCCGAGCTGCAGGCGCGCTGGCTCGAGCCGCTGCTGGCCGGCGAGGTCCGTTCAGCCTTTCTGATGACGGAGCCGGCCGTGGCTTCGTCGGACGCCACCAACATCGAATGCCGCATCGAGCGCGACGGCGACGACTACCTCATCAACGGCCGCAAGTGGTGGTCCTCGGGCGCGGGCGACCCGCGCTGCCAGGTCTACATCGTCATGGGCAAGACCGACCCGCAGGCGGCGCGCCACGCCCAGCAGTCGATGATCGTCGTGCCGGCCGACACGCCCGGCATCACCGTGAAGCGCCACCTGAGCGTGTTCGGCTACGACGACGCGCCGCACGGCCACATGGAGATCGTGCTCGAGAACGTGCGCGTGCCGGCCGCCAACATGCTGCTGGGCGAGGGCCGCGGCTTCGAGATCGCGCAGGGCCGGCTCGGCCCCGGCCGCATCCACCACTGCATGCGCTCGATCGGCGCGGCCGAGCGCGCGCTCGAGCTCATGTGCCAGCGCGCGCTGGCGCGCACCGCCTTCGGCAAGACCGTGGCGCAGCAGACCGTCACGCAGGAGCGCATCGCCGAGGCGCGCTGCGCCATCGAGCAGGCGCGCCTGCTCACGCTCAAGGCCGCGTGGATGATGGACAAGGCCGGCAACAAGGCCGCGCAGGCCGAGATCGCGATGATCAAGATCGTCGCGCCGAGCATGGCGCTGAAGGTCATCGACTGGGCCATCCAGGTCTTCGGCGCCATGGGCGTGTCGCAGGACACGCCGCTGGCCTCGATGTGGGCCCAGCAGCGCACCCTGCGCCTGGCCGACGGGCCCGACGAGGTCCATCGCAATTCGCTGGCCAAGCTCGAGCTGGCCAAGCACATGCGCTGAGCGGGGCGCACGCCTCGCTCGCGTGTGTTTGCGACGAAGCAAACCGTCAGCGAACGGTCTGGCGCCGTAACGAGACTGTCACGCGTCCGCTCGACGATCCCTGGATCGATTCAACAACGACCCAGGGATTCACATGTCTTCGATGACTGCACCTTCACTGGCCGGAGAACGCCCCGACGGCCCGCGCCTGGACAGCAAGCCCGGACCGATGACGCTGCTGCTCTTCGTCGGCCTGCTGGCCGGTGGCCTGCTGTTCACGGCCTGGAACCTCGTCCAGGACGTGAACGCCGTCGATGCACCGATCACGACCTATGTGCCCTTCATCCTGCTGGGCGTGGCGCTGCTGATCGCGCTGGGCTTCGAGTTCGTCAACGGCTTCCACGACACGGCCAACGCGGTGGCCACGGTCATCTACACGCACTCGCTGCCGCCCAACGCGGCGGTGCTTTGGTCGGGCCTGTTCAACTTCCTCGGCGTGCTGACGTCGAGCGGCGCGGTGGCCTTCGGCATTCTTTCGCTGCTGCCGGTGGAGCTGATCCTGCAGGTCGGCTCGAGCGCGGGCTTCGCCATGGTGTTCGCGCTGCTGATCGCGGCCATCGTCTGGAACCTCGGCACCTGGTGGCTGGGGCTGCCGGCATCGAGCTCGCACACGATGATCGGCTCCATCATCGGCGTGGGCATCGCCAACGCGCTGATGCACGGGCGCGACGGCACCAGCGGCGTGGACTGGGGGCAGGTCACCAAGGTCGGCTATTCGCTGCTGCTCTCGCCGCTGGTCGGCTTCGTCTGCGCGGCACTGCTGCTGCTCCTGCTGCGCCGCCTCGTGAAGAACCGCCAGCTCTTCGACGAACCCCAGGCCGATGCGCCGCCGCCGCTGTGGATCCGCGGCCTGCTGGTGCTGACCTGCACGGGCGTGTCCTTCGCCCACGGCTCCAACGATGGCCAGAAGGGCATGGGCCTGATCATGCTGATCCTCGTCGGCACCGTGCCCATGGCCTATGCGCTGAACCGCGCGATGCCGGCCGACCAGACTTCGCACTTCATCGCCATCGCCGGCGATGCGCAGCGCGCGATCGAGCGCTCGTTGCCGACACTGACGGAGCGTGCGCCCAGCGCCGACGCCGCGCGCAGCGAGCTCTCTGCCTATGTGCGCACGCAGCAGGTCCAGCCGGGCGTGCTGCCCGCGCTGGCGGCACTGGCGGGCGAGATCGCCGCGCAGGCGCAGCAGTCGGGCTCGCTGGCACGTGTTCCTCTGCAGCGCGTCTCCAATATGCGCAATGACATGTACCTCGCGTCCGAGGCGATCCGCCTGCTCGACAAGTCCGGCGCGCTGGACCCCGACGCCAAGGCGGCTGTCGCGACGCTGCGCGGCGAGCTGGACAAGGCGACCAAGTTCATCCCGCTGTGGGTCAAGGTGGCCGTCGCCGTGGCGCTGGGACTGGGCACGATGGTCGGCTGGAAGCGCATCGTCGTGACGGTGGGCGAGAAGATCGGCAAGACGCACCTGAGCTACGCCCAGGGCGCCTCGGCCGAGCTCGTGGCCATGGCCACCATCGGCGCGGCCGACGGCTTCGGCCTGCCGGTGTCGACCACGCATGTGCTCTCGTCCGGCGTGGCGGGCACAATGGCAGCCAACCAGTCGGGCCTGCAGATGGCGACGCTGCGCAACCTGCTGATGGCCTGGGTGCTCACGCTGCCCGCGGCGGTGCTGCTGTCGGGCTCGCTGTACTGGCTCTTCACGCGCCTGTTCTGACACGCGAACATGACTTTCGCGCGGGCCGCGGCGCGGCGCCAGAATGGGCGCCCCAACAGGCGCCGACCCAATCCATGCAGACAAACGCCCCGCAGCGCGTACGCACCGCGCTGACCGCTCTGGCCGCTGCCGCGGCGCTCCTGTCCGGCGCCGAGACAGAAGCCACGCCGCTGGAGCACCTGCCCTACACCCCGAGCCTCGACCCTTCGGCGATGGACCGCAGCGTCGACCCGTGCGAGGACCTCTACCAGTACGCCTGCGGCAACTGGAACCGCCAGAACCCGATCCCGGCCGACCAGGCGAGCTGGTCCGTCTACGCCAAGATGGCCGACGACAACCAGCGCTACCTGTGGGGCGTGCTGGGCCGGCTCGCCGCGGGCGGGCCCGAGCGCAGCGCCAGCCAGGCCAAGCTCGGCGACTACTTCGCCGCGTGCATGGATGCCGACGCGGCCGACCACGCGGGCCTTGCGCCGCTGCAGCCGCTGATGGAGCGCATCGACGCGCTGCAGGACAAGGCCGGGCTGCCCGCGCTGCTGGCCGCGCTCCAGCTCGCCACCAACAACCCGCGCTTCTTCTTCTCGTTCTCCTCGGGCCAGGACTACCAGGACTCTTCCAGGCTGATCGCCTATGCCGACGTCGGCGGGCTCTCGCTGCCCGAGCGTGACTACTACCTGCGCAGCGACGCCGAATCGCGCAAGCTGCTCGCCGCCTACCGGGCCCACGTGACGCAGATGTTTGCGCGGCTGGGCAGCACGCCGGCGCAGGCAGCGCACGCGGCGGCCGTCGTGCTGGCGACCGAGACGGCGCTGGCGCGCGCCTCGCTGCAGCCGGTGGACCGGCGCGACCCGTACAAGGTCGCCCACGCCTTCGACGCCAAGGCGCTCCAGGCCCTCACGCCGCACTTCGACTGGACCGCCTACCGCAGCGCCCTGGGCCTGGCCGCCGATCTCGACGCCTACAACGTCACCGAGCCGGCCTTCTACAAGGCGCTGGACCGGCGCCTGGCCGACATGTCGGTGGACGACATCAAGACCTACCTGCGCTGGCAGTTGCTGAGCTCCAACGCGCCCTTGCTCGACGGCAAGACGGCTGCGCTGAACTTCGTCTTCTTCGGCAAGACGCTGCTGGGCACGCCGGTGCAGCCGCCACGCTGGAAGCACTGCGTGCGCCTGATCGACGCCCAGCTCGGCGAGGCGCTGGGCCAGGAGTTCGTGCGCGAGAACTTCAGCCCCGCGCTCAAGGACAAGACGCGCGAGATGACACGCGAGATCGAGCTCGCGATGGCACAAAGCATCGACGGCCTGACGTGGATGAGCGAGGCGACCAAGGTGCGCGCCCGCGAGAAGCTGCACGCCATCGTCAACAAGGTCGGCTACCCGGACCAGTGGCGCGACTACGGCGCGCTCGAGGTCTCGCGCACGGACTTCGTCGGCAACGTCGAGCGCGGCAATGCCTTCGAGCTCAAGCGCCAGCTCGCCAAGATCGGCAAGCCGCTCGAGCGCGGCGAGTGGAGCATGACGGCGCAGACCGTGGACGCCTACTACGACGCGCAGATGAACGACATCAACTTCCCCGCCGGCGTGCTGCAGCCGCCGCTGTACGACGCCAAGCTCGACGACGCGCCCAACTACGGCAATACCGGCGGCACCATCGGCCACGAGCTGACACACGGCTTCGACGACGAAGGCCGGCAGTTCGACGGCCAGGGCAATCTCAAGAACTGGTGGACGCCCGCCGACGCCAAGGGCTTCGAGCAGCGCGCCGCCTGCGTCGTCAAGCAATACGGCGGCTACCGCGTCGTCGACGACATCCGCATCAACAGCCGGCTCACGCTCGGTGAGGACCTCGCCGACCTCGGTGGGCTGATCCTCGCCTTCTCGGCCTGGAAGGCGCACGTGGCCCATCTGACGCTGGAACCGCGCGACGGCCTGACGCCCGAGCAGCGCTTCTTCGTGGGCTTCGCGCAGTGGGACTGCAGCGCCGACCGGCCCGAGTTCGCGCGCGTCCATGCGCGCACCGATCCGCATTCGCCCGGCCGCTACCGCATCAACGGCGTGGTCGTGAACATGCCTGAGTTCCAGCAGGCCTTCGCCTGCAAGCCCGGTCAAGCGATGACCCAACCCGACGCCGAACGCTGCAAGGTGTGGTGAGCCCGGCGATCACTTCGAGGAGACGCAGATGAAGATCGATCCCTACCTGTTCTTCGACGGCCGCTGCGAAGAAGCCATCGAGTTCTACCAAGGTGCGCTCGGCGCCGAGGTGCAAATGGTGATGCGCTACGGCGACAGCCCCGAGCCCACGCCGCCCGGCATGCTGCCGCCGGGCAGCGAGAACAAGATCATGCACGCCTCGATGCTGGTCAAGGGCGCGCTGCTGATGCTGGCCGACGGCCACTGCGGCGGCGATCCGAAGTTCGAGGGCTTCTCGCTCTCGCTGGCCTGCGACAGCCCCGAGGAAGCGCACCGCTGCTTCGACGCGCTGGCGCAGGGCGGCAAGGTCACGATGCCGCTGGGCAAGACCTTCTGGGCCGCGCTGTTCGGCATGGTGACGGACCAGTTCGGTGTCGCCTGGATGATCGGGTTGAACGATCATTGAAACGCGCGCCGGGTCGCGCCAAACTGGCCCGATGATCCATCGCAGCGCGGCCCGGCGCATCGGCGCCCTTCTTTGCATCAGCGTGCTGCTGGGCGCCTGCGGGCGCGCATCGGCGCCGGACAGCGTCATCGACGCCGCCTGGTGCCGCGACGCCCTCGTCAAGGACGTGCTCTCGCACTGGCTGGCCGTGGCGCCGACGAGCTCGGGCCTGTATCGCAGCGAGTTCGACCGCAGCTGGACCTACAAGGGCGCCGAGCCGGCACGCATCGACCTGGTCGGGCAGGGGCGCATCCTCTACGCCCTGCTGGTCGGCTACGAGGTCACGAAGGATCCGCACTACCTCGACGCGGCACGGCACGGCGCCGACTTCCTGCTCGAGCACTTCCACGACCCCGTGCAGGGCGGCTTCTTCAATGTCGTGGCGGCGGACGGCCAGGTGGTGTCGGACGCCAAGCGCTCCTACGGGCATGCGGCCGCGCTGCTGGCGCTGGCGAAGATGGCGCGCGTCACCGGAGAGGAGCGCTACAAGCAGGCCGCGCTGGCGGCCTGGCAGGAGATCGCGCTGGGCCTGCGGGACGCGCACGGCGGCCTCGTCGTCGAGACGGCGCGCAACTTTGCGCACTCGGAAGGCGGTGCGCGCAGCCTGAATCCCGTCATGCACATGTTCGAGGCGCTTCTGGCGCTGGTCGAAGCCACCAAGGACCCGGGCGCCCAGCGTGCCGCGCGCCACATGGGCGACTGGGTCGTCGGCGAACTCATGCAGGGCCTGCCCGACGGCAGCGCGCGCCTGGCCGAGTGGTACGACAGCGACTGGAAGCCGCTGCCCACCCGCGAAGCCGGCGGCTATGTGGACCTGGGCCACCAGTTCGAATGGACCCACCTGCTGCGGCGCGCCGAAAGCCTCGGCATCTCGCCGGTCTACGGCGCCGTGTCGGACCGCCTGCTGCAGTACGCGCTGGCCAAGGGCTACGACGAGATCGACGGCGGCGCCTACGAGCGCATCTACCCCGACGGCACGCTCGAGCGCGGCAAGGGCTACTGGGAGCAGGCCGAGTGCCTGCACGCGCTCATCGCGGCGGCGTCGTCCACGCAGAAGCAGGAGCTGTGGCGCCGCTACGAGCAGACGCTGGAGCTGGTGCGCAAGAAGCTGATCGACCCGGTCCATGGCGGCTGGTACGGCCGCGTCTGCGACCATGGCGGCTGCGGCGACGACCAGCCGGAGCCGTATCACATGGCCAGCCTCTTCAGCGCAGCGCTGCAGGCGGCGGGGCCTTGAGAACTCAACGCCGGAAGATCGCCCTCAGCGCATCGACGAGCGCATCGGCATCCGCTTCGCTGTTGTAGCCCTGGAAGGATGCGCGCACGAACACGCGCCGCGAGTGCGAGGTCACCGGCACCTCGATGCGATGCGTTTCGAAGAGCTGGGTCCTGAGCTCGGTCGCGTCCATGGGCGGCACCGGGATGGGCACCATCTGGCCGAAGTCTTCCGGCGCGCCGATGGGCGGCAGCCCCGTCAGCTCGACAACGCGCGCCTGCGTGCGCAGCGCGCGCTCGTGGCATTCGGCGCGGACGGCGTCCCAGCCGTGGCGGCGCTGGAACTCGATCGCCGCGGGCACGCTCAGGAAGGCCGAGATGTCGCGCGTGCCGAGCCACTGCAGGCGGCGCTCGAAGGTGCTGCTGCCGAGGTAGGCCGCGTAGGACGGGTCGTCGGCGCGATCGGCGTTGTAGCCCCAGGAAATCGTCGTGGCCTGCAGTTGCGCCTGCAGCTCGGGTCGCGCGTAGAGGAAGGCCGCGCCCTTGGGCGCGCAGAGCCACTTGTGGCAGTTGCCGGTGTAGAAGTCGGCGCCGAGTGCGTCGAGATCGAGTGTCAGCTGGCCCGGCACGTGGGCGCCGTCGACGACGCTGACGATGCCCGCCGCGCGGGCGCGGCGCAGCAGCTCGGCGATCGGGAAGATCAGCGCCGACTGCGAACTCATATGGCTCAGGAACAGCACGCGCGTGCGCGGCGTGACCTGCGACCAGATCCGCTCGACGTAGTCGGCGGCGACGAACGGCAGCGGGATCGGCACGGCGACGCGGCGCGCGCCGGTGCGCGCGGCCACCCAGTCCCAGGTGCTCTCGCAGGCGCCGTATTCGTGGTCGCTGGTGAGGATCTCGTCGCCGGGCCGAAGCGCCAGCGACTGAGCGACGATGTTCACGCCGGTAGTGGCATTGGCCACGAAGACGAGCCGATCGGCCTTTGTTCCCAGCAACGCGGCGAGCGCCTCGCGCGCCTGGAGCAGCAAGCCGGCCGAGCGGCGCGAATGGAACTCGACGGGATTGCGCTCCGCCTCGCGCTGCCAGGACTGGCAAGCGTCCAGCACCTCGGCCGGGCAGGCACCGAAAGAGCCGTGGTTGAGAAAGGTGATGGACGGGTCGAGGAGGAAGAGCGGCTTGAGCGTGGCGGCGCAGGTCATGCGGTGATCATGGCATGCGGCCCGGCCCGCGTGCTCGACCTAGGACTAACGCCATGTTCCGTTGACAGTGGCCGGGCCGGGTCAGAGACTGGCCGGTCCGAATAGTCGGCTTTTCAGCTTCACCAAAGAGGAAATGTCATGCGACTCAATCTGTTGGCTGCCGGACTTTGCGCGGCGGCTCTGCTCAATCAACCCGTCATGGCCGGCCCCGTCGGGGGCGTCACCGTCAGCGCGGCCGCGGCGCAGGATGTGGTCGAGTTCAGCGTCTACCTGCCCTTGCGTCACGCCGATCAGGCAGAGGCGCTCGTGGCGCAGCTGCACGACGTCACCTCGCCGCAATACCAGCAATGGCTGCAGCCGGCCGATTTCATGCAGCGCTTCGGACCCAGCGCAGCCGACCTCGCCGCGGTCAGGAACGCGCTCACCGCGCGCGGTCTGACCATCGTTTCGAGCAATGCGCACGGCGTGCGGGTTCGCGGTTCGGCCGCCGTGGTGGCGCAGGCCTTCAGCTCGCCGCTGGAGAAACGCTCGGCGAACGGCCACACGCGATTCCACGCTCGCAGTCCGCTGCAACTGCCCAGCGAACTGGCCGCCATCGAATTGCGCGTTATCGGCCTCGATGCCCTGCCGGAGCGCCATGTGCACGCGCGCGTGACCGGGCAGTTGCCCGCAGCCAGCGTCGACAACCGTTACAGCACGACCGGTCCCTACTGGTTCGACGACCTGAAGCAGGCCTACGACTATCCGGCCTACAGCGCCAAGGTCGATGGCAGCAACGTCACCGTGGCGGTGCTGATGTCCGACCTGATCTTCCCGAACGACGTCGCGGCGGCCTTCACGCACGAGAAGTTCACCGCACTCACGGGCAAGCCGGCGCCCTCGGTCACGACCGTGCTGGTCGACGGCGGCGGCGCGCAGAACGGCGGCGGCTCGTTCGAGGCCAGCCTGGACGTGCAACAGGTGCTGGGCGGCGCGCCCGGCAGCAATGTCACGCTGGTGAGCATTCCCGACCTGAGCGACCAGAGCATCGCGGACGGCTACGCCTACATCGTCGACACCAACCAGTACGACATCGTCAACTCGTCCTTCGGCGGCTGCGAGCTGGGCTACACGGCCGCCTACAACGGCGGTGTGGACTACACCTACATCCTGAAGAGCCTGCACGAGCTTTTCCTGCAGGGCAACGCGCAGGGCATCACCTTCGTGGCCAGCTCGGGCGACGAGGCCGGGCTCGCATGCCCGAGCGCGGACTACTTCTATGGCGGGACCGCGTCGACCTTCGTCGCCAGCGTCAGCTCGCCGGCCGACGATCCGAACGTGACCTCGGTGGGCGGCGGCAACCTCGTCACCACCAACACGACCGGGAGCCTGGACTCGACCTATGTTCGCGAGAGCGCCTTTGCCGACCCCGAGTCGCCCTACGACATCTACAACCTGGGCACGAAGGTCTCCGGCGGTTATTGGGGCGCGGGCGGCGGCGTCAGCACGCTGTTTGCCAAGCCGCTGTATCAGCTGCTGGCGCAGACCGGCTCGAACCGCTGGCGCACCGTGCCGGACGTCGGCATGCAGGTCGGCGGCTGCCCGGCGGGAACGATCAGCTGCAGCCCGGACGACAGTGCCGCCGTGGTGGCTTTCGGCGTCGGCATCGGCGGCGGCTACTACGGCGTGATCGGCACCTCGGTGGCGTCGCCGGAGTTCGTCGGCGCGCTCGCGCTCTTCGAGCAGCAACTGGGCAAGAAGAACCACCGCGTGGGCAACGTCAACTACTTCCTGTATGCGCAGGGCGCGCTGCAGACCCTGGTTGGCGGCATGAGGGCGCCTGCGGCGCTGCAGTTCTATCACCGCAATATCCAGGGCTTCGATGGCGTCTACAACGGCGGCTTCCCGAGCTTCAACTACGACTACATCTACGGCCTTGGCAGCCCGGACGTGCGCAAGCTCTTCGGCCTGACCAACTACCCGGCCGCCGGCCAGTCGCAGACCTCGACGAACCCCTGAAAGCCAAGCTGCGCATCGCCATCGGCCTGATCGCGGCCCTGCTCGCAGGGCCGCAGGCGATGGCCTGGAGCGACCACAGCCTGTGCACCTGGCAGGCCTTGGACGGCATGCCCGAGTTGAACGGCCGCATGGTGCGGGCGGAGCCTCTGGCTGACTACTTGCACGACCGCGCCGGCTCCCTGCCGACTCTGCTCGAACACGAGGAAACCTGGGCACGCGCCGAGCTGCCTGACTACGCGCCGCGGCCCGACGCGCTGCGGTTTCGCGCAGCGGCCGGCAACGCGCCCGACAGCGCATGGCAACAAGCGTTTCTGCGCGCGATCCGCGTCAACGAGCAGGCGAAGCTCAGCCTGTTCCTGCAGCGCCGCCCTGGGCAGGCGATCGACGCACCACGCCGCCTGGGCTGGGAAGCCGTCAGCACCATCCATGGCGGCGCGGGCAATGCGCAGTTCGAGCGGCTCGATGCCGGCGAGACGGTATCGGCCTATGAAGTGCTCGCCAGCGCGTCGAGCGAGCCCGACTACGGCATGGACCTGGGCCTGTGGTCCGACAGCGGCACCGTGCAGGGCGCGGCCACCGGCTTCGGCCCGCTGCCTTTCGGCAACCCGCGCTTCGAATACTCGAGCCAGGCGCCATTCCACATGGGCTTCCTCCACGAGTCGCGCATCATCTACGCAGCGGCCGGCTTCCTGAAGCACAGCTATGCCGAGGCGCGCATCCACCTCTACCTGAGCCTGGCGCACGACGCACTCGCACACGGCCATCCTTACTGGGGCTGGCGCTTCACCGGCTGGGCCATGCACTACGTGCAGGACCTGACCCAGCCCTATCACGCGCGCGTGCTGCCGGGCTTGGGCACCGGCCGCCTGATCTGGAT